>JABGQM010000033.1 GCA_018648805.1 Verrucomicrobiota bacterium
CTGCATCGTGAACTTTGTCGTGACCTGAAACGAAACCAACTATCTCGTAAACTTTGTCGAGAACTGCATCGAAATGCGCCGTGCGCCAGCGATATGGAGCTCTTGACGGTTCATGTGAGTGACAACTTGAGATCAGGACGGGACCTGAGCAGTAGGCAGGAATCGAGTAAGCGGGTCGGTTAAGGGTATCCGAGTAAGTGTTGGGGTTAAGAGTGCGAGTAAGAGTACGGTCAAGTGCGTGGAAAGCTGCTTCTTACACTTACTCGCCCCACTTCGTCGCCACCCTTAACCGGATGCCCTTAACCGAACTGCTTAAACGGTTCATGTAGAAGCAGTCGGAATGCAGATGAGAACGCTTGTCCACGATGTGTTGGCATTTGAGAATTAGGGATTAGGGTACGGTATGAATCTAACTAGATGTATAAAAATGGGCTTACTCGTTGTCGGCGGGTTGGTGCTGGGCGCGGGTTGCGGGCGGGAGGCGGAGGGGCCGCAGACGTTGACCGAGACCGCTCGGCACGAGGACTTGACGGTGTTGATCCGGGCCTCGGGTGAGATCCGCGCGGCCGACTCCAACAAGATCTATCCCCAGCTCAAGGGCGCGGGGACCATCGAGTTTATTGTGCCTGAAGGTGAGCGCGTGACCAACAGCCAGGTCGTGGCCCGTTTCGCCACCGATGAGATCGAGAAACTGATCCGCAGCCACGAGGTCAACGAGCTCGGACAGCAGAACAAGCTGGATGCGGCCGTCACGGCGCTTGAGATCGAGACAATGGACAATCTCAAGAATCTCAAGCTAGCCGAGCAGGCGGTCACCTCGACCGAGATGAAGCTCAAGAAGTACCGCGAAGGCGATGCGCCGCTGGCGAAGCGCAAGGCGCGTCTGCAGGTTGAGACTACGGCCCGCGAGCTGAAGATGAAAGAGACGCGCGTCAGGGATATCGTCGGGCTGCTGGCCGAAGGCTTTGTGACGCAAGACCAGGTTGAAGAGGAACGTATCGCGCTGGAGAAGGCCAAGGTCGCGCATGAAACGGCCAAGGTTGAGGAGACGCTCAACGAGCAGTACACCCACCCGTTGCGTGAGGCGGAGGCGGTCAACGCGTTCGAAGCCGCCACCACCGATCTGGAGAAGACGCGCAAGAGCGGGGCGGTCGAGCTGCGTCAGAAAGAGCAGAATGTCGCGGCGCTGCGCCGTGCCCTCGAGCAGACTCAGGAGGAGGTCAAGGAGGCGCGCGCAGAGCTCACCTTCTGCGTGGTCACGGCGCCGACCGAGGGCATCGTCACCTATGCCGATCCGCGCCGCCCGTGGCGCCGCGCGGATGTGCAGGTCGGGGCACGGATCAGTCGCGGCCAGGTCCTGATGACGATTCCGGATATGAGCGGCATGATTGCGGCGATCAATGTGTCCGAGGCCGACATCCACCGTGTGCGGCCGGGCCAGAAGGCCACGGTGCGTAGTGAAGCCCTGGCCGAGGTGGTGATGCTCGGCGAGGTCAAAAAGGTGGCCGAGGTGGCCAACTCGGGCGGCTGGTTGGGGTCGGACGTCAAAGAGTTTGAAGTCGAGCTGGCTCTCGAGGACGGCAAGGATTTGAAGCCCGGCTTCTCCTGCCGCGTGGAGATCGAGGCGGCCCACGTGGCGCAGGCGCTGACCCTGCCGCTGCAGGCGGTCTTCCGCGAGCAGGGCGCGCTGGTGGTGTATCGCCGCGAGAAGGGCCAGACGGAGCGGACGGTGGTGGAGGTTGGTGAGACCTCGGAGACGCGTGTCGAGATCTTGTCGGGTGTCCGTGAGGGTGACGCCGTGTTGCTCGTGGCGCCGGAGGCTTAACGCGTGATCACGTTGGATCATATTACCAAGACTTATCCCGTCGGCGGCGGTCTGACGGTTCTGGATGACGTCTGTCTCGATATCGCGCAGGGGGAGTATCTCGGCATCCTGGGGCCTTCCGGATCGGGCAAGTCGACCATGTTGCATATCATGGGGCTGCTCGATCGCCCAACCTCCGGTCACCTCGCGTTCGATGGCCGGCCGGTCAACGCGCTGGATGACAAGGAGCTCTCGACGATGCGCGGGCGGCTGGTCGGTTTTGTGTTTCAATCGTTCCACCTCGTGCCGCAGCTGAGCGTGTCGGAGAATGTCGAGCTGCCCCTTTTCTACCAGGGCGTGCCGCGGCGGCAGCGGCGCGCGCGTGCGGCGAAGGCTCTGGACGAGGTCGGCATGTCGCCGCGCCGCGGGCATCTGCCTGCGCAACTTTCGGGTGGGGAACGCCAGCGGACCGCCATTGCGCGGGCGCTGGTGACCGAGCCGGCCTTGATTCTGGCGGATGAACCGACCGGCAACCTCGATTCGCGCACCGGCGGCGACATCGTGGCGTTGCTGGAACGGTTGCATGGCGAGGGGCGTACGATCGTGATGATCACGCACGACCGCGACATTGCGGCGCAGCTGCCGCGCGTGGTGCACATCCGGGATGGCAAGCTGGAGGAGCAGTAGACACGTGGATTTGTTGTGGCCAATTGAGTTGGTGAGTGACGGGTTGCGCAACCTCGTGCGGCACAAGCTGCGCACGGCCCTGACTATGCTGGGGGTGCTGTGTGGGGTGGCGGCCGTGATCGCGATGCTGGCCATCGGCGAGGGCGCGCAGCGCACGGTCTTGCGCGAGATCTCCGCATTGGGTCTGCGCAACGTGATCCTCAACTCGGTTCAGCCGCCCTCGACCTCGGTGACGTCTACCGGCTCGGGGCACAGCCGGAAGATGTTCCGCTACGGCCTGACCGAGAAGGACGTGGCCCTGATCCGGGGGGGCTGTCCGGACAGCCGCATCTCTGTGGCGCACCTGGTGAAGAGCAAAGTGCATGCGCGCGGCGAGCGGCTGGATGCGCGTGTACTGGGGGTGGAGTCGGACTACTTTGAGCTATTCTCAACGCGCTTGGTGCGCGGGCGTCTGCTGACGGCGCTGGACGACCTGCGCCGCCACAAGGTGGTGGTGGTGAGCCAGGGGCTGGAGGAGCATCTACGACGCAGCGGCCTGGTCGACGGGGGCGTGCTCCGGATCGGGTGGCAGCATTTCAACATCGTGGGCGTGGTCGACGTGAGTATTCCGGGGGGCGACCGGTTTGTCTTCATGCCGTATCACGTGGCGCGTTCGCGTTTCGGGAGCACCACGGTTCAGAGTGAAGCCGGTAGCATGGAGTTTACGCGCACGGAAGTGGGGCAGGTGGTCATTCGGGTGGCGGACGAGGAGCGCGTGCCCGCCACGGCGCGGATCGTGCAGCGTATCCTGGACCGTCACCACGAGATGTCAGATGTGACCATGTCGGTGCCGCTCGACCTGTTGCGCAGTAAACAGCGCACCCAGCGCATCTTGAGCCTGGTGCTGGTCAGCATCGCCGCGATCAGCCTGCTGGTGGGCGGGATCGGGATCATGAATATCATGCTGGCGATCGTCACCGAGCGCATCCCGGAGATCGGGCTGCGGCGCGCCCTCGGCGCCCGGCGCCGCGATATCCTGGTGCAGTTCATGATCGAAACCGTAACGCTCTCGACCGTGGGCGGTATCCTGGGGTGTATCCTCGGGGCGGCGGCGGTGCCGGTGGCCTCACTCTGGCTGGAGTGGGAGGGGGTCGTCACGGCGCAGTCGGTTCTTCTGGCCCTGGCCGTCTCGTGGGTGGTGGGTGTGGTGTTCGGGTTGGCCCCGGCGGCTCGCGCCGCGCGCATGGATCCGGTTACCGCCTTGCGCCACGAGTAGACTCACTGCGGTGCGGCGCTTTTGGATGACATCGGCGCGGCGAGGGGGCATAATGGGCGGCTATGAGTGATCTGAACGTAGCCGAGCTGTTCGACTCGATCCAAGGCGAATCGACCTATACCGGGATGGCGTGCTTCTTTGTGCGCCTGGCAGGCTGCAATCTCAACTGCACCTATTGCGACACGTCGGCATCCCACGAGGCGGGGCGGCCGATGGCGATTGAGGACATCGTGGCGGCCTGTGTGGCCAGTCCGGCGCCGCTGATTGAGATTACGGGCGGAGAACCGATGCAGCAGCAAGGGTTTGAGGCCCTGGTAACGGCGATTCGGGCGGCCTGCGACAAGAGAGTGCTTGTCGAAACCAACGGAACATGCGACATTTCACGGATTCCTGACGGCGTGGTTGCCGTGGTGGATGTGAAGACACCCGGGAGCGGGATGGATGGGACGTTTGACGAGTCGAACGTGGCGCGATTGCGACCCGACGACGAAGTGAAGTTCGTCCTGTGTGACCGGCGTGACTATGAGTGGGCCGCCGCGTTTGTACGGCAGCATGACCTCGCCGCACACTGTGCGGCTGTTTTGTTCAGCCCCAGCGCGCATCAACTCGATGCCGGCCGGCTGGCGGAGTGGTTGGTGGCTGATGGATTGCCCGTGCGACTGCAGGTGCAGCTGCACAAGCTGTTGAACTTCAAATAGACAGGGGATCAGATGAACGTACCGTTGCTTGACCTGAAGGCGCAATATGCGCCGTTACGTGAGGAAATTCGCACGGCCATCGATGAAGTATGTGATGCACAGTACTTCATTCTGGGCCCCAAAGTGGTCGCATTCGAGGCTGAAACAGCGGCCTATTGCGGGACCAAGGCGGCGATCGGTGTCTCATCAGGTTCGGATGCCCTGATCATTTCGCTTATGGCTCTGGACATTGGTCCGGGCGATGCGGTCATTACCAGCCCTTACACATTTTTTGCGACCGTCGGCGCGATCGACCGCGTCGGTGCGACACCCGTATTTGTCGATATTGACCCTGTGACGTTCAATTGTGATCCCGCGGCCATCGAAAACCTGTTGGCCAACTGGCCCGACCGTTTCGCGGGTCTGACCCCTCGCGTGATCATGCCCGTGCATCTCTACGGGCAGTGTGCCGATATGGATCCCATCATGGCTCTGGCTCAGAAGCATGATCTGGCTGTGGTTGAAGATGGCGCCCAGGCGATTGGCGCTGAGTACCCCGCTGCCAGCGGGACACATCGCGCCGGATCGATGGGCACAACCGGTTGCTTCAGCTTCTTCCCTTCTAAGAACTTGGGTGGCTTTGGGGATGGCGGCTTGGTGACGACACAGGACGAGGCCCTGGCCGAGAAGCTGCAGCAGCTGCGCAACCACGGCATGAACCCGCGCTACTATCACAAGATGGTAGGTGGGAACTTCCGTTTGGATGCGATACAGGCAGCCGTACTCTCCGTTAAACTCCGCCATCTCGATGAGTGGCATGCGGGTCGGCGTAAAAACGCAGCCTATTACAGTTCAGCTTTTGAGGGATCAGCCGTGCAGACGCCCGCCATGGTTTATGCCCATTCGGATGTCCAGCAGCCCCATATCTTCAACCAGTTCATCATTCGCGTGCCCAATCGCGATGCGGTCAAGGCGCATCTCACTGAGCAGGCGATTGGCAACGATATCTATTATCCGCTCTGCCTGCACATGCAGGAGTGTTTTGCCGGATTGGGCTATGCCGAGGGTGATTTTCCGCAGGCGGAGGCCGCCACAAAGGATGTGCTCGCACTGCCGGTCTATCCTGAATTGACGGAAGAGATGCAGGACTTCGTGGTGAAGTCTGTGCTGGAAGCTGTTTAGACATTGGGGATGTAGAATCGAAGATCTGAGAGAAACTGGAGAGGTGAGATAAGATGGCTAATACCGTACTCGTGGGCGCCCAGTGGGGCGATGAAGGCAAGGGCAAGATTATCGACGTGTTGACGTCGGAAGTGGACGTGGTGGCACGTTACCAAGGCGGCAACAACGCCGGTCACACGGTTATCATTGGTGATGCGAAGTACGTCTTACACCTGCTGCCCTCGGGCATGCTGCACGAAGGCAAACAGTGCGTTATCGGCAACGGCGTTGTGATTGATCCGACCGCCCTGGCCGCCGAGATCAACGAGCTGAGCGAGAAGGGCATTGATATCGGCGATCGCCTCCTGATCAGCGATCGGGCCCACATTGTGTTTCCCTATCACGGCGCATTGGATGCCAGCCGCGAGGCGGCCTGCCGCAAGGAGAACAAAATCGGCACCACCAAGCGTGGTATCGGTCCGGCCTATGGCGACAAGATGTCGCGCGTCGGGCTGCGGCTCGGCGATCTGCGTGATCCGGCCTTTCCCCAGCTGCTGACCGAGCGCATGAACGAAGTCAACCGCGTGCTCGAGGCCATGGGTGCCGAGCCGCTTGATACGGCCAAGCTGATCACGGGTATCTGCGAAGCCGCGCGCGTGATTGAGCCCTTTATTGGTGACTCGATCACCTTCCTGGGCGAAGCGGTACGTGACGGCAAGTCGATTCTCTTTGAAGGCGCGCAGGGCACGATGCTCGATATCGATTTTGGGAGCTACCCGTTCGTGACCTCGTCCAATTCGACGGCCGGTGGGGCCTGCACCGGTACGGGGGTGCCGCCCAACAAGATCGATCGCGTTCTGGGCGTGATCAAGACCTATACCACACGTGTGGGTGAGGGGCCGTTCCCGACCGAGCTGACCGACGAGATCGGCGAGCTGCTGGCGCGCGAAGGCAATGAGTTTGGCGCGACGACCGGTCGCCCGCGACGCTGCGGTTGGTTCGATGCCGTGGTGGCGCGCTACTCGGCCATGATCAACGGCTTTGACGTGTGGGCCATGACGAAGCTGGACGTGCTCGACAAGCTCGCGACGATCAAGATCTGTGTGGCCTACGAGTGCGACGGCGAGCGCTACGAGACGGTGCCGGGCAACGTGCGCATCCTGGCACGCTGCACGCCGGTCTACGAAGAAATGCCCGGCTGGCAGAGCCCGACCGGGGATATCACGGTCTACGAAGATCTACCCCAGGCGGCCAGGGACTATGTCGAACGCCTGGTCGAGCTGACGGGTGTCAAACTCGGGATCCTCTCGGTCGGCGCCCCGCGTAAGAGCACGTTGCGCGTTGGAATGTAAGGTATGAGCGCTGCGGTGCCACCAGCTTCCGTGCCCCGACACGTGGCCATCATTATGGATGGCAACGGGCGCTGGGCCCGGCAGCGCAAGCTGCCGCGCCTGAAGGGGCATGAGCGCGGTGCCGAATCGGTGCGGTCGGCCATCCGCAGCTGTCGCGACGCCGGCATTCAATACCTGACCCTCTACGCCTTCAGCGTCGAGAACTGGTCGCGCCCCAAAGCCGAGATCAACGGGTTGATGCGGCTGTTGCGCACCTTCCTGCGGGATCGTGCCCAGGAGCTGCACGACGACCACGTGCGCCTGCGCGTGACCGGGCGTATGCAGGATCTGCCTGCCGCCGTGCAGAAGGCGCTCAATCGCGTCATGGCGGATACCGCGGCCTACGAGCGCGGCACCCTTATTCTGGCGCTGAGCTATGGGGGGCGGGCCGAGCTGGTGGATGCCACGCGGCGGATCGCGGCCGAGGTCAAGGCGGGCACGCTGGCTCCGGATGCGATTGATGAGCAGACGATCGCGGACCACCTCTACCTGCCCGATGTGCCTGATCCCGATCTGCTGATCCGGACCAGCGGCGAGATGCGCTTGAGCAACTTTCTGTTGTGGCAGCTCTCGTACAGTGAGCTCTACGTGACGGATGTGCTCTGGCCCGATTTTCGGGATGATGAGTTTCAGAGGGCCCTGGCGGCCTATGCCGGGCGACACCGGCGCTATGGAGGCCTGGCATGACAAGCCAACCTGTTTTAGACAAGCGGCGCATCCTGACCCACCGCATCATGAGCGGTACGCTGATTGTTTCCTCTCTCATTCTGGCAGCCAATCATATGCCCTCTCTGGGTGGCTGGCTGCTTCTCGTAGCCATCAGCGCTATGGCCCAACTCGAGTTCTACCGGTTGTTGAATCTGCCTGGTATTCCTGTGTTTCGATGGTTGGGCGTGCTCGTGGGGACGGGCATGATAACGAGCACCTATGTGGCACTTGGCTTGCCGGAAGATCAGGCCGTGGACGCCCTGGCGTGGGAGCACTTGGTGCTATGCCTGGGGGTGCTTGCCATCTTCTTCCGGCAGTTCCCACAGCGCAACAACACGCAGCCGCTCGCCACGGTTGCCTGCACATTGCTGGGTGTTTTCTATGTGTCCTATCTTTTCAACTACATTACACGGCTGGTGTATACGTGGGAGTATAGCCCTTTCGACATGCCCGTGAAGGACACGGGGCGCGGGCTGGTACTCTACCTGGTTGTGGTGGTCAAAAGTTCTGATATCGGTGCATTCTTCGTGGGGTCGGCGATTGGGAAACACAAGCTCTTCCCACGCCTCTCACCTAAAAAGACGTGGGAAGGGCTCATAGGCGGCTTGACCTTTGCTCTGATTGCCAGCCTGATTTACGTTCACATGACACGTGGCTCGATCGGCGTACTACAGATCAGCATGGTCGATGCGGTGATTCTTGGTCTGCTGCTCGCCCTGGTAGGGATAGCCGGTGACCTGTTTGAGTCGCTCCTCAAGCGCGCCTCCGGCTCAAAGGATTCCGGCGCGGTGGTGCCCGGGATGGGCGGCTTGCTGGATGTGCTCGACAGCCTGCTGTTTGGCGCCCCCGTGCTCTACTTCTATGTCAGGTTTGTCTTGTCATGAAAAACGTCGTGGTGTTGGGCAGTACGGGATCGATCGGTGAGAGCACGCTGCGCGTGGCGCAGGCGTTGCCGGACCAGTTTCGCCTCGTGGGCCTGGCCGTACACAGCCATACCGAGCGGCTGCTCGAACAGGTGCGTGCCTTTGGCGTTGAGCATGTGGCGGTGACAGATCGCGAGGCGGCCGAGCGCTGCGCCGCACAGTTGCCCGCGGGCGTAACGTTGCATGCGGGGCCGGAAGGCCTCGTGGCATTGGCCACTCTGGCGCAGGCCGATATCGTGCTGTGTGCCGTGGTGGGGTTGGCCGGATTGCCGCCCGTGCTGGCGGCACTGGAGCAGGGCACCGACGTGGCGTTGGCGACCAAGGAGGTGCTGGTCGGCGCCGGGCAGCGTGTGATGGAGACCTGTGCGCGCACAGGCGCCCGCATCCTGCCGGTCGACAGTGAGCACAGCGGCGTGTTCCAATGTCTGGCCGGACGCGGTGATGATGCGGCGGCGCTGCGGCGCATCATCCTGACCGCCTCGGGCGGTCCGTTCCGTGATCGACCCGACATCGATTTTGCGACCGTCAGCCCGGCCGAAGCGCTGGCCCATCCCACCTGGCAGATGGGGCCCAAGGTTACGATCGATTCGGCCACGCTGATGAACAAGGGGCTTGAGTTGATCGAAGCCCACTGGCTGTTCGCGGTGCCTTTTGATCGGCTGGAGGTGTTGGTGCATCCGCAGAGCATCGTGCACGCCCTGGTGGAATTTGAGGACGGCAACAGCGTGGCACACATGAGCCAGCCGGATATGCGGTTTGCGATTCAGTATGCCCTGACCTGGCCGGAGCGCTGTGATGGCGGATTGCCCGGGCTGGACCTGCATGCGCTGGGCGCCCTCACGTTTGAAGCGCCGGACCGACGGCGCTTTCCCTGTCTTGATTTAGCTTGTGCCGCGGGTGCGGCCGGCGGCACGGCTCCGGCCGTGCTGAATGGTGTGAACGAGGTCGCCGTGGCGCGTTTTCTGGCCGGCGAGATCCCGTTCACGATGATTTGGAAACTGGTGGAATCTGCCCTGGCACACCATAAGCGGGTTGACGATCCCGATCTGGATGCGATTATGGCGGCCGATCAATGGGCGCGAAGCTTTGCGCATGAGGAGATATGATGTTAGCTCTGTTTGACACGATATGGATATTGCCGATTCTTGTTCTGCTTTTCGGTGTGACGATTTTCATTCATGAACTCGGTCACTACCTGACCGCACGCTGGCTGGGGCTGGTGGTCGAGGTCTTCTCGATCGGGTTCGGTCCCTCGATCTGGGAGAAGAAGGTCAAGGGCATCCGCTACAAGATCGGGTGCATCCCCTTTGGCGGTTACGTGGCCCTGCCACAGCTCGATCCGAGTGGCATGAGTCACATCCAGGGCGGGGATGGTGAGGAAGAAGGAACCCCGCTGCCGAAGGTGGCGCCCTGGCGCAAGATCATCGTCTCCGTGGCCGGGGCCGTGGGCAACATGCTGCTGGCCATCCTGATCGCGTGGATTGTTTTCTGGATCGGCATTCCGGCCGGACCCTCGGAGCGCTCCTCCGTGGTGGGGTTTGTGGCGCCCGAGTCGGCGGCCTATGCCGGGGGACTGCGTATCGGCGATGAGGTCCTCTCCGTGAACGAGACCGCCGTGCGCAGCTGGCGCGATGTTCAGATGGAGGTGGCGCTCAACCAGGACGTGGTGCTCTCGACGCGCGGCGCCGGCGCGGAGGCGCCGCGTGAGATCAGCTTGCCCACCGGTAGAGGCTTCCTGGGTGAGCAGAGCCTGGTGGGCGTTACGGGCTGCAATCTATGCCAGGTGTTGCAGGTGGCACCCAACATGAGTGCGGCCGCGGCCGGCATGCAGGCGGGCGACCTTATTACCGCTTTTGACGGCGTGCCGGTGTGGAGTCGGGGGCATTTGAGCCAACTGGTGGGTGAACGCCAGGGACGGACCGTGATGGTGACCGTCGAGCGGGAGGGCGAGGAGGGCCGCGAGACCCTTGAGTTGAGCGTGACGCCCGCGTTCGACGTGGAGACGGACAAGGCGCGCATCGGAATCGTGTTCAACACGATGGCGGTCGAGCACGATACGGTTATCCACCCCCGGCCGATGGAGCAGATCCGGACACATTCCTCTGCGATTGTACGCGTGTTGCGGGCGCTGGTGACGCCCAAGCAGGCCAAGGCGGCTTCACAGGCCGTGGGCGGACCGGTCGCGATTATGATCAGCTACTGGGCCATCGTGAAGACCAGCATCATGCTGGCGGTCTGGTTTACCGGGTTTCTGAACGTCAACCTGGCGATGCTTAACCTGCTGCCGATCCCGGTGCTGGACGGGGGACACATCGTCTTCTCGCTCTGGGAGATGATCTTCCGCAAGCCGGTTTCGCCCAAGTTTGTCAATGCGCTGGTCAACGTCTTTGCCATTCTCCTGATCGGGGTCATGATCGTGCTGAGCGTACGGGATCTCGACCGGCTGACCTCGCTGGGCGGCCGCGTGCGCAAGCTCTTTCCCGACAAGCCCGTCGCCACGAATGTGGTCGAAAGTGTCGTGGCGCCCGGGGCCTCTGAGGAGGCGCCCTCAACCAACGCCCCGCCTGAATGAACCGTCGCCCGACACGTCAGATCCACGTCGGCGCCGTTGCCGTGGGCGGTGGCGCACCGGTCAGCGTGCAGACGATGACCAAGACCGACACGCGTGACATCGATGCGACCGTCGCGCAGATCAACGAGGTCGCGACCCTGGGCTGCGACATCGTGCGCCTGGCCGTGGTAGACGCGGCAGCCGCGCGGGCCCTTGGCGAGATTCGGAAGCAGTCGACGATTCCCCTGATTGCCGATATCCATTTTGATCACCGCCTGGCCTTGACCGCCCTGGCGGCGGGTGTGGAGGGGCTACGGATCAATCCGGGCAACATCGGTGGTGAATCAAACGTGCGAAGCGTCGTGGCGGCCGCGCGTGAGCGGCACGCACCGATTCGCATCGGGGTCAACGCCGGGTCGCTCGAAGCCGACCTGCTCGCCTCGCATGGCGGCGCCACGGCCGAGGCGCTGGTGGCGAGTGCGATGCGGCATGTGCATCTGCTGGAGGCCTGCGACTACCATGCGATCAAGATTTCGGTGAAGGCCTCCGACGTGGCGCGAACCCTTGCGGCCTATCGGCTCCTGGCGGATACGACCGACTACCCGCTGCACCTTGGCGTGACCGAGGCCGGAACCTTCATGGCCGGTACGGTACGCTCCAGCATTGCCCTGGGGATATTGCTGGAGGAGGGGATCGGCGACACGATTCGCATCTCTCTGACCGATACCCCGGCGCGCGAGGTGCGCGTCGGTCTTGAGCTATTGCGTGCGCTCGGGTTGCGCGCCCCCGGGGCGAGCGTGATTTCCTGTCCCACCTGCGGGCGGGTGCAGGTCAATGTGGTCGAACTGGCCGGGCGTGTCGAGACGGCCTTGGACGCCTACTATGCCGCGAACCCGGCCGCCGCTAGGCCGCTCGTGGCGGTGATGGGGTGTATGGTGAATGGCCCCGGTGAGGCGCGCGAGGCCGATATCGCACTGGCCGGCGGCAAAGGCAAGTTTGCGCTCTACGTCAAGGGCGAGCATGTGCTGACGGTGGCTGAGGGTGAGGCGCTTGAGGCGCTTATGGGGGAAGTACGAACAATCGAACAGCCGAACGTCTGAACAATCGAACAATCGAACAATCGAACAGCCGAACTACGAAGTGGGGAAATGGGAAACAGCCGAACATTCGAACAGGCGAACTACGAAGTGGGATGCTGATGGGCGGTCCACCGTGTGGCAGTCGGGTTCCCCGTTCGTAGTTCGGCTGTTCGATTGTTCGATTGTTCGGCTGTTCACATCCCCCATAGATCCCGCAGCTCATCGGTAATGGTTTTTGCCTCTCCCGGTGCGAGATCGTCGGCCGGGGCGGAGGGACGCGTCTTGCCCTTTGCCGTTCGGCCGTTCGACGGTTCGTCGGTTCGTTTGTTCACGATGTGCGCGAAATCCTGTGCGCTCATGGTGGTCATGTGGTGGACGCGGGCGCTGTCGCGCACCTCGTTGTCGTCGGATACCACCGTGAAATGTTCGCGGCGGTCGGCCTGCTCGAGCATGCGGCGAATGCGGAGATCGGCGGTTTCGCCTGTCTTGCTGTAGAGCGCCCGGACGCCCGGGGCGGAGGCAGCGCGTTCGCCACCGATGACCGAGGAGTCGCCGTCGAAGACGACGTAGAATTGGTCGACATCGCGCCGCCGTGCCTTCCACTCGCTGCAATAGCGCAGCAGCGCTTCGCGCCCACCCTCCAGGCTACGCTCCATCTGTGCCTTGAAGCGCGGCACCCGATGGATCACGTTGTAGCCGTCGACGAGTATGGTGTTCTGTTTCATGGTGTAAGAATGTCAGATGCCCCGAACCATAGAGAGTCGATCCGTCAAGCTGCAGGCCTATCCGAATGTCCCTTCTTCGAATGTTCGAATGTTCGAATGTTTCCCCTTCCCCCCTTCGTAGTTCGGCTGTTCGGCTGTTCGAATGTTCGGCTGTTCAATCATCCCCGATACTTACCCGGCGTGATATCCAGCCGCTTGACCGCGTAGTTCATGATACGCGGGGTGGTCTGCAGATCGCGCGCAGCGGCGGCGGCATTGCCGCGGTGCTTCTTGAGCGTGTCGATGATAACCTCGCGCTCGTAGGAGTCGAGCATCTCCTTCAGGCTGACCCCTTCGCGGGGGATAAGGGCTGTGTTGGTTTGGTCGGCGGTCTGCAGCGAAGGCGGCAGGCTGTAGGCGTGTATGACCTCGTCCTGGCTGGTGAGTACGGCGCGTTCGATGCAGTTCTCCAACTCGCGGACGTTGCCCGGCCAGTGGTAGGCCATCATCATGTTGATGGCCGCGGTTGAGGTGCGCCGGATCTGTTTGCCGTAGGCCTCGTTGTATTTATGGATGAAGGAGTCGGCCAGAAGCATGATGTCGGAACGGCGGTCGCGCAGGGCCGGGATGTGAATCGGGAAGACATTGAGGCGGTAGTAGAGATCTTCGCGGAAGTTGCCTTCGCCGATCTCCTTCTCCAGGTCGCGGCTGGTCGCGGTGACGATGCGCACGTTGATTGGGATGGTCACGTTTCCGCCGACGCGCTCAATCGTGCGTTCCTGCAGGGCGCGCAGCAGGCGCACCTGTACCGACGGGGCGATATCGCCGATCTCGTCAAGGAAGAGGGTGCCGCCGTTGGCCAGCTCGAAGCGGCCCTTGCGCTGTTGAGCGGCGCCGGTGAAGGAGCCTTTCTCGTGCCCGAACAGCTCACTTTCAATCAGGTTCTCGGGCAGGGCGGCGCAGTTGATGCCGATGAAGGCGTTGTTGCGGCGCGAGCTGCTGTAGTGGATGGCGCGCGCCACGAGCTCCTTGCCCGTGCCGGAGCTGCCACGTACCAGTACGGTGGCCGTACTGTCGGCCACCTGCGCAATCTGGTCGTACACCTGGCGCATGCTGCTGCAGTTGCCGACCATGTTGCTGGGGTGATAGCGGTCGCCGAGTTGCTGGCGCAGGTGGCGGTTCTCGGCGATCAGGCCATCGCGCTCCTCGATATCTTCGCGTATGCGTGAGACCCCCTCGGCCAGTATGTCGCCCACCAGCTTCAGAAAATGGAGGTCGTGCTGGAGCACTTCCAGGGGGGCGCTTGGCCGGTCGATACTCATGGTACCGATCACAATGCGCTGGTGTACCACCGGGATACAGAGGAAGGCTGTCTTATCGCCCTGGCGTGAGCGGGTCCGGTTGAGGAAGTTGGGGTCCTGCGAGATGTCCGGCACCAGGGCCGGCTCGCCGCTCTGTGCGACCCGACCGGTGATGCCTTCGCCCACCCCGTACTGGCCACGACGCTGCTCCTCAGCCGACATGCCGCGCGCCGCTTCCACGACAAACACGTCGCTATCCGGCCGGCGCAGGGCAAACGCAGCACGCTGGATGCCGATTTCGAGCGCCAGAATGTCCAGCACATCGTTCAGCAGCGATGAAACATCGTGCTGCTGCGCCATGTGCTGCGAAATACGGTAGAGTACACTGAGCTCCTGCTTGGCGCGGTTCTGGGCGGCCTGTTCCTCTGTCATAACAAACACCTATCCCCTCTTTGAAGATGACACATTTTTGTCATAGACGAAGGCTTATTGCAACAGCTTTGTTGCTTGCATACAAACAAACATCATAATTGTATTTTTCTTGAACTTGTGTAAGGGGTTGGTTGTCAGCGAGATAGATGCTGTAAGAGCCGGGTGGCGGGGACGATTGGCACGGCCCCTGCAAAGGAGAGATGCACGACGGTCTATCAGGGGTTGTTAGACGCAGGTGAGAGATTCACAATCAAAGGGGACAAGATGTTGGGTAGATCATTCTGG
This sequence comes from Verrucomicrobiota bacterium, assembly GCA_018648805.1. Lineage (GTDB taxonomy): Bacteria > Verrucomicrobiota > Kiritimatiellia > UBA8416 > JABMPJ01 > JABMPJ01. The sequence continues at coordinate 14,959 of JABGQM010000033.1, forward strand.
AAGATGCTCGTGTTGCTCGTGGCTTTCGGGCTCATGGCGGGTGGCACGGCCTTGGCGCAGGAGGATGCCGGTGGGGGTGTCAGTGCCGAGATGTTTGCGGTGAACAATACATGGATGATGGTGAGTACGTTCCTCGTATTCATTATGCATCTGGGGTTCGCGACGGTGGAGTCGGGGTTGACGCGTGCCAAGAACACGGTCAACATTCTCTGCAAGAACACGGCCATTGTCGCGATCGGGTTGCTGACCTACACGTTGATGGGGTTCAACCTGATGTATCCGGGGGACGGATGGATTCTGGGCAAGGTGTTGGGGTTTGCCGGCTTCGGGATCGGGTTGGCTGAGGGTGTGGATGCCACGATGGCCGGACCGGGTGCGCCGCTCTTCTCGTATGGCGGTGGTGGATACACCTACTGGACCGATTTCCTGTTTCAGGGGATGTTTGCGGCGACGGCGGCGACGATCGTGTCGGGCGCGGTGGCGGAGCGCATCAAGCTTGGGCCCTTCCTGATCTTCTCAACGATCTACGTGATGCTGGTTTACCCGGCGGTCGGTTCCTGGAAGTGGGGTGGCGGCTGGTTGGCCGAGCGCGGCTTCCACGATTTCGCCGGCTCGACGCTGGTGCACTCGGTTGGTGGCTGGGCCGCCTTGGCGGGTATCATGCTGCTGGGGCCGCGTATCGGCAAATATGTCAACGGCAAGACGCGTCCGATTATGGGGCACAGTATGCCGCTGCTGGCGATCGGTGTGTTCCTGCTCTGGTTGGGCTGGTTCGGGTTCAACGGCGGCTCGGTGCTGTCGGCGGATCCGGTGGCGGTATCGTTTGTGTTGACGACGACCTCCCTGGCGGCAGCGGCGGGTATCATCGGCTCGATGATCATGTCCTGGACGGTCCAGAAGAAACCTGACCTGACGATGGTGCTCAACGGCTGCCTGGCGGGGTTGGTGGGTATCACGGCCGGGGCGGACGTGGTGTCGATCCGGGCGGCGGTCCTGATCGGTCTGATCTGCGGGGCTGTGGCGGTGCTGGCGGTCATCATGTTTGACCGGCTGCGCCTGGACGATCCGGTGGGTGCGACCACGGTGCATCTGGTGTGCGGTATTCTCGGCACGCTGTTTGTGGGTGTCTTTGCGAACGGGGTGGTGGTGGGATCCGGTGCGGATGCCTACACGATCTCGCTCGGGACCCAGCTGCTGGGCGTGGGGGCCTATGCCGCGGTCTGTTTCCCTGCCGGACTCCTGATCTTTGGTCTGCTTAAGCTGACGGTCGGCATCCGGGTCAGTCCGGAAGAGGAGTTGAAGGGGCTCGACATTGGCGAGCACGGCATGGAAGCCTACAGCGGGTTCCAGTTCTTCAGCACTATGTAACCTGAACAATCAGGCGTGGCGCCGGAGAGTGTCACGCCGACGGGAGAGATGATATGAAATTGATTGTAGCCTATATTCAGCCCGAGCGGTTGACGCCTGTGAAGCAGGCTCTGTACGAGGAAAATGTCTTCAAACTATCGGTCACCAACGCGCTGGGCTGCGGCCAGCAGCGCGGCTACCACGAGTCGTATCGCGGGGTGGATGTGGAGGTCAACCTGCTCAAGAAGGTGCGCCTCGAGATCGCGGTCAACGCGGAGTTCGTGGACCGTACGATCGAAGCCGTCATCAAAGGTGCCCGCACGGGCAACATCGGCGACGGCAAGATCTTCGTGATCGACCTGGTTGAGTGCGTGCGGATTCGCACCGGCGAACGCGGCCAGGACGCGGTTGGGTAGGGGAAGTACGAACATTCGAGCATTCGAACATTCGAACTACGAAGTGGGAGTGCCGCAGGATCTGTCTTTGGTGCAGTAGGCGGGTCCCCGTTCGTAGTTCGTAGTTCGGCTGTTCGATTGTTCGATTGTTCCACCGTTCGAATGTTCGGCTGTTCTACTTGACTTATCCGGGCATTTAGCGGTTTAATGTCTCCAATGAATTCGCTACATACCATTGTGACTTTGGGCGCTGTAGTAGGTGTAGTCCTACTACGGGTGCTCGTACTGCGCTTGGCGCCGGTGCGTGTCACGATGGGAAGGAGCTTTCGCTAGGAGAGCAACTTCAGCCAGCGAGACACCCACCGGGATGAACCACGGTGGGTTTTTTTATTGGAGGGAAGAGGGATGACAACGGAAACGAGAACAGGTGCTGATTGCGTCATCGAGGGATTGCGAGAGGCGGGGGCCGATATTGTGTTTGGGTTGCCGGGTGGGGCCGTGCTGGATATCTTCAGCAAGCTCTATCACGCCGACGACATGAAGCTGGTCCTGGTGCGCCATGAGCAGGGCGCGACGCATATGGCCGACGGCTATGCGCGGGCCACCGGCAAGGTTGGGGTCTGCCTGGTGACCTCGGGTCCGGGCGCCACCAACGCGGTGACGGGTCTGGCTACAGCGTATATGGACGGCATCCCCATGGTTTGCATCAGTGGGCAGGTTCCCTCGCATATGATTGGCAACGACGCCTTTCAGGAAGCCGATACAACGGGTATCACGCGGGCTGTGACCAAGCACAACTACCTGGTCCACAACGCGGACGATCTGCCGCGTATCTTTGCTGAAGCGTTTCACATTGCGTCCACGGGTAAGCCGGGGCCGGTCCTGATCGATATTCCGAAGGATGTGCAGCGGGCTGCGACCACGGCCGCGGCCACTCCGGCAGTCAACCTGGCCGGCTACCGGCCGCAGTCGGGCTATAATCCTGAACAGGTCAAGCAGTTGGCCGATGCGATCAACACGGCCAAACGCCCCCTGCTCTATACGGGTGGCGGCGTGATTGCCGGCAATGCGTCGGCTGAGCTGACCGCGCTGGCCCATAAGGCCAATATACCGGTGACCACGACGCTGATGGGGTTGGGCGGCTTCCCGGAGACGGATCCGCTGGCGCTGCGCATGCTGGGCATGCATGGATCCATGACGGCGAACCTGGCCGTGGGTGAGTGCGACCTGCTGATCTCGGTGGGGGCGCGTTTTGATGATCGTGTCACGGGCAGGATCGCTGAGTTTGCGCCCACGGCCAAGAAGGCCCACATTGATATTGATCCCTCCTCGATTAACAAGAGCGTCGCGGTGGACATTCCCGTGGTGGGCCACGCCAAGGATGTGCTGGCGGCTCTGACTGATCTGGTTGACACACGTGAGCGCGGCGAGTGGGTGGAACATCTCTCCGAGCAGAAGGCCCGCTTCCCGCTGGCGTATGACGAGAAGACGGAAGAGTTGCTGCCGCAGTACGTGATCGATATGGTCTACAAGGTGAGCAACGGCGAGGCGCTGATTGTGACGGATGTGGGACAGCACCAGATGTGGGCGGCACACTTCTTCAAGTATACCGCGCCGCGCACCTTCCTCTCCTCGGGTGGACTGGGGACCATGGGCTACGGCTTGCCGGCCGGGATCGGCGCACAGGCGGCCTTCCCTGACAAGAACGTCGTGGTGCTGTCGGGTGACGGCAGCATCCAGATGTGCTTCCAGGAGCTGGTGGTGGCGGTCGAGCACGGCTGGAACGTGAACACGGTGATCCTGAACAACGGGCACCTGGGTATGGTGCGTCAGTGGCAGGAGATGTTCTACGGCAAGGAGTATGCCGGTAGCGTCTTGAAGCAGGAGGACCGGCCGGCCAACGAGAAGATGCCGCCACAGGCCAACGATGAGTTCTTGCCTGACTTTGTGAAGCTGGCCGAGGCCTATGGTGCGATAGGTGTGCGGGTGACCTGCAAAGAAGACGTGGTGCCGGCATTGGAGAAGGCCTTCAGTACGAAGGCACCGGTGGTGATTGAGTGTATCGTTAAGGAAGAAGAGAATGTCTATCCGATGGTGCCCCCCGGGGCGTCGTTGGACGAGACGATTCTTTCCATGGTGTAAGGACGGTTAAGCATTATGACAAAGAGACATATCATTACATTGTTGGTCGAGAATCATCCGGGCGTCCTGGCACGCGTGGTGGGGTTGATCTCGGGCCGTGGCTACAACATCGAGACGCTGAATGTGGGGCCTACGCATCATCCGGAGCGTTCGCGCATGACGATGACGGTGCCGGGCGACGACCATGTGCTGGAACAGGTGATCAAGCAGCTCTACAAGCTGGTCGACGTGATCGAGGTCAGCGACCTGACCGATGAACGCCATCTGAATCGCGAGCTGGTGCTGGTCGAAGTCGCGGCGACAGAGGAGAAGCGCGCCGAGCTGGTGCAGCTGGCCGGCATGTGTGATGCCGTCGTGATCTCGGTGCAGGATGAGTCGCTGACGATGGAGCTGGCTGATACGCGCAATCGTGTGGCGGATTTCATCGATCTGCTCAAGCCCTACACCATTCTCGATCTTTCCCGCTCCGGCGTGATCGCCGTGTCACGACCGGAGTAAGGCGCTTGTAGCGGCAGGCGGTTTGGTTTGGAATTTGGAAACTCACCATGAAGGGCATGAAGATCATGAAGAAGGGAATGGACGGCTGAGGTCGATCGTAGAAGGCGATCCCCTTCATTCCCTTCATGTTCTTCATGGTGAACTAAGCACCCGTGAGTGCTGTGAGATGAAGTAATCATGACTACGACAAGACGAAAGAAAAAAGACCGGGTGTTGGTTTTCGACACCACGTTGCGTGACGGCGAGCAGTCGCCGGGCGCCAGCCTGGACCATCGCGAAAAGGTTGAGATTGCGCACCGCCTGGCGCGGATGGGTGTGGATATTATCGAGGCCGGTTTTCCGATCGCCTCACCGGGTGACTTCCGTGCCGTGCACGAGATAGCCCAAGCGGTGAAGGGACCGGTCATTGCCGGGCTGGCGCGCTGTGTCGAGGCCGATATTGCGCGCTGTGCCGAGGCCGTGATGCCGGCGAAGAAGCCGCGTATTCACGTCTTCCTGGCCACATCGGCGATCCACCGCAAGTACAAGCTGCGCAAGGCGCGGGCCGAGATCATCAAACACGCTGTGGCGTCGGTGACGTTCGCGAAGTCGTTCGTGGATGATGTCGAGTTCAGCCCGGAAGATGCCTCGCGCACCGAGCCTGACTTCCTGGCCGAGGTGGTTGAGGCGGCCATTGATGCCGGCGCCACGACGATCAATGTCCCCGACACGGTGGGGTATACGATGCCGGATGAGTTCAGCCGCTTGATCGGGGAACTCTACGAGAGCGTACCCAACATCCATGACGCCGTGATCAGCGTGCACTGTCACAACGACCTCGGGCTGGCTGTGGCCAACTCCCTGGCATCGTTGCAGGCCGGGGCGCGCCAGGTCGAATGCACGATGAACGGGCTGGGCGAGCGTGCCGGCAATGCCGCGTTGGAAGAAATCGTGATGACGCTCCAGACCCGCAACGACGTCTACGGGCCGCTGTGGACCAACATCAAGGCCGAAAGCCTGGTACCGATCAGCCGTCTGGTCAGCCGTCTGACGGGGATGCCGGTGCAGCGTAACAAGGCCATCGTCGGCGCCAACGCATTTGCCCACTCCTCCGGTGTCCACCAGGACGGCGTGATCAAGGAGCGGTCGACCTATGAGATTATTGATCCGGCTGCGGTGGGCTGTCACGACGGCACAGACCTGGTGCTGAGCAAGCTCTCAGGCAAGAACGGGCTGCGACAGGCGCTCAGCCGCGTGGGGGTTACGTTGGACAGCGAGGAATTGGCCGAGGTGTACAAGCGCTTCGTGGACCTGGCCGACAAGAAGAAGGTGATCTATGATGATGACCTGTTGCTGCTTGCCAGCGAGCAAATGAGTGACACGGCGACTATCTACTCGCTGGAGGGCATGCAGGTAACGGCTGGAAGCAGCACGATTCCCACGGCGACCGTAAAGCTGCGCAAGGGCGAAGAGGTGCTCCAGGAGGCGGCCTGCGGAGACGGTCCGGTCGACGCGGCATGCCGGGCGATTGATCGCATGACCAAGGTCTCTGGCCGGCTGTTGGACTACTCGCTGCAGGCGGTTACAGTGGGCAAGGACGCCATGGGCGAAGTCAGTCTACGCGTGGCCTTCGACGATCAGACCGTCAGTGCCAAGGCGGCCAGCACGGATATTGTGGAGGCCAGCGCCAAGGCCTACCTCTCGTGCGTCAACCGACTGTTGTCGAATCCTGGCGCAGGGGGTGGCAAGGTCCCCAAACGGAAAACACCATGAACCTGTCCGGACATACAGAGCCGTTCGCCGTACTGGGACATCCGATTGGGCACACGCTCTCACCGGTGATGCACAACGTTGCCCTGCAGGCGTTGGAGATGGACGCCATCTATCTCGCCTTCGACGTGGCACCGGAGCGTCTCATGGATACGCTCCCGGCCATGGCCGACATGGGGTTCCGCGGGGTGAACCTGACGGTGCCGCTCAAAGAGGTGGCCTTCCGTGGGATCGCTGATCTGGCCGACACGGCCGCGCTCCTGGGCGCCGTTAACACGGTCGAGTTCACGGCAAGCGGACTGCGTGGGCACAACACCGATGGGGTGGGGTTTCTGCGTGCGGTTGACGAAGCATTTGGCTGTGACGTGGCGGGCCGCTCCGTCATGATGCTTGGCTGCGGCGGCGCGGGACGCGCCGTGGCGCTGACCTGTGCCCGGCGCGGGGCGCGCCGCATGGTCTTGACTGATCTGGATCCGGCGCGCGTGGCGCAAGTGGCCGAGGAGCTGCACGGTGTGGATGCATCGCTCGCCATTGAGTGTGTCGAGCCTTCGCCGGCGGCGTGGAGCGTGGCGGCGCGTGAGGCCGAGCTGTTGGTGCAGGCGACTCCGGTGGGCATGAAACCTACGGACGAACCGTTGCTTGGGCCGGATGCGTTCCGAGCGGGACAGATGCTTCTGGATCTTGTATATATGTATCCCGCGACCGGGTTGATGACGGTGGCCCGCGAAGCGGGTGCGCAGGCCGCGAACGGGTTGGGCATGTTGCTGCACCAGGGCGTGCGGTCGTTTGAGATCTGGACCGGCAGCACGCCGCCGGTGGATCGCATGCGCGAAGCGCTCGAAGGGCGCGTGTACGGCTAACAGAAGACGGAGGCGCGATGTTTACGGAAGACTTTCCCTGGTATCCATTCTTCACGTTTCTCTCATTTGCATGGGGGGCAGCCACGGGCAGTTTCCTCAACGTCTGCATCTACCGAATACCGCGTGACGAGTCGGTGGTGAAGCCGCGCTCACACTGTCCGCACTGCAACACGCTGATCCCGTGGTATCTCAATATCCCGATCTTCACCTATATCATGTTGTGGGGACGCTGCCGTTTCTGCAAGGCGCGCATCACGCCGCGATACGTGCTGGTTGAGCTGCTCGTCGCATTCCTTTTCCTGTTGGTCTGGCTTAAATTCGATCTCACGATGGGTCCGCGGCCACTCGGGCTGATCCCGATCATCAGCGCCGGATTGGTGCCTGTGCTCTGGCTCTACGTGTCCGGCCTGGTGCTGGCCACGTTCGTCGATTTCGAGCACATGATCATTCCCGACAGTGTCAGCATTGGCGGCATGATTGTCGGGGTGATCCTGAGTGCCGTGGTGCCGGCGATGCATGGGGTGGAGACCCTTCTGGAGTCGGTGATCCAGTCGGGCATCGGGTTGGCGCTTGGATTTGGGCTGCTCTGGTCGATCGGTAAGCTGGGGTCCATGATTTTTCGTAAACCCGCCATGGGCTTTGGTGACGTGAAGTTGATCGGCGCGATCGGCGCTTTCACCGGGTGGCAGGGCGTACTGTTCACGGTGGTGGGGTCCTCGCTGGTGGGGTCGATCGTCGGCATTGCGCTGGTGGTGGGCCGCTGCAAACGACTGCAGAGCCGGATCCCGTATGGTCCCTATCTCGCCATGGCAGCCGTGCTGTGGATCTTCTGGGGCCAGCAGTGGTGGCAAGCCTATCTTAACATCCTGACCCGGCCGCTGCTGCAGGGCGGGTGAGGGGAAACAGGCGAACAGGCGAACAGGCGAACAGGCGAACAGGCGAACATTCGAACATTCGAACAGCCGAACTACGAAGTGGGGAAGGTATGGGCTCGGTTCCTAATGCAACTGATGAGAGAGAGCCCTGTGACTTAAAGGCGCGGCTGGTTACCTTTGCAGCACGGGTCCTCCGCTTGGCGAAGGCGCTTCCGAAGAGTGCGGAAGGCCGTCACATCGCAGATCAGATTGTGAGAAGTGGTACATCTCCGGCGCCAAACTATGCGGAAGCACAGGATGCCGAGTCCGCTGCGGATTTCGTCCACAAACTGAAAGTGGTTCTTAAGGAGCTTCGGGAAACCGAGGTGTGGCTATTGATTATTGTAGAGTCAGGTTTGCTGAAGGATGCGGTTGTCCAGCCTCTGATTGATGAAACGAACGAACTAATCTCAATATTCGTGGCATCGGTCAAGACGGCACGCAAGAAGAAACGATAGCCTTCATCCTTGCACTTCCATCTCCCCCATTTCCCCATTTCCCACTTCGTAGTTCGGCTGTTCGGCTGTTCGATTGTTCGATTGTTCCTCTACTTCTTCCACCTCCACTGGATCTTCTTCTTGTCCAGCCAGGTTTCGTAGTCGGCGGCGTTTGAGAAGCGCTCTATGAACGGCTCCTCTTCGGCGAGGTATTCGCAGGTCTGGTGATCGTCGCCATACTGGCGGCAGATACGTGGGCGGTTCTCGTAGTTGAGGCACTGCCCGTCGGGCCCGAGAGCGACACAGTCGCTCTCCATCTCGAGGAACCAGTCGTTCTCATGATCCACAAAGACGTGGATGTTGCCGTGCAGCAGGTACCAGCGAATGTGGTCGTAGTCGCGTTTACAGGTCGGCCGATCGATCTCGACGGCCACGTAGCGGCAACAGCGCGACCCGCACTCCTCGCAGACCCGGCTCATATCCTTCTTGGTTCGTTTTGTCTTCATAAGAGCTCTGAAGTCTGCCGTCCTTGCTCACGATTTGTCAAGTCACCGCATCCTACCTGAACATCGATACGATGTCGCCAAAGTCGGGCCTCCAGCATAGGCAAAAAGAATAGACCCAAGGTAGTACGTTGACGTTTGTATAGACCTGAGGTACAATCCCCTTACATTGGGTCGCACGTATATTCTCGTTGATTTACAGTCGCGACTCTCATAGTCAGAAGGCCATTCATCGGTCTGTCTGGTGAAGCCTCGTTTGATAACCGCCTGCTGTGTGGTCGTGAGACGGGCAGGCAGCATCGCTGTCGTATTTTGCGGTGGCCGTGCGCCAGAAGACCCTCGTCCCGAAAGAGGCCAAGCCAATACAAGCCTATTGACGAGACAGGGCACTAGTTTTCTAGAGAAGAGTCGTGATGACGCTGGGTTTACCCACCAGAATCGGTCGGTCGCTAGCGAGTGCTGTACCAGTAGCACTGCTGCTGGCTCTGCTCCCACCTGCCTTGTCCTTTGGGTCCATTTGGCTCGAGACGGATGAGGGGATCGGGCAGTACGACTACATTGAAAAGGACGCCGCCACCTATATACATTACGGGGTCAACTGGGCGTCGTGGAATCGTAGCGAGGTCTGGGTTGACGTCGGTGGTTCTGGGGCCGCGTATTCGGGAAGTCACATCCATGACGACGGTGGAGACAAACATCTCAATACAGGTAACGTGGTCAGCGGGAATCACGGGAGTGGTTGGGCGGCAGGGAATGGCATCAATGTTTACTGCCGGATCGACAACGATGGCAGTGATCCTTGGAATGAGGAGTCGAGCAACCTGAACGACTGGATGATCTTCGACGTCATTGAGACGGACGTTTCGGGAACGATTGGTGTCGGCGAGAAACAGCTTGTTCTGCAGTTTCGAATGGATGTTGGATCAAACGCTGGACGGGAGTTGAAGCGGCTGTGGGTGCACAACAGCGGCTCGCTAACTGAAGATGGCGATATCCTCACGGTCAAGCTGTACTATGAGAACGGGTCTATCCTCCATTTTGACGGCGATGAGAGTTCGGCGTCTTTCGGGGCGGGAGGTGGTGCAGGGGATGAGATATGGGGCAGTGACTCGCTCAATATTTCAATCCCGACCGGAAGCGACGATCTCTGCTGCTATGTCGTTATCGACTCTTGGCGTGCCAGTCCCACCATCGGCAACACGGCCCAGTTCGAGATTATCAGCGATGGCATCAGCTTAGACACGTTCGGCTCGACAAGCAAAGAACTGGCGCGTATCGATGTCACCCAGAATGGTACGGCGCTTACGCTGGCCTCAACGTGGGATGGCGGGGATGGCAGTGACAACAACTTCGGGTCCGGGGACAACTGGGTGGGCAACAGCGCGCCATCCGTCGGCACTGGGTCGGACTTGTATTTCACGGGAAGCACGCGCACGAGCCCATACAATAACTATACCGCGTATAACGCGTTCAGGAGCATCTATTTTGCTTCAGGGGCGTCCTCGTTCTCCATTACGGGCAACAGCATCGACTGGCATGGTATTGTCCAGAACAACGATGACAGCGCACAAATCCTGAATCTCGCCAATCTCTCCATGAAGAAGTCCGGGGGCGGAGCGCTTAATCCTGTTGCCGGGGATTTGACCATAGGCAGCGATGGCGGGACAGGAGACATCCACAATGATACTGATGCGGATCTTCATGTTTACGGAGACAATGGCCATACGTTGACGCTTGGAATGGACTTTAACGGTGACACGTCAGCCGATCTGCAGATTCACGAGTACAGTGAGGTCAAGATCGTGGCGGCGCAATCGTATCAAGGCTTAACGAAAATCGATGAGGGGGAACTGTGGATCGACACGAACGGTTCATTGAATGGCGGGGCCATCCATGTCGGCAGTGCTAGTGCACCGGGCAACTATGCCAAACTCTACATCGTTGACCCGAACGGGGGCACCACGCTTGACGAGAACATCGTGGTGAACAGCGGTGATAGCGGCAGCCGACGCATCGTCGGGGGCGGCAACACGAGCGGAACGAACACGTATAGTGGTACGCTTAGCTTGTCCGATGATGCTGGCATCGAAAAGAGTAACTCGGAGGGCACCATCGCGTTCTCCGGAGTCGTCTCCGGCGACTACGACCTGACGAAGTACGGGAGTGGTACCGCCCAGTTTACGGGCCAGAACACATTTGGGAGCAATAGCACGCTATATATTGATAATGGGACCTGGGAGGTGGCCCCCTCGTCCGGGACCGACCCACTGGATGTGCAATACATCAAGCTGGGGAACGAGACCGACAACGTAACGCTGAAGCTGTCCGGTACGCAGAACTTCACCTTGGACAGTGATCAGATCGAAGTGCGATCGACCAGTGGCACCAAGATGATTCAGAATGCTGAGGGGGCTAACACAATTTCGTCGGCGCTCCTGTTGAGTGCGGTGTTGGTGGAGGATGTGGCGAGTGGCACGACGCTGACGCAGTCGGGCGCGATCTCCGGAGGCAGCGGACCGACCAAGACTGGTGACGGAACGTTGCGCTTCGCGGGCAGTACCGATAACGCTTATTCGGGTGCCACGACGGTTAGCGGAGGCTCTCTGATTCTGGCGAAGGATGCCGGAAAGGACGCCATCCCGGACGATGCAACGATCAACAGTGGCGCGACGGTTCAGCTGGAGGCGAACAACCAGATTGTCAACACCTCGTTCGTGACGGTTGATACGGGCGGCACGCTTGATCTGAACGGCAAGAATGATGCGATGGCGCTCCAGGGAGCCGGAAGCATTACACTTGGTGGCGGCAGCCTGACGATTACGAATACCGGTACGGGCGATGTATTCTCTGGTATTATTAGTGAGGGCGGTACCGTTAGTAAGAAGGGCTCCGGAACCCAGGTTCTGAGCGGTGTAAACGAGTATACCGGCGCCACAACCGTAGGCGGTGGCACGCTGCGTGCGGCTAACAACAGTGCGCTTGGGACGGTGGCTGGCGGTGTGACGATCAGCGATGGCGCTACGCTGAGCCTTAGCAACAACATCACTGTCGGCGCCGAAGTCCTCTCCCTTGACGGTACTGCCCCTGCCCTTGAGAACACATCGGGCGATAACGTATGGCAGGGCGCGGTCACACTGGCAGGCGACGCACGCGCCAACAGCAAGGCCGGAACTGAGCTGACTCTGGAAGGTGTTGTCGATTTGGACGACAACACGCTCTACGTGGGAGACAGTGGCGACACGGTCATCAGCGGCGCGATTGCGAACGGCAGCAAGACAACCGACAACGGGGCACTCTACAAGGATGGCACGGGTGCGTTGACGCTCTCGGGTGCTAACGGTGACGGGCTCACCGGCACTGTGAACTTGGTGACAGGCGCGCTTCTGGTTGGGCATGACAGCGCCTTGGCTTCTGGTGGTACAGTGGTGCTCAGCGGCGGCACAACCCTTGCCGCGGCGGATGGCACGGCCCGCGCCATTGCCAAGGACACGACGGTGAATGGCGATATCACCCTGGGCCAGGCCAGTGGTGGCACGGGCCGAATGACTCTAAGCGGCGACATGGCCCTTGGTGGAGCCAATCGCATTCTCACCCTTGCCAACGCCACCAATGAGATATCAGGGGAGATCTCGGGTGGTGGCGGAGTTGGACTGGTCAAGCGAGGCGACGGCACCACATTGGAACTGAGTGGTGACAACACGTTCGCGGGCGCGCTCTACATAGATGCGGGAACGATCGATCTTAGTGGGGGAAGCCTCGGCGCAGGCGTGATTGACATAGGGACCGAGACAGGTGGGCAGACTGCTTTTGCCGCAGCTCTAAGACTAAGCGTTCTCACGGGACAGACCGTGACGCAGCCTGTCACCGCGAAGACGGGAGGGACACGTAACCTCCTGATCGAGAACACGTCGGGGCTCACCGAGTGCTCCGGCGATGTCACCCTCGACAAGACGTTGACCGTGACGAAGTCCGGTGGCGCAGCTACCGTGGGCGAGATCTCGGGTGCGATCGATGGCTCTGGTGGCATCACAAAGGCCGGCAACGGCATTCTTGAACTGAGTGCTGCCAACTCGTACGGTGGGCCCACCACGATTACGGCGGGCACACTGCTTTACTCCGGCACGAACACGAATTCGAGTGTATCCGTGCCCGCCGAATCACGACTGTTCGGTGCGGGTTCGATCGGAGCTACGACGGTCAACGGCACGATTGGGGCGGGGAATGCGACGAGCGCGGCGGTGGGCATTCTCGATGTGACGGCCGTCAATCTGCAGGGCGGCGGTACCGCCATCGTCGATATAGTCAAGGCCTACCTGCCGGCCAATTCGGATGCGGGCGACGACTACGACCAGGTCCGCGCCTCTGGCGCTATCACCGTCGGTGCCAGCGAAGGCACTCCGTTTACGATCAAGGTGGTCGAGGGGGCAAGCAGTACATTCGACAACACCAAGAGTTACTCCTGGACGATCTTTACGGGTGCTTCCATGAGCGGCTTTGCGGAGGCGAAGTTCACGATCGACACGAATAGTTGGAGCTCTGCCGTAGGTACGGGCGGTTTTACGTTGCGGCAATACCTGGGTGATATCTATCTTGAGTTCGACCCGGCCGACACGGGAACGTTCGAATGGGACGCCGGCGCGGGAACGGGTGACCGGGATTGGAGTAACGCCACTAACTGGCAGGCCAACCTGGAGCCGGGTGCCGCTGATACGCCTCACATCAACGGCGGCTACACAGCGGTGGTTTCGTTGGCAGAGCAGAGTGTGGATTTATGCGTCGGTGATGCGAATGACGGCACGGGCACTGTTCGACAGGTGGGGGGCTCCCTGACCCTTGGGGATGAGCTGTTCCTCGGCAAGGGCCAGGGGGATGTTGGGCGTTACACGATCACCAATGGGACGCTGACCGTTGCGGATCGCATTTTGGTTGGGGATCGAGGGGTAGGCGAATTAACGCTGTCGGATGCGGCCGAGGTGATCGTTCAGGGAGGGGCTTCAACAGACGGAATCTACATAGGCGACGGTTCTGCAACATTGGCAGAAGACGCCGGTAGTTTCTTCCAGCAGGATGGCGGGACGGCGACCACCCATCGCATAACGATCGGCGTGAATGCCGGCTCTTCCGGATCGTACGCGATCACTGGCGGCAAACTGGCGGCGGCCGACACGTTCCTGGTGGCGTGGAAAGCGTCATGCTCGGGAACCGTGTCGATCGCGGGTGGAACGGTGGAAGCGGAGCGCATGGAGCTTGGCGGTGCCAGCAATGCCATGGCGACACTGACGTTGTCAGGCGGCACACTGCATATGGCCGATGACGGAGGCTCGGTACGCCTGAGTGTCGGGTATGGAGACGGATCAACCGGCGTGGTGAACCAGAGCGGCGGCACGCTGAGCATTGACCCGGATGGTGATCTTGTTATTGGTGGAGAGGCTGGCACCGGCAATGGGTTCGCTGTTGGCTCATACGCCGTATCCAATGGCACGATGAGTGTGGGTCGAGACGTGCTTATCGGCCCAGAGCAGGATGCGGACACAGGTTACGGCACGCTGCACGTCCAGGGCACCAACGCTTCGATCACGGCGGGCAATGATTTCAAGATGCAGAGCTCGAATGCCACCTACCAGGTGACGCTGGGGCAGGGCGGGGTGAGTACGATTGTGGTGACGAACAGTATTACGTTGGACGGAACGATTACGATTGGCAAGGACGCTTCGTTCGTCCTCGACCAGGTGCAGTACGTCCTGATGACAAACAGTGGCTCCACTATTTCTGGTGAGTTCGATGTGACTAACTTCGTGGGCATGACCACGGGGACGGTGACAAAGACCAGCAATGCCGTTCTACTCAACTTCCCGGTCACGCCTCCATCAGATCTGACGGCGGTCGATGACGGACCCGAGGGAGTTACCCTTGGCTGGAGCCAGAACGGTGATAGTGACGATGTCATGATCGTGTGGCGCTCCACGAATGCACCGGCGGCCGGGCCGACCAATGGGCAGACGTATGCGGCGGGGAGTGACCTGGGTGGCGGAAAGGTTATCTTCAACAGCGACAGCGGAACCCGCTACTTCCATGTCGAACTCGAGCCGGCCACGACAAACTTCTACGATTTCTACAGCATGAACCAGTACACGAACTACTCCGCCGTCGCATCAACCAGCGAGGTGACTGAGGCGTTCTATGTTGGGGAGATCGTGGATGCGTTCTCGTATACGATCGGCGATGCTCTGCACGGTAAGACCGGCGGGCAGGGCTGGACGAACGCGTGGGCGGAGACGGCGTCGGGTAAGTTCGTGAGCTATGAGCACACGTTCAGCAACTTCTCGGGCTACCTCCCGAATCACGGCCACAAATCCGGTGTTGTTACCGATGGCAGTCAGGAATTCAGAGCCCAGCGTGGCTTTGAGCCTTTCACCAACGGTGCAATCTATGCCAGCTACATCATGAACTATAAGCGCGGTTGGAACGACAGCTACTGCGGGATGTCGTTCATGCATGGGGCCAACGAGTTGGCCTTTATCGGGAAGGCTTTCACGTCGCACACGAACCTCTCAATGGATGTGGACGGGACGTACGTGCCGTCGACGTATGTGCTCAAGCCGTTGTTTGAGCAAGACTACATCATCTTCTGTAAGTACGATTTCGATACGTACACGTTCTCGACACGGGCCTACTATATCGGCAACCAGACCGTCCCGACGCGTGAACCTGTCTGGGAGATATCGCATGTGGTGGCAAGTGACTATGTCAGCCAGATTGACGGCATCAGGTTTGCTTCCGGTAAGCTGCAGGAGAGTGCGTTCTTCGATGAGGTGCGTGTGGCCAGAAGTTGGAACGGCCTGCTCAATAACCTGATTGCCTACCAGGGCTTCGAGTGGTCGGGCGACGACTGGCCCTATGCCTTGAACAAGGGCGACGCCAACATGGGAGTCGTCAGCGACCGCAAGGAGGCTGGCGGTCATTCACTCTGGTTCCAAGGCTCGACCAACGAATCGAGTCCGGAGGTCACGCTTACCAATCTGAGTCTCAGCGGCTACAGCAACGTGGTGCTGTCGATCGCCTATTCGGCCAACGGGCCGGACGATGGCGACACGCTCTCGTTCCAGGTGAATCTGAACGGTGGTGGTTTCAATGAGATCGGTTACGTGGCCGGACACGAGGATATCAACTTCGCTTTCGGCGGTATCGGCTATGCTACCGGAACCGCGACGACGGTGAACCCGTTCATCTATGAGGTGCCGTCAGACACCATGGATCTGCAATTCCGAATTGTGTACAACGAAGAATCGGGTGTTACCAATGATACGGATTACTGGTACATCGATGATATCAAGGTGACGGGTCAGAGTTCGCCGGAGATTGAGATCCTGGGCACCAACCTGTCCCTCGTGGCCGCCGGCTCCACGACGGTTGACGTCTCCCTCGGGACGGACTTTGGAGGCGGGTTGGCCGGCGTGTTCACCAACGATCATACCTTCACTGTCACGAACCGCGGTATCGAGACTCTGGTGTTGAGCGGTGCTCCAGTGGTTGGGTTGACCGGCCATACGAACGCGCTCTCGATCCTGACGCAGCCGGGGGCGTCAAGTCTTGTGGCGGCGACATCGACCACGTTCGTGGCGCGCTTTGCGCCGACGGCGCAGGGCTCATACACCGCGGTGGTGAGCGTGGCCCACAACGATGCCGACGAGACCCCCTACACCTTTGCGCTCGTGGGCGAGGGACTGCTCAGCGATGAGCCGACCAGCGGTCCCAGCAATCTGACGTTCACAACCGTATCCAACGTACAAATGACCGTGTCGTGGGCCAATGGCGATGGCGAGAGGCGGGTGCTGCTGGCTCGGCGAGACGGGGTGGTGACGGCCTGGCCGCAAGAGGGTTCGAATTACACGGCCGACGCCGGGATGAGCAATGGACAGGCGATCGTCGCAGGTGAGTATGTGGTGTACAATGGCAGTGACACCAACGTGACCGTTACGAACCTGTTGCCGGAGGTGTCGTATTACTTCCGGCTGGTCGAGTACAATGGGACCAACGCGAACATCAATTACTACACCAATGCCCCGCTGGAGGGGAGCCAGACCACGGTGAGCTACGCACCTGTCATCACCGCCGGAGAGACGTGGACCACCAATGTGGCCGAAAACGGGAGTGTGAGCGGGCCCTTCACGGCAACTGACGTTGATGAGGATCATGACCTCGATACGCTGACGTGGTCGGTTCTGTTGGCCTCGGAACATGGTTCAGTGGTGGCGGCGGATACCGGGACCAGCGTGACGTATACGTATGAACCGAACGCGTATTACGCGGGCAGCGACAGCTTTACGATCAGAATTGCCGACCGCTATGGCAACAGCGATGACATCACGGTGAATGTCACGATTACCGGCGGAAACGATCCGGGTAAACCCGTATTCATATTTGAGTAACAACATGACAACGCGATTCATACAGCTCCGTGGGTCAGGTAGGGCCCGCTCCCCGCGAAGCGGGGCAGGCTCCGAGTTTACCCCGCATTGGCGGGTCGGGTCGGTCGCCCTGGTGTGCGCCCTGGCATTGCTGGCCGGGGTCAGTCTCGCCGATAAGACGTTCTTCACCGAAGACTTTGACACTCGGGCCACGGGCCTTCTGCATAACCAGAACGAGTGGGTCGCCCACCGTCAGAATGATGCACAGGTGCAGGCGGCTACCAAGTACGCGGGAAGCAAGGCCGCACTTGTGGCCACCAACGCGGTGGTATGGCGTAACTTCAGCGACACGACGGCAACCAACGTGTGGATCGATTTCTATGCCTACGTCACACACCCGACAGATAACAGTGCGCCCAGCCTGGACGGCAGCGTGGCGGGGGCTTTCTTCGTGGGCACCAATGGGGTGATTCATGCGCTCAGCAACACAACCTGGGTCGCGACGGCGACGACGGTTCGCTCGAACAGCTGGCGACGGTTCACCGTGAATCTCGACTACGCGACCTCGAACTGGGCGCTGCATGTCGCCAGTGACATTCCGAATGCCATAGCCAGTGTCGTGGCGACCAATTTGAAGTTCAGCAGCAGTTCAACCAATGCGTATTTCAAGACATTCAGGATCAGAAACTAGACCTTGCCCGAAGAGGGGTCATGTGATTGAGATGACTGTTAATACAGGGGTAGGGCCCGCGCTCCGCCGCGGGCCGCGAGCAAGAGATGTGCAACGAAGTGACAGAAGTGGTGAGAATCGCCTTCCTGTCACCGGTCTTGCGTACCGCTTGCGCCCGGCCCTTGACCTAGTGAGCCGAAACCGTAGAAGATGATGAAGACGAACCGGAAACAGTGGAGCAGAGCGACACGGGGCATCCTCGCCGCGGCCGCGTTGTGCCTGCTTGTGCCCATCGCCCACGGCGAGCTGCTGGTGCACTACGGTTTCGATGGTGAAGTGCTCACACCTACATCGGAGCACGCACAGATCACCGCATCCTCGTTGGGTGCACTGACAGGAGCATATGAGTATCCCGCGGGCGCGGATGGCACCTCAGACTCGTATTCGAGGACGCGGTGGTTCGATACGGGCAACTACTACAGCTTCAATATCGCAGTAGAGCCTGGCTTCATCGCTGCAGTGACCAATCTCTCGTTCTATGGCCGGCGTGTGACAACTGGCCCGACCAACTGGACGGTTCGCTACAGTGTGGACGATTCGACCTACTATGACATGGGCGCAGGGCAGAATCCGAAGAACTTTACCGTGGATCCTATGGACGTGACAGGAGTCGATCTGTCGGACCGGACGGGCACTAACTACATACGTATGTATGCGACCAATGCCGTAACAGACAACGGTGGCATCTGGGGTATTGACGAAGTGAAGTTGTGGGGCACGGTCACTCCCTGCATCGGTGCCGACTATATCAAGTACCAGGGCTATGACGATGCGCCTCATGATGATTGGGGGTCGACAACAAATTGGAACGGCGGCACGATCCTGCGGTCACAGGCCAAGTCGCCCACGGATTCGGGGAGTTGGGCGATCGAACTGAAGGGATCGGCGACAAAACAGAACCCCAATATCGTCTTCGACAACGTCAGTCTCGTCGGTATCAGCAATGCTTCCATCTCGGTGGCATTCGCGGCGACCGATGTTGACACGGACAGCGATCTCTACCTGGATATTTCCTACGACGGTGGGTCCACATGGTCGAGCAATCAGCTTGTCGATGGTTTCGGTGGCTACGATCTCGACTTCGGTTCTGTCGGTACGGTGACACGGGTGCCCGGCGGGGCCAATCCTTTTGTAACCAATCTTTCCGCCTCCGCCACGCAGGTTATGGCGCGCATTGTGTTCTACGACCAAGCTGATAATCCGACCAACGACTATTATTACATCGACAGCGTAGCCGTGCGCGGCATCCCGACGCCTTCCTCGTCGGCTTCGCCTGAGGTGAGTAACTACGGCGGCATCACGGACATCACGACCGATTCGGCTACGGTGCGAGGGCACGTGATCGCAGGCTATCCGTACCCGGCCGTTACAATGTATTACGGTCCGGTTGACGGAGGCGGTGGCCTGGGGTCGTGGAGTCGGTCGGTCGACCTGGGCACAAAGGGCTGGGGCGTGTTCACCAACACACTGACGGGTTTGTCGGCCGGTACGAAGTACTACTACCGCTGCCATGTGGAGAACTCGTTAGGAGCCAAGTGGGCCGACAGCAGCACCAATTTCGTTACTACGGCGGGAACCCTGGGTGCCGGGAGCGGGATCTATATCGATGAGCTGGGGGTGGCCGATGTGAAACCGCTCTCGATCGATGCGGACGGGAACGGGCTTTCGGATCGGTGGGAGGATACCTATCTCGCGGGCAAGACGGGGGAGGATGCGACATCGGGCGGAGACGCGGACGGCGACGGGCGGTCTAACCTGAACGAGTTCTATGCCGGAACGGACCCGGACAATTCGAACTCCTACATGCGGATTGTGGGGGCTGATCTGCCTGCGGCGGCCAGTTCCGATCTTGCCATCCAGTGGATCGGTGGCGGCTTCTATGGACCGACGCAGTTTGTGAACGTCGGAGATGCCCAGCTGCGTACGTTCTCGATCCGTGCCAGTGATCAGGCGGGTGAAAACAAGTCTGCATACGGCACGGCCTCCGGCCTGTTGCTGGCGACCAACACGTGGATCGATACCAACGCGGTCAATGAAACGGCCCAACGGTTCTACGAGATTTCGGTCAGTATGGCCGGCAGTAACCTGACCAACACGCAGGAGTGGGGCATGTTTGTGCAGCCGCGGGCGATCTCGAATCGCTACCTCGTGTCGGTGCCGGTTGACCTGGGGACGAACAATACGCTCAACGGCGAACTGGGGCAGCAGCTGGCGCGCGGGCTGTCGTATGGATCGACGATTACGGGCGATAAGCTGTCGTTGCGGGAGGATGACGGGAATGAGCCCGAGTATGTCCTGATCAGTGATGGCGCGGGCGGTGTCAAGTGGTGGCATGTCGCTACGGCGTCCGAGCCGACCAACACGATCACCCCCGGAATGGGGATGTGGCTTGTCCGCGAGGGCGAAGCCAATGAGATGCGGACAAATTCGGTTATGGTGGGTAGGACCTATGTCAGCAATGTCGATCCGTTGACCTTCAACACCAATGCCCCGGATGAGGGCTGGAAATGGCGTATCTTCGGCTGGCCGTATGCGAAGGCCATCGCGAGCACGGGACAGTCCGATCCGTTCGGGTTCTATACGAACGGGGCCTACGGGAGCATAAAGGGCGGCCACACGGCTGACCATGAAGACAAGGGCGACCAGATCTGGGTGTGGGACGGGGAACGGCAGCGCTACCGTTACTACTACCTGCTCAGTGGCGTGGACGGGCGGAGTGATCTCGACGGGGTCTGGTGGGATTTGCCCCGCCGGACCAACGCCGTCTTATCGCTCGAGGCGGGCCAAGCGTATCTCTACCGGCATCACGTGGCGACGAATGGCGCAACCACGGGTACGAATTTCATCTGGCAACCCCATATTCCTTAAGGAGCGTGTTCAGTGTTCAGTGTCCGGCATTCAGTAGAGCCTCGCTCGCAGAGAGAGCGGACTACAACGAATCCGCGTCCCTGTAGCCCGCTCTCGCCGAGAGCGAGGCCCGGGTGGTGTAGTCAGAAAGTGTTTAGCGCGTACGTAATCACGATGGCTTTCGCCATCGCGGTGTGCCGTGCCGAGGTGCTGGATCAGACAGCCACATGGGACGATGGCACGCTTGGTGGATGGAGTCAGAGCGGCGATCCGACGACGCTGACCAATCCGGTTGACTACCTCGCCATGGGCTTTGACAGGCAGTTGGGGCCGCAGGGCGAGGCCTGCATCGCATGGACACCGGTCGATCACAGCATGCTGATCACAAACCTGAGCTTCTCGCTCGCCGCGGTAAACATCGAGCCGAGCCGTTTGCGACTCTATCTGCACTCGCGGCACAGCGATCAAACATGGATCCGCCCCCTTGATAAACCACCGGTGGGCGGGTGGTCGTCCTACAGCATCGCCGCTGACTTTGCGGCCGGTTGGTCCATCGGGCCGCTCTCCACGCCTGCGAAGTTCCAGAACGACGTGCTCGACGTGGATTGGGTGGGCGTTTACTTCGCGCGGCATGGGGCGACGATCCCGCAGAGCTTCGGCGTGGACAACTTCCGGCTGCAGGGGTACATCCTGACCGATATCGTGGACCCGCCCGACGATGCGAACACCAACGGAATTCCGGATGCGTGGGAAAGCCGTCACGACCTTCTTGGCGTCGATCCGCATGGCGATGCGGATGAGGACGGCATGAGCAACTACGCGGAGTGGCGTGCGGGAACGGATCCCACGAACGAGCTGTCGCGTTTCTTCATCAACGCCCAGTCACGTCATCAGCATCCGGTGGATCGAGGCGTGGCGGTGCAATGGGATTCTATCCGATACCGCCAGTACGCGGTCTGGAAGAGCACCAACCTGCTGCAGGGCTTCACGCGTGAGGCCGGGAACATCTTCTGTACCCCGCCACAGAACGAGTACGTCGATGGCGCAGCGACCAACGGCGGCCCTTTCTTCTATCGCGTCACGGTCGAAGAGTAGTCCTCAGACCGGACGGATCCATACCAGCATGCGGTTGGGCGCTGCCCCGATGTAGTGAAACGGGTGGCAGGTCATGAGGACCATGCTTTCGGGATCACGATGCTCGTGCAGGCGTCGATTGGCCCGGTCGACCGGCAGGATTTCGATCTCGGTGACGCGGTAACGCTGCTCACGCCCATCCAGTTGCTGTACCTCGAGGGAATCATTCACGGCAATCTTGCGCAGTTTTCGGAAGTGTGTGTCGCGGTGGCCCAGGATCACCGGCGGTGCCCCGCGTACGAGGCAGGCGTGGCGGGCAAGGTTCGCGGTGGTGTCATCCGACAGTACGAGGTCATCGATGCCGCAACTGGGAATGCGCAGCCAGAGAGCCGGGCGGCCGGGTCGGTCACTCGCCACACCCTCGTGGCAGTGACGCTGCCACTCGGTGCGGGCGCGTAGGCGGCTGGCCTGTCGCAGCCCCCAGTGGTAGGCCGGCCGGGCGGCTACAGCGCCGCCGCCCAGCAGGAGGCCGCCCTGCAATAGGAGCAGCAAGAGCGGGATGTATCTCATGTTGCACTCCGCCGACGGCGCGTGCGGACCAGGAATCCCGAGACAAGCAGGCCCAGCCCGGTCAGAAGCAGGAGCGTGTCGTGGGTGGCTGTGGCGTGGAATTGTGAGGGGTCCCATCCGCGCGGTAGCGGGACCTTGACCTTAACCGTCTCGAGTGTTCCATTCGGCTGGGCGGTGACGCGTTCCTCAACGGCGACGCGCGATGTGAATTTGGAGACGAGCTGGTGGGTCAGGGCGGTTTCAATGACCTGCTCGCGAATGGCCTGCTGCTGCGCGGGGGTCTCGGCGCGAATGTAGTCCAGCATCTGGTTGTTGATCTGTGCACGACCGTAAAGCTTGCCCACGGCGATATGCGACTGGTCGGTCGGGGCGATCTCGTAGGGATAGGCTACGGGCGCACCCGCCACGCTGCCTTCGATGGTCACCGAGCCACTGAACCCGGCCGGGCACTGCGCGACAACCTGCAGCGGGCGTTGGTAAAATACGTCGGGGCACGGGGAGGGGTAGTGCGACAGGGCGTCGATCCGAGTGCCGTCGCTATCACGCCAGACAAGCTGCACATCAGTCAGAACGGGCGCCTCAAGCGTACGGAAGAAGTCGGTCATGACGGTTCCAATATCTTCGTGCGATCGAATGAATCGGGCTTGACCGCGGCCCTGTTCGGCCATGGTGCGGACGAGATACTCGTTGGGCGCACTGCCGATGGCGAAGGTGAAGAGACGCGCCCGTCCGAGCTGGTTCTCAAGTAGCCGCGTTAAGGCGTTCTCACTGCCGACATCCCCGTCGGTCAGGAAAACGACGAGCTTGAGATGCCCCTCGGCGGGCTCCAGGGAGAGGACGTGTTGAAGGGCTTTCTGCATCTCGGTGCCGCCATTGGCCGAGAGTGATTCGACATAGCCGCGCGCTGCCGCCATGCGATCGGGCGTAGCCGGGCGAAGATCGGGCGTGAAGCATGAGTAGTTGCTCGCGAAACGTACGACCGTGAACCGATCCTCGGCGCGTAGCATACTGAGGCACTGCAGGAGGCCGGTACGGGCCTGCCCGATCGATTCACCTGACATGGAGCCGCTCGTATCGATCAGGAAAATCACATCGCGTGGTGGGGGCGGGGTGTCGGTTCGTTCGGTGGTAGGGGGAAAGACGGTCAGTAGACCGTATGCGTTTGTCGCGCCGCTCGATTGCACAAACGACACCTGTGGCGTCTCGCTCTCGGCTAGCGTGATCGCCATATTGAAATCTGCGTTGGCGGTGACGGCCTTATGGATCAGGGCTACGACGTATGGGTCCTTGGTGTTAGCTGGTATCTCGACGTCGATGGCATGCGTGTTGGACGTGATATCGGCGATGGGGAGGCCGCTGACCGTGGCGGTCAGGGTTAACTGATGCGGCGGTGTGACGTCAGGAGGGAGCAGGGGTGGGTTCAGCCGGTGGGCATCGTCAACCGTCGGGATCATGGTGTGTGTGCCGTCGTTGTTGGCGACGGGAATAGCCGGGATATAGCGCTGTCCGACCACCATGGGGAAGGTGACCGAGTAGACCCCCTTGCGGTAGGGCGCCGTTTCCATGTAGCGGAAGCGGATGCTGACCCGTTCGCCGGGACCAAAGTTGGCTACGGAGGTGGTGAAGATATTGGGGCGCTCTTCCTCTAGTAACGCGGTCTTCTTTCCGGCGGCCTTGGCGGCCTGGTAGGTCTTCTTCGCCTGCTGACGCTCCTGCACAATGCTGCGGATGACGCGGTCGTTGGTACGCAGTTCCATGTCGGTTACGGAGGCACGTGCGGGCAAGGGAAAGATATAGATCGCTTCGAGCGTGTTGGTGGTCTGGTTGAAAAAGGTCTGCGTCACGCAGGCGTGCACCACGCCGGCTGTGACCTCCAGCTCCACATCGGTCTGCTCCAATGCGAAGACCAGCCGTTGCCCGGTTGTGGGGCAGGGCGCGAAGAGCGTGCCGGCCATGTCGCCGCACATCTCATTGGTGACGCCTTGCGTGTTTAGTGTGGCCGCTACGGCTACCAGGATACTTAAGATAACCCTCATCAGATCCCTCCTTGGTTTGCGGTTTCCCTATGAAACCATGGGGCCAGCGTAGGGTGTGTGTGTGAAGGGGGTTTGAAGCGTGTGTGAAATGTCAGTGAAAAAAGGCTCCGGTCAGGGCGGGGGCCTCTTGCCTGGAGAGCGTGGGGTACCACGCTCAAAGGTCTGCGAGGCCCCCGCCCTGACCTCCGCTGAGGCTAGGTAGGGTGGGGAACGTAGGGGAGACTAGGATGGAGGCGCGAGGGTGAAGGTGGCGGTGACGCCTTCGGTGCTGTTGGTGATGCTGATCGTACCGCTGTGGAGATCGGCCACTTCCTTGACAAGGGTCAGGCCGATG
Organism: Verrucomicrobiota bacterium; assembly: GCA_018648805.1. Taxonomy (GTDB): domain Bacteria; phylum Verrucomicrobiota; class Kiritimatiellia; order UBA8416; family JABMPJ01; genus JABMPJ01. Next base: position 39,803 of record JABGQM010000033.1, read on the forward strand.
CCGGAGCTCTTGCGGCCGGTATCGGTGCGGGCCAGCGAGTAGAATCGCTCAAAGATACGGTCGGTGGCAAAATCGGGAATGCCGGGGCCGGAGTTGTGAATCGTGAGCCGCACGGCACTGTTGTCCAGCGCCAAGGTCACACGGATGTGTCCGTTGGGCGGTGTAAAGTCGATGGCGTTTTGAAGCAGATTGGCGATGGCTTGGCGTAGCAGGAATCGCTCGCCCTTGACGGGCGGCACATCGTCCAGTGTGCTGCTGATGTCGAGATGGCGCGCTTCGACCTGGGGTGCCATGCCGTCCACAACATCGTTGACCAGGGCCGGCATATCGATCGGCTCGGCATCCTGCAGCCCTTTGCGGCGCTCCAGTGCAGAGAGCAGGAGCAGGCGGTCGATCAGGGTCTGGATGCGCTCGGTTTCGCTGCGGATGTTGCGGATGAAGCGCAGGCGCTGTTCGACCGGCATCTCCTCTTCCATTAGCTCGGCCGCGCCGCGAATAACCGAGAGAGGACTCTTCATCTCGTGGGTCAGGGTTTCAACGTAGCGTTCGACGTATTGCTTGCCTTCAAGGGCGTCGCGCATCTGTTCGAACGATTCGGCCAGTCGGCCCACCTCGCTGCGCCCGATCGGGGGTGGTGCGGGTCGCTTGCCGTCGCGAATGGCGTTGGCATAGGCGGTCAGTTTTTCGATGGGGGAGGTAATCCAGAGGGAGATACCCATGCCCAGCACAATCACGAGCACGCCCATGAGGATTCCGTAGCGGATGATGCGGCGTCGAGCGGTTTCGCGGAAGGGCTCGACGCTGCCGGCCGGCTTGGCCACGGCGAGAACCCCGGCGATGCGTTCGCCCTGCATAATAGGGGCGGCAACATGCAGTATAGAACTCGTGGGGTCATCAAGGACCGCGCGCGTGGCGCGGGCTCCATAGCGTCCCTTGAGGGTCAGGTAGACGTCGTTCCATTGCGAGTAGTCGGCGCCCACGTCACGGCCGCCATCCGAATCATAGACCACGATTCCGGCAGCATCTGTCACGTAAACGCGCACGTTGAGACGGGTCTTGTCGATTTCGTAGATACGCGCCACAACATTCCAGTGATCGGCCAGGGCCAGCATGGCGGCCAGATCGGCCGTGGGCAGGTCGCCGCTCTCTCCGAGCTGGCTGGCCACGAGGGCGGAGAGCATCGTGGCGGTTTCAACCATCGATTCCTCCATTGTGGCGAGGTAGCGCGGGCGCAGGCCGCTCACGATCACGTTGACCAGTTGATAGAACCCGAGGCCGACGAGGATGAAGAAGACGAGAAACAGGCGTGTCCGAATCTTCACCGGGTCTCCCTGAGAGAGTAGCCAATACCGCGGTGGGTTTTGATGGGGTCATAGTCGGGCGTGACGTCACGCAGCTTGGCGCGCAGGGTCTTGATATGCGTGTCAACCGTACGGTCGAGGCTGGCTTCGGGTTCCTCCCAGGCCTGTTCCATGAGATGATCGCGGCTAAAGACCTGTCCGGGTCGACGCACCAGCACATCCAGCAGGCGGTACTCGTAACGTGAGAGTTCGAGCGGGGTGTTGCCGTACGTGATCAGCATCCGCTCATTATCGATCGCGAACGCGGCGGTAGGGGTGTCCGGTAGCGAGGGTGAGGCGGCCGTGCGCCGCAAGACGGCCCGTACACGCGCACAAAGCTCGCGCGGGCTGAAGGGCTTGACGACGTAGTCGTCGGCGCCGATCTCGAGGCCTACGACGCGGTCTATTTCGGTGGTCCGGGCGGTCAGGAAGATGACCGGCAGTTGCGAGGACCGGCGCAGTTCACGGCAGAACTCAAAGCCATTCCCGTCGGGCAGCCCGACATCCAGAACCATCAGGGCAATGGTGTCGGTCGCGATGACCTCACGGGCCTCGCCAACGGTGGCGCACCACTGGACGGCGTAGCCTTCGGTTTGGAGGGCATAGGATATGTTCTCGGCGATGCCGGCTTCATCTTCAACGACGAGGATCTTCTGCTGCATCTATGAATCCGTTGAGTAGCCGCTAGGGTTCTGTGACTGCCAGCGCCAGGCATCACGGCACATGGCTTCAATGTCGCGCTCGGCTTGCCAGCCCAGCTCTTGCCGGGCAAAGGTGGGATCGGCATAGCATTCGGCGATGTCGCCGGGGCGCCGATCGACGATCTCGTAAGGTATCGGTTTGCCGCTGGCTGCTTCGAAGGCCTTGACGACGTCGAGGACGCTGTAGCCACGGCCGGTGCCGAGGTTGCAGGTCACGATGCCGGGATCGGTGGCCAGTTTCTCAAGCGCGCGTAGGTGGCCGACGGCGAGGTCGACGACGTGGATATAGTCGCGCACGCCGGTGCCATCGGGGGTGGGATAGTCGTTGCCGTAGACCCTCAGTGTCTCGCGGCGTCCGACGGCAACTTGCGCGATATAGGGCAGCAGATTGTTGGGGATGCCGGAGGGATCTTCGCCGATGCACCCGCTGGCGTGGGCGCCAATCGGGTTGAAGTACCGTAGCAGGGCGACGTGGAAATCGGGGTCGGCGGTATGCAGATCGGACAAAATGTACTCCATCATCAGCTTGGTGCGGCCATAGGGGTTTGTGGCCTGCAGCGGGAAGTCCTCGGTGATGGGGACGGTATGCGGATCACCGTAGACGGTGGCCGATGAACTGAAGACGATGCGCTTCACGCCCTGTTCGCGCATGACCTCGCAAAGCGTGAGGGTGCCGGTGATGTTGTTGTGGTAGTAGCGCAGGGGCTGGGCGACCGACTCACCAACGGCCTTGAGGGCGGCAAAATGGATCACGGCGTCGAAACCGGCACCGGTAACGACCTCGGTGAGGGCGGCCTTGTCGAGAATGTTCAGTTCTCTGAAGTCGACCGTGCGACCGGTCAGGGCTTCGACCCGGCGCAGGGATTCACGGCTGGCATTGCAGAGGTTGTCGACCACGCATACCTCGTGGCCTGCGTTGAGCAGTTCAAGCGCGGTGTGACTCCCTATATAGCCGGCTCCGCCGGTCACCAAAACCTTCATTGCGATTTCCCTCAGCATGGTTTACAATGTCGGCTCGATAGTCCCACATCACTGTGGGTGGGTCAAATGAGAAGCCATGGAAAGGACTAGATGATGAAAATATGGATGCGTTTGCTTGAGGCGGTAGCGGTTATGGGAGTGCTTGTCGCGATCGGGGGTGTCTGCGGATGTGACAGCTCGAGTGGCGGTGGGGGTGGTTCCAGCACCCCCGGGGCGCATTTCCTTGCAGGGGTGTGGTCGGGCACGTGGGAAGATACACGCTTCAGCGTATCGGGACCGGTGAACATCACCATCACGCAGGATGGCGATACGTTCACGGTCACGGGGACGCTGGGACTGGATCCGTTTGGGCTGGTGACACAGGCCCTAACCGGCAGTGCGACGATCGCAGGCGACACGGTCACATTCAGGGCGGATTCAGAGAGCATTGGTGGTATTACCGGTACGGTCACTGGGGTGCGCATGAGTGGTGCTGGCGAGTCGACTGGTACGCTCGGCTTCGGGCCGGTGACCTACGAGGGGTCGGCCAGCGGATCACGGATCAGTGTCGACTTTGCGTTCACGCGCGCCGGTGCCGGCGTGGGCGTGGTGACGCTGGACAAGCAGTAAGCGGTCAACGGGGGGCGCTGCGGGCAAACGTGACAAAGGTGGCGCGTCGTCGCGTGAGCGGGGCGCTGTAGACCTGGCGGTCGGAGACCACTCCGTTGCGGCCGTGAAAAACCAGCGTGACCGTGCGCAGATCGTCGGGGCAGGGCACCCGGGCCACCTGCAGGGAGAGCGGGAGCGTTTCCCAGCGCCGTTCGGCCTGGTTCTCGAAGGCGAACATGGCGATCCAGAGCAGGATGCCGAGCGCCGGGCTATCCCGGCTGACGGATGCGGCGAGGCCCTCTTTGACGACGACACGCGTGATATCCTTGGCCGCTCGGATCGCGGCGAGCTTGTGTTGGGTCTGGTTGTGCAGCGAGGCCGTGTCGGCCAGCGCATAGGAGCGCCCCAGCAGCTCATCGCCACTGAAGACCTCAACGAAAGGCGTCAGACCCCAGCGGCCCCGCTGTGGGGTGCGCCCGTAGCCATCGGGGCCACGCCCGATGCCGATGAAGCAGACCAGCTCGTTGTCCTTGCCGGGCGCCCGGTTCTGCTTGGCCGTGGCTTTACCTTCCTTGCTGGGGATGAGTGCGCCGCTGGTGGTGATGGCCAGTGTCTTGGTCAGCTTGTCGGCGGCCTCGTACTGGCGCCGGGCACCGTCGGCATTGCCGACGACTTCAAGGCAGAAGGCGGCAAGATAGCGGCTATAGGCGTCATCCGGAAAGCCGCTCAGGTTCTCACAGCGGTCGATGATGTTGCGCGCTTCGACGGCGGCGTCGTCCCACATGGCCCGCGCAAAGTAGTTGAGCGCACTGAAGGTGTGCAGGAGTGTACGCTCGTAGGGCAGGCCGCGGAAGGTTTTGATGCGGTCACTCGTGACGAAGCTGGCGGTCTGGCGTGAGACGCTGACCTTGTCCAGGCGGTCAATGGTTTCAACGGCCTCAAGCCAGTCGTCGGCCGACGCCTTGTAGTGGCCGGCGACCTGCTTGACCATGCCGCGCTCCATCAGAAGCAGTACCTTGTCGGTGTCTTCCGTGGGAGCACCGGCGAGGGTCATGCTGGCGTTGGCCAAGTCACCCTTGTAGAAGTCTTTGCGGGCCGTGGACAACTGGGTGGAGGCACAGCCCGAGAGACTGGCAGCGGCCAGAATCATAACCAGTGCACGTGCGCGCATGCCGGTGTGCCTTCCGCGTGCTACCATCCGATAATGGGTTTTCTGGCGCGCCGCATGCGCTGTACCTGCTTGCGCAGCACGATCAGACCGGTCTGGAGATCGGTGATCTCACAGGTCAGCATGAAGAACTTATCCTCTTTCTTCGATACGCGTACCTGTCGGCCCGACCGGTTGGAAATCTCAGTCAGGGAGCCGGTGAGCATATACTTGGCCCCCATCTGCTTGCCGATGGCGACGCGGCTTTCGGGGGTGGCGTTCTGCAGTTGGTAGCCCTGCTCGCGCAGCAGCTCGTCGCGGCGTGCGGTGTTGGTCAGCTGGACCTTGCCGCTGTCAAGCAGCTTGCCGCTGATGGTGTCGGCGAGTGACTGGGTGTCGAGGTGCTGCTTGGTGCGGTTCTGAATGCCGAAGTCGGAGAGGATGGGTCGCTTCTCCTCGGCGGACGGAAACTGCTTGAGGATGAGGTCCGTCATCTCGTCGGTCCACGAGATCAGGTCCTTCTGATCGTAGTTCGCGGTCAGCGTGGAGGCGTCGTTGGGATCCACATCCTTCACCGACACGCGAAACGCCGCGCAGCCCGTCAGAAGTGTCAAGGCGAACAGGGCCAGGAACAGTGAGCTCAGTGTCTTCATCGTATCTCCTCAGTTGCGTGCATGTTTCCTTACACAGAATAGGTTAAGACAATGTGGGGCCGGAGGCAAGTACAGGCTCAACGATGACGCGGTGGTCGAGCATGGTGTCATCGTCGAATATGAAGTAGCCGGTGAAGGGGCGCCGGTCGAGCAGGTGCGGAAACCAGAGGGGATCATCGGCCCACATACGGTCGTAGGGGATGCCGGCAATGGGGAACCATTCGGGAATGGCCTCGCTGGTCTCAATCAGTTCGCCTTCGTATCCGTTGGCCCGAAAAACATCGCCGCGCAGGCCGTAGCCATCCACGAACTGGAAATGAAGGCGTCCGGCGTAGGTGACACCGGTGGGCGTGACGCCGACCTCCTCTTGCGTTTCGCGCAGGGCACATTCGTGCGGGGTCTCGCCGGGCTCGAGGCGTCCGCCCGGACCGTTGATCTTGCCCTTGCCCAGGCCGCGCAACTTGTGGATCAGCAGGATGGAGTCATCCGTGATCACAAAGAGGAGGGTGGCATCCTCGGTGGGGCTCCATTCCTCCCAGTCAATCGCATCCACGCGGGTAGGGATCAGGGGTGGGGCATCGGTCATGGTGCGACTTCCACGTTGTCTTCCCACTCCAGCTCAAGCGTGGGATTGGCGGGGTTGGCGTTCCAGTCGGCCACGAACAGCTCCGCCCGGTTGCGCAAAAGAATGCTCATCATATGACGGACCTGTTGGCTGCCGACCAGGACGGCCACCTTGAGATCGATGGAGCGGGAACGCTGGAAGAGGCCGCGCAGGCCGGTGCGCTTGGGGTTCTGCGTGGCCTTGCCCTGCGCCGCCGCGGTGACTGGCGAAATGATGGATTGGTAGACGGCCTCGACTGCGCTGGGGCCGCTGCCGGGATCAAAGAGGAGTCGCGTGGGGGTCCCGTCGCCGTCGAGCAGCACGGCTTCACTCTTGCCGTCCGGGACGTCGCGAAAGTAGAGCACGAAATCGAGTGTCTCCAGAAGCTCTTGGATCGAGATGGCCGCGGAATCTTCGAGCGTCTCTTCGGGCGGCGGTGGCTCCTCAACGGGCGGCTCCTCTTCGGGGGCGGGTTCGGGTGGGGTTTCGGCGGCGGCCTCGGACTCTTTCTCCATCTCGGACTTTCGCGATTCATAAAGCTTACGAATGGTTTTGTCGAGCAGGTCGAGCGTGCGGGCAAAGAGATTGGGATAGGGCAGGGCTTCCTTCGCGGCATAGGCGCGCCAGCGGCGGTCCAGCTCGCGGGTCCAGTCGGTCGCGATCTTTTCGACAGGACGGTCGGATTCCACATCTTTACGCAGCTGCTCGGTCCACTCTTTCTCCAGCGCGCTGAGCTGATTGGCCTGGTCGCGCATGGCGCGGCAGGCCGTGGGTATCAAGCGATTGCACGTGGCGATGACCTGTCGGCGTGCCTCGTCGAGGAGGTCGTCTCGGGCGCTGGGCTCCCGGATGAGTCCCGTAGCCTGCAGTGAGTGCCAGGCCGAATCAAAGTGTTTGACGGTCTCACAGCTGCCGGCGCTCCATATGGCCTCTACGTCCTCGGGTGCCAGCATGGCGATGCTCGCCGGCAGGTCGCCGAAGATGGCGCGTAGCTGATCAGCGGTAAGGGTCTGCCGTAAACCGGGCAGGACGCCATCCAGTGTGCGGCCAACATGGGCATCAATCGTGCGGCCGAGGCGCTGATTCTTCTCGACGAGGGCCTTGATCTTGAGGCGAAAGGCCCCCTCATCGGCGCGGCCGGCCTGGTGGGCCAGTTGCTCTATCAGCCAGGGCTTCAGCTCGCCGGCGTAGCGGGTCACCAGTAGGCCGCGGCTCTGCTTGGCGGTGGCATGTGCCTTGAGGTCTGAACGCAGGACCGACGCAATGGCGGCAGCCGTGATGGGCAGATCTTTCTGGCTGCGGATGGCGGCATCGATGCGATCTTCTTCCATCGTTGTGGCCATGCGGTCGGCTTCGCTTTGGATCACGGTGAGGGGGCCATAGATCGGTGCACGACTGTCCGGCCGGTTGCGCATTTCTTCGAGGCGCATGGTCTTGGTGGCCGTCTCAGCGGCGGCCAGCAGGGCCCCGCGTATGTTCTGCGCATCAAGCGCCGTGGGTGGCAGGGCATCCGCGGCCTGCTTGATGGCTTTGAGCTGGCGATCATACTGCTGCTTGACGCGCTGCATCACATGCTCGGCGGCGTCACGTGTAGAGTGCTCGACCTCCTTGAAGAGGGGGCGGTCTGCTGTGTTGCCAAGGGATGCCAGCCACTCCGTCAGCTGGTCGAGATCGGCCAGGTGGGGGGGGTGGTGCCCGGAGGCGTCCGCCAAGGCGGTCAGGCGCGGGTTGATGGCCTCTTCGGCCGGCATGCGGATGAGATCTTTCACTTCGTCGCGCTGGAGGGCCACGCACTGCTTGCGGGCCTGGCCGAAGGCGGCTTCGATATGCCCGGCGGCGAAGGCGCTGGCCGCGGCGCTGGCCCGCTGGGGCCAGTCGTCTCCGATATGGCGCAACACATCTTCTTTGCGCAGGGGGAGGGCGCTGCTCTGACGGGCGCGGGCCACGGCTTGATCGATCCACTGGTCGAGGGCCTGGCGACGCTGGTCACCCAGAAGCTTGAGACAGCGCGCGCGACTGGCGACGGGGTCGGTATGGGCTTTGACATTCTGCTGCATGCGCGCCCCCAACTCGGCCACCAGTGTGCGGGTGTCGGCATCTGTAAGCACAGGCGGGGTACGCAGACCGTCCACAATGTGCTGCGCGGCGGCGCGCAGGGCCAGTTGACGCTTGGCGCGGTCACGCGCCGTCTCGGGCGCGTCCTCGGCGCCGGCAAGCAGGGCGGTGCAGAGAAGCAGGGCGAGCGTCACTCTCATGGCAAGGTCTCCTTAGCACCATACTCGGCGCGGACGGCCATTATTAGCGGATAACCGCGTGTCTCGAGTTCGAGCGCGATCTGTTGAAGCTGGGCGCGTGCATCCGCCACGCCGGCCTGGGGCCCGAGGGGGAGCCGGCGGGCGATATGGCCGACGGTTTCCCAGTGCAGCGTCTCGACGCGGTCACGCCACTGGGCCAGGCGCTGCGTAATGTAGTCTTCGGCATAGGCGGCTTCGGCGCTGCCGGGCTCGAGGGCCAGGTCTTGCTCCGGCACGACCGCGGCCATGGCATCGTCGGTGGCGGCTTTCTGGCTGGCGAGCGCGGATGTCAGTATGGCGGCACGCAGTGCCGCGGGTTCATTCAGATCCTGCGCTTTGCGGCAGAGCTGTTGGTACTGTGGATCACCCGGCCAGGTGTGCTGCCACTGGACGCGCGAGAAGTCGGAGAAGACGGCCAAGTTGGCGTCGGCTTCCCATTGCTCCAAAACACGGTCGATACGCAGGATGACCTGCTGCTTCCAGAGCTCCATGACGGCGGGGCCCGTATCTTGCTCTGAACGCATGTTGTACGCCATCATCGTAAGCCGGGTTGAAATGGCCAGGATAAGAATCAGGGGCAGGGCAATCTGCACCAGCACATCGTTGGGGCTGTGGGTGTAGAGGCGCGTCTGCGACCGGTTGACAAGCGCGTCAATCTGGCGGGCGGCACGGGCGGCGTTGTAGTCAGACCTCGCCACGAGTCCCCCCCCCTGCAAAGGCGGCAAAGGCCTTGCGCAGCTGGTTGCGCTCGGTGCCTGCTTCTGCGGACTCCTGTTCCACGGCGGTGCGCAATGCGGTCAGCTGTTCAACCGATTCGCGCCGTTCGGCCTGGACCTCGCCCAGGAGGCTGGCCAGGGCATCGGCCACGCGGAACTCGGTCGCGACCATCTGCTCGAGCAGGCCGGCGGCCTGGTCGAAGCGCTGGCCCGCTTGGCTGACGGCCGCGGCGATGGTGTCGAGTGTGTCTAGCTTCTTCACGCCCTCGCGCTGGCCGGCTTCGAGGCGCTGCAGGCCTTCTTCGGCGCTTTGGAGGGATCTGGTTTGCCCTTGAACGGCTGTCTCCATGGCGCTGATAGAGGAGAGGGCCTCCGTGATGGCGTCGGACTGCAGGCCGGTACTGAAGTCGCGGCTGGCCGCGCTGAGTGCCTTCAGGTCACGTGTCAGGTGATCAATCGTATCGGCGAGCGAGTGCTCCACTTCGACCGGTTCGAGGCAGGCTGCACGTTCAAAGAGGAAGGGCAGGGGCTTGGCGGCCAGGAACGCACCGATCAGGCCGACCAGGGAACTGAGCAGGGCGGTGGCGGTGCCGTCGAGCAGGCGGTCGAGTACGACGGGGAGATCCTCGGCATTGGGCATCCCTTCCGTCATGGAGGAAACCCCGCTCACACTCAGCCCCATCCAGAGACCGTAAAGCGTACCGGTCAACCCGAGCATGACGAGGAAGAAGGGGAAGTGGGCCGGATAGGGCAAGGCTTCCATGGCATGGATGGAGGCGGTGTCATCATAGGGACGGCGTAGGATGCGGAGACTCTGTACCAGCGGGAAGGCCAGAAGCAGGAGCGGGACCAGGGTGGAGATGGTGCTGAGATCGCCCGACAGGAATACGAGGGCGCGCAGCAGGCCGCTGGGTGACGTGCCCACCAGTCCGCGCCAGCCGGGCAGGACCGTTTGAATCGCCACATCGATGTTGACCAGCCATGCGGCGAGGGCGGGAAGGCCCACAAGAAGGGATAGCGTGGCTACGGTGGCCAGCCGTAAGCGACGTTTGCTGACGTCATCGGTGCGGTCATTAGTATTCATGGAGAGAGATCATCTCTCTGCGGCGACGAGAAGTCAAGGGACAGGAAAATCAGATCCCGTCCCCCAAAGGTATTTCCATCCGGAGAGGTCTCAATATCCAATATCCAACACTCAAATCCAATGTCCAAGGGAAGACTTTGGGTTGGACTTTACGAGAACGTCTGCCATTTTCGTGTGTACCGCACGCAGTACCCACTTGGTCGGTTGGATATTCCTTGTTGGATATTGGACATTTTCCCAATTCCAAGGGGGTTCAACTTCTCTAACCCTTTGATAACGTTCAAATGTTGACGCCTGCTTGAAAAAATAGTGTCCGCTCCTTAGGTTGTTGTTGCACACGACAACCGATCGGAATGATCAGAAAGGAGCGGACGAACCCATGAAAGTACAGATCGAGCTGGGTTTCAACTGGGAAGTTGGAAAACTGGGATTGAATGAGGTGGTGTATCGGGTGGATGAGCTTGCGCCGATAATCCTCACGCAGGTTGTAGAGCAGTTGACGGGCGCCTACCAGGAGGAGATCGTAGAGCGGTTGAGACCGGGACATCGCAGCTCTGAAAGGGCTGGATTGGGGCGGCACGAAGTCAAGGGTCAGCCGGGGGTAATGTGCCGCTGCCGCCGAATGAAGCGAAAGGGATTCCGCTGGCATCCCCGGTGCATCAACAGCAAGCATGGACAGGTGCGGCTCCGGTTGCAGGTGGTCGAATGCCTTACCTG
>JABGQM010000034.1 GCA_018648805.1 Verrucomicrobiota bacterium
CTCGTGAACTTTGTCGTGAACTATTCCGGAGTAGTTTACGACAAGGTTCACGGAGTAGTAAGGATCGAGATAGTTCACGACAAAGTTTACGAAATAGTGGGAGAAGTGGCTTATCTAAGTGCCATTCGACATTAACTACATTGTGGCATTTCTGACCGACAATGCAGATCACGTGAGCGCTCTCGTGAAGACCAACGGATGGTCCTGCCAACCGGTTCTGGTACCTGGTGGTCTGGACAACCCCATGGTACGACAACTCGGGGTCTACTCCGCAGATCGGTTGCCGAATGTGTTTCTGCTGCGACGCGACGGGTCGATTGCGTGGCGGGCCTCCGGGCTCTGGTACAAGGACGAGTATGGGTTTCCCTGGGCGAACTACCTTGGCATGAAGTTCCAGGTCGAAGTGTGCGAACTTGAGCATGCGTATAGGGCTCTCGAAAACGGCGACTACAAAGAGGCCGCGCGTGTCTTCGCCGGCCCCTACCTGCCGTGGAACCCCGACCGCTTTGGCTGGCGGCCAGCCCGTTATCACGGCAAAGCGCTGGCGCTCATGGGGCTGAAAGACTGGGAAGCCGCGCTTGAGTCTATTGACACGGCCATTGAGGCACAGAAACTCTATCACTTCAGCGGCTGGCGGCGCCACAAGCATGCCATACATTGGCGGCTGGACGCGGCCACTGTTACCGTAGAGAAGCCAGATGACGTTCTTGTGGAACTATGGGCTACAAAGGTCGTTATCCTGGCGGCACTCGGACGCAAGGCAGATCCGGCTGAAATGCGCCGGGCCTCGGCGGAACCAGCCACAACAGAATCCGCGAGCGTTTACAAGTCATTCCACGAGAGGTTGAAGAACTGGAGAATGAACAACAAGACGCAGATAGGGAAGCCCTGAAGGGACGAGCCCCGCAATCTGTGTTGCGGGTAGCGTGACCAGAATCCAGGCAAACCAAACGTCAGTATTTTGAGGAGTTATTTCTGTGCGGCGTGTGGACCGCCTAAGGCGGTCTTGAGGGTGGCTATTGACCCGCCTCGGCGGGTGTGCGGCCCTGTTTGACGCGGCGGCTTGTCCCTCCATAGCCCGCAGGACGACGACGAAAACGCCGCGCAGCCGACTGGCCCTCTTTGGACTGTAATGTTGTGATGTAATGAGATGGTGGATAGAGAAGCAGAGGAAGGGGACATGCAGTGGACGACAGTGGTGGTGGTTGGCTGCGCGGTGAGATCCGCCCTGAGCTTGAATTGACCGACGTCCGGGGTATAGTTGGCGTCGTGGATTGTTCGACCAAACTTCAAGGTGTGAGGGGGGTGATGTTGGAACCTTTCGACAGGGATCCGGGCGGCGCCGGTCGCTTGATGGTGCAGGACGATGTGCCGGCGGCGGAGCGTACCTGCTTGGAAGCGCTGCGCGCACTTGGCCTTGCGTCCGATCGCATCTTCGTCGAGGACTTCACCCTCTTTACACACGCAGGCGTGGACGCGGCTCTGGCGCGTTTCATTGAGCAGGCACCCGGGCGCGAGCTGCCACTCGTGGCTATCACCGTGGTGCAGTACGTGCGCGCGGATTCTCACGCGGCCGATCACGCGGCGACGCTGGCCGGGCTGCAGGCACACGCCGATCAGATGACCCGCTTCGCCACGCGTTACAATATCGAGGTCGCACTGCATATCCATGTGCAGCACTTCAGCGCTGCCGCGGCGGCGGCGATGGCCGCGTTCATTGATGCGGGTGCACTCGACCGACTCGGCTTCTTCTTCGATTTCGCCGCGGCGGATCCAGCGTCGCTCACGGCCATGCGGCAGGAAATGACGCAGTTCTGCCAGGCACCGGCGGCCCGCAATCCCGCCGTCCGCCTGGGTAACTTTCCATTCTGCCTGCTGCCGCCGGAAGCGCTCAAGGTGATTTACCGCGACGCGGTCTCCGATCTGAAGGGCCATATCGAGGCGCAGCGCGCCCTGGTTCAGGAGGTGCAGGCGGAGTCGTTCGCCTATCACCAGCCCTGTGGTGCCTGCCGCTGCCGGGCGGCATGCTACGTCTATACCGATATCGGCGACCATCCACTGTGCGCGCCCGCGCTGTCGCCGCGATCGGCCCGTACGCTGGTGTGTGCCGGCGGGAGTCTGTCGCGTGACGACGCGCCGCACGAGGACGACCAGGTGTGGTGTGGACCGGCCGAGCAGGGCGATATGGTGGCCGCCGTGCTGGATGGGTTCGAGACGATCCTGCTCATTGACGGCTATTTCTATACGAAGTTTCCCTGCACGACGTTCGAGGTGATGGTGGCCCTCGAGCAGGGCCTCAACGTGTGTGGCACGGCCAGTATCGGCGCGCTGCGTGCGGTCGAGCTGGACCGCTATGGCATGATCGGGGTGGGGTATGTCTACGACTATCTCAAGCGCCAGGCGATCAAGCCTTACCATGTGGTCGCCCAAACCTATGACGCGCAGGATTGTGCGCTGACGACCCCCCTGATCCAGATCCTTTATTTCCTCTCCTGTGCCGAGGATGCGGGCGTGGTGAGTCCGTCTGAACGGTGCGCCCTCGACGCACTGGCCGGGACGATTCACTTCACGTGCCTCTCGTTTGACGCGTTCTTCCGTCGCGTAGCGGCCGCACAGGGCGACGGCATCGCGACAGCGCTGCGGACCTACTTAGCCACGGCCGGCGACGACGGGTTTGATATCAAGCAGCGTGATGCCCTGCAGCTCCTGGCCGAATACAAGGCGCGTCTTGCTGCTCGTCCCGCCGGCGCCGTGAAGGAGACCATGGCTGCGGCGCGGCGCAACTGTCTGGCTGCCCTGCGTGCGAAGTATAGGACGTCTGATGACTTCACGCTGCCGCCCGCGTGGCGCGAGGGCGCGCCGCGCGCGGACGTCTCGCGTGATCGTCGCGCCTGCTCCGCGCAGATGACATGCCGCAATGCACGTGCGTTTCTGGCGGACCTGGATATCCTGGTGGCCGATACGACCCACTACGATGCGGCTGGCAGTCACATCCTGAGTGTCTTCTTCGTGCCCTTCTACTTCTTACAGTATGCCCCGTCATCGGCAACCGGTAACGGGGAGGTGTTCGATGAGGCGCTGGCGTCGGCCACCATGGAGCTGGTGGAGCGGCTGGCGGCCTGCTGCCATGCGATCGAGGGGCGTGGGGCGGGCGCCCTCCCGCCGTCCCCATTCGCACTGGACGAGCTCCCGCAATCCTACAACTGGGGGGTGCCGGCGGTGGACAAAGAACGCGCGATTGCGGATCACGGCTACATCGCCGTGTCCGACATTGTGAACGACACCTGCGAATGGATACCGGCCTTCTGCGTTATGTTCCGCTACTCGGGGACGGATGGTTTCTCGTCCGGCAACACGCTGGCCGAGGCCACGCTGTATGGACTCTACGAGGTGATCGAACGCGACGCGTGTCAGATTCACCTGTTGGATGCCACCTGTCGGGCCTTGCTGCCGCGCCTGATGATGCATCCGGACCAGGTGACCGATCCGCGCTGCAGCCGCCTGCTGGAGCAGCTCGATGAGCGCGGCTGCGATGTGGCGCTCTTCGCGTTGCCGACCCTCTGCGGTCTGCCCTGTGTGATGTGCCAGGTCTACGATCGCAATCGCAGGATACAGTGCCATGGGGGCATAGCGGTGCGGGCGGATCTTGACGGTGCGATGCACGCCGCGCTGCATGAAGCCGTGATGCAGTACATCACCTACTTCGTGGGCACGCGCGACGACTACCATGCCCTGGCCGCAGACAAGCAGGCCCGCGTGGCCTATGCGTCGGCCCAGGCCCTCTACTTCAGTGAGCCCCCTGCCGGCGTGGCCCTGCCGCCACGTGTCGACTGCGCCTCCATCGAGGAGGAGCTGGCGCATGTCGTCTCCCGATTGACTTCGCACGGCACGGCGCATATTCTGGTGGCCGACCTCAGCCCGGTTGCCGTTTGCGGCGTGACGAGCGTTAAGGTCATGGTTCCCGGCCTGGATCTGTGGTTTTGTCCCAGCTACACACCATCGCCCTTCCTGGCGGAGAAGGCGCGACAAACCGTTGCTATTGCAGCACAGTCAAACGTTCTATGAAGAATATGAAAAAGGAGCAGAGATGCCCATCGAAGGCTGGCTGAGACACTTACTCCTACACTTTGTCGCACACTTAAGCTCACACTTACTTGGTTACGCTTAAACCACCTGCTTAATCGGGTCATTGGCGTTTCGACAAAGCGAGTCGATTAAGCGTAACCAAGTAAGGGTGGCGTTTAAGAATGGGCTTAAGTGTGCGATTAAGTGTGGAGAAAACGGGGAGAACGGCCAATGTGTCGTAACCACCGGATAGATAGAAGGTTAGAACGTCAGAGGTCAAAAGCTTTTAACAGAACCGAGATCGCTAACAGGAGCATCCGATGAGCGCCACGATCCGTATTCCCGATATGATGTCCGCGCACACGGATGGATGTCGCGAGATGGCCGTGAACGGCCAAGACTTGGCGGCGGTCATCGAGGATCTGGAGGCGCGCCACCCTGGCATCCGGCAGGCGCTGTGCGACGAACGCGGCCGGCTGCTGCGATTCCTGGCCGTGTTTGTGGATGGGAATGACGTGCGGACGCTGCAGGGGCTGGCGACCCCGGTCGGTCCGGATACCGAGATCGAGATCCTGGCGGCTTTTGCAGGAGGGTAAATGGTGAAGCTGAAGAGTGCCCTGCGCATTGAGCATGGCCGCTGTGCACGCGTGGTTGATGCGGTGGCGCGGCTGGAAGCGGCCCTGGGCCGGGTGTGTGCCTATACCTACACGGAGGTCCAGGCCGGGGCGTCGCTCTACTGGGGTACCTGTCAGGTCGACGGGATGGGCTTCTCCCCCATGGGCAAAGGTGGCTCCTCGCAGGCGTGCAAGGCAAGCACGTTGGCCGAGACGGCCGAATGGCTGGCCCTGCGCCGCCGGCGTCGCCTGCCCGGCTACGTGAAGGCGCACCAGTCCGCGCTGCCGGAGGCGCTGCCGATTGAGGACCTGATCGCGCACGTCGCCGGCGTGACGCCCGCGCTGCGGGATCGTATCAAGGCGACCGGACCCGCGCAGTATTGGGTGGATGGCTATTCGTTGCTTGAGGAACGCACCCGTCCTGTCCCGCTTGAGTACATCCACGGCATCAGCGGCACCAACGGCGTTGCGGCCGGTAACGGCCTGGAAGAGGCCGTGGTCCAGGGCGTCTACGAGGTGCTTGAGCGTCGTGCGGTCATTACGGCCATGCGGAATCGGTTGGTGCTGCCGACGATTGATGTTGCCACCATCGAGGATTCCTCCATCCGCGCCCAGTTGGACGAGCTGGCACAGCACGGAACGCAGGTGATCGTGAAGGATCTCTCGTTCGGTGGCGCCCTGCCGGCGATCGGGGTCTACTGCGTAACTCCAGGTGTTCCGGCCACGTTGCAGGCACATCATCTCTTCAAGGGGGCGGCGTCATATGACCGCACCGCCGCGTTGTCGAGCTGCCTGACCGAGTATGCCCAGGTCTGCCACCTGGGCCAGCGCGAGCGTGAGACGCTGCCGGCCTATGAGCGGCTGCTGTGCGAGGGGCCGCAAGCGGACAACTTTCTGCCGCTCTTCTGGTTTGGGTATCTGCCCTACGGCGCGATGGACTTCATCACGCAGGGCGAGGTCGTGCCGTTCGAGCCCGGCGCGATGGCTGGCGATTGCCTGGACGATGTCGAGCGCCTCAAGGCGTTCTGCGAAATGCTCGGGTTGGACCTGCTGGTCGTCGACCTGACCGATCCGGCCGTGGGCTTTCCGGTCGTGCAGGTGATGATGCCCGGCTACTCCGATATCCTGCCTTATCATCCCGCCTCCAGCCCGGTCCTGCTCGAAGGCTGGACGCGTGAGTTGCGGCTGGGCGATTACGAGGAGGGCGGCAGCCGCAAGGCCTGCAGCGCGGCCGAACTATTTCCGGATTGGTAGGATCCTGTAACCACGGAAAGCACGGGAACAAAGAGAATTAACCGCGAAAGAGCGCAGGGAACACAAAGAAAGATGGGATAGGTGCTAAATACACATGATAAGAACGTTCCCTTCGGGTCATTGGTTTCCTTGTGTGAGATACCTCTTTCTCTGCGTTCTTTGTGTTCTTTTGCGGTGAATGGTTCCCCCTCTGAATGGGTGCCAAAAGGTTAAAGAAGAGTGTGAAATCGTCAACCGAAATGGCAGGGACAAGAATGAGAGTCGTACTGATCAATATGCCGTTTGCGTCGCTGGGCATGCCCTCCCTGGCACTGACCCAGCTGGCTGGCGTGCTGGAGGAGCGTTTCGGCGAGGCCGTGACGGTGGAGACGCTCTATCTCAACCTGGATTTCGCACACTACGTGGGCGACGGTCCGACCTATCAGCGCGTGTTTGTGGAGACCGGCTTCATGACGGGGGTTGGCGATTGGTTGTTCCGGCAGGTGGCGTTTCCCGAGAGCGCCGACAATGCGGACGCCTACTTCGAACGATTCTACTTCGCTGATGACGACGCGACGGAGGCTGTGCGACAGATGCTGCGCGAGAAACGCGCCGGGCTGGCCGCGTTTCTGGCGGAGATAATTGCAACCCATGACCTCGCCTCGGCCGACGTGGTGGGCTTCACGACGCTGTTCTCGCAGACGGTGGCCTCCTGCGCCATGGCGCGTCTCCTCAAGGAGGCCAATCCAGAGATCATCACCTGTATGGGCGGGGCGGCCTGCGAGGGGGGGATGGGGCAGGTGTATGCCGACCGGATTGATGCCATGGACACTGTGTTCGCGGGACCGTCCCTGGTCAGCTTCCCTGCGTTCATAGGGGCATGCCTGGCGGGGCGGCGCCCCG
The DNA here is from genome assembly GCA_018648805.1 of Verrucomicrobiota bacterium. Taxonomy (GTDB): domain Bacteria; phylum Verrucomicrobiota; class Kiritimatiellia; order UBA8416; family JABMPJ01; genus JABMPJ01. Next base: position 6,816 of record JABGQM010000034.1, read on the forward strand.
CCAGCGGCGCGATCGATGGGGTGCTGAGCGGCGACGCGAGTGGCGGTTCTGAGCCGCAGCAGGGCGAGCCGCGGGACATCAATGCCACTATCCGGTTGGATTACGCTCCGTTCCTGGATGCGTTCGAGCACGCGTTCCCGGAACGCGAGATGCGACCGGCCTTGCTGTTTGAGACCTCGCGCGGCTGTTACTGGGCCGAGAAGCAGGTCTGTACCTTCTGCGGATTGAACGGCCTGCAGCGCCATTACCGATCCATGACGCCCGCTAACGCCATTCAGCAGATCCAGTCACTCTACCGCTGGGCGCCGCGCTGCGCGTCCTTTATCGCGGTCGATACCGCTATGCCGCGCGACTACGTATCCACCGTGTTTCCGGCGCTGGAGGTTCCGGAGGGGGTCAAGCTGATGTACGAGGTGCGCCCGGACCTGAAAGATTCCGAGTTGGCCGCAATGTGCGCGGGCGGGGTCGGCGCGCTGCAGCCCGGTATAGAGTCGCTTTCGAGCGCCTCCCTCAAACTGATGCGTAAGGGCACCACCGCGTTCAGCAACCTGCGTTTTCTCAAGGCCTGCAGCCGCACCCCCCTGGCGCTGGATTGGAATCTTCTGATTGGCTCGCCCGGCGAAGCGGAGTCGGTCTGCCAGAAGCTGGTGCGCGATATCCCGCGACTGACCCATCTCGCGCCGCCCAGCGGCGTCTATCCCATCATGGTTGTGCGGCACAGTCGCTACTTTGACGACCCGGATGCCTACGGACTGGAACTGCATCCGCAGGATTTCTACGCCTTGACCTATCCTTTCGAGGCGCCAGTCATCCGTGAGCTCGCGACCCATTTTGTGGACCGCAACACTGATGCCGAACAGGTCGACACCTGGTTGGCGCGGCTGAACGAGGCGGTGCGCCAGTGGCGTGCGCGCTGGTTGGGCGAGGACGGGCTTCCGCAGGCCCGCCTCTGTCTGCTTGAGGGGGCGGGGCCGGGGGTCGTGTATGATTCGCGGACGGGGCAGGAGGTCGAGCACGACCTGAGCGGTGTGGCGCAGCGGATCCTGGTGCAGCTCGAGCGGCCGGCCCGCGTGGCGGACCTGGCAGAGGCCCTGGACGATGTGCCGGGCGATGTGCTCCAGCGTGAGATGGACCAGCTGGTTGAACGCGGTTGGGTGTTTGAGGAAGAGGGGCGCTACCTGAACCTGGTGATCCTATGAGTGAGGAGCTCGATCAACATATTCAGGCCTGCCTGGACGGCGATATGGACCGCTTTACGGATGTGGTCACCATTTGTGAGCCTCGCGTACGCGCCGTGCTGGCGGCGATGAGTCCGGACCCGAACGTGGTACCCGACCTGACCCAGGAAGTGTTTCTGATTGCCTATCAACGCCTCGCAACCTATCAGCCCGGCAGCAACTTCCTGGCCTGGATCCGCACGATTGCGCGCAACGTGGCGCAGAACGCCCGGCGGAGCTGGTACCGCCGGCAGGCCTTGCGCGAGCAGTACCAGCCCGAGGCCGAGCGGTTGATGGCTGAGAACATCGACCGCCTGGTCGAGAGTCTGCCCGAAGAGGCCCTGGAGGCCCTGCGCGCCTGTGTGGGCGGGCTGGGCGGCCGCAACAGTGACCTGATCGACGGCTACTACTTCAAAGGCAACTCGCTCAAACGAATCGCCGTTTTCCTCAACATGTCGCCCACGGCCGCGAAAGTGGCCCTGCATCGCGCGCGCCAGGCAATCGGCATCTGCCTGCACCGGAAGGGGGCCGCGTGAGCATCGACCCCAAAGCGCTGCAGCGCATGATGGATGCCTATGCGGATGGCCGCCTCGATGCGACCGAGATGTCTGCGCTGGTCGAGCATCTGCGCACCTCCGAAGCCGCGCGCGAGCACCTGGCCGTCGTGGCTGTGGCGGAGCGACTCCTGCGTGCTGCGGGGCAGGGGGGGGTGCCGGTCGACCGTATCATGGCGCATGTGGCGGAGGCGGGCGGAGCCGGACCTCGCGCCCGCGGTGTGAGCCGTGCGCGTGACCGGAAGGCGCCGCACAGGCGCTTGTGGCCATGGTGCTTACTGGGGGCGCTGGCCGTGGCGGCCGTGGCGGCCGGGCTTTGGTACCAGGGGCGCCAGGCGGAGCGCGCGGTGCCGCCGATGGGCGATGGATCGGACGAGCCCGGGTTTGTTCCTCCGCCCCGGATCGAGACGGTTGCCCCGCCCTCACGCGCGGTCCCCCCGGATGAAACGGCCATCCCGGGCGGGCGCACCCCACCGATGACGCACACGGAGGCCCGAAAGCCGCCCCACCCGCCCGTGATTGTGACCAAGATCAAGGAGGAGTAGGGCTTTTCCCGCGTTTCGCTTGGCCCTCTTGAATAGCTGTGATACACAGAGCTAACTGGAATTGGGGTTGGAATGTCCTCTGTCGCTAATCTTGACTCGCTATCGGCTCATCTATGGGGATCCGCGAATATCCTTCGGGGCCCAGTGGATGCTGCGGACTTCAAGACGTATATCTTTCCTCTCCTCTTCTTTAAGCGTCTTTCGGACGTCAATGGACGAGCTATTCAAGACCTTGGAAACGTCCTGTGCCGTGGAGGGGAATAAATGACCAAGAGCGGAAAACTGACCATCCTTGTATCGTCTACCGTGTATGGGATAGAGGAGCTTCTGGATCGTGTCTACACGCTGCTGACCGGTTTCGGGTACGAAGTCTGGATGTCGCATGCCGGCACCGTGCAGACATACTCGAGCCGCACAGCTTTTGACAATTGCCTCGAGGCCGTAGAGAAGTGTGACCTCTTTCTGGGCATCATTACGCCGCAGTATGGGAGCGGTCAGGACAAGGACTCCCCTAACGAACCGTCCATCACCCACCAGGAGATCCAGAAAGCCATCCAAATGCAGAAGCCACGATGGCTTCTTGCTCACGACCACGTTGTCTACACGTGGTCTTTGCTCAAGAGTCTCGGATTTGAAGGCAAGGACGGTCGGCAGAAGTTGAAACTCAAGAAGTCCCCTATTCTTGATGACCTTCGTGTGCTCGACGTCTATGAAGAGGCCATCGTTGACGGAGTGCCCCTGGCCGAACGAGAGGGCAACTGGGTACAGAATTTCTACTCCACCGAGGATGGGTCGCGATTCGTCGCTGCTCAGTTTTTCCGCTATCAGGAGGTGGCACAATTCATCAGGGAGAACTTCGAGAGCGGCTCACCGCTACCGCTTGAAGGAGGGAAATCATGAAGCTTGAGCAGATCAGCGAACTTCTTTCCCTCGGTGAAGGGCAACGCATCGAATTCAAGTCCAATATGAAGAACTCGGCCGCCCTTGGCCGTGTTATATGCGGTTTTCTGAACTCTGCCGGCGGCTATCTCATATGTGGCATTGGTGACCGTGGTGGCATTCTCGGCGTTGAGGCGTCTGACTCCACACTCGCAGAGTTGGAGAAGAAACTGCATGAGGGGATCTCCCCCAAGGCACTTGTTTCCGTGCAAGTTCAGGAACTGACAGGTAAATCAGTTGTCGTGATTGAAGTGCCCGCCGGAAAAGATGTGCCCTACGCCTTCCGGAATACTATCTATGTTCGATCCGGGGAAGCGACCCGGGCGGCCGATCCCGAGACAATCCGGGATATCGTCATGCGCCGTGAAATCGAGCCTGAACGCTGGGAGCGGCGCTTCTCTGTTGCCGACATGGAAAGCGATGTGGACTTAGAGGAAGTCCATGCCGCCGTGGTCGATTCCCAAAAGGTGCGTCGCGCCTTCTTCCGCGATAATTCTGATCCGACCAAGGTGCTGGAGGATTTCTCAGCGGCAAAGTATGGTCGACTGACGAACGGTGGTGACGTTCTGTTTGCCGCCAACCCCGCCCTCCGGCTCCCCCAGATCCGCATCAGGGCTATGCGATACAACTCCGACAAGGCGGGTAGCACCTACAGGGATATGAAGTCCTTCGAAGGCCCACTGCAGGTGATATTCGAAGATGCCTACTCCTTCATTGTGCGCAACACCCCCTCGGTTTCCCGATTCATCAAGGGCAGCCCAAAGCGGGAGGACTCCCCGCTCTACCCCGAGGATGCCGTGCGCGAGGCTTTGATCAACGCTCTGGCTCATCGTAATTACAGCGCGTCCTCCGGCGGTGTGGCCATCCACATCTTTCCTCGACGCCTCGAAATCTGGAACTCCGGCCCCCTCCTGGAGGGCGTGACTACCGAAAGCCTCGCGAAAGGTCACATCTCCGTGCTGCGGAACCCGGATATAGCACATGCCCTGTACCTGCGTGGATTCATGGAGAAGGCTGGGCGGGGCAGTGTGCTCATGATTCGGCAGTGCCTGGATAATGACCTCGTTGCTCCAGAATGGAAGTCCGACAAGGTGCTCGGCGTGACGGTCACTTTCCACGCACCAGAGGGCACGCCCCAAGCCGAGGCCTATGACGGGGCCCATGAGCCCATGACGAGCGGACAAGTCACCGCACAAGTTGTGGAAGAGGGCAAGCACCTTGTGGACAAGGAGGTGCGGCAGTTGGCGTCAAAGCTTGAGGACATTACCGCACAAGTCACCGCACAAGTCGCCGCACAAGTCATGCTCTTCTGCAAGGAGCCGCGAGGGGCGCGGGAGATTATGGGCGTTGTGGACCTGAAACATTGGAAAACCTTTCAGGTGAACTACCTGAGGCCGTTGCTCGAATCCGGCCTGATCGAGATGACCATTCCAGAGAAGCGCCGCAGCAGCAAACAGAAGTATCGCCTGACCACCAAGGGGCGTGATGTGTTGAGAGAGGTGGGGGCGTGACCCAGTGGAGCGATGCTGCCACGCATGGCCGGTGTGGACCAGGAATTTGTTGACGTTTCTGGCTGTTAAGCTCGTTCACCCACGAGCAAGCTCGTGGGGGTCTCGGAGTTGGCTGTCGTCAAGTGCGTCGCGCCTTCAGCGCGAAGAATTCATTTTCTTTGTAACCTTCCCCTGTGGGGCGACATTAGGCTTGTGAAATGGGGGATCATGCCCCTAGACTGTAAGTGTCCTCAGTAGAAGGACAGAGCAACGGGAGAGTATGATGCAAAAGAAACATATAGTACCCCTTCTGGCCGCGACCCTATGTGCGGGAACCGTGTTGGCCGCTGGCGATGGATCGACTGAACCCGGGTTTGTTTCCCCGCCGCGGGCCAAGAAGCTTCCCCCCGCGCCTCCGCGTACGGCCTCCTCGGCTGAAACGTTCATCCCGGGTGGATGCACGACGCCGATGGCACGCACGGAAGCCAAGAAGCCGCCCAAACCGCCTGTGCTTGTGACCAAGCTCAAGGACAAGTAGGGCGTTTCGCTCGCTATGTCGTGTTGCACGCCTGTCGAACGGGGTCTCCCGAGCGTCGGGCGTGTGTTGTTTTAAGGGGCCGTCTTTCGGGCGGCCTGAACGGTTTTTCGGAGGTGTTGCCGTGACCCGATCCGGGTATTGCTGGTCTGCCGCACTACTCCTCTGTGGCCTCGCGCTTGCGATGCTGCGTCCCCCGCTCAGCCAGGCCCAGTCCGCCAAAGAGGTCTATGGCTCCGATATCTACTGGAACGCCACGCCCAACGATGTCAACAACCTGCTCAAGAATCTGCAGGAGCTCTCGGACATCAATTACAACATGGACCTGCGATATCTGAAGGATATCTCGCCCGACCCCGAGAAGAACCCGGTCCTCTTCCGCAGTGGCCACTACAATTTCTCCTATACGCCCCGCGAGCGCCAGAGGCTGCGCGAGTTTCTGCTGAGCGGCGGCATGATCGTCTACAACACCGGTCTGGGCTCGGCCCCGTTCTACCGCTCGGTCATCCGCGAGTTGAAGGAGATCTTTCCCGAACAGCCCATTCAGCGGCTCACGTCGGACCACCCGATCTTCCACTCCTACTATGACGTCGACCGGGTGTCCTACAGCCAGGGGGTTCGCGATGCCGGCTTCAAGGGCAATGAACCGTGGTTCGATGCGATCGAAATCAATTGCCGCGTCGTGGCCCTCGTATCACGCTGGGGGATGGCCGTGGGATGGCAGGACTCCGTGAAGGACGAGTACCAGGCCTACGCGCCGGAGTCGGCCCTCAAGCTGGGCATGAACATCTTCTCGTATGCGAGTGCCATGCGGGCCTGGGCTAAGAACGCGGCCTACGCCATGAAGTTTATCGACAAGGAGGAATCGTCGTCCGATAAGGTCTCCCTCGTGCAGGTCGTTTACGACGGGGTGTGGAAGACCCGTCATGTCGGACTCTCGGTGCTGCTGCACACCTTCAACCAGCGCACCGAGGTGCCGGTGAAGTTCAAGGTGCGCGAGATGCGTCTGACCAACCCTGACATCTTCAATGCGCCCCTGATCTATCTGACCGGACATGAGCATTTCGAGCTGTCCGCCAAAGAAATCCTGCAACTGCGCCAGTACCTTGAAAACGGCGGCTTCCTGCTGGGCGAGGCCTGCTGTGGGCGCAAGGGATTCGATAGGGCGTTTCGACAGCTCATGAAAATGACGCTTCCGGGTCAGCCGTTGCAGGCGGTCGCCCCAACGTCGCCGCTCTACCAGTATCCGCACGCGATCAAGACGCTCAGCGTGACGCCCACCCTGGCGCGCGACCTGGGACGCGCGGCCCTGCCGCCCATGGCCGAGGGAATCACGATCAACGGCAATGTGGCGGTGGTTTACAGCCGGATCGGACTGGCCGGAGGCTGGGAGATGTGTCAGAGTCCCTATGCGCGCGGGTATGGTGATATTGGATGCGTCAAGCTGGGGCATAATATCCTGATGTATGCCATGACGCAGTAGGTGGGGGCGGCTGAGGACATGACTGATTCTTGTATCGGAATGTTGTTGATGACTAACACGTCTCGACTAAGCAGTTGGACTAAGCGTAACCAAGTAAGCGTGTCGACGAGGTGTAGGACTAAGAGTGCGACAAAGTGTGCGCTTCCTCCGTCGCTCTGCGAGCTATGGAGGACAAGCCGCGCGCTCTCTACACTTCGTCCCACACTTTATCGCACACTTAAACCCACACTTACTTGGTTACGCTTAATCGACCTGCTTAATCGATCATCAGCTTGGCAGGTGACCACAGGTCACCCACAGATTCTGCGGAAGACCCTTAAAACAGTGCAAATTTGGGTCGCTGCGGCACTGATCCTGGGCACCGCGGCATTGCCGGCGATGGCCAAGACGTCCAACGGCAACGACTTCGCGCTCTACTATATCGAGGCCCGCACGGACTTGGAGCGTAAAGAGTTGCTCGATGAAGCGAGGGGGCGGCCGCACTTCTTCCGCTACCTGCAGATCATGGAGATCGAGAAGGGCGCGAAGGACGGCCGGTCGTTCATTGCCATTCGGGCGTTTGAGCCGGCGTCCTACATGGATGTGAAATTCTATGTGAGCAAGCGCGTCTCGCTCTCGAAGCTGAGTGAGGCACCGGTGTCGACTCTCGGTGACGCCATCGCGGTGACGGGGGTGATCAAGAGCGTGGCCGACAACACGATTACACTCAGTCCCGTGATCGTGCGACACAAGGACCGCCTGAGTCCCAAGCGCGGCAAGGAGCTGCTCTGCGAGGTCGATCCGGGCGCCACGTTCTACTCCTACACGGGCGGCAAGAAGGCCGTCAGCCTGACCTTCAAGGATCGCGATCTGCTGCAGCACCGCGACCGCGTGCTCGCCAAGGGCGGCAAGCAGGGCTGGGCCGATTTTCTGACCGTCGAGCTGGCCAAGCGTCAGAAGGTGCGCGCGGCCGAGGCCAAGGCGTATAAGGCACGGCAGCCATGAGCGTGGGGCCGCGCGGAGCGTTGCGCTGGACGGCTCTCCTGGTGGTGCTGCTGAGCGGCGCGCATCTGCCGCATGCCGCGGCGGCGGACGCCGCCGACGAACGGGCCTTCTTATCGCTCTGGAGCGTGCACCAGTCAGCGCCGCATGATCATGCCGCCGTGCTGGCGGCCTGCCAGACACTTAAGCAGACCCGGCCCGCGAGTGCCTTTGGCGGGGTGGCCGATACGCTGGCGGCCTGGCACCTACTCAAGCTCGGTCGCACAGATGCGGCTGTCACGATCCTCGAGACGCTGCAGCGCCGGCCGCAGGAGGCTGTGGCGCAGGGCGCTTACGAGGTGGCGGCGGGGTGGCTGACGAGGATCGACCGGACGCGTGTGCAGCAGGCCCTGAAGTTCTACTATCGTCGCGAGATCGGCTATCCCTCCACGCTTGCCGCACTGACGGACTACGCGCCGCTGCCGGCGACGATCACTTTCCGCGCGGCGGATCGCTGGGGCCTGCGCTGGGACTACCGCCTCGTGGGCTATAAGCGTCTGAGCGGTCTGCTCAACCAGAAGTACACGCTGCGCTCCCAGAAGCTCGGTAGCGGGTCTGATCTTGAACAGGCCCTGGCGCGGCCCTACGGGGAGCAGATCACGGGCCGCATGCTGCGCATCCGGTCGAACGTACCCGGACGGGAGGTCGTCGAAATGGAGATCGCGTTGCCTGCCGCGGCGGACGAAGGCGCGTCGCCGCGCCGGCGGAAGGTGGTCGGCAGCGTGAATACATGGACCGAGGATCTCTTCGTTGCCTACGTGGGCCGGCAGTTCATCCTGGTGTGCGACCGGTCGCACTGGAAGGTGTATCCCAAACCCGGAACGCGGAGGTAACGTGTGAGCCGCAGCGCCCAGAACAAACGCGCGCCACAGGCGCCCCCTGCCGTGCAGGGCACGGCTGCGTTTCTGAGTCCGGAGGAGATGCATAAGCTGAACCGGCTGGTGCTGATGTCACGTTACGTGGTCGAAGGCAACCTGGCCGGTGCGCACCGCAGTCCCCTGCGCGGGCAGAGCTCTGAATTTGCCGATCACAAGGCCTATGGGGTGGGGGACGATCCCAAGAATATCGACTGGAAGGTCCTCGGACGGACCGACAAGTACTACGTCAAGCGCTTCGAAGACGAAACCAACCTGCGCGTTTATATCGCCCTCGACCGCAGTGGTTCAATGGCCTACGGCAGCGGGAGTGTGACCAAGTATGCGTATGCGTGCCGCCTCGCGGCGGCGCTGGCCTACGTGGTCATCAAGGCGCGGGATTCGGTGGGGCTCTTTCTCTACTCGGAGCGTGTCGACCTTGCCATGGAGGCGCGCAATTCGTTCCGCCACCTTAACGATATGTTGACGCGACTGCAGACGTTTGAACCCGAATCGACGACCAATATTGCCGAGGCCCTCCATCAGATTGCCGGCTCGGTACGGCACCGCGCGCTGGTTATCGTGATCTCCGATCTTCTGGGCGATGAGGACGCCATCGCGCATGCCCTGGCGCATTTTCGCAAGCGCAATCACGACGTGATCGTCCTGCAGGTGCTGGACCCCATGGAGCTGGACCTGGCCTTCAAGAAACCATGTGATTTCGAGGATCTTGAAACGGACGCGCGGGTCAGCGTGAACCCGCGCGCGTTGCGCAAGGCCTATAGTGAGGTGTTCCGTGCTTTTATCGACCAGTATCGCCAAGCCTGTGCCGGGATGAAGATCGACTACCGCATCGCGCGCACCGACCAGCCGTTCGATGACTTTATCCGCGCCTATATGAGCGAACGCCAACGACTCTCAAGGTAAACGAACCGCAAGCCATGTTTGATCTTCTTAATCCGATGTTCTTCACCGTGATGGGCTCGATCGGGGTGTTGGTTCCCCTGGTCCTGCACCTGATTCAGAGTCGTCGCACGGTCAAGCTGCCCTTCAGCACGGTGCGCTTTCTGCACCTGGCCCAGGAGCGCTCCTCCAGTCGTATCAAGATGGAGAATATTCTGCTGTGGATTATCCGGACCTGCCTGCTCGTAATCCTGGCCCTGGCCTTCGCCATGCCCATGCTGCGGGGCAAGGGGCGCGACACGATTTTCGGACGCGCGCCGCGCGACGTGGCTCTCGTGATCGACGGGTCATACAGCATGGCCTACAACCTGGGCCGTCGCACCGTCTGGGAATCAGCCGTCGATACGGCCGTGGCAATCATCGAGGGCCTGGGCGAACAGGACCGCCTGTGTGTCTTTGTGGCGCGCGAGCACGTCGAGCCGATGATTGAGCAGCTGAGCGGCGATCGGGATGCCGCCATCAGCCGTCTCAAGGCGCTCACCATTGCGCCGACCTCGTCCGAGCTGGCGCCAGCCGTAGCGCAAGCCAACCAGGCCCTGGCGGACTCCGAGACCCGGCGTGAGCGCGAAATCCATGTCATCACCGACGGCCAGGGGCTGCCATGGGATAGCTTTGCCGCCGTGACGGGCCTGTGGGATCCGGCCACGGTCGATCAAGAACGGACCACGGTTTTCGTGTCGCTGTTGGGCGCCGAAACACCCGAGAATCTCGCGCCGCTATTGCTCGAGGTGGACCCCCCGCTGCTTCTGGCCAGCACCGCCGCGCGGGCCACGGTGCGTCTGGGACTCAGCGGTCCGATGCGGGCCACCACCGTCACGCTCACGATCGACGGGGTTGAGGTCGCCACGCAGTCGATCACGGTGGACAACGACCAGGCCGCCGAGCGGGTCTTCAGCATGCCGCCGCTGACCCCCGGTTGGCACACGGCGCGGGTCGTGACGCCTGACGACAACCTGCCGATCGACAACGCGTTTGACGTGATCCTGCACGTGGAGGAGCACTTCCCGGCACTGTGCGTGGGCTCGCGCGACGACACCCTCTTTATCCGCGCCGCGTTGAAGGCCGGCCAGGGCGGCGGTATCGCCGTCGACTGGGTCGAACCGGGCCGCATCAGCGAGGAATCGCTGGCGCGCTACGCCTGTATATTCCTGTGTAATGCGATTCCGTTGTCGGGCGGCGAGGTATCGGCTCTGGAGCGGTTCGTCGACGCCGGGGGGCTGCTGGTGATCTTTCCAGGCGGGGCGGCCGCGGTGGGCGATTACCAGTCGTGGAGCTGTCTGCCCGCACTGCCAAGCGGCATTGTGCCGCTGGGGGTGGCGGCACGCAAGGCGATGCTGCACGGGGATGGAGCGCGCCATGCCCTGCTGGCCGGGTTGCGGATGGATGAGTCGCCGCTCTCGATCGTGGTCCGCAAGCGGCTCGCCTGGGACAGGCTGGAGGCGCGCGCAGAGCCGATCCTGTCGCACGGTGAAGCGCCTTTCCTGGCCGGGCGGCCGGTGGGACGTGGCTATGTCCTGCTCTTTGCCGCCAGCGCGGATCGAAGCTGGACCGATTTCCCGCTCTCGCCTATCTACCTGCCGATCGTCCATCAGATCGTTGCATACGGGGCCGGGATTGGCGCACATCCGCCCTTTGTGTGGTGCGCCGATCACCTGCCGCTCAGCCACACTCTACCCGCGGCCCGACACGACTCGCAGATTGAAGCACCGGATGGCCGGCCGGTGCCAGTGCGCAGCGCGGTGGTGGGGGGTGCGACGGTGCTGCACCTTGAGACGATCGACCAAGCCGGGATCTACCGCATGACGCCGCCCGCGGGCGGGACGCCCGTGCCGGCCCTGGCGGTCAACATACGGCGCGACGAATCGAACCTGGCGCCGCTGGATGAGACCGTCTTGCGCGAGCGGCTGGCGCTGGATGATGTCGTAGTGGCGCGCGACCGGGAGACGTTGGAAACCGCGATCCGGGAGCGCCGCGTGGGGCGCACCTTCGGCGAGCAGCTGTTGTGGCTCGTGCTGATCCTGGCGGCACTTGAGTTCCTGGTGGCCAACCGCCAGGCACAGGAGACGCCGACACTCTCCAGTACGCTGGGCGTGGATGCATCCGGCAAGGTTCCGGCCGCGTCGGCCGGAGGGAGATCCGCATAAGTTATGGGTCTTCCGTAGAATATGTGGGTATGCATGAAGACGAAACGAGGAACATATGGGGTTCTGCACGAGAATTGGCAGAATCAGGCAAAAACAGACGGAAAGCTATCTTGTATCGAAACAGTGATGATGACTAACACGCCTCGACTAAGCAGTTGGATTAAGCGTAACCAAGTAAGCGTGTCGACGAAGTGTAGGACTAAGAGTGCGACAAAGTGTGCGCTTCCTCCGTCGCTCTGCGAGCTATGGAGGACAAGCCGCGCGCTCTCTACACTTCGTCCCGCACTTTACCGCACACTTAAACCCACACTTACTTGGTTACGCTTAATCGACCCGCTTCGTCGATCCCTGTCTTCGGCAAGGGGCCGTAATTTACCCACACATTTTGCGGAAGACCCTAAGTTATGATGGTTTTTGAACATACGATGGCGACGATGTGGATCTGGCTGGGGGTGCTGGGTGCGGTCGGGCTGGGCGCTTTCAGCGTGTGGCGCTGGGCCCCGCGCACGAGAGCGATGGGGGTGATCAGCCTGCTGCACGTGCTGTTCCTCTTCCTGCTGCTATGGTGCCTCCTCATGCCCGGCCACAAGACCCTCGAAACACGCACGCTTAAGCCACGTTTCATTGTGGCCCTGGACACCTCAAAGAGCATGCTCCTGACGCCGCAGGAGGGCCTCTCCAACCGCTGGGCGCGGGCGCAGGAGATCCTCGCGATGCCGTGGGTCGAGCGCGTGGGCGACGAGTGTGATATCGATCTATACGGGTTCGACGGTGAGGTGGGGGCGCCGCTCACCATGGCACAACTTTCTGAGCTGCGGCCCGAGGGTGAGAGCACCCTCCTGCGCGACGCGTTGCAGAAGATCACGGCCCGCTATGCGGGCATGCAGGTGGCGGGCGGGGTGCTGCTCAGTGACGGCGTCGATACGCGCGAAGCGTTCGACGACTGGGCTACCGAGGCGCGTCCCATTGCGCTGCACACGATCCAGCTCGAGGCGGATGCGATATGGGCGCAGGAGCCTGATCTGCGCATCGATACGGTGCAGACCCCCAAGCGCGTGACGATCGACTGGCAAACCCAGCTCAACGCGGTCGTCTCCGGCCAGGGCACCCGGGGGGCCGTCACGGTGCAGCTGTTCAAGGACGGCGTCCTGCAGCAGGAGATGCCGATCCAGATCCCCGCGGATGGCGGCACGCGCCGGGTTGCCTTTGACCTGCGCCACCCCGAGATGGGCATACATCTCTACCGCCTCGTCTTGCCGCCCCTGCCCGGTGAGTCCAACACCAACGACAACACCTATGCCGTCAGCGTACAGGTGATCGATGCCCGCAACCGATTGCTCTACGTGGAGGGGCCGCCACGCTGGGAGTCGAAATACCTGAAGCGCGCCCTCCTGGCCAACACAGAGGTCACCCCGCTTGTGTTTCTGCAGGGACCCGGCGGCAAGCCGATGAGCTTCGGCGCCGTGGGCAGCATGACGGCCGACATGACCGCGCAGCAGCTTTCGTTTTTCAAGATCGTCGTGATCGGAAACTTTGAGGCCGAGGAGCTTGGCGATCGGCGCGCCAACAACCTGATCCGCTACGTTGAGGCCGGAGGCAGTCTGGTGCTGCTGGGCGGCAGCCGGGCGTGGAGTCGTGAGGGCTTCGCGGCCAGCCCACTCAAGGCCATCCTGCCGGTCAAAAGCTTCAAGGCCAAGGCGCGCGAAGGTGAGTTTGCTGTCGCGCTGACCGACACCGGGCGGGCCCATCCGGCCTTTGCGGGGGATCCGGATTTGTGGGAGATTCTACCGCCCGTATTGTCGGTCTTCCCCGACGTGGTTCCCGCCCAGGCCGCGCGCATCCTCGTCGAGGCGCAAACGCCCGAGGGGGTGGAGGCGCTGATTCTCAGTCAGAACTACGGCCAGGGCAAAGTCGTGGCGATCTTTACCGACTCGCTCTGGAAGTGGAAACTCCATCCGCAGGCCATCGCAACGCGCCCCTATCAACGTTTCTGGGATCAGCTCATTTCATGGATGTTGCCGGCCGAAGATGAGGGCGAACGCGACACCCTCACGATCATGACCGACAAGGAGACCTTGGTGCTGGGCGAATCGATCCAGGTCAGCGCCCGCCTGGGGACTGATGCACCGCTCCCGGATGTGCACGTACGGTGCGAGATTGAGTTGCCGGGAGGCGATAAGGCGCCGTTCTCGATGCGGGCTGAACCCGTTACGACTACCTCGGGCAAGACCTATCCCGGATTTGTGACGCGCTACACGGCAACCGCGCCCGGACTGTACACGGTCACGGCCACGGCCGTGGTGGATGGCATCTCGAAGGTGTCCGAGCCGCTCTCGTTCTTCGTCAAATCCTTCTCGGCCGAGTCGACCCCGCGTGGCGTGAATGCCGACGTCTTGCGCAGCATCGCACAGGGCAGTCGCGGCCGCTTCTTCAAGGACGCTGACGCTCTTAACAACGCCTTGATGTCGCTGAACGTTTCGCCGGTCGAAGAGGAGACATCCGAGCACCATACACTGTGGCAAACCTGGCTGGTCATTGCTTGCCTCGCGCTACTGGCCACCGTATCATGGGTCTTGAGGAAAGTGAACAATATGCCGTGATGGGAAGGGGATCGGTTGACGATGACGGATTACGAGGAGACACTTACTCCTACACTTAAACGTACACTTAACCGCCACCCTTACTCGGATACCCTTAACCGACCAGCTTAGTCGTTGACGGCCCTGGGCTTATAGAAGACCCACAGTGCCCGGTACTGTCGCCCTACACGGTGGGCTGCAGGCGAGCGAAGTGAGGCGGTTAAGTGTAACCGAGTAAGGGTGGCGAGTAAGAAGGCGATCAAGTGTGCGATTAGGTGTGGTAAACGGGGACGCACGTCAGGAGAACGGACATGAAACTGAGTACTATCGCATTAAGTATGGGCCTCATGCTGCTGGCCGCCGGCGCGAACGCCGCACCGGTGGGGGGCGGCGCTGAACTCTGCCACAACGGCGGGTTCTCCAACACCGAGGATCCGCTCAACGGGTGGATGATTGATTATGCATGGACCGGCAACAGCCACTACCTCGGCAACAAGTCGCATATCAAATTCCTGCCGCGCTACGGCGGGAAGAACGGCGTAATGCATGTGGATGGCCGCGGCGGCGAGACGAAGGTGGAGTGTCTGCCGATTCCCTTTGAACGCGGCGCCCGTTACCGCTGTACGATCGACTACAAGTCAACCACCGGGCCGCACATCTACTTTGCGGGGTACAAATGGAAACCGGGCATTCGGCCCTACGCCGATAAGCCGGTGCATATCGGCGATCTGCGCAAGATCTACAAGAGCGCGTTTCGCAACCATAAGGTCAGCAGCCTGGCGGGCGGCTGGAAGCGCGAGACATTTGAGTTTCCTCTGGCCAACGCCTCAGAGCTCTCACTCAAACATCTGAAGTACGTGCGATTCATCACGGTGTATTTCATGGTGATCCAAGACGCCAGAGGCGAGGCGTGGATTGATAACGTAAGCGTCAAACGGATCAAGTAAGGACTCGGGGTATGTCACCGGGAACACTCAACGCGGAGCTGCAGGGGGTCAGCCGCAAGGTGCGCGGGTGGCGTGCCCAGTTCAGGTTGGTGCTCGCGGCCGCGGCCGTGATCCTGTTCGTCTGGCTGTTCAGCCTGGTCGACCTGTGGGTGCACTGCGGCCGCGTGGAGCGATCGGTTATCTGGGCCGGACTGGTGGGACTCATGGCCATCGGCGCCTGGTCGGTACAGCACGCACGCCACCGCGCCCTCAACGTGCTGGCCGTGGCGGCTATGCTGGAGCGGTCGTTTCCCGAGCTGGACAACCACCTGATCAACTACCTGCAGTTTGCGGCCGATCCGGGTGACGACCCGTTCAAGCAGGCCTACCTTAAGCAGGGCGCACCGGCCTGGCGCGGCCTCGATATCACGGCGCTCAAGAATCGCAAGCGACACCAGCGTGCACGCTACGCCCTGATCGCCGCCGCAGTGCTGTTGGTCACGCCCGGCGCCTTTCTGGGCAAGGCCTGGGGCATGGCCGTCTGGCGGGTCGTGAATCCCTTCTCCAATGCCGCGCCCGTGACCCTGACCACGATTGAGAGCGTGGACCCCGGCGACGCGATCGTGCGGCAGGGCGCTCCGTTGGTGCTGCGCTGCACCGTCCGTGGCTACGAGGGCCACAAGGTGTCGCTGGATGTACATCCGGCCGACCAGGCCCGGACCACCTACGCGCTGGGCCGGATTACGGGGAGCGTTCCACAGACCTTCTCCTACCGGCTGCCCGCTGTCAACACGGCCCTACGCTACCGCTTCCGCGCCGGCGATTCGCCCTTCCCACGCTGGTACAGCGTGCAGACACGACCGCCCCTGGGTTTCGTCAAGCTGCAGGCCACCCTCACGCCGCCGGCCTACACCGGGCAGTCGGCGCAAGAGGTCGATCTGCTGGCTGATGCGTTGACCGTTCCGGCCGGATCGCACCTCGCCCTGGCGGTGATCGCGAACCTGCCGGTCACCCGGTTGGGAGTACGCCAGGGCACCACGGAGGTGGAGATGGCGACCACGGGTGATCGCACCGTGTGGGAGGGCGCGCTCAGTCTGACCAACGGCATGCCGCTGACGCTCGTGGCCGTGGGTGCGCAGGGCGATCGTCTTGAACAGTCCGTGCCGTTTGTGTTGGAGCCCGATCGTCTGCCGGTCATCACCGTCATCGCGCCTGAGGGGCGTCCTGTCCTGGCCCGGGGCGACAGCCCGTCGATCACGTTCTCGGTGGCGGATGACTATGGCTTGGCCGCGGTCAGCGTGGAGCAGGTCAAGGCCGGGAGTAGCCGCAAGGCGGTCGGCACGGTGCTGGGCACCTGGATGCCGTTCGGCAAGGTGGAGTGGATGCAGAGCTGGGGGGACGCGCAGTGGCACTCCCGTGAAGAACACACTCTGGCCTATCGTATTGTGGCGCGCGACAACGGGCCCGGCGCTGAGGCGCGGCGCACGGTGCGATCCTCGCTGATCGTGTTCAACGCGCCGTCCATGGCCGATGCCGCTGCGAAGCGCAATGAGCTGGAAGCCGAGGCCTTCAGCTCACTGGCCAAGATCATTCAGATGCAGCGCGACAATCTCGTGCAGTCGCGCGCCCAGCAGGGCGCCGTGGCAGAGGCGACCGCGGTCCAATGGCAGGCCGTGGCCGCGGTGCAGGGCGAGATACGTCGCGGCATGCACGCCCTGCTTCAGAATCCGCTTGAGCCGCTGGGGAACCTGACCTCCGTGGCCAAGAAGCTTTATCTCAACGAGATGGCCGAGGTGATTCCGCTGCTGGCCGGCATCGCGGGCACGGCCCGCGACGACCGCCCGGGCCGGGCGGCACGGGCGGTGACGATGGAGGAGAAGATTCTGCGCCAGTTGACGTTTGCGGATGTCAGTGCCGCCAAGGCCAAGGTGCAGCGCCGCATCTCGGCCCTGACCGGCATGCTGGCACGCCTGGTCAAGGAGCAGGCCGCCATCATTAAGCAGACGCAGACCTATATCAAGCAGGCTGCCCATGTGGGCGAGACCCTGATTGACGGTCAGGACGAGTTGGCCCTCGACCTGACGGACTTCGTCGACGCCTGCCGCAAAGAATCGGTCGAGGTCGAGGTCAATGACGATAACTACGCGCGCCTGCTCATGGGCCTGGCCGAGCGCTGCCACGAGGAGAAGATCCGCGACGACATGATGCTGGCCTCCGAGCAGTTGGAGGCGGATCAGCCCGAGGCGGCTGTGCCCCACGAAAGCGAATCGTTGCGCAAGCTGAAGGAGCTGCAGGTGCTGCTGGATGAGGTCCTCGCGGAGGATCAGCTCGAAGAGCAGGAAGCCATGCTCGAGATGATACTCGAGGCCAAGAAGCGGGTGGAGCGGCTCAAGGACGTCCACGCTAAAGCACTCGAAAGCATGGAGCGGGTTAAGGATCAACTCGACAAAGACAACAAGGATGTCGACCTCATGGAGGAGGAGTACCAGGAGCTGCTCGCGAACACCAAGGAGGCGCTGCTGCAGGTGCCGACCGACCTGAATATCTTTATGGAGCTCAATGTCGCGAACGATATTATCGAGGACGTTTTCTCTGTTTTTGAGGAGGTCGAGCAGGCCGAGGGCAGCGAGGCGTTGGACAAGGACGACGTTGAGGAGCGCGCCCTGGCCAAGCGGGAGGAGTACCTCGAGGGCATGGAAGAAGCCAAGGATCGCCTTGATGCCCTCGAACAGTGGCTGGCGGACAAGCCCGACAGCATGAAGATTACGGCCGAGGCCTTTGACCAGGAGGAGTTGCCCGAGGCCGGCATCTCACTGGGCGCCCTGACCACGGAAGCCGAGGATCTCATAGGCGACCTCCTGGAGAAGGACGAGGAGATGTCTGAGGAAGCCGACGACGGCGCGATCAATACGTCAGTGCCAGACATGATGGCCAACAACGAGGTCAAGGAGGGCGACGTCGCGTCGTTTGCCGCGCAAGGCAAGTCGGGCAACGAGACACCCGATCATAAGGAACAGGATGGGCGCTCCAATGTCGGGCGCCAGGGCATGGCGGTCGGTGAGACCGCGGCCGGTTCCGGTACCATCAACGAAGGCGATAAGGATATCGAGGAGCGTCGCACGCAGGACCCGACCCAGAGTGGCCAGGTCGATCTGGATGGCGAAGACGTGCAGACCAAGGCCACCGGCGGCGGCAAGCTCGGTACCGGCAAGGCCGATGCGCAGGGCATGGGCGGGGGCGTCAAGCGGATGGACTCTACCGAGGAAGGCTCGATGGAGGGGTTGGATGCCCTCATGGCCAAGCAGGTCGACTCGATGTTTGCCAAGGCCTCAATGCAGAACGTGCGCGCGGATGGGCTCAAGGACGCGGCGCACCACCTGCGGCAGGCCTCGGATGCGGTGGCCAAAGGCAACATCGCGCAGATGAAGGAACACCGCCGCCTGGCCGTAGCCGCAATGCGCAAAGCCAAGGCCCGCATGGACGCCGCGCAGAGCGGTAGTTTCTCGATTCAAGAAAACCCCTCGCTGCTGGACGACGTGGTCGAGGGCGGCGCGGAACAGGCACCCGCCGAGTACCGCGAGATGGTGGCGGACTACTATAAGATTTTGAATAGTAGCCTGTAGTGTTTGAATGTTGATGCCCGGGGCCTGCGGGGCGTGGATGCAGAAGAGATGATTGGAGAGTTTGGATGCCAAGACACTTAAGCCTACACTTCGTCGCACTCTTAACCGCAACTCTTACTTGGTTACGCTTAAACGACATGCTTAATCGCTGACTTATAGCCATTTACGATGAAGCGGGTCGACTAGGTGTAACCAAGTAAGTGTGAGATTAAGTGTGGGAGCAAGTGTGCGACGACGTGTAAACGGCACCCGGTTGGCGTCATGTGGTAATCAGCGATTTGGGGCCTGGTGGTCAACATTTGAACGTTACCCAGTAGCTTGTAGCGCGGAGGGGACAGAGGTCAACGATGCATGGAGCAAGAACGGTGAAGGAACGATGGATGCATGCGGGCGTCATGGGGCTGCTGATCGTCTGCGCGAGTGGTGCGGCCGCGGCGTGGGACGTCCCGCAGGCGCCGTTGCGCTTTGAACTGAATCTGACGCGCGCCCCGACCCACACGTCGGCCGGCTATTTTGTGCACATCCCCGACGGTGGTGTATTGCCGCAACCAAATCCCCAGCCGCACGTGGTGGCATCGGATGGAACCGTGCTGCCAAGTTTTGTGCTCTGGCAGAACGATGCCACCGGGATGGGGGTCGTCTTTCAAGCGCCTTCGGCAGGAGGGCGTGTGACCCTTTACGTCCTGCCGGCCACGCGTCTGCGGCTGTGGACCCCCGCCTCGGGACTGACACCCAGCGCGATGCTCTGCACGCAGTCGGGTCGCGGCGGCAAGGCTGATGCCCTGGCGCTGGCCGGTTTGGGTGCGGTGTCATCCACGGTACACTACCGCAACAGGGCCGGCGTGCCGCTGGCACCGCTTTCTGTCCCTGGCGACCTCTCCGGTCGCAGCGGTCCCTGTGCGATCTATATGCTGACGCATGTGGCCGCGACCGATCCGGGCCGGACCTGGATCGCGCCGATCCGTTTTGGGGGCGATATGGAAGTGCGTGTCGACGGCAAAGCACTCGCCCTGCAGGCGCGCATCAGGAAACCGGCCGGGACGGGTCAGTACGTGGACCTCAGCGCCGGACTGCATCGCCTTGAGATCTTCTGTTGGACCTCGCAGGGCAGTGCGCCGCGGAACGGCCTGATGACCCTTATGTGGCAAACGCCCAAGACGTCCATTGCACAGATGGGAGGGGCGCGCGCCGCTGATCTGCCCTTCCCGGGGACCTCGATGTGGGAGGGGCGCAAACTGCATAACCAGGAGATCGTCCGCTCGGGCAGCGCATCGATTGTGAGTGCTGTGACGCGTCAGGGCGGACCGGTTGCCGCCTTCGAGGCCGCGCCGCTGGAGAACCTCTGGTTCGAGGGCGAATCAGCGGTCATGGTCTACAGCCTTGCGGCGCGCAGGGGAGGCGCGCCGTCGGACACACGCTATAGCTGGAGTTTCGGAAAAGATGTGCAGGTCGACCAGTCAACCGTGCAGTGGCTGTTCGAGGGCGGGCGCGATCACATGGTCAGTCTCACCGCCCAGTCGGACAAGGGCCGTTCGACCTGCCGGGTGCCGATCTACCCGTACACGAGTCAGCGCACCAGTCTCAACCATCAGGCTAGTCGTGCGCGCTATCTCGCGGCCGCACGGGACGGCTTTACGGCCGCGCCGGCCAAGGCGGACCCGACGGCGAGCTGGAGCGCCGCTCACTGGAACAATCTCTTCCGCTGCCTTGAACTGGACAAGGGCCGTGCGCTGTTGACCCACCTGGTCGATGTCCGTTGGGGGTTGCTGGAGAAGAAGCTGTCGCCCGAACGGCGCGCGCTGTTGCAGGAGCTGGCCCTTGATTTTGCGCCGCGGGTCGATCCGAAACTCGCTCTGAAGTGGATCGCCCAGTTTGAGCGCGCCGCCCGCGGAACCACCGCCAAAGCGCTCTTGAAGGTCATGCGGGCCGAAGTCATGCTGTATTATATGGATGATGTGGACGGCGCCCGGGTGGTGCTCGACCATGTGATCCGGTCGCAGCAGAAGGACGAGGCCGGCGAGCTGGCCCGCATTCGCATGGGCGATATCGCCTTCGGGCTGGGGGACCTCAATACCGCCATGAAGATCTACGGGGACGTACAGAACCGATCCAAGCATCAGCGGGCGGCGTCGGATGTTGCGGCCGCGGCGGCCGCGGCGGCTGTGCAGCCGGCGCCTAAACGGAAGCTCTCCGGCCTGGCGCGCTCAAAGGCGGAGCTGCAAGCGCGGCGCAGGAAGGCTAAGCCTGCCCCGATCGCGCCGGTCGGCCGCTCCTTCGCGATGGGCCAGCAGGGCCCGGTGGCCGAGTGGAAGATGAATGCACTGCTGGATGTGTCGGCCTCGGAGAACGTCAAGAGTTTGATCGAGCAGGGCTTCCTGCTAGAGGCCAAGCAGGCGCTGCGCCGCTGGGAGCGGGAGTTTCCGCTCAGCAAGATCAACGGCGATGCCCTGGTCAACGAGGCCCGGTTCTACATGGCTGTCAAAGATTGGCGCCGCGCGCGGGCGATCCTCGCGCCGTACTGCGAGCATGTGGATGCTTCCAGTTTCATGCCGGCCGCCGTGGAAGCCCTTCTGAAATGCAAGGTGGAGCTGAAGGAGTCGGATGCTCAGATTGTTGAATTCTGCAAGAAAATGAAGAAGAAGCTGGAGTTCCATCCGGCCGGCAAGTTTTTGGAGGATGCGCTATGGCAACGACGATAGGACACGGCATGATCGGCCTGCTTCTCCTGGCCGTCTCGGCGGTCTGGGCGGCACCGGAGCGGTACCGGCTCTATACCCAGCCTGATCCCGCGGCGCAGGGCGGTATCACGGGGACGATCCTGATGCCGAGCCAGCCGATTGAACAGATCCTGGCCATACCGCCCGATGAACCGCGCCTGGTGTACAAGGGGACGGTGACGGGGGCGGGTCGCCGGGAGTTCTCGTTTAGTGGCTTGCCGATGCGTAAGTACGACCTCGTGGTGATCTACAAAGACCGCCTGTACGAAGGCTTGAATCTCGAGCGTGGCGACGACACCTTGACCTCGCTCGACCACCAGAAGATCACGGCGACCATCGACAAGGCGGAGCCCTATTTCACGCGCAAGATCATTCATCGCATGCAGGGCAAGACCGGCCGCGGCAACCTGGCGCGCTGCATTGCGACCTTCATGCGCGACCGGCCGTCCACGGTTGGACATGGCACGGCCAACGGCCCGGGAGGCAACCGCACGAGCCGCCGCACCTTCAGGCTGGTGATGCTCAAGGATGTCGGGCCGGGGTGGCAAGTGGTGCGTTCGCGCGACCTCTATCCAAGCTGGACGACGTCGGCGTCCTGCGAGGCTACACACACGTACAGCAAATCGCTTTCCCGGATACGCGTGACGCGGTCCATTAAGAACATTGGAAATCTGAATCTGGTATCCCTGCAATAGGAGCATCGTGACATGGCTGAACTGATATGTATTGAGGGCCCGATCAAGGGCGAGTGTCTGGACCTGACAGAGGGCAAGGCCGTGGTCCTCGGCCGGGGGGCGAGGGCTGACCGGAAGATCAATGACCCCGGCATGTCCAGTACCCATGCCGAGCTCAGTGCCGTTAACGGGCAGTGGACCATCCGCGACCTGGACAGCTCCAACGGCACCACCGTGAACGGCCATGCCGTTACGACGCAGGCACTGGTCGATGCCGATCGCATTGAGATGGGCGACAGCATCTTCCGTTACGAGGATGGTGCGGCGGGACTCCCTGTGCAGGACGAACCGCCCCACAGTGAACGGCCCCGCAGTGCGCCAGCCGCGCCGCCACCGAAAGCGTCGGCCGAGGATGTCGCGCGGGTGCTGCATATGAAAGAGAAGGCCGCGCTGATTCGCCAGGAGGTTAGCAAGACGATCGTGGGGCAGGTGGAGGTCATCGACCAGGTGCTGATGTGTCTGATTGCGGGCGGCCACGGTCTGTTGATTGGATTGCCGGGCATGGCCAAGACCCTCCTGGTCAGTACCATGGCCAAGGTCCTGGACATGGGTTTCAAGCGCATTCAGTTCACGCCGGATCTGATGCCTTCCGACATCACGGGCACCGAGATACTCAGCACGAACAGGGAGACCGGCGAAAAGGAGTTCCGCTTCATCAAAGGCCCCATCTTCTGCAATCTCCTGCTGGCAGACGAAATCAACCGCACGCCGCCCAAAACGCAGGCCGCCCTGCTGGAGGCCATGCAGGAGAAGATGGTTACCACCGGTAATGTGACCTACGACTTGCCACCGCCTTTCTTCGTGCTGGCGACACAGAACCCGATCGAGCAGGAGGGGACCTATCCGCTGCCCGAAGCGCAGCTTGACCGGTTCATGTTCAATATATGGGTCGATTATCCGCTCAAGGATGAGGAGCATGCGATCGTGGGCGCCACGACCTCGGGCGGCCTGCAGGAGCCGTCCTGTGTGTTGACCCAGACCGAGGTGATCGACCTTCAGCGTGTCGTGAGACAGATTCCCGTCTCGGATCATGTCATCGGCTACGCCATTGAGCTTGTGCGCTCCACGCGGCCGAGCTGTGAAGAAGCGCCCGAGGTCACACGGAAATATGTCTCCACCGGCGCGGGCCCCCGTGCGGGGCAATACCTCGTCCTGGCCGGCAAAGCACGTGCGGCCCTGGATGGACGCATCCACGTGAGTTGCAACGATGTCCGCGGCGCGGCTGTACCCGTGCTGCGTCATCGCATCCTGACCAACTTCGCCGCCGACTCCGAGGGCATGACCTCCATGGATATCGTCAACCAGCTGATCAAGGACGTCCCCGAACCCGACGAGCATGTGTATGGGGGGTGATGGTGCGTGCGGCACGACAGGGGAGAACCCTCCCAATCGTCCACCGTAATCGTCGCCCGTTATCGTCCACCGAAATGGCGGGAAGATGGGGGAGAAAGATACGGTAAACTATCTTGTATCGAGATGCTGCGCAGGTGGAGTAGGTGCCGACTAAGCAGTTCGACGAAGCGTAACCGACGAAGTGTGGGGACTAGGAATGAATGGCACTTAGTTAAGGCGTTCATTGGTGAAAATTGAACGCCCAACAGCCAACACGGAACATCCAACTCCCAAGTGCGTGCGACTGGCGAATGTCCCGCCTAATGGCACTCCATTCGCTATATACGCTCACTTGGATGTTGGGAGTTCCGTGTTGGCTGTTGGATGTTGAGATGATAAAAACTGTGCTTATCTAAGTGCCATTCGGGACTAGGAATGCGATTAAGTGTGCGCTTCGCGCTTGTTCCTACACTTTGTCGCACACTTAGTCGGTTACACTTCGTCCACCCGCTTAGTCGATGTGTTGAGCTGATTTGGTGGCGCAATCATCGGGAAGTGGAAAAAATGCCGTTGGGAGATCAGGATTGAGTCAGGATTAGGGCCGGGAGCGCCGGTACTCAGTGGGGGTCAGGCCGGTGGTGGCTTTGAACTGGCGCGTGAAGGCGCTCTGGTCGCTGAAGCCACAGGCGAGGGCGACGTCGGCCACGGGGGTGGCGCGCTCCATCAACAGGCAGCAGGCATTCTCGATGCGGGTCTTGTTTATAAACTGGCCGGCTGTGAGCTGGAAGAGCTTCTTCATGCGCTGTTCAAACTGGTAGACCGAGAGGCCGCACAGCGTGGCGAGCCCGTCCAGGCGCAGGGGGTCGGCGAAGCGCGCCTGGATGAAGCGGACGGCCTTGGCCAGCTCGCGGTAGCCGCCGGCCTGTTCGGCCGGCATGTGCACGTCGTTGGAGACGCCGACGAGTCCGATGATGGCGCCGTCCGCGTCACGCAGCGGCAGCTTGGTCGTAATGCACCAGCCGGGTCCGCCCTGCAGATAGAGGTGCAGCTGGAGGCGGTCGCGCAGGGCGCTGCCGTCGCGCAGGACCGCTTCGTCCTCCTCGGTGTAGCGGCGGCCCATGGGGCCGGGAAAGAGATCCTGTGCGGTGCGGCCGATCAGGGCTTGCTTGCTCTCGCACCCGCAGCGGCGCATCAGCGTCTGGTTGACCGTCACATAGTGGGCCTGCAGATCCTTCACAAAGAAGACCACATCCGGCAGCGCATCGAAAAGCAGCTCCGCCACAGGCAGGAAGCCCAGGTCATCGAATGCAACAGTGGCGGGACGGTCCGGCATGTGTGTGGCTCCGTTTGTGCCCAAAAAGCAGCCAGGGCTTGGCGATCCAACAAGACGATGGGTTATCAATAGAGCACAATGGGAGACGATGAAAGGCGTAATATTTGACATCAAGCGTTTTGCCGTGCACGACGGTCCGGGCATTCGGACCACCGTGTTCCTGAAGGGGTGCCCCTTGCGCTGCAGCTGGTGTCACAATCCGGAGAGCCAGGGCTTTGGCGTCGCGACGCTTGAGGGGCGCACCGGAGCGATCGAGGTGGGGCGCTCCGTATCGGTCGCGGACGTGGTAGATACAGTCGAGCGCGACACCTCCTTTTTTGACGAGTCGGGCGGCGGGGTGACGTTCTCGGGCGGGGAGCCGCTGGCGCAGCCGGACTTCCTGATGGCCCTGCTGGAGCGGTGCGGTGCGCTGGATATCCACCGCGCGGTGGACACCTGCGGTGAGGCCCGAGGCGATACGCTGCTCAGCGTGGCGGCGCAGACCGACCTCTTTCTGTTCGATCTCAAGCTGAGCGACAGCGTGCGCCACCGCGAGTTTACGGGGGTCGGCATCGAACGGATCCGGGACAACCTGATGGCGCTGTGTGCGACTGAGGTGCCGATCGAGCTGCGGGTGCCGGTGGTGCCCGGGATCAATGACAGCGCGGAAGAGATCGCCGCGCTGGCAGCCTTTGTAGCGGGACTGCCGCGCGCACTGCCGCTGCATCTGCTGGCCTATCACAGCGCCGCCATGGATAAGTATCCGCGATTTGGCATGCCGCCGCCGCTGCCGGATACACCCGAGCCGGTGGCGGACGATTTGACAAGTATGCGAAGACGATTGGAAGCAGCAGGCGTGGAGGTACGACAATGAACGAACGGGTAGAGCGGTTACGGACGGAGAGTTTTGAGACCCCGATCACGATCTCGGCCGAGCGGGCCGAGCTAATCACCGATTTCTATCGCGAGAACATCGGAAAGTTTTCCTCTGCGATGATGCGGGCCAAAGCCCTGGAGTACCTCTACCAGAACCAGACCGTCTATATTGGGGCGGATGAACTGGTCGTGGGGGAGCGCGGCCCGTCGCCACGTGCGGTTTCCACGTATCCGGAACTGACCTGTCACAGTGAGAAGGATCTGCGCGTGCTTAACAATCGTCCCATGACCAGCTATGGGGTCAGCGATGAGGCGGTCGCGGTGTATCGCGACAAGGTGATTCCCTTCTGGGAGGGACGCACGATACGCGATCATATTTTCGAGGGACTCAGCGAGGAGTGGCGGGCGGCCTATTCTGCCGGGGTCTTCACCGAGTTCATGGAGCAGCGCGCCCCGGGGCATACCACCCTCGACGGCAAGTTCTACCAGAAGGGTCTGCTTGGCTTCAAGGCGGACATCGCGGCGGCGCTGGCGGCGCTGGATGTCACAGCCGATCACGACGCTGTGGCCAAGCGCGAAGAGCTCAAGGCGATGGACGTGGCCTGTGACGCGGTCATCACGTTTGCGCGCCGTCATGCCGAGCTGGCCGAGACGATGGCGGCGGCGTGTGAGGATGCCGCGCGCCAAGAGGAGCTGCTGCGGATCGCACGCAGCTGCCGGCACGTGCCGGGGAACGCACCACGCGATTTCCGCGAGGCGCTGCAGATGTACTGGTTTATGCACCTGGCCACGATTACCGAGCTGAACGGCTGGGACTCGATGAACCCCGGGCATCTGGACCGCTACTTCCTTCCCTTCTATCAGCAGGACTGCGCGGCAGGCACGCTCGACCGTGAGCAGGCACGCGAGTGGCTGGAGTGTTTCTGGATCAAATTCAACAATCACCCCGCGCCGCCCAAGGTGGGCGTGACGGCGGCAGAGAGCGGCACCTACAACGATTTCACCAACATCAACATGGGGGGCATTCTGCCGGATGGCAGCGATGGCGTGAACGAACTGTCGTATCTCATGCTCGAGGTGATGGATGCGATTCACCTGCTCCAGCCGCAAGGCAATATCCAGCTCAGCCGCAAGAATCCGGACCGCTTTCTCAAGGCCGCCTGCCGCGTGATCCGCAACGGGTACGGCTATCCCTCCGTGTTCAACGCCGACGGGGTGGTCGAGCAGATGGTGCGCTGTGGCAAGAACATCGTGGATGCACGCGAGGGCGGCACGAGCGGCTGTGTCGAGACGGGTGCTTTCGGGAAAGAGGCCTACGTCCTGACCGGCTACCTCAATACGCCCAAAATCCTCGAGATTACGCTCAACAACGGGGTCGATCCCCGCAGCGGCAAGCAGATCGGTCTTGCGACCGGGGATCCCGCCTCGTTCGAGAGCTTCGACGCGCTGTTTGCCGCGTTTGAACGTCAGTTGATCCATTTCGTCGATATCAAGGTGGCCGGCAATCAGTTCATTGAGCAGCTGTACGCCCGTGAGATGCCGGCGGTGTTTCTCTCCGTGTTGATTGATGACTGCATCAAGAACGGGATGGACTACAACGCCGGCGGGGCACGCTACAACACGACCTATATCCAGTGCGTGGGGATCGGAACCATCACCGACAGCCTCTCGGCCATGGCCCAGCATGTGTATGGGGAGGGAGGTCGGAAGTCCCTCCGTCGCCCTGTGGGCTATGGAGGGCAAGCGGAGGTCGGAGGTCCCTCCGTCGCCCTGCGGGCTATGGAGGGCAAGCGGAAGTCGGAAGATGGAGTCGATATGTCCGAATTGCTGGCGGCTCTGGCGGATGATTTTGAGGGCAAGGATGAGCTGCGTCAGCGGCTGGCGGATGAGACGCCGCGCTACGGGAATGATGACGATGCGGCGGATGACATTATGCGGCGGGTCTTTGAATCCCTGTTCACGGCGATTGACGGGCGACCCAATGCGCGCGGGGGTGAGTATCACGTCGATATGCTGCCGACCACGTGCCATATCTACTTCGGGAGAATTCTGGGGGCTTCGGCGGATGGACGCCGGGCGGGGACGCCGGTCTCGGAGGGAATCTCGCCGTCACAGGGCGCGGACCGGCATGGCCCGACCGCGGTGGTCAAGTCGGCCGCCAAGATGGACCAGCTGCGTACGGGCGGCACCTTGCTCAACATGAAGTTTTTGCCCAGCGTGCTCAAGGATGAGGACGGTATCACCAAGCTGAGTCATCTCGTGCGGACCTACTTCCGCATGGACGGCCATCATGTGCAGTTCAACGTGGTGGATGCCGAGGCGCTGCGCGAGGCCCAGCAACATCCCGAGCAGCACCGCGACCTGATTGTGCGTGTGGCGGGCTACAGCGACTACTTCTGTGACCTCAGCCGCGAGCTGCAGGACGAGATCATCGCCCGTACCGCGCATGAGGGGGAGCAGTGAGCCCAAAAGGACTCCCCTGACTGCTCAGAACGATCCCCAGTTCCTAACGCTTTGGATGTGTAAAGCATTGCAGCCCGGGACGATCTACGAGAGGGACTGAACGCCCAACAACCAACATCCAACGTCCAACTCCCAAGTAGGGAGGGAGGATATGCTCATCTTTCCTTGGAAGTTGGCTGTTGGGCGTTGGTTGTTGGGCGTTGATTCCACGTTTTCGAAGAAAACTGGGGAATGTCCCCTGACTGGTGTATTGACTCAGCGGGGCGGGTTATACTAGGGTACCCGTTCGACTCTCACAGGAGAGGTGTATTTACTAACTGTAATAAGGGAGAGATGAGCATGGCTATCAAGGTGGGTATCAATGGATTCGGTCGGATTGGCCGTTTGGTTTATCGTGCGTCGCTGGAGCGTGACGACATCGAAGTCGTGGGTATCAATGATCCGTTCCTGGATGTTGAGTACATGGCGTACCTGATGAAGTATGACTCCGTGCACAAGCGTTATGCGGGCGATGTTTCCGTCAAGGACGGTCAGTTGGTCGTCGACGGCAAGATCTGCGCGGTGGCCTCTGAGATGAATCCGGCTGACATTCCGTGGGCCGCTTGCGGTGCCGAGTACGTGGTCGAGTCGACCGGCGTCTTCCTGACGAAGGAAAAGGCCCAGGGCCACATCGATGCTGGCGCCAAGAAGGTCGTGATGTCAGCCCCGTCGAAGGACGACACCCCGATGTTTGTGATGGGCGTCAACCACGACAACTACACCTCAGACATGAACTTCGTCTCAAACGCCTCCTGCACGACCAACTGCCTGGCCCCGGTGGCCAAGGTGTTGAACGACAGTTTTGGCATTGTCGAAGGCCTGATGACCACCGTGCACGCCATGACGGCGACGCAGAAGGTGGCGGATGGTCCCTCCGGCAAGAACTGGCGTGACGGCCGCGCCGCCTCGGCCAACATCATTCCGGCCAGCACGGGCGCCGCCAAGGCCGTCGGCAAGGTCATCCCCGAGCTCAACGGCAAGTTGACCGGCATGGCGTTCCGCGTGCCGACGACCGACGTGTCGGTGGTCGACCTCACGTGCCGCCTCGAGAAGCCTGCCAGCTACGACGACATCAAGGCCGCCATGAAGGCCGCTTCGGAAGGCGCCATGAAGGGCGTCCTGGGTTACACCGAGGACCAGGTTGTTTCGAGTGACTTCATCGGCGAGCCGCGCACGAGCGTGTTCGATGCCGGTGCCGGCATTGCCCTGACCGATCATTTCGTCAAGGTCGTCTCCTGGTATGACAATGAGTGGGGTTACTCCAGCAAGGTGCTGGACCTGATCGCGCACATGAACACGGCCGGGTAGGTTTTTGTTCTGCGGCTGTCTTGCCCCCTGCCGGCTTGTCCGGCAGGAGGCCAAGATCGTCGCATAGGAGTGATCTGACGTAGGCCTCTGCGGCTGTCGGAGCGCGAGGACTGGCCATACGGCTCTCCTCGCTCATGACAGCCGCATGGCCCTATGGTCCTCGCTCCCTGGGAGGCGCGGATCTCCTGCACCTGCCGGGTGAACCGGCAGGGGGCGAGAGAGTTTTGAGTTGAAGTAGGAAGACAGGAAGAGCAGATGGACAAGAAGACGGTTAGAGACTTGGACCTGAAGGGGAAGCGCGTTTTGATGCGCGTGGACTTCAACGTGCCGCTGGATGGCAGCACCGTGACGGACGATACGCGTATTCGGGCCGCGCTCAAGACGATTGAGTACGTTCTGGATGCAGGCGCTTCGCTGGTCCTGATGAGCCACCTCGGTCGCCCCAAGGGCGAAGCCAAGCCCGAGTTCAGTCTGCGTCCCGCGGCCGACAAACTGTCTGAGCTGCTGGGCAAGCCGGTCGCTTTTGCGCCCGACTGCATCGGTGCCGACGTTAAGGCCATGGCCGATGCGCTGCAGGCCGGCGACGTGCTGCTGCTGGAAAATCTCCGTTTTCATCCCGAAGAAGAGGGTAAGACCGTTACGTCCGAAGCCCAGGAGGCCTTTGCCTCTGAGTTGGCTACGCTGGGCGACGTGTATGTAAACGACGCTTTCGGTACCGCGCATCGCGCGCATGCCTCCATGGCGGTCGTGACGAAGCACATTGACGAGTGTGCCGCAGGTTTCCTTCTGGAAAAGGAAATCGAGTATCTCGGCAAGGCCGTGGCCACTCCTGAACACCCCTTTGTAGCGGTGATCGGCGGGGCCAAAATTAGCGGTAAGATCGATGTGCTGCGCAAGCTGGCCGATAAGGTCGACACCATTATCGTGGGTGGCGGCATGGCCTATACATTTTATGTAGCCAAGGGAATCCCGATAGGCGACTCCCTGGTTGAAACCGAGAAGGTCGAGCTGGCCAAAGAGACCATGGCGCTGCTGGCGTCAAAGGGCGTCAAACTGCTCTTGCCAATCGATCACGTCGTGGCGGATGCCTTCAGCGCGGATGCCAATGTGAAGACGGTGGACGAGGCCGGCATCGAGGATGGCTGGATGGCCCTGGATGTGGGACCGAAGACGGCTGAGCTGTTTGGGGCCGAGCTGGCCACGGCAAAGACGGTGGTGTGGAACGGCCCGATGGGCTGTTTCGAAATGGCCCCGTTTGCAGCCGGCACGATGAGCATTGCCCGCGTGGTGGCCGCGACCGATTGCGTCAGCATTATCGGCGGGGGCGACAGTGTGAGCGCGGTCAACCAGAGTGGATTGGCCGTCCAGATGTCTCATATCAGCACTGGCGGCGGCGCGAGCCTTGAATTTTTGGAGGGCAAGGCATTGCCCGGAATTACCGCATTAAGCGACAAGTAGGAGAGAGCAGCATGAAGATCAGAAAGAAGATTATTGCCGGCAACTGGAAGATGAACAAGACCGTTGCGGATGCGCAGGAGCTGGCCTCCAGCATTAAGCTTGAGCTGGCCGATTGCCGCGAAGTGGACGTGGTGCTCTGTCCGCCCTTTACCGCCCTCAAGGCCGTCGGTGAGATTATCGACAACACCTCGATCAAGCTCGGGGCCCAGAACATGCACTGGGAGCCGGACGGCGCCTATACCGGCGAGATCTCGGCGGGCATGCTGCGCGACCTTTATTGCCACTATGTGATCCTGGGTCACAGTGAACGGCGCACCTATTTCGGTGAAACCGACGCGATCGTGAACCACAAGGTCAAGGCCGCCCTGGCCGCCAACCTGCTGCCGATCGTCTGCGTGGGCGAATCGCTCGAGGAGCGCGAAGCGGATCGTACCGAAGAGGTCATCCAGAACCAGATTGAGGGCAGCCTAAGCGGCCTGGCCGAAGAGCTCAAGCAGGTCATCGTGGCCTATGAGCCGATCTGGGCTATTGGCACGGGCCGTACCGCGACGCCCCAGATGGCTCAGGATGTGCATGCTTTCATTCGTCGTGTTTTGACCGGACTGAGCGACGCCGAGACGGCGGAGACGGTTCGTATTCAGTATGGTGGCAGCATGAAGCCCGGCAATGCCGAAGAGCTGCTTTCACAGCCCGACATCGATGGCGGGTTGATTGGCGGCGCTGCACTGGATGCGCGCTCGTTTGTGGAAATTGTGCGTCACGGTGTGTAGACGCGAGAGGAATTCGTTATGGCTACGTTTGTGAGATATGTTTTGATTCTGATTGAAGTCCTCTGCAGTTTATTGCTGATTGGGGTGATCCTGGTGCAGCGCACCAAGAGCCAGGGACTCGGCATGGCCCTCGGCGGACAGATGGGGGAGGCCCTTTTCGGCGCACGCATGGGCAACGTTATGACGAAGGTCACGGTAATCCTGGGTATTGTGTTTCTCGTGAATACGACGCTTCTGGCCTACATTGGTGCCAGCAGTCGCACGGTTTCGGTTACCGATGGTGTGGCACCGCCCCCCGCCGTACCGACCGCACCGGCCACGCCGATGGGTGGCGTCCCCCCCCTGGCACCGCCGATGGATATGCCGGTGGATGCGGTTCCGGCCGTCGACACGACAGTTGCTATTCCGGCCCCGGTGGTAATCGACGAGGCGGGTGCCACGGCGCCGGCCGTACCGGTGACTGCGGTTGAGGTTCCGGCCGCACCACCTGCTCCGCTTGCTCCGCCACCGCCACCTGCTCCTGTGGTTGTACCGTAGCTTGAGCCCGGCCCACTCGGAGAACAGGGACTAGGCGCTAGGGATTAGGCGCTAGGGATGTGAAAGAGCAACGCACGGGTGCAAGCTAGGTAGTGGTACCAGGCAGCAGTAGACTAACGCCTAACGCCTAACGCCTAACGCCTAACGCCTAACGCCTAGTGCCTGGATCATGGGAGATGCGTATGAATGCGGCAGCCATGGCGGTTCAGTTCAGTGTGGATGGCCGTCCCGTATCGGTCAGCCCCACCGGCAGCGGTAATGTAAACGACACCTACCTCGCCATCTTCCGTACCACGTTTTCTGAGGAACGCTTCATTCTGCAGCGGATCAACGGCAAGGTGTTTGCCGATCCCTCGTTGATCATGCAGAACCTGAAGGTGGTCACCAACCACGTCCACCGGCGACTCGAGCGTGAGGCAGACGATGCCGACCGGATCTGGCAGCTGCCACGCATCATTCCCGCGAAGTCGGGTGAGGACTTTCTGCTGGATGATGAAGAAAACGTCTGGCGCGCCATATCCCTGATCGCATCGGCGAGTTCGTATGACGCGATTCACAGCCTGGAGCATGCGCATGAGGCCGGCTTTGTGCTGGGACAGTTTCAGCGCCTGATCAGCGATATCGACCCGGCACGCCTTCACGATACGCTGGAGGGCTTTCATGTCACCCCAGGCTACCTGGCCGGGCTGGATGCGGCGCTCGAGACGGTGCAGGGGCGTGAGCGGGCCGAGAGCACGACCGAGGCACGCACCTGCCTGAAGTTCATCGCCACACGCCGCGAGTGGTGTTCGGTGCTCGAGGTGGCATGTGAGAGCGGCGTGCTGCAGGTGCGCCCGATCCACGGCGACCCCAAGATCTCAAACATCATGATCGATGAGGACACCGGCAAGGGCACCAGCATTATCGATCTGGATACGGTCAAGCCGGGTCTGGTTCACTACGACTTCGGCGACTGTCTGCGCTCAGCCTGTAACCCGGCGGGTGAGGACGAAAAAGACCTCGAGACGGTCTTCTTCGATACCGATCTCTGCCAGGCCATCGTCAAGGGCTACATGACCTTTGCGGGCGAGTTTCTGACCGCGGCCGACCGGCATTATCTCTACGACAGTATTCGCCTGATCACGTTCGAATTGGGGTTGCGCTTCTTTGCCGACTTCCTGGCGGGCGATGTCTACTTCAAGACTCAGTACGACGGTCACAACCTGCAGCGTGCACGGGTGCAGTTCAAGCTGTGCGAGAGCATCGAAACGCGCGAGCCGGTTATTCGGCGCATCCTCGACAAGTGTTCCTGAGACGGCCTCAGTAGGCGTGTTCGTCGGAGGGGAACGTGCCCGCTTCGACCTCATCCTTGTAGGCGTCAAAGGCGGCTGTCATCGTCGCCCCCAGCTCGGCGTAGCGCTTGGCGAAGCGCGGTGTGAGATGGCTGTGCAGGCCTAGCATATCGTGCGTGACAAGGATCTGTCCGTCGCAATAGCGCCCCGCCCCAATCCCGATCGTGGGAATCCCCGCCGCCGCGGTGAGTTGCCGGCCGACCGGTTCGGGCACACATTCGAGCACGAGCGCGAAACAGCCGGCGGCCTCAAGCGCAGCCGCATCGGCCAGGAGCTGCGTGACCTGTTCGGGGGCGCGTCCCTGGACCTTGTAACCGCCCACTTGCTTGATGCTCTGTGGGGTCAGTCCGATGTGCCCCAGGACCGGGATGCCGTTCTGATTGAGCGCCTCGACCAGCGGGGCACGAAAGGCGCCTCCCTCGACCTTGACCGCGTCCGCCCCGGCCTCCTTGATGAAGCGTCCGGCGTTGGCAAGCCCCTGTTCGAGCGAGACCTGGTAGGAGAGAAAAGGCATATCAGCTACGACGAGCGACTGTGTGACGCCGCGCACGACCGCCGCGGTGTGGTGCAGCATCTCTTCCATCGTGACGGGCAGTGTAGTGGTGTAGCCCAGCATCGCCATGGCCAGCGAATCGCCGACGAGCGTCAGGGGGACCCCGGCGCCATCGATCAGCGTGGCGGTAGCATAGTCATAGGCGGTCAGGCAGGCCAGTTTCTGCTGGCCCTTGGCGGCGCGAATCCTGGCGGTTGTCCATTGCATAGTGGTTACCACTCCCGCTCAAAGAGAACCACTTTCGGTTCGAGGGGTAAAGTCGAAAGGATCGCGGCCACCTCGCGTGGGTCATCCGGCAGCACACGGTGTGGCCGTACGTCGGCCAGAGGCTGCACCACGAAACGGCGCTCCTGCCAGCGAGGGTGGGGGAGGGTCAGATCGGGCAGGGAGGCGGCGATGTCGCCGGCGTAGAGAATGTCGAGGTCGATCGGACGCGGCGCATTGCGGTCGCTGACGCGCTCGCGCCCCATCTCGTGTTCGATTTCATGCAGGTGCTGCATCAAACTGTAGGGGGCAATCTCCGTCTCAATGATCAGCACGGCATTCAGATAGGTCAGCGACTGGTAGGCCGCGGCCACATCCACCGGCTCGGTATCGTAGATGGGCGACTGGGCCACGATCGTGAAGTCGGGGTCGTGCTGCAGGCGGTCGCGAGCCGTCTGCATGTTGAGCAGGCGGTCCCCGAGATTGGTGCCCATACTGATGCCGTACTCAAGCCGTCCGTGCGAGGTATGCAGCACCGAGGGGTGGCGGGGGGTGTCTGGCGTCATGACCGGCTAGCCCCCGGCGGGCGTGATGCCCAGCACGTCCTGCATGTTGTAGAGGCCGGCCGGCTTGCCGGGCGCCCACTGGGCGGCCTTAATGGCACCCATGGCAAAGGTGTCGCGGCTACTGGCGCGGTGGGTAAGTTCGAGCCGCTCGCCGTCGGTCGCGAACATCACGGTGTGATCCCCCACGATATCGCCGCCGCGAATGGCGTGAATGCCAATGCGTCCGGGAACGCGCTCGCCCGTCATGCCATGGCGTCCGTAATCGGCCACCGCCTCCAGATCGACCCCGCGTCCGGCGGCTGCATTTTCGGCCAGGCCGAGGGCGGTGCCGCTGGGCGCGTCCTGCTTGTGGCGGTGATGCGTCTCCATGATTTCGATGTCATAGGCCTCGCTCAGTCCGGCCGCGGCCTGCTTGACCATGGCGAAGAGCAGGTTCATGCCCAGGCTCATGTTGGGGGCCCAGATCACCGGGATCACCTCGGCGGCGGCGTGTACGGCGGCGGTCTCCTCGTCGGTCAACCCCGTGGTGCCGAGGACAAAGGCCTTGCCAGCCTCGCGGGCGGCCGCGACATGCGCCGGAACGGCGGTGTGAAAGGTGAAATCGATGACGACATCGGCCGCGCTCACGACCGCGAGCTGATCGGAGATGGCGACCCCGATGGGGTCGATACCGGCGACCTGGCCGGCATCGCGCCCGATGAGGGCATGCCCGGCCTGCTCGGTAGCGGCGCTGACCGTGGTGGCTGGATTCTCTCCCGCGTAGCGAATGATGGCTTGCCCCATCCGTCCGCTGGCACCTGTAACGGCGATTGATGTCATACCAGGTCAACTCCCGCGTTGGCCAGGGACTGGCGTAAACGCTCTTTCAGGTTCTCATCCATGCTGCACAGCGGTAGGCGGTAGCTCTCGGCCATCAATCCGGCCATGGCCATGGCGGCCTTGATCGGGATCGGGTTGGTGTCGAGAAAACAGTCGCAGAAGAGTGGGTAGTATTTACGATGCAGTGCGCGGGCCTCTTCCCACTCGCCGGCCAGAACCAGGCGGGTCAACGCGACCACGGTTTCCGGTATGAGGTTGGAGGCCACGCTAATGACGCCGCTGGCGCCGACAGCCATCATGGGCAGGGTCAGGGCATCGTCCCCCGAGAGCACGCAGATATCGCACTGGCTCAAGATGGCGCTGACCCGGTCGACGCTGCCGCCGGCCTCCTTGACGCAGACGATATTGGGCACTCGCGAGAGGCGCGCGATGGTGTCGATCGCGATCTCGCGGCTGGAACGGCCCGGCACGTTGTAGAGCACGACCGGCAGGCCAACCGCGGCCACATCGCTGAAGTGGCGGTAGAGCCCCTCCTGGCTGGGCTTGTTGTAATAGGGGGTCACCTGCAGCGTGGCATCGGCGCCGGCCTGCATGGCGTGGCGCGTCAGGGTGACGGCTTCGGCCGTGGCGTTGGAGCCGGACCCGGCGATGACCTGCATGCGCCCGGCGGCAGCCTCGACGGCGGCGTCGATCACGCGGCAGTGCTCATCGGAATTTAGCGTGGGCGACTCGCCCGTGGTACCGCAAGGCACAATCCCGACGATCCCGGCCTCGGCCTGGCGGGCGATCAAGTCGCTGAACTTTGCAAAGTCGACACTTCCATCCCGGTTGAAGGGCGTAACGAGTGCCGTATAGGCTCCTGAAAACATGATGAACTCCCGCGTAAACAGTGAGGTGTAGCTCTATCACAGGGGGGGGGCGCTGTCAATTTCCGCTGTGCGGTAATTGCAGTGGGCAGTGAGCAGTGAGCAGTGAGCAGTGGGCAGTAAGCAGCGATGACTTTCTTCCAATGGCACTTCTCGCTGTGGGAAGTGCTCATAGGTGATTGACCTGCTCATCATTCGGGCATAGGTTTCTGATCCTATGAGGAGCGTGATGTGAATCTTACAGCGTTGGAACAAGAGCGGTACGCGCGGCATTTGCTGCTGCCGGAAGTGGGGCTTGAAGGGCAGGCGCGCCTACGTCGTGGGCGGGTGCTGGTGGTCGGGGCGGGAGGCCTCGGATCGCCCTGTGCGCTCTACCTCGCTGCGGCGGGGGTTGGCCGGCTGGGGCTCATGGATGCGGATGAAGTGGACCTGACCAACCTGCAGCGCCAGCTGCTGCACGCGACGGGGGATGTGGGCCGGGCCAAGGTGACGTCCGCCGCGGAGACACTCGCGGCGTTGAATCCTGAGGTGGCGGTGCAGACCTACCCGCAACGGCTGACGGCCGCGAATGCGGCCGCGATCCTGGCCGAGTATGATTTTGTGTGCGATGCGACCGACAACTTCGCGTCGAAGTTCCTGATCGCGGATGCCTGCCACGTGGCCCAAAAGCCCTACTCCCATGCCGGAATTCTCCGTTTCGAGGGACAGACCCTCACGGTGCTTCCGGGCCAGAGTGCCTGCTATCGCTGCGTCTTTGGAGGCCCGCCGCCGGGGCCGGTGCCGGAAGCGGCGCGCGGCTTGCTGGGGGTTCTGCCGGGCGTGATCGGTACGATCCAGGCGACCGAGGCGTTGAAATACCTGCTCGGAATCGGCGAGCTATTGACCGATACACTGCTGGTCTACGACGCCCTCAAGATGACGTTTCGGCGCGTCGGGGTGAAGCGCGACCCGGCCTGCGGGCTGTGCGGTGCCGGTGCCGGGGGAGTCGATTAAGGTGATCGATTAAGGTGAACGATTAGGGATGACGATAAGGGCAGCCTTAATCGTTCTCCTTAATCGTTCTCCCTAATCGAAATGGGGAAAGAACGCGACAAACACGAGGTGACAACAAAGTGGATACCGAACTGAATACGAAGTATGATGCCCTTAAACAACAGATCCTTCAGACCGGTGGATTGGCCGTGGCCTTTTCGGGCGGCGTAGACAGCACCTTGCTGGCGGCGGTCACGGCCGAGGTGCTGGGTGAGCGGGCCCTGGCGGTGACCGCGCTCTCGCCGCTCTACTCGCAGCATGAACAGAAGGAGGCCACCGAGCTGGCCGCGTTGGTGGGGATCAAGCACGTGACGGTCGATTCGAGCGAGCTCGATGTGCCCGGATTCGCCGACAATCCACCCAACCGCTGCTACCTCTGCAAGAGTGAACTCTTCACGACCGTGGCGGCGATAGCCACACAGCATGGCATCCACAAGGTGGCCGATGGCACGAACGCGGATGACCAGGGCGACTACCGGCCCGGCCGGCGGGCCGCGAAGGAACTGGATGTTCTGAGTCCGCTGCTGGATGCCGGGATGACCAAGGAGGATATCCGTGCCCTGTCGCGGCAGCTGAATCTACCCACGGCCGAGAAGCCGGCCTTTGCCTGCCTGGCGTCACGATTTCCCTACGGCACCACGATCACCGAAGAGACACTGAAGTCGATTGAAGCGCTCGAGGACGCGCTGCGGGAGAACGGGATCGTGCAGTTCCGCGTCCGCCACCACGGTGACATCGCCCGCATCGAGGTGGTGGCCGAGGATCTGCAAAAGCTCTGCGCAGAGCCGCTGCGCTCGCGCCTGCTCGAGCGGGCCAAGGCCGTGGGATACCTCTATACCGCTCTCGACCTGCAGGGCTACCGCACCGGGAGCATGAACGAAACACTCAAAGCAGAGCAGAAGGCCGCGGCCCTCGACTAGAGCCGGCCCAACGTAAACTGCTGCGCGAGCCTACAGCATGAAACATGTGCTCCACCGGGCAAGCCCTGTCTTTTATACACAAAAGTCATTGTCCATCTCCCTCTCTAAGGGGTGCCAGTAGCAAGCCCTCACAAAGAGT
>JABGQM010000035.1:0-3516 GCA_018648805.1 Verrucomicrobiota bacterium
CCTCTGGCAACGTCCTGACGATCTTGCAGCGACGCCCGCAAATCGGACAGCGACACCCGTTCTTGTCGGGCTTCACCAGGATGACCAGTCGGCTGGCCCCCTCGAATGCGAAATCAACAACCTTCAGCCCTTTGAATCTCAACAGCTTTTGGATACACTTATTGGCGGTCATAGCTCTGCTACCTCTCCTCTTGATGTTGTGTGAGAACTCACCAAGAGTAGGGGCTGGGCTATGGCCATTCAATTCATAATGAAATCATAAGAAACTCGTTTGGGAAATCCGGATAGACCCTTTAAAGAGTACTCGATTTCGACCGCAAATCTTAGCGATAATTTTCTCTTTCGGATTCGTATGAATGATTCTTCGCCCAAGAGCATTTATGCCGACAGTATGTTAATCACGGCAACTCCCGAGGTTCCCCCCGCTGGCACATTGATCACGATCAAATAGTACCACAACACCTAGCAGTCCATTGGATAGCGATACGGATGCTTACGTGCTGATGAATGAAGGCGTCTTCTGTCAGCACGGCGTGAAGTACCCCTTCCTGCGTATCGGCAACAGGCAATCCATGTCGACCGTCTGGCGTACTACATCAAACGCCGGCAACGCCATGCCCTCGATCAGCAGGACGGGCACGCCCAGCTTGCTGATCTCCTTCTCCAATTGAGGGCGCTGAGAGCTCTGTCTCGTAGGAACCGCGTGTTGTGGTGTGGTGGCGGGTACGCCGCAGAAACAGCTGCTCCATGTCGCAAATGGAGTCTACCCTTTTTCAGCCGGGTAGGGTACGGTCTACGCTTCTTCAATGTGGTGGAAGAAGAGACGGGTCGTAATGCGAGCAGGTGAAGCAACAGGCGAGACGTGGCGGACGGCTGAAGAGGGTGGGGCGCGGTGGGTTTTTCCTGCGCGGCCGGATGATGCGGTCAACCAGTATGTCGACTTCTTGCATGCCTTTGACTGTTCGGTCGCTGCGTCCACAACCGAGCTGCTGATCAGCGCTGATACCGACTTCGTGGTGTGGTTGAATGGGGTACTGATCGGCCACGGTCAGTACTGCAACTACCCCGACCGCAAAACCTACAAACGGTTCGACGTGGGCCATGCCGTGCGCGAAGGCCGCTGACAGCCTGACCATTACGGCCTTCTACAACGGACGGACCAGCAGCGTCTATGAACGCGGCGAACTGGGGCTGCTGCTTGATCGGCTGATGCGAGGTTAACCAGCGCCGGCGTCGCCGGTGATGATCCCGCCGCGCGGTGTGGTTGCGCGCCGCAGCACCGACGTGCTGGCCGTGGCCGATCCCGCTGTCGCGCGGGCGATGCGCTTCATGTGGGACCATCTCGACCAGAACCTCTCCGTCGAGGACGTCGCCATGCAGGCCAGCGTTTCCCGCCGCAAGCTCGAGCGCATCTTCCTGTCGCAATAGTGCGTGTGCCGTGGCGAAAGAGTGCCCTTGTCGGCGTTCGTGGAATGGGACTACACTCTTCGAGTGAGCTTGGTGCTTTCTTTCTGATCCAGGCTGGAAGCCGGCGCATCCCGCCGACTGGAAACCGGCGATTTGTGTAATGACGAGCAAGTAGATAGGTGATGCCTGGCAAGACGACCCCAGCCGGCTCGCCCGGCTGGTGAGAGAGCTTAGCGGCCAGCAAGAGAAACGAGAGAGACTCGCGGCTGGTCGGCGCGAGTGCAGGCCCACGGGCCCTTTCTCGCGCTATACCGGCCATCGCAACAAGGTGGCGCCGCCGCGTGGTCATCTCAGTGTCTGGCTGGAAGAGGTGAAACTGCCTGAGGCCGTCCTGCAGCCCGAATAAGGCGCTTCAGGGATTAGCGTTTTCTTCTGTTGATGATTGCGCCATGATTGGTGGCGAGCAGGGGGTCGTGTAAGCAGTTCGGTTAAGGGTATCCGAGTAAGTGGGGCGACGAAGTGTACGGTTAAGTGTGCGCGGAAGTGTGAGAAGAGCGCGACGCACACACTTAAACGCACACTTACTCGCTTTCTTAACCGTAACACTTACTCGGATACACTTAACCGACAGACTTTTCTCCTGCGGCGGGCAAAAACCGGTTCAGTAGCGAGCAGATGAGCATAAAGGCGAATAGGAAAACACCCCGGAACGTCCGGAAGCACCAGAAGAGAGATGTGATAGTGATCATGGAAGACAGGCGAAGCCTTCTGGCCGCTATACTACTAATGACGTCATGGGGTGCCGTTGCCGATGATAGCAATACGGTGACGGTGGTGGCGCCGCGTCGTGAGGCGAATGTGTTTGAACAGCCTAAGTCGGCCGTTCCCGCGTTGTGGTCGACGATGTCGGTGGTGGGTTCAACGGAGATCACGGCGCAGAACGCGCAGACTCTGACCGATGCGGTGGAGTTCACACCGGGCGTGCTGACCGAGACCCGGGGGCGCAAGGTCAAACAATTCACCTCTTTTCGAGGTCAGCGTTATCCATATCCGGACTATGCGATGAACGGGACGTGGCTGCGCGAATTTCACGAGACAACGTATTTCTTTCCGGTCTACCAGGTGGAGCGCATTGAGGTCATTCGATCCAGCGCGGCTCTGCTGATGGGGCTGTCCGGTCAGGCGGGCGTGATCAATATCGTGCCTAAGAAATTTGATGAGCGGGGAGCTATCCTCGACCTACAGTACGGTACGTTCGATACGGTGCGTGCCAGCGGCTTCGCAGGCGGCCCATTGAGCAAGGGCGGGTACACGGTCGGGGCGGGTTTTTATACGACCGACGGCCCGGAGGACAAGCACGCCTCTGAAAGCATTGGCAACTTCAGCGGCACGATTGACTGGGCCTTTTCAGACAAGATGACCGTCGAGGCGAGCGTATTGATGATACACGGGTCTCGCGAGCTGGCTCTGGCGTCGGAGCCTGCGGCCGCGCGACTGCAGAGCACAGACGAAGCGTATGATCCTTTCACATCCCAGATTATGAACGTCAGGGCCCTCTATCGTCACAGTGACAGCGCCTCTACTGAGCTGACGGCCTATTGCGTAAACCGCTCGCACGATTTTGAGAGCACAACGCCTGGCACGCACGTGAGTCTCAAAGAAGAGGATCACACGTACGGTGTCAGCGCCATGCAGGTTCTCGGACTTGGCGACAGCAATATCCTGCGCTTTGGCGCTCTATACGATCGCTGGGTTGCACCTGACGGCAAACGGTTCTTTGCCGGCAAGCGTTGTGATCTGCACACACTGTCCGCCGTGGTGGTGGATGAACACGAGTTCGGCCGGCTCGAGGTGGACGGTGGCTTCAGATATACGCAGACCTACATGGCCGACTACGGTGCCTACAATATCAATGGCAGCAGTAAGGGTTTGGCCGAGGTGGACCCGGTGGTCGACACATGGGATGAGCCGGTAGTGCGCGGCAGTATGGGGGCGCGCTATAGCATGCGGAGGAATGTGAAACTGCTGTGCAACCTGGAGAGCGGCCTGGTTGAACCACGGGCGGGAACGCTTGATGCGGATCTTAAAGAGCCGGGCACCGAGACCCGT
>JABGQM010000035.1:3616-44883 GCA_018648805.1 Verrucomicrobiota bacterium
ATGGCGCCACCAGCGAGACAAGCGACGGCCGAGTGCTGGAGCTATACAAGAACCAGGATATCCGCCAATATGGTCTCGAGGTCGAGGCCCGGACCGGCCGCCTGTTCGATCACTTGGAGCTATTTGCCACTGCCACCGTGATGGAGTCGGAGTCTAAAGACAGCGGCAGTTACGCGTCGTACAGAGATTTGCCCGATACCATCGTCAGCGCCGGTGTCTACGGTCATTTTGGCCGGATTGACTGTAATCTCTTTGGCAAGTACGTCTCGTCTTACGAGAGTAAGCGGTTTGCCGGGGACGGTGAGTATCATCCGCTCGGTGACTACACGGAGCTGAACCTGAAGGTTGAGTACCGAATCGGCAAAGATGACCCGTCACGAATCTACGTCTCCGTTGAGAATATTACCGATGAAGAGTTTTCCACTGTTGTGGGATACCCCGACTTCGGCAGGCGTCTAAACGTTGGAATCAGGAAGGTATTTTGAGAAGCATGTCGACTGTTAAGAATGAAGGATCAAAACTCGTCTTTGTCGCTCTGTTGATGCTGATCGCGCCGCTGGCGCGATCAGCCGACTGGCCCATGTGGAAACACAATTCAGGACGGACGGCCGTCAGTCCCGGTGCACTGTCGACAGAATTGCATCTGCAATGGGTGCGGCAACTTCCCCCCGCGCGGCAGGCGTGGAAGGATAAGAGCAACGCCATGCTCTTCTTCGATGTCTCATACGAACCGATCGTCGCTGGAAAACTGATGTTCGTCGGCTCAATGAACTCCGACAGTGTAACGGCATATAGCACCGACACCGGTGCGGAGAAATGGCGTTTCTACACGGATGGACCTGTTCGTTTTGCGCCCGTTGCCTACAAGGGCAACGTATATGCGGCGTCTGATGACGGATACCTGTATTGCCTGAATGGATTCGACGGCAAGCTCGTCTGGAAGATGCGTGGGAGTCCGGCTGATAGAAAGATTCTCGGCAACGAGCGCCTGATCAATATACGGCCCGTTCGCGGTGCACCGGTCATACATGACGATGTTCTCTACTTCGCAGCCGGCATCTGGCCATTCATGGGAACCTTCATCTATGCACTTGATCCAGAAACGGGCGAAACGATCTGGGCCAACAGTGGCAACGGATCGCGTTGGATTACTCAGCAGCATGGTGCCCCCTCATTCGCCGGCGTCGCGCCACAGGGGTACCTCGCCCTGACGGATGATAGGCTCCTCATTCCTAGTGGCCGAAGCGTGCCCGGTGCGTTTAATGCCAAGGATGGGGCATTTCTCTACAATCAGGCATCCAGCCGCTCTTTCGGGAAGGATAGTGGTGGGTACGCGGTGACGGCTATTGCCGGCAAATTCGTCGGTCGCAAAGGGGTCTATGAACTGGCCGATGGAAAGCCGCTCGTTTCCGGCATCGATGGCGTATGGACGCCGGACGCACTATACGCGGTGCAGGGCGACAGCATCTCGGTCTACTCACACGAGGTAGAGCAGGATGGCAAGCGAAAGAACCTTAAACGCATAGCCGAGGCCGGTCTGAAACAGGAAGTCGGCCGCGCCTTTATTAAAGCGGGCTCCTCTCTCTACTGTGCCCGCAATGATGGAACCGTGTCTGCCGTGAACGTGGCCGATACAAACTCACTGTCAGTGACCTGGCAGGGCAAGATCGACGGCAAGGTGTGGACTATGCTGGCTGCGGACGACAGGCTCTTTGTCGTAAGTGAGGGCGGC
Organism: Verrucomicrobiota bacterium; assembly: GCA_018648805.1. Lineage (GTDB taxonomy): Bacteria > Verrucomicrobiota > Kiritimatiellia > UBA8416 > JABMPJ01 > JABMPJ01. Next base: position 5,349 of record JABGQM010000035.1, read on the forward strand.
AGCATTTTCTGCTTCGGGCCCGCGAAACGCGACGTAGCGCGACACGTGATGGCGCAACCTGAACGGCCTCTGCCATCCGGCAAGGTGAGCGTCGCAACGACAACGATTATGGATCACGGCACCGACCCCGCGGGCTACTGCGTGGTTCTCGGTCTGGGTGATGGCGCGCTGGTAGGGGAACTGCTGGCACGGACGACACTCAAGCTGATCGTGGTTGATGAAGACCCCGGGCGCGTAGCGAGGTTTCGCCGGCGAATGGACGACGAAGGTCTCTATGGCACTCGCATTGCGATCATCATCGCAGATCCATTTGACTCCGGACTCCCTCCCTACCTCGCCCACGTAGTAGTTGCGGCCGAGAAGCTGCCTGCGATGGACCGGGAGAACGTGGCCGCCCTATTCAAGATCCTGCGCCCGTATGGCGGCGTGGCGGTGCTTCCCATGAAGAGGGACGCGCTCACGACACTCGTCGACTCCGCAGAACTGCAGAAGGTAGAAATCACAGAGGTGGGTAAGCTTCAGCTTCTCAAGCGGGTGGGCTCTCTGCCCGGATCAGCATCCTGGTCGCACCAGTATGCTGATGCGGCCAACAGTGTCATATCGAAAGACAGGCTGGTTAAGCCGCCCTTCGGTCTGCTCTGGTTCGGAGGCCCGACGAACGACGAGGTCCTTCCTCGCCACGGGCACGGACCGAATCCGCAAGTAACAGGGGGGCGCATCTTCATCGAAGGCGCCAACATGTTGCGAGCGCTGGATGCCTATACCGGGCGTCTTCTGTGGGAACGCGGCCTGAAGGACGTCGGTCACTACTACGACAATACCGGGCACCATCCTGGCGCGAACGAGATCGGAAGCAACTACGCCACCACCAAGGACGCGGTCTACATCTTGCTGAAAGAGAAATGCCTGAAGCTGGACGCGGCCTCTGGCCAGACCCTGAAAGAGTTCGTTCTGCCTGCACAAGACGACGGCACAACGCCAAACTGGGGATCTCTCAGGGTCGAAGGCGACTTTCTGGTCGCAACCGCTGAGCCCCGTGGTATCCCGATCAAGGGCGACAAAGACGTTACGACCAATGCGCTTTACGCGTCCGCCAGCAAGATCCTTGCTGTACTGGAACGTGACACAGGCACGTTGCTGTGGACCCGGAAGGCCGTCCACGGATTCCGTCACAATGCGGTGATTGCTGCAGGCGACCGAGTGTTCTGTATCGACAAGGTCAGCCCCAAGAAAGAAGCCTTTCTGGCACGACGCGGGCTAACGCCCGACAAGACCTCATCGCTTCTGGCGCTGGATATCCGGACCGGCAACACCCTCTGGCAAACGGCGGAAGATGTCTTCGGGACCTGGCTGGGGTATTCGCTCGAACACGATGTGCTCATCCAGGGCGGCGCGTCTTTTCGCGACCGCGCGCGTGATGACATCGGCAAAGGCATCGTATCCTACAGAGGGAAAGACGGAGACGTGCTGTGGAAAGATTTGGAGCGAGGCTATTCCGGCCCACTCATGCTGCGTCATCGTGAACTTATAGAGAATGGCAATGGCGGTGAAGCTCTGGATCTGTTCACCGGGAAAGCAACCGAATGGAAGTGGAAACGCCATTACGGATGCAACACCGCGATCGGCAGCGAACATCTGTTGACCTTTCGCTCCGGGGCAGCGGGCTACTACGATATCACCGCTAAAAGCGGCACCGGCAACCTGGGCGGTTTTAAATCAGGCTGCACCTCAAATCTGATTCCCGCTGACGGACTCTTGAATGCGCCAGACTATACGCGCACATGCTCTTGCAGTTACCAGAACCAGACCTCACTAGCGCTCGTACACATGCCGCAAGCTGAGATGTGGACCTTTGGCGGCACGGAGACGACGGGCAGGATCGGCATCAATTTTGGTGCGCCGGGCGACAGACGTGACCAGGATGGGACGCTCTGGACGGATTTTCCCTCGGTGGGTGGTGAAGATGTAAAGCGAAGCATTACGGCGGATGGCGGCACCTACTATAGGCATCACTCAGCCCTGTTTGCCGGCAGTAGCCACCCATGGGTGGCGGCCTCCGGTGTCGAGGGCGTGAAGTCAGTGACCGTGAGCGTTCCCGGGGCTGAGCGGTTAACCGTGAGGCTCTATTTTGCTGAGCAGGATGTGGCGGCCAAGGCGGGGCACCGGGTATTTGGAGTAAAGGCCAACGGCAAAGAGCTTCTGGCAGACTTTGATGTGGTGAAGGAGGCTGGCGCGACTCGGACGCTGGTGATGCGGGAGTTCCGTGGCGTGGCGATGGGCGAGGCCGGAGTGAAGCTGGAGTTTGTGGCTTCGGCCGGTGAACCCATTATCTCCGGGTTGGAAGCCATCGCGGAGTAGCGGCCGGCTAGCCACTCATCGTTGCTCCCCACTGGCCCTGCATACGTCTCTCTCCTCCATGCCGCTGTGCCTCCAGCGAAGCGGGTGGTTTATCCCTCTCCTGAGGGTGGAGAAATTCTCGAATGCCGTTCGGGCGCGGAATGCCGAAGACGTCAGTACAGTCGATCGTTTATGGAACAGTATTATGGCTTATGGGATGGTAGAGCTATTGTTTTGAGGGCTGGTACTCTGGTCCTGGGACCACAGGGTTGCCTTATAGGGTTTGTGCTTGTAAATGGTTTTTTCCAGCGTGTATGGTTTGCGTTTTATGAGCACGTTTCAGTCTACATTTGAATCACTGAGTCGGTATGAGTGTCCGGACTGGTTTCGGGATGCGAAATTTGGGATCTGGAGCCATTGGGGGCCGCAGAGCGTGCCCATGTACGGGGACTGGTATGCGCGGCACATGTATGTGCAGGGCCACCCGCAGAACCTCTATCACATTCGCCACTACGGCCATCCTTCTACGTTCGGCTACAAGGACATTTGCGCCCTGTGGAAGGCGGAGAAGTTTGACCCCGAGGGGTTGATGGCGCTCTACAAGAAGGCCGGGGCACGCTACTTCGTCGGCCAGGCCATGCATCACGACCACTTCTTCAACTATCCCTCCAAGCTGAACCGCTTCAATTCGATGGAGGTGGGGCCGATGAAGGATATCTGCGGCCTCTGGAAGGCCGCCGCAGAAGCCCAGGGCATGCCTTTCGGCCTGACCGAGCACCTGGGCGCCACCTTCTCATGGTGGCGCACGAACAAGGGGGCCGATGTCGATGGTCCCTATGCCGGTGTTCCCTACGACGGCAATGATCCGGCTTACCGCGACTTCTACCTCGACAACCACGAACACGTGCGGACAGGCGAAGACCTCTCCTCGTTTCTGACGTGCCGCCCGTGGTATACCTCCAACGCGACGTTCCGTGACTACTGGCAGGCCGTGATGCGAGAGGTGGTGGATCTCTACCAGCCGGATCTGCTCTACTCCGATGGTGCCTTGCCGTTCGGGATGCAGGATGAGTCGAAACCGGGGGATGCAGACTTTGCGGAGGGCCTTGATGTCGTCGCCCATCTCTACAATACATCGATCGCACGACACGGCGAGAACCGGGCCGTCTACAACCAGAAAGACCGACGTCCCGAGATCTATAGGGTGGGCGTCCTGGATATAGAGAAGAGTCAGCTACCCGGGATCAATCCCGAGCCGTGGCAGACCGATACCTGTATCGGCAACTGGTTCTACGATGTGAAGCAGGCCTTCAAGAAGCCGGGCCATGTCATTGAGATGCTGATCGATATCATCGCCAAGAACGGCTGCATGCTGCTGAACATTCTGCAGAAGCCCGATGGCACGATCGACGACGAGACGCGTTACCTCCTGGAAGCGCTGGCCGATTGGTTCGCCGTCTGCGGCGAGGCGGTCCACGGCACGCGTCCCTGGCGCGAGTACGGGGAAGGGGATACCCGCGTACTGATCAAGGGCTTTACGGAGGAAAAAGTGGCCTGGAACAGCTCGGATTACCGTTTTGTTATCAAGGGCAACACGCTGTACGCCTTTTTGCTCGGCGCGCCCGAGAGCCGCGTGGCGGTCATCAAGAGCCTGACCGAAACCGACGTGGTGATCGGGGTGAAGCTTCTCGGCGCGGGCGACTGTCCGTTCAATCAGGCTTTTGGCACGCTTACCGTCAAGCTTCCGGACATGCTGCCGACGAAGTACACCAACGTCCTGGCGGTGGAACTGGAGCGCTAGGCGTTAGGCGTCAAATGCCACAACATCGCTTACAGCCAGCGACTGTGAGCGGCAGCAAGCGGAGATCGAGAAAGCGGGTCGGTTAAGTGTATCCAAGTAAGTGAGGGGTTTAAGAGTGCGATTAAGTGTGCGTTTAAGTGTATGGGATGACGCTTCTTACACTTACTCGACCCCCTTCGTCGCCACCCTTAACCGGATACACTTAAACGACCTGCTTAAACGGTCCAGGCAGGAGCAATGAGAACACATGTGGAAACGCCTGTTAACGATGTCGTGGCACTTCATGGTGTCAGCGATGTCCTGGCACTTGACACCCAACACCTAACGCCTAGCTGTTGAGTGCCAACACATCGTAGACACTTTTTGATGCCAACACATCGTAGACGGCGAGCGACTGTGATTGGCAGCAAGCAGAGATCGAGTAAGCTGGTCGGTTAAGTGTATCCGAGTAAGTGTTGGGGTTAAGAGTGCGAGTAAGAGTACGGTTAAGTGTATGGGGAGCCACTTCTTACACTTTCTCGTACACTTCGTCGCCACCCTTAACCGGATACACTTAATCGAACTGCTTAAACGGTGAGGATTCGAGCAATGAGAACGCATATGGAAACACCTGTCTACGATGTAATGGCACTAGAAACTGTCTACGATGTGTTGGCATTTGAGGCCTAGCACCTAACATCTAATGCCTAGCACCTGAAATCAGCCCCACAACTGGTTCAGAGAAATCTTGACAGTACCGCGGCCTCACACAGGAGACTCTATTATGAACCGAATGATTACGCTGATTGTGATTCTCGCCGTTTCTACGAGCGCCTACGCGAAGTCGAAGGCGCCGAACTTTATCGTGATTCTCAGCGACGACCAAGGCTGGTCCGGCACGTCGGTGGCGATGGACCCTGCCAACCCGCAATCGAAAAGTGACTACTTCGAGACGCCACATCTCGAACGACTCGCCAAGCGGGGCATGCGGTTTTCCAACGCGTACGCGCCCGCGGCGATGTGCTCGGCCACGCGCTTTTCGTTGCAGTTTGGGCAATCAACCGCCCGCACGCAGAAAAGCAACAATTACGACGCGGACTGGGAGGAGACGTCCAGGCGGATGGCAAGCTCCCTGTCGATCCCGCAGATGCTCAAGGCCGCCAACAAGGGGTACGTTTGTGCGCATTTGGGCAAGTGGCACATGAAGTCGCCGCCGGAGGAGTTGGGGTATGACGTGACCACCGGCCACACGGGCAACCGGCAGGGCACGCTCCTCGCGCCACGAACCGAGACGACCAAGGCGGTCCCCCTGCCGGCGGATGACCCAAAGCGTATTTTCAGCCTGACGAAAAAGGCGAACGACTTCATGGCCAAGGAGGTCAAAGCCGGCCGGCCCTTTTACATGCAGGTCTCCCACTACGCCGTGCACGTCAAGCTGATGTCGCTCGCGAACACGCAGAAGAAATACGAGGCCAAAAAGGCAGGTCGATTCCATCACCGCCCCGACTTCGGCGCCTGTACGGAAGACCTCGACACGGGCGTTGGGCTCTTGATCGACAAGATCGACGAGCTGGGTATCGCGGACAATACCTACATTTTCTACACCGCCGACAACGGTGCGGTGGCAATCAGGCGTGGCGCGGACCAGGTGAACATGCCCCTGCGTCGCGGAAAGTTCATCTTCTGGGAAGGCGGCATCCGCGTGCCGTTCCTGGTCGCAGGCCCAGGCATCCCCGCCAACCAACACAGCTCGGCCTTGGTGTCCGGCATCGATATCTGGGGCACGATCCACGACATCATCACCCACAGCAAGCCCGTGCCCAAAAACGTCGACGCAGGCAGTTTGAAACCCCTTTGGCTTGCCAAGGGCCGGGGTGAAGTGAAGCGGCCCAATATGCCGGAGGGGTTGATTTTTCATTGCGACCGAGGCAAAGGCTGGTCCGGCACGCGACGACAGGACGCGATCCGCTCAGGCGACTACAAGCTCCTGCGAAACCACTACAACAACGGCGAAACGCTACTGTTTGACGTCAAAGATGACCTGTACGAGTGGAAGGACCTGTCCGAAAAGATGCCCGGGAAGACGAAGGAGCTCGCCGCGAAACTCGATGGCTACCTCAAACGCGTTAAAGCCACCAACGCTGCGATGACCCAAGAAGAAGTCCACGCCATGCAGAACATCCCTCCGGAGGGGTTCGGTGGCTACAGCCAGCCGCTGAAGACCGGCAAGGCAACCGAATACCCCGTCAACTCCTTCCCCAAAAACGAAGACCCCGCGATCTTCAACGCGACGTCTCAGTGACCCCGAAGCCGTAGTGATCTTGAGGCCTTTTTGTGGCTCTATCCAGGTCGAGGCACCCAGACGCCATGACTGATGCCCGTAATCGTTTCCCGATGCGACCGTGCGTACATGAGGTGCGCCAGATCCTTCGGGTGCAACCCCTTGCAAAAAACGCACACCCGTGAAATAGAGCGTGGCGATTGTCCCTTGTCAGTGCGTGGGCCATCTGTAATCATTAGCTGATGAGATTAAGACCTTATCCATTTGTTCTCGTTGCCCTCTTGACTGTCATGTTGGCCGCTTGGGCCGACGCCGGCTCGATCGTGATCCCCGCTTGGTCGTTTGCGCGTGGCAACGCCCAGATCCACGCTGATCCAGCCCAGTATGCCGATGCCGGGCCGGTCGTGGTCAGCGGCGATGCCGAAAGCTGGGGTTGGACCGTTGAGTATGACTTCGAGGTCCCGGTTGAGGCTAAATACACAGTTCAGATCTGCTATGCATCAGCCGAGTCGCGTCCGGTCAATGTCCGTGTGGACTCGAAGTACGTGGGCACCGCTTGCGACCGCGTGACGTTTTCTCCGAAAGACCCGGACTCACCCACGTCAAATAGCAGCGGCGCGACGTGGGACCCAGTATACTGGTGGGGGGGGAAGGTCGCAACGATCTGGCACAAGTCGCTACTCAGTAAGGGCAAGCACACGATCAAACTTACCCGACGCCAGCCGCTGCCGCACCTGCTAGCTATACGTATTGAGACCGACGCAGAATTCCCTGAAGGCTGGCCGCAGCCTCAGTTCAAGGTGCGCGACATCAACAGCATCCCGGCAAAGTGCCGGGCGGCTCTGCTGTCGCCGGACAAGGTTCTGGCGGCACTGCCACCACCGCTGGTGCTTCCGAAGACGAAGCCTCTCGGATCCTTAAAGATTCCAGCCCATACATTCGATCGCGGCAATGCCAACATCTACGCAAGCCCCGACCAGTATGTCATGGCCGGCACGTTGACCGGCAATGGCCCGTCTGCTTCAGGCGAGTCGGTGGTCGAATACGACATCGAGTTCCCGGTCACCGCCGAATATACGTTCCACGTTCGCTATGCGGCCATCGAACCGCGGCCGACAGATGTCTACCTCGACGGCAAGAAGTTCGGCAAGAGCTGCGTCGGCATATCGCATCATACGGCGAACTATGTGCGGCCCCACAAATTCCCGGTCAACAGTGAGAGCACGAAGGCGGAAAGCCTTTATGACTATAAGCAGGGAACCGTTCTGAAGCTGTCGATCGCCCAGGGCAAGCATACGGTAAAGCTTGCCCGACGCGGGCTGCTTCCTCATCTCGTGTCACTGACCTTCGATTCCGACACGGCATTCCCGAAGGAGTGGCAGCAGTCGGAGCGCAAGACGGACCTGAGCAGACTGCCCGCACCGCAGCGTACGGCCTTTCTGCCTAAGGGCGCCGTCAACGTGGCCGCCATGAAGCTGGCCGTTCAGGATGCGATCAAGACCTATGGTTCGCGGTATCCGAAAGGCCCTCAGTATTTGAAGCAACTGTCCGAGTTGGCCGCGAAGCACGGATCCGAGGACGCAGCCCCGGAGCAGCTGCAAGAACTCCATGACGAGGCGCGCGCGCTGCGACGCGAAATCATGCTGGCCCATCCGCTGCTCGATTTTGACAAGCTACTGTTCCTCAAGCGGTCATCCATCCATTACAGCCATACCTATTCTGGCCCGCAGGGCAACGTCATGGGTGGCAGTCTTTGTGTGCTTTCACCTGTATCACCGGATGGCAAGGTCACCTCGCTCGTCCCAGAGCTTGAAGGTGGACTGTTTGGCCGGTTCGATTTGTCGTTCGACGCGAAGAAGGTGGTTTTCACCTACAAGAAGACGCCCCAGGGAGCGTTCCGTCTCTACGAGGTGGATATCGATTCCCAGGCCGGGATAATGATCCCGGGTAGTCTGCGCCAACTTACCTTCGGCGGTGACGAGGAGGACAGCGCCCGAGAGCGCCAGGTTGCCGACTGGCTGAGGGGCGGCTTCAGCGACATGTACCCGTGCTATTTGCCTAGCGGCAAGATCATGTTCTCGAGCACGCGCGCACAGCGCGTTGTCTACTGTGCGCCGCAGCCGGTGACGACGCTGTACGTGATGGACGCTGACGGCAAGAACATGCGGCATCTTTCAGAGAACGTGGTCAGTGAGACGATCCCAACCATGCTGCACGACGGCCGGGTGATCTACACGCGCTGGGAGTATCTCGACAAGGGATTGGGCGGCGTCCAGAACCTGTGGGCCATGCGTCCCGACGGCAGGGGGGTCGATCACGTCTATAAATTGAACAACAACTGGCCCTCCGGCATGGGCGCCACCCGCGCCATTCCGGGCAGTGAGAAGCTCGTGACGGTTGCCGGAAACCACTACCAGCCATCATGGGGCTCGGTTGTGCTGCTTGACGTGCGCCGCAGTCGGCGTACGCACGAGGCGATGCACTGCATCACGCCCGATATCCCGTATCGGAGCCGGTACAACAACAATCTGCCGTCCGGCGCCTTCACGGATCCGTACCCGTTCTCGGAGACGTTCTTCCTCGCGTCCCATCACGCCGCCGGCGTCACCTATGAGCGCGGCTCGGAGTTTGGGCTCTGCTTACTGGACGCGTGGGGCAACAGTGCGGAGTTGTATCGAGACCCGGCGATATCGTCCTTTGAGCCCGTGCCGCTGCGGCCCCGTCAGAAGCCACCAGAAGTCGTTGCGGCGGGGATCACTGACCGGGCCGGTAACGAGAAGAAGACCGGCACCATGTTCCTGCAGGACATATACCAGGGAATGACGGGCATCGAGCGCGGCCGGGTCAAGTATGTGCGGGTCATGGGCGCGCTGGAGTGGCCATGGGACGAAGTCGGCATGTCGTGGACGCTCGGTAAGGATCCACATCGGAAAGTGATCTACGGCGTCGCCAAAGTGCATAAAGATGGGTCCGCCTACTTCACCGTGCCGGCGAAAGACAACGTCTTTTTCCAGGCGCTGGACAAGGATTACATGGCCGTGCAGGAGATGGCAACTTACATCAACGTGATGCCCGGCGAGACACGCTCCTGTGTCGGATGTCATGAGCCGCGTCGTAACGCGCCCCTGGTTGCCACCAGCCGGCCGATGGCCCTCGAGCACCCCGCACAGGCACTCGTACCGCAGCCGGGCGATACGGGGGTCCGGCTTGTCGACTTCACCGTGGATATTCAGTCGATCATCGATCAGCATTGCATCACGTGTCATAGCGGCAAGAGTCCCAAGGGTCGCCTGGATCTTGCGAATGTGCCGCACAACAAGTTCAGCCGGTCATACGATAACCTCGTTGCCACCGACTTCATCCGCTACAGGAACCAGGGCGTGGCTGCCAACAAAGCCGTGCCACCGTTGACGCACGGCGCGCGTGCCAGCCAATTTCTAGACATGTTTGGCAAGGGCGCTTCTGCGTCGACGCCGGGGCACGCGAAGGTCGTCCTCTCTCGCGAGGAGATGATCAGGATATCCACCTGGATAGATGCCAATGTCCCGTACTGGGGCAGTTATCGCGGCCCATGGCAGGTCGAGCAAAAGGACAGCCCGGACTTCCGTCTGCTGCCGCTGCCGGTGGCGATGAAATGAGTGATGCCGCAACAACAATCAGGACTCTCATCGCCGTGCTTCTCACAGTCGCGGTCGTCGCCTCTGCGGCGGAGAAGGCTCCGCTGAGGGACGAGTTCCAGAATCTATACGCGGATTTCGGGCAGAAGACCATGGTACGGTTGATCACAATATCCGGACCCAAGGCCGTGACGATGCGCCGAGATCAACTGCCTGGCAAGCAGTGGATGGTGACGACGGGCAGCTACAATTTCAAGCTGACTATTCAGGACAAGGCCGATTGCAGCATTGAAAGACTGATGGGTAGGCTTGAGAAACTGCCAGCCATATATTTGAGTGCTGGTGTGGCTGCATCCGACGATGGGGAAGAGGGCATAGCCGTCTATGCGGACCTCGGCGGGGCAACATCCAGCGGCGGACTGGGGACTATCGACATGCTTCCTACTGCAGACGCCGCCGCGATGGTCCGCGCACTCGGCCGCGCGCTGGCAGAGGAAGCCACGTCGGAGGACGAGACGGTACCGGAACAATGGGTGGCGGCAAGTAAGAAGGACGCTATGCCGGTCTGCGCCGGCGTCAGTTCATCATGGGGCGCAGAAATCGAAGCGTACGCGGAGCTATATGCCGTGTGCATGGTCGCGAAGCAACCATACAAACTTACGCTTCTCGGTATTCGTTCGCACATGCGCTTCGCGCTCTGGACAAAGATGGTGGCCAGCCAGGTCCCGATTCTGGGGCAGACGCCAGCGGTGGCGAAGGTGTCAGAAGCGCAGATCGCCGAAGCGAAGAAATTGGGGGTCCCGGTCGCTTTCACGAATGAGCTCGGCATGAAGTTTGTGCTCGTGCCCGCGGGCACCTTCATGATGGGCTCACGGGACTCGGTGAAGGACGTTGCACAACGCTGCAACATGCCGCAAGCGCAGAGGGGCTGGTTCGTCGACGAGGCCCCGCGCCACGAGGTGACGCTCTCAGCCTTCTACATGTCGATCCATGAAGTCACGCAAGGGCAGTACGCTGCGCTTATGCGGCCGAGCGGCGACGACCGACGCCGTGCAGACTGGCTAATCATGAGGTGTCCCGCGGAGTTCCAGGGAGCGACCACGCCGGTTGTCTTAGTTTCCAGGGACGACTCAGAGAAGTTCTTCAAGGCCTTGAGCCAGCGAGAGGCGAAAGACGGGCGCAGGTACTCGCTTCCGACGGAAGCGCAGTGGGAATACGCCTGCCGCGCGGGCAGCACGACTCCATTCTCTTTCGGCGAGACCCTCTCGACCGACCAGGCGAACTATGATGGCGCCTACACCTACGCCGACGGCAAGCAGGGCGAAACGCGCGGGAAAACCGTGGCCGTAGGCAGTCTGCCTGCCAATGCGTGGGGCCTTCATGAGATGCATGGTAATGTCAGTGAGTGGTGTCATGATTGGCACGCCGACTATGTTGGCGGGCCTGAGGCGGATCCCAAAGGGCCGGAGAAAGGCGTTAGAGAGCACGTTATCCGCGGCGGCGCCTGGCGCAGCTATCCCGGTGCGTGCCGGTCCGCATGCCGCCTGCAGGCACACTCCAGATTCCAGTCCCACCATGTCGGCTTCCGCGCCGTCTGCGCCTTGCCCGCCTTGCCCGCCAAGCCCGAGAAGAAGTAGCCCGCCCCCAAGCCCACCCCCAGACCCGCTCCCTGGCATGTGCCGAATGCTGGGCTGCGCGTTCCGTGTTGGCTGTTGGATGTTGAGATGAGAAAAACTGTGCTTATCTAAGTACGATTCGGCTTTCGCTTGCCCTGAGCCATAATGAGCATTGCGGCCATATCCTTTGCCCCTTTGCAGCCATGGCACGCGTGTGTTACGGTGCGCAAATTCTCCAATTTAAAGGAATCAGCACCATGATGAATCGTAACCTGGTAGCACTCCTCGCCGCGTTTGCCGTGGCGCCGTCTGCGCACGCCGCGGAAGGCATCCCTCCCATTCCCCCCCCCAAGGCAAACATCTCTACTAAGCAGGTGACGTCCTTCAAGCCCGGTGTCTACGAAGTGCCCGAGAGTCACGGCGTGCTGCTGACGCGTGTGGCGCCCGGTGCTTTCAAGATGGGCAGTCCACAGAAAGAGATCGGACGCGAAGCGGACGAAACACAACGCAAGATAGTAATCACAAAGCCGTTCTACATAGGTATTACGGAGGTCACGCAAGCGCAATACTTGAACGCGATGTATCCGAATCATGTGGAGTACTGTCAGAACAAGGGCCCGTGGGGACACACGCTGCCGTCGTTCACCGTAGGCGGTCCGTGGGGTGTGGATCGCACCGCCGGCCCCCACGCGGGGCTCAAGTGCGATCACCCGATGGACATGCTCACCTGGGAGGAGGCCGTCGCATACGCGGCATGGCTCAACCAACGGGAAGCGAAAGCCGGTCGTCTTCCCGAAGGCTACGCATATCGCCTGCCCACCGAAGCGGAGTGGGAGTACGCATGCCGCGCCGGTAGCAAAGGCCGGTTCGGCGTAGAAGGCAAGCCTGCGGAGTTCCTGGCCTTCAGTGCGTGGAACTTCGACGGCATCATCATGAGTCCCTTCGGTCGCCGTAAGCCGAACGCATGGGGGCTATACGATATGCACGGCTCGCTCTATGAGTGGGTGCACGACTGGTACGGGCCGTATGACAAGAAGCAGAAGAAGGATCCTCAGGGCCCGGCCGCAGGCGACGAAAAGGTGATGCGCGGCGGTTCCTATGTTTCGTACAGTGAGAAAGATGGCGAGTGGGAGACCACCGACGCAGAGAAGATGCGCAATATCCGATCCGCATCACGCAACCATTTGCCGGCGGACTACGAACTACCGGTCACGGGGATGCGGATCGTGCTGGGACCAGAACTCGGCAGGAGGGCAGGACAATGACCAGATACCACCTCATAGTGATGAACGCAGCCGTATGCGCCCAACTCTGTGTGGCCGCACCGCTTCAGACTGAATCGCGTAAGGGCCACAAGACGTACGACTTCTTCTACGACGCTCGCTACCCTGGCTATCGGCGCAGCGATGTGGGGGTCGACAAGGTCTCACAGGAGGGCGACGGCGATCTCAAGATCTACCACAAACGCAAGGTCGATTGGTGGCCCAAACGGGGCATAGACATTGTTCCACTTGAAGATATCCCCGGCGCACCGTTGCGTACGTGGACCACCAAGACCGACATACCCGCCAATTACTACATGGAAACGCTGCCACGGGGGCAGTTCAAGGCTCACCTTGTTGGCTTTCGCGGCGTCGGTGATAGGTACCCGATGGATCCAAAGGATCCGGATTCTTTCCACTGCCCGGCCGTAGTCCTACGCCTCGCAGATGGACGCAAGCGCATCTTCCTGGGCAAGTACTTCACTCCGGAGGACCGACAGTACATCATCAAGATCTACGTGAAGGAGTGCGAGCGTGTCGCCAAGACGCTACTGCAGGATGAGTATCCTCCGGCCGGTGAAACGGCCGGATTCCCCTTAGGTGAGGAACACCTTTACAAACCCGGCCGCGTGCGCTTTGACAGCCAGCATTTCAGCGTCAAAAGCGGAGCGCAGAGCCCCACCGACCGTGCCGCAAGCCACTGGATCAACGTGAAGAAGCAGGCCGAAACGCAGGCGATGCGCAATCACTACATGACCCAGCTTGAGAACTTCTGGGCCTACATGGAGTACGCCGGCTGTCACATGCGTTTCTGGAAGAGCGCCAGGATGCAGAAGTACACCATCACACCCGGCGGCACGATGTATGACGGATACCGGGTTGTGGGAACTGAGCGTGGCGGCGGTGGCGGCGGCTATGGGGGATGCACAACCGGCGGGCCCTGGATCGAGATTGTCTTCCATGAGTGGGGCCATGGTATGGAGACCGCCAAGATCCTTTCGCTTGGCGGCGGCGAAACCGGGGCCGATGGTTGTGCCATCATGGCCAACCCGGCGGTCGTTCAGAAGACCGGCCATCAGATGCTTAAACCTTGGAAGAACCTGTTCCACGGTGCCTATCCCGGTACGGGCGGATACGAGATGCTCGCCGATAACCCGAATTGGGGCTATGCGACGGTGCCGGCGCTGCTCTCGCTGGCCAGTGATGAAGATCTGACACCCATGCACATCTTGGCGCATCTTGGTGAGGAACGCGGCATATGGGCCGAAGGTGAAGGCATTCGCGGCATGGGCGACTTGATGGGGCAGATCGGTGCACGCTTCGCGGAGCTCGATTGTCAGCAGGAGTACCAGCTCCGCGGCTGGTACGGGTCGCCCAAATTCTCCTGCCTCATACCGGTAGACACGGACAAGTCGCTCTATCGGTGTCCGCCCTACGAAGCACCCGAGCCGTTCGGTGTCAACATCTCGCGTCTTGTCGCCGACAAGGACGCCACGGAGATCACCGTTGATTTCAGGGGGCAGTTCGATCCGGAAACCTATTCCGACTGGCGGGCCTGTATCGTCGCGGTGGGCCAGGATTCCACGTGTCGCTACACGCCGCTGTGGAATAAGGGCAAGATGACCATGAACGTCGAACCCGGTGACCGCCGGTACTGGCTCACCGTTACGGCAACCCCCTCCGCGCTGCTCGAATCTGCCTGCACGCTCTACCAGGGCGCATTCGCCTTTCGCTACCCATACGAAGTCGTGCTGAGCAACTGTCGGCCCGGCAGGTCGTTGGGCCTCATTGCCAAGGATGGCGCCTACAAGCTGGGCCTGTATGATCGACACCGGGCCCACGATCTCTCTCTGCTGCCCGGTGAGGCTGCGCACAAGACGTTCATCGAATCACTCCGCAAGGTTGCGGCTGCGGCAGAGCAGGCAATGGAAGATGAAGGGCTCCTGACCAAGGATGTTCGCTCAGCTAAAGACGACCGACGGATCGCCACCTTGCGCAGCCGCATGGCACGAGCAGACATGGTTCTGTCGGATCTCGGTGGACATCCGCATCCCAACGGCGGCGGCTGGGTCTCGAAGACGTCCTTCGCCGCACCCAGCGCATACGTGGGCCCGGGCTGCATGGTCATCGGCGGCGCGCAGGTGCTCGACAACGCCTCACTTGTGAATGGTGCCATGGCAATGGGCGAGGGCGCCGTGGTCAAAGACCACGCCAAGCTCAGCGGCAAGGGGGCCATCATCGGATTGGTTGAGGCCGGCGGCTATGCGCGCGTGATCCGTCCAATCGCCAACCACATCACCCCTCATATGGACAAGCTGTCGGTCAAGACCACCATCGCGCCGGTTGTGCCCATGCGAATCAAAGAGCTGTCTGCCAATGGACTTTTCGCGAACTACGATTGCCGTCGGCCAGAGACGGTTCTGTTCGAGGATTGCTTGAAGGAGCGCAAGTCGGGGCCCTTCTACCTTGGATTTCACACAGAAGGCAAGGAGGTCTTCTTCGACGGCCTACTCGTGGGCAAGCCGGGCTTTGAAGCATTGGGCCGTGCCGATGGCGCCTTGATCTTTGACGGCAAGACGCAGTACGCCGAAGCCGATGCCGCCGTGGCCGACCTCGGCGCGATCAGGGTTGTGCTGCGTCTGCGACCGGCGTCAGCAAAGGGTGCGCAGACGCTCTTCGATTTCGGCAGTGACTCGGCGCATCGTTTCGCGCTGGTCTTACGCGACGGAAAGCCGTCCCTCGAGTGGACCGTTGCAGGAAAGAGCGACAAGGCCGCCGCGCCCGCGCCCCTCAAAGCCGGCAGATGGGCTGAACTGCGCGTTGAGATCGATGGCCGTAGCGCGGCCGTTTTTGTCGACGACAAGAAGGTCGCTTCCAAGGCCACTGCGTTCCGTCCTGCGGATGCTTATGTGCCGGGGCTCGGACGCCGCAACTATGTCTTCCGCGCTCGCGACGATGCGCAGCCATCCTACGCCGCCGGCGCATTGGACTACATGCGCATCTATTTCGAAGTGGCTGAGGACTTTGCCGCCCTGCCACCTGCACCGTTGATCAGTCCGGTCAAAGCGATGCCCGAAGTGCTGAAGATGGAACAAGAGCTGTTTGGGGACTGGAAGTCACGGGCGGAAGTCTACAAGGACCTGATGAGCCAGTCGACGATGAGCAGCAAGCTCCAGAGTCACAACGATCGGGTGGAAAATCGCTTCCGTCGATACGAATTGGGGGAAGACGAAAAGACCATAGCCGCGACCCTCGCGCTGCGGAAGAAGACAGAGCGGCTCGAAGCCGACATAGAGGCCAAACGTAAGACGTTGAAGACGGAATTCGATGGCCGCAAGAGGGCGCCTGCCACGCAGCAGGCGCCACGTCAGGAAACGCAAAAGCGGATCAGTGAGCTGGACAAACAACTCCCCGCATTGCGTGAAGCGATACAGAAGGAGAAGGTTGATGCCGACGCCGCCTGGGAGGCGAAAGTCGCACGTATCAAGGCGTCGGAAGCCTATGCAGCGTATGAGAAAGATCTTCCCGTAGCTGAGGCTGAACGAAAGCGACAGGAGAAGATCAGCCGTGAAAGCGGAGAAGCAGCCAAGGTCATAGCGGAGGCGATCAAGAAAGAGGTCCAGGCCGCAAACCCCGGTGTTGATGAGCAGATCAAGGAGCTCGAGCGTAAGATCGCCGAGCGCAAAAGAGTGGTTCCTGCCGAACGCCACGTGGCGGATCCCAAGCTGCCGCAGCTGGAGAACAAGCTAGCCGAAACCAAGCGCACGATCGATGCCCTGGTAGCGGACCATTTGCTTGAGCACGAGGCATATATTGAGGCCGCGGTAAAAGCTCGTTATGCGCAAAGTCTGTCGCGCAACAAGCGCCGTGAGTCGCCGATCAAGCGTCCCAAGGAGGAGCCTGCCGCCCGCGCTGCGCATGACGCGGTTGTGGCAGAGATCAATGCGCTGAGGAAGCAAAGCCAGGGCAAGAGTAGCGGCGAGAGTTTCGAGGCGTATGCCCGCAAGAAGGTGGGGCCTATGGAGGAGGAGCTGGGCAACCTCAAGAAGGAGCTAACCGACACGCTGCGTAGGAACGCGCTGAACTATCGGCCTGACGAGTATCGCGTGCATAAAGACTCGATCTACAAACGCAGGTGTCTCTCAGGTCGCCATAACCAGCTCTGGGAAAAAGGCGGCGAGCTGCTTGCGGGGCCGACCGCTCCGGATGACCTCGGTCAGCTGGAAGGTGCGATACGCGACCAGGGCCGCTGGCACACCACGTGTGATTGGGACACCATGAACAAGTGGGAGAAAAAGTACGACACACTCAACCCCCGCCTGCAGGGCTGGCTTCGCCGCGCCAAACCCTATCGATATCCAAGGATGACCCCGCACGATCTCTGATCACTTGTGGTGTTTGCAGCTCTTACCGACCTTCTTGTAGCCTGCGGTTGCGGGACGTTGAATTCACACTCAACGAGGGGCTTACCATGCCCTACCTAATCAAGCCCCTCGTCCCACCGCGTTCCCCCTGCAGTACCCGTAAGTCGGAAATGTGCCGCAAATCTACGGGACTGTACCCTTGGTGAGTCGCGAGGGCCGGTGCTATCTTAAGCCTGAGGCCTTAACTCGAGGAGGGATACAGACTATGTTGATTCGAGATCACATACAAATCGCCGCCGTCAGAGTAACGTGGTGTCTTGCCGCCATGAGCCTGTCACTCGCGACGGCACAGGGCGCCGGGCAGCCAGCGGAACCGACGCCGTCGACGCCGACGCATCATGCCGTCACAGCGGCACCCAGGATTGACGGGTGGTGGTTCGCGCTACAGGCCGAAAGGATCGACCTGATGAAGAAGGGCGATATCGATCTGCTGATGGTGGGCGATTCGATCACGCACAATTTCGCGAACGAAAAGGTTGGGCTGAAGGTGTGGGAGAAGCACTTCGTTCCGCTCAAGGCCATCAATCTCGGGGCTGGCGGCGATCGCACGCAGCACCTCTTGTGGCGTCTGAACCATCTGCCTGTAATGAAGAAAGCACCTAAAGGCGCGGTGGTCCTGATTGGCACCAACAACATGGGATGGGGCAGCGATACACCGCAGCAGACCGGCGATGGCATCAAGGCGATTGTCATGAAATTGAAGGAAACCTATCCGGAAATGGACGTTCTGGTTCTGGGTGTGTTTCCGCGACGACGCAAGCTTGATCATCCGCACCGCAAGCGAATCATCGAACTCAATGCCCTCCTGCCAGACCTGCTCAAGGGCATGCAGGGCGTGACGTTCATGGATATTGGCCCCGCGTTTCTCGATGAGACCGGTTTCCTGTCTCCGGAGATGATGCCCGACACGACGCATCCCAGCGAGAAGGGTCACGAAGTGTGGACCGCAGCCATCATGCCTGAGCTGAAGAGAATGCTCGGTATCGATATATAGAGGCGGCTCCGGGCGATAGTGACGTTCAGGAGCGATCGGTTTCCAGAAAAAGGCCACCAAGGAGCATCCATGCATAAGGCTGCGTTGACCGTTCTCTCTCTCTTGGCGTGCCAGGCAGCGATCGCTGCGGATTATGATTTCTACGCCAACACGAGGTACCCGGGCGCGAAGCTGCGGCCGGATGTTGAGCTGTACGACGTTAAGCAGCCCGGGGGCGGTGATCCGCTGACCTACGAGCGACGCGAGGTCGATTGGTGGCCACGCAAGGGCGTGGATATCATTGCGGTCAAGAAAGGGATGCCGCTTCGCACATGGACGTTGCGTGCCGGGCCTCTCAAGACAATCAGTGCTGGCGACGTGAAGCCGGTGTTGGAGGAGATGGAGACGCTCGAGTCCAAGAAGAACACGGGTGATCGTTTCTTCCGCAGGATCAGGGGGTACCTATATCCGCCGGCAAGCGGCGAGTTCACGTTTGTGTTCGCTGCCGACGATCAGGGCTCGTTGTTCCTGAGCACGGATGAGAAACCGGAGAACAAGAAGCGGATTGCCTGGAATTCGGTATGGGCAAAACACAGACGCTGGAACATGTTCGCCTCGCAGACGTCTGAGAAGATTCTGTTGGAGGGCGGTAAACGTTACTACATCGAGGTCGTGCACCAGGAACAATCCTTCGGCGACCACGTGTCGGTCGGCTGGCAGGGACCCAGCATTGACGCGATCACGATCATTGATGGCGAGTTTCTGTCAGGCATGGACGGCAAACGCGGCACGATCGTGGCCGAGCGCAAGACGACTCCAGTAGTCGGCAAACGCCAGGCCTGGTCGGCTCCCGGGAAGTTCGAGGCCCACCTCATCGGCTTCCGTGGTATGGGCAACACCATGACCAGCACCTTTGGCGGCGGCGACGGCGGTCCGCGTGAGCCTGGCGTAGTCCTGCGCCTGCCGGACGGGCGTAAGCGTTTCTTTGGCACCGGCACCTTCAGCCAGACTGACAAAACGTACATCATGGATCTCTACGTAAAGGAAATGAAGCGGATCAAGAAGGGGCTGGTCAAGACGGAGTACATCAAGCGGCCGAACGCCACGTTCCCGAACAACGCCAAGCCCGGCGAGCTGGGCACGACGCACGTCGAGAGCGAGCATTTCGTCTGGATGTCCGGTAGTCAGGCGGGGAGCGACAGCGATCCCTGGATGAATGAGCTGGAGCCGGAGAAAGCCCAGTGGTACCGCGATGGCTCGATTGAGTGCGCGGAGTACTTCTGGGCCTTGAACGAGTATGCCGGCCATCAGATGCCGTTCTGGGGCGCGAAGCCGTTCAAGTACCAGATCACGGTACCCGGTACGAAGCGCGATGGCTACAAGGTTATTCCCGGCTATGCCGGCGGCGGCTACGGCGGCTGCGAGATCAAGGGTGCAGGAGGCGGTCCGTGGGCCGGTTCGCTGTTCCACGAATGGGGGCACGGCGCGAGGCCGGCCCCGCAATGGATAGGGACCGGTGAGGCCCTGTCGGATACATTTCAATCATTTGCCGATCCGGGTAACATGAAGGGCAACCACCACATCGCCCGGCCTTGGCGCAATATCTTCAATGGCGATAGCGGCTATGGTTTCACCGTCTTCTACAACATGACCGGTGAGGATCCGAACTGGGGCTACGGCAACTTCGCCGCCATGCCCTTTGGTGAGGCAGAATGCGTGCTCATGACCATGGCGCGTACCGGCGAGCAGCGCGGGATGTTCAAGAACGGGATACGGGGATTCGGCGACACGGTCGGTGAATACGGCGCGCGACTGACAACCTTTGACTGTGAGCTCGAAGCTATATACCGGCGTACCTACTTCGCGCCCACACGCAACTGGCTCGAGACGGTCGACGCCGACAAGCGGATCTACCGCATCCCACTCGAGGAGGCACCTGAACCGTTCGGCATCAACATAACCCGGCTCGTGGCTGATAAGCAGGCAGACAAGATCGTTGTGGACTTCCGCGGCTTGCACGATCCCGAGCTCTACAGCGACTGGCGCGCCTGCATCATTGCCGTTTCGGCAGAGGGTTCCCGTCGCTACTCCCCGATGTGGAGCAAGGGGCAGATGTCATTGCGCCTTGAGCCGGGCGATCTGTCGCACTGGCTCAGCGTTGCGGCGACGCCAACCGCTCTTTACGCGGCCAAGAGCGGCGGACATCGCGGCGGCGTGGATAAGAGAAAGCTATACAGTGGGCGCCATTCGTATCGCTATCCGTGGTCGGTTCAGTTGACCGGTGCGCGTCCTGGGTCCCCGCGTGAATGTCGCGCTGATATGGATGATGCCGATCTTCTCTACAAGGCGGTGGATTCGATACCTGCACCCCATGACACCCCTGCTGGTGCGCGCCTGCTCAAGAAACTCCTTGCGTTGCGTGCCGCCCTGGACGAAGAGCGTGCCAAGCCCGGCCTGACGGACTCGCAGTCCTATACTATCATGAATGTGTATGGTGAGGCACAGACTGAGATCGACCGCATGAGCAAGGGTGCGCGTCATCCCAACGGCGGTGGCTGGGTGCAGACCACGGCGAAGGTGGCCCCCACGGCTTATGTGGGCCCGAACGCCATGGTGCTGGATGGCGCTCACGTGTTGGACCACGCGATTATTGATGAGTTTGGTGTCGTGATGGGGACGGCCGTGGTGTCCGGCCACGCAAGGGTTTGCGGACAGGGCGTGGTCAAAGACAAGGCGACGGCCGGTGGCTATACGCGCGTGTGGCAGACGGTTGGCGGGGAGGATGTCGCGACGGTCATGCCCAAACGGCCTGGCGCAAAGGACGTCCATAAGTTTGGCTTGTGGGCCAACTACGCAATGGATCGTGACGACAACACGACACTCGAGGATTGGTACAGGTTCGCGTTTAGCGCCGACAGGGGTTATGCCGCGGACCTGACACCTGTGTTGAACGGCTACCTCTATGGCGAGCCCGAGTTCGTTATGGATGGCGAGCATGCCGGATTTCGCTTTGACGGCAAGACGCAACAGGGCGAGCTCTGTCCACGTGCGGCTGACTTGGGTGCGATCACTGTTGATATCGCGCTGAAGCCGGAAACTA
Organism: Verrucomicrobiota bacterium; assembly: GCA_018648805.1. Taxonomy (GTDB): domain Bacteria; phylum Verrucomicrobiota; class Kiritimatiellia; order UBA8416; family JABMPJ01; genus JABMPJ01. The sequence goes on from JABGQM010000035.1 coordinate 26,739, forward strand.
AGGGTGGATACACAGTATTTGATTTCGGCTGTTCGGCGGACGACTGCCTTGTATTGAGTATTGCGCGAAACGGCAACCCCTCGCTGACAGCCAGCATTGGCGGCAAGACGGTTTTGAAACTGAGAGGCAAGAAGCCGCTCGCCACAGGCGCGTGGGCCAACCTTCGTGTTGAGATTGATGGCAAGAAGGCTGTGCTGTGGGTGGATGGCAAGCAGGTTGGCGAGACATCGACGGCCTTCAGGCCGTGCGACGTGTTCCCGGGCGGAGGCGTGAAACGCAACACCGTGGGAGCCGCACGCGACGGGAAACGCCTCTTTGCCGGTGTGCTGGATCATGTGGTCATCTACCATGACGTGCACGAGGATTATGCAGGACTTCCAGAGCCCACGCTCGATTCGCCCGTGCGCCCGACTCCGGATTACATTGCTGCGTTGGCAAAGAAGTACGGCAATCTGAAGGCCCTGAATGCCAAGGCCCGCGCCCTGGAGGGGGAGTTGATGACCCCGTACAAGGACATGGAGAAGCAATCCAAAGCTCGCCAGCAGGAGATCATGGCTCGCAGCCCTGAGTATGTTCAGGCGGTGGCTGATCAGAAGGCGGCAGAAGAGGCCCTTGCGCAACGAAAGCGTGACCTGTATGTGGGCAAGGACACGGCCGACCTTGAGCGCAAGGTCGGCGAAGCAAAGGGCGCCGTGGTCGAGGCGGAGGAGGTCGCGTGGAAGGCGTACGGCCCCGAGCGGGGCTGGCTCTACAGCTTCAACAACCAGGGCTATCGCGGCTACTACAATACGGCCTACAACCACTACCTTGGCGGTCACGCCAAGGCTATTGTTGGTGGCGGCGAGATGCGCGAGGATACCAATTTTCTTGAGGCATTGGCAAAGGCCGTCTCAGGCGATGATCCTGGCTGGCGTACCAAAGTTGACTGGGATTGGCGGGTGAGAGAGGAGATCGATGGCAGCATCGCCGATGCGCCCCTGATGCAGAAATGGCTGGAACGTGTGCGCGGCCCGGTGATGAAAGAGAAACCTTGAAAGCATACCAAGCTACAATTGCAGTGATGGCGCTTCTCGCGTGCAGCACCGTGCGTGCCGATGACGCGCCGGCAATGAAGACCCTCACGGCCAAAGAGTGGATGGTGCCCGGCGTTGAGCTTGAGATGACGCTTATACCCGCGGGTGCTTTCACCATGGGCAGCCCGAAGGACGAAGCGCATCGGCGCGATGATGAGGCCCAGCACAAGGTCGAGATATCGAAGCCGTTCTACATGGGCGTCTACGAAGTGACCCAGGGCCAATTCTACGAACTGATGATGCCGAAAGATTATGACTACAAGGCTTGGCAGTACAAGCGTGGCCCGGTCGCAGACGGCGCGGCCTATCACTTTCGGCCACGGCCCCATGGCATCATGTTCCACGACTCAGCGCTGGGCGGCCCGGTGCAGCTTGAGCATCCCATGGAATGCATTAGCTGGGAACGGTCGCGTGAGTTCTGCCGGGAAATCACGGAGACCGAGCGCAAGGCCGGACGCTTGCCGGAAGGCTATGTCTACCGCCTGCCTACCGAGGCGGAATGGGAGTACGCCTGTCGTGCGGGCAGCACGAGTCCTTTCAATGTTGATATCGATCATACAAACATCAAGGAGTTGAAGAAGATCGCGTTCTTTGGCGGCAACGACTGGTGGCAGACGCGTACCAGCAAGGGCGGCAACCATCGCCTGCCCAATGCGTGGGGTTTGTACGACATGCATGGCAATGTGTATGAGTGGTGTCTGGACTGGTACGGCGCGTATCCTTCGACCACCTCGACGAGCTCGGGGCAGGCAGGCTCAGGACAGGTGCCAAGGGATCCGATGGGTCCGGCGGAGGGTAAGGAGAAGGTCGTGCGTGGCGGGTGTTTCTACCTGGACGATGACAATGCGCCTATGTTCCTGCGCTCGGCGAGTCGCTACTGTGTGCCGCCGGACGTCGACTTCTACGGCATCGTCGGCATGCGCCTTGTGCTCGCGCCGGTTGTTGTGGAGGCAAACTGAGAATATCAAGTATAGTGTAGTCTTTTGTCGTTATGTTTCGATCATCACAGGGTTCAAAAGAGGGTATAGAATGAAATTGCGTTTAGGACTGGTCATGGTGGTCTCTGCATTGCTGAGCGGCATTGGCGCTGAAGCGGCGTTGAAGGGCAATAAGGTCAAGGTAGAGATTGAGCCGCCGGTGGAGCGTAAATGGCGGCACTGGGGCAATAAGATGGGGGTCGACTACTACGGTACGTACGATCACATCTCGTCCAACCGGACCTACATCAGGGATCCGTGGGGTGACTTGATGGAGATCCCGCTGTTCTACTGCTCACCGCCTGACCTGAGCTACATGTTGAACAGGAACGCGAAACTGCCGAAAACGGTAACCGACTACAAGATCGAAGACGGTGACAACCACAAATTGATCGACGTGAAGGTCGATGAGTTGCCACTGGGCGAGGTCAAGTACTTGGAGAATCATGGTGAGCTGGGTGGCGGATTCCATTCCCTGAACACTCCGCCGGTTGTCGAGATGATCAAGGGACGGAAGGGCATTAAGTTTGCCATATCGACTAGCACTCACATCCAGGTGGAGTACCAGGCGTTGTCCAGCGACTTTACGGTCAGTGATCGCCTGGACAAGAACAAGCCGTTCACGATGTCTGCATGGGTCTATGATGCCACCCCGCCCCCGTGGGAGGAGTATGACGGAACGGTGATGAGCTGGCATAGCCTGGGCGGCGACCACGGGACTCGCCTCAGTTTTGCCGACTACAACTGCGATATAGGCGGTATGAGCAGCACCTCCCGCGGGAAGAAGGGCGAGGGCAAGGGCGCGCTCGGTCTTCACCCGTCAAATGAATGGCAGCATGTGACCTATGTCTATACTGGCGGCCTGGACGGTGAGCTCAGCGTGTACTTGAATGGCAAGCTCGTCAGCGAGCATCGCTACGACAATATCACGCACAAACGGCCACTCAAGATCGAGGAGATCGGAGTCTCGAACGCAGTGGTACGCGCCGATCTTTACGCCAAGAGTGGCAAGGCGTCGGTGGGGCTTTACTACGACGTCGTAGACCATCACCACTGGTTCCAGCAGCGACATTGGCCGTGGCAGAATGAATTGAAACAGGTGTGGGCGCCGGAAGGTGAGATCAGGTTCGACCTCAAGGATCTAAAGCCGGGCACCAAGTACTACTACCGACTCCACTCGATCGATATGGACGGCGGCTGGTGGGGTTACCAGAACAACCCGCAACGCCGTTGGTGCTATGGGCCCGGCACGTTCGTGACCGCAACCGAAGACGGTAAGCCGGGCTACAACGTGCCCGAGGACAGGCGGAAACACTTCTTCATTGGCGCGAACTGGGGCAGCCAATGGTATTACGGCTACTCGGGTCCGGGAAGTTTCCTGGATGCTCATGTCGGCGACATGAAGGTCTACGACTATGCCATGAACAAGCTTGAAGTGCGCATGAATGCTGACTTGCCCCATGCGTTCGATCCGGTGCCGGCGGATGACGCGGCACTGCTGTCGCTGAGCACGGACTTTTCCTGGAAGCAGGGGAGTACCGGCGTGGCCACCTACAAGGTCTACCGCTCCAAGGATAGAGAGAAGGTGGAGAAGGGCACGGCAGAGTCTGTCGTGACGGCGAAGACCGAACTGGGCAGCGTCGACATGGAGCGCGGCACGCGCTACTTCTGGCGCGTCGCGCAGCTCGACGCGAAGGGAGACGTTGTCAGCGCTGGTGACGTGTGGACCTACCGCACTCTCATAGGCGAGGCTCGCGATCCCAATCCTGAAGACGGCGCCACGATCAATCCGATTCACGAGTGGAGCTGGACGCCCCCCCACAATCCGGGCACGAACATGGTGCAGGTCTACATCGCCGAGAGCCCTGAAGCGTTAGCGCGGATGGAGAAGCCCACGGCTGCTCTCAAGCCGTTCAATGGCAAGTGGCTCATGTCAGAGTACACCCCCGGTCCGGACCTTCTGCACCACGGCGTCACCTACTACTGGCGTGTTGACACCGTGCACGACGATGGCCACATCGCACCGAGCGAGGTATGGCACTGCCATGTGCGTGATTACGTGACGCCTGAACCGGACTCCATCATACCCGAGCCGTTGCCGGACAACTACGCTGCTGCTGCGCTCGGCGCCAAGATGATGGAGTCGAGCATGGGCTTTCCCGGGTTGGTTAGCCCCGGCGCGGACAACGCCCCGCTCCTGCAGGTTGCACTCGGGACACGACGCTTCCTCGAGAAGAGCAAGGTTGCGCGCGACATTGTCTACTACTGGAACTGCGGTCATGTTCTCGGCAGCTACGAAGGCAGCGGTTTCGCCAAGGGGTTCATGACCGGCAGCTACGGCGGGTTCTTCATGAAGAACAGCAAGGAAGTACTCGGCACGTTGCTCTTCCATGAGACAGGGCACCAGATCCATGGCGTGTTCAATTCAACCGACCCCGCCTTCGAGATGAGCAACCGGCAGGTCTGGCTTGATCATGCAGACGACAATGCGACTCTCGGCGGGTACAGCGCGAACAATGAGTTTGAACAGATGGCCGTGTACAGCCAGGCCTTCATGCATGCTCCCAGGCGCTATGCCATGTATCACAACAACCGCTCACAGTACCTCGCGTTGCATCCGCATATGCCTGGCGACCTGTGTCTCGAGCTGGATTCTGATTACGGCCTGGAGACGGACGGCGACGGTGTGCTGCTGGCGTGGAAGAACAAGGGCGGATTGCTCGATTGGATCGATGACGCCTGGCAGAACATGGAGGGCACTGTTGGCAAGTGCGTGGCGACCGGCAAGCCAAAGGTAGAGACAGTGCAAGGCGTGCCTGCCGTTACATTCTCCGGTAACGAAGCCCTTGAATGGGCGTTCAAGAGCAAGTATGGCCTTCACGAGAACCATGATTTCTCCGTGGAGTTCTGGGCGCTGAAGACCGAAGCGGGTGCTCCAGGCCAGGTGTTGGCGGGGTGGGGCGACGAGGCCCCCTCGACAGAGCTCGGGACAGGCAGTGGTGCCAGGTTCTTCTGGGGATCCGATGACGTGGCGTACAAACACTGTGGCAACATCACCGCGAACTGGGGCGAGAAGCCGGGCATGCCGCGACGAAGCTCCGCGAAGCCGGGCGTTGGTGAGTGGCAGCACATCGTGCATGCCTTCCGCGGCGGCGGCAAGGATAACGGGGCCGGCCCGTATCTTGTGTATGTGAATGGCAAGCTGGTGCATGAGGGCACGCATCGGTTTAACCTCGCCGAGAACGCGCGGGTGTTCGTTGCGGGCGTCCCGGCCGATGGCAAGGTGACCGGCGGATTCAAGGGCTCACTGGCGCATGTGCGCATCTACAACTACGACATCAGTGCAGACCAGGTTGAAGAGCATTACGCTGAAGAGGCGCCATATTACCACAAGCCGTACGGCACTATTGCAGGGAAGCTCTATGTTGATATGGATGTGCGGCGCCTGGCCGATGTGCCGCAGCGCGAGCACAATCCGTTGTATCCCGAAAAAATGCACCGGCCGTGGCTGCGAAGCTGGGCGAACCACGGGTCGTTATCGGGTCGGCTGCATAACGACATCCATGCCTACATGTGGGGTCCGTCGCACAGCACCCCGACGCCGAAGCAGATCGACGGCATAGAGGCCCCCCTGTTTGGCGGCAAGGACCGGATGGTTTCCGGGTTCATGCCTGATACCGAGATGCTGGCTGCCGGCGCGCCCGGGACGCTCGAGGCGTGGGTCTACTCCGACGCGCAGTCCAGCGACGAAGTCGTCCTGGAATGGGGCACGTTTGCGCTCGATGCACGCTTCCTTAAGCAGGGCTGGCAGCATGTCGCGCTCATCTTCGCGCCGGACGACCATGCGAAGCAGGTACCACGACGCAAGGGCTGGGAGCCCAGCGGCAAGACCACGGTCTATGTAAATGGCAAGGAAGTCGGTGAACTTGATCGCGTCATGTGGCCGCAGGAACAGCAGCGGCTGCATGTGGGGGGGCATTACGATCCGATACGCTGGAACTGGAAACGCTATTTCAACGGCGCCGTCGCGATGGTGAGGGTCCACAAGGGCCAGCTTACACCGCAACAAATTGTGGAGAACGTCAAGACGCATGCGTTCAGCAATGCGCATGATCCTCTTCCGGCGGCCGGCGGAATCGCAGTTGCGGAGCGGAAGTCCAGCCTGGGGTGGACTGCGGGCGTTGTCGGTGGAACCGCGAAAGGCACGGTGTACCTCGGCGAGAGCCCGGACAGCATGCAGGCTCTGGGTGAGTTCGCACCGGGCGAGTGCCAGCCGTCGCTGGCGCCCGGTAAGCAGTACTACTGGCGTGTGGGCGGCAGCGAGACCTGGACGTTCAAGACGCGACAGGGCCTGCTGGTGGACCTTGATTCGGCTGACTTGTCCGCAGGCGATCTAACCACGTGGGCGAACAAGGGACGCCACGGCGGGACCTTCACGCCCGGCGCGACGCCGGACACATGGACGCCGGTGTCGAAAACCCATCTCGGTGTGTCGGGCATGATGTTGGTGCCGCGCACAAAGATGCAGTCCACGTTCGACGCGCCGGCGAGCATGACGAATGGCTCCTTTTCGATCTTCTCCCGCGCGGCGCGGGAGATTCGCCACGGGGGTGTTCCGCTTCTGAGCTGGGGTCCGAGCGAGACCGGGGCCGTGTTCATGCATACCACGGGTGATCCGCTGGCGTGGGGCAAAGCCAGGAACCGGGAGCGCGGGAACTGGGAGCAGTCTGTCGCCCGTTACCCGGAGGAAGAGGGCCGTGCGAACCCCCTCGACGTTGCTCGGGACAGGCAGCTCGCGACGTTATCGGCCATGGCGCGGTTCTGGAAGACGCAGTGCCTCACGTATGATGGCACGACGTTCAGGTACTACTCCGATGGTCGCCTTGTGAACAGCGTAGATAAAGCATTCAGCCTTCCGTCGGCCGGTAAGATGACGATTGGTGGCGATTGGTTCAAAGACGAGCATTATCTCAAGGAGCTGAAGGTGTTCTCGAAGGCGCTGTCCGCGAAGGACGTGGCCAAGCTCGCGAAGGGCAAGAAGGTTGCATCCAGAGATGTACTCGTCTCTGTCACCGTGCCGGACCAGGAGGACGGAGAGCGGATCTACAGCCTGAAGAACACGGGCAGTCTCAAGGGCGAGTTCGTGCCGATGTCGCGGGCCGCAAGCGATCACGTGCCTTCGGTGAAGACGCTCGACGGGGTGAAGTGTGCGTACTTTGAAGGTGGCGAGGAGCTGCTGGAGTTGGACAAGCCCATGCCTGAAGCGTTTGCCGGTACGAGTGCGTTCACTCTTGAGGCGCGCGTGAAGCTCGAGAATGACGGCGCGTTCTTCGCGTTCGCTCCCGAGGTCGCCAAAGATCAGCGTGGTGACAAGAGCCTGGGCCGTCATGTCGACTTCTCTAAGATGGGGATAGGATCGCGTCAGCGTGGGTCGGGCAGTGCCCCGAACAACAAGTGGGTCCATCTTTCCATGGTCTATGATGGCGGCTACCGGTCGCAATTCCGGATGTATGTTGACGGTGAGCTGCAGGCATCTGCCACGAAGGAGTTTGTCAGCCTGGCGACGGTTGCGGGTTACCCGATGTATGTCGGTGCGAGTTTCAACACCTACAGCGGAGTGGTCAGGCCGTTCAGGGGCGGGGTTGCGGAGATCAAGGCCTATGACTATGTCCGTACGGCGGAGGAGATAGCGGCCGCGGCGAAGTAGAAGACAGCGTGTCACGCGTCGATAGGGTGAGATTCGAAATGGTGAGACTAAAAAGCGCTTCCGGGATTTGCGGGGTGTTCTATATTGATGGATGCGCCATGACTGACGACGAGCGGAGATCGAGTAAGCAGTTCGGTTAAGGGTATCCGAGTAAGGGTGGCGAGTAAGTTGGTCGGTTAAGGGTACGAGGAAGTGTAGGGCTCGTTTCTTACACTTACTCGCACTCTTAACCGACACCCTTACTCGGATACACTTAGTCGCCAGACTTAACCGGCCTGTCTGAGAGTGTATGTGCATATAGACCAATGGAAAAACACCCGGAAATCCCGGGAGCACCTTAAAAGAAAAAAGGAGATAGAAAATGCGTAAAATGAGTCTGTTGTTGGCCGGTCTTATTGTTTGTGGGGGTGTGCATGCCGCGGATACGGCTGTTGAGCTTGTGACGCAGTCGTTCCCGTTGGAGCGCGTGCGTTTGCTGGACAGTCCGTTTAAGCAGGCGATGGAGAAGAACCAGGAGGTTCTGCTGACGTTTGATGTCGATCGTATGCTCTGGCCGTACCACGAGCATGCCGGCATGCCGACCAAGGGTGAGCGATACGGTGGTTGGGCCAAAAAGGACTGCGTTGGCCAGATATCAGGGCATTACCTATCCGCACTCTCGCTGATGTATGCCGCCAGCGGCAAAGAGGAATTCAAGAAACGCGCTGACTACATGGTCAGTGAGCTGGCCAGGATCCAGAAGAAACATGGCAATGGCTATACCGGGCCGGTTAGACCCGAGGTGTGGGACAATACCTTCGACGGTTCGATCGAAGTTCACAAGTGGGGATTGGGGACGGGCTACGTGCCATGGTACGTGATGCACAAGACCTTTGCGGGGCTGATCGACGCCTACCAGCTTACGGGTAATAAGCAGGCCTTGAGCGTGGTGTGTGCTCTCACCGACTGGGCCAAGAAGGGCACGGACACGCTTACAGAGGAGCAATTCCAGAAGTCGCTGGCTTGCGAGCATGGCGGCATGGCAGAGACCATCGCCGCCCTTTACGCCGTCACGGGCAACAAGGACTACTTGGCCTTGGCGAAGCGGTTTGAACACAAGCAGATTACGGACCCGCTGGCGGAGAAGCAGGACACGTTGACCGGTAGACACGTCAATACGCAACTGCCGAAGATTCTCGGCAGTGCGCGGCTCTATGAATCCACCTGCAACGAGCGACACGCGACGGTCAGCAGGACGTTCTGGGACCATGTCATCAACGAGAGATCATTTGCCAGCGGCGGATTGGAGAAGCGTGAGCACTTCTTCGCGGCAGGCGAGGAATCCAAGCATCTGGCCTGGAACACCGGCGAGACCTGCTGTGTCTACAACATGCTCAAGCTATCCGGGCATCTGTTCAAGTGGACGTCCGATGTGCGCTACATGGACTACTACGAGCGCGGCTTGTACAACCAGATCCTCGGATCTCAGGATCCGGAGAGCGGCGGGTTCACCTACTTCTATTCGCTCAAGCCCGGCCATTTCAAGATCTACAGTACCCCGTTCGATTCCATGTGGTGCTGTGTCGGGACCGGCATGGAGAACCATTCGCAATACGGCAATACGATCTACACTCACAAAGAGAGTACACTGTGGGTCAACCTGTTTATCCCGTCGACCTTGGACTGGAAAGAACAGGGCGTCCAGATCCGGCAGGAAACGACGTTTCCGGACAGTGACACCATCAACTTCTCGATTTCGACCAAGCGGAAGCAGCAATTCGAGCTCAAGATTCGTGTGCCCTACTGGGCGACGAAAGGGGCGTCGGTCTGGGTCAATGGCAAGCGGGAGACGGTTGAAGCGAAGCCTGCGAGCTACCTGACACTGTCCCGCCAATGGAAAGACGGTGACAAGGTCAAGGTACAGCTACCGATGAGCCTGCATCTGCATCGTGCCCGGGACAACAAGGATAGGGTTGTCGTCATGTACGGTCCGCTGACGCTGGCGGGTGAGCTTGGCACGGCCGGCGTGCCGAGCACCTTTGTGCAAGGCAGCCAGGCGGCGCATTCGGGCGACATGGATCCTCCGGTTCCCGTGTTGCTGATTGGCGACAAGGATCTGGCGACCTGCATTAAGCGTGTGGAGGGTGATGTGCTGCGGTTCAAGACGGTTGGCATCGGAAGTCCCCGTGATGTGACCTTGATCCCGCTGCATGCCATGCATCATCAGCGCTATACGGTCTACTGGGATACCCAGAAAGGGCCTGCGGGCATTGCGATCGAGCCAGCGGCGGTATCCGAAGCGGATCTCGCGCCCGGTCTTGACTACAAGACCTACGAGGGGAAATGGGACGAGTTGCCTAATTTCAGCACCCTCGAAGCGAAGACGAGTGGCGTGACCCAGGCCATCGATCTTTCGAAGCGGTCGCGAGACGATCACTTCGGAATCGTATTCTCCGGGTACCTGAAGGTTGTGAACGATGGCGAATACTACTTCGCCGCCACCTCGGACGACGGCAGTTCGATAACACTGGCGCGCAAGCAGGTTGTTCTCAACGATGGGAAGCATGCCATGATCAGCGTGAAAAGTGGCCCACTGAGTCTCAAAGCCGGCTTCTACCCGCTGGAGGTCAAGTATTTCGAGTATGACTACGGTCAGGGGCTCGACGTCAAACAGTACAGCGGCGAGGGCGGGTGGACATCTATCCCGCAAAACATGCTGTTTCGCAAGAAGTAGGCAGTGACCAGGGGGCCTGAAAAGCGGAATCGGTTGACGAGAGCGGCGACGAGAGCGGATAACGAGGACAAATCGTTTTCATCGTCCACCGCTATCGTCGCCCGTTATCGTCGCCCGAAATGACAGAACCAAAGAAGCAAACAGGAGAACGATCATGAACAGACAGTTCATACACAGCATACTGATAAGCGGGTTGATTGTGGGGACCTCTTTCGGGCTGGAGAAGGAGACGTCGCTGGTCACAGGCAAGAACATCGGGAACCTGGCGGTTGCGGGTAAGCTCCTGGTCGATATGCACGCCGATTTCATGATGAACCGGTCGTTCGAGAAGGATGCCGTTCTGCAGTGGTACAACATGGGCCTCTCCGGCGGCGGGAAGCACAGCATCGAAGTGGGGGGCAGCTTCGGCGATTTCGGATTGCATGTGCCGCACACGGAGCGGGACAAGGTTTATCCGCACGCTGTGAAGATCGGCAATGTGCAGGCCGCACAGTTCGACGGCGGCGATATCATGAAGGGCAACTTCGTGATTGAGGCGCCGGCTATGGGCGATGAGGATCTGGCCATTGAAGTATGGGTGCAGGACAAGCAACCTAAGCAGGGCGAGGTGATTTGTGGCTGGCAGTCGGCCGACGGCAAGCAGACCTCCGGCGCACTGACCTATCCGAAGCCGTTCAAGGGCTCCGACAAGATCCAGCTCATTACAGTCAATTGCACGGCCGAAACCGAAACCTGGTATGTCAACGGCAAGCAGGTCGCCAGCAGCGACCGCAAGCTGCGGATTGCCGAAGGCCACAAAATGGTGCTTGGCGGGGCATCCGCGCTGAAGCCCTCCTTCAACGGCAACCTCGTGGCATTGCGTCTGCACACAGACGCCATGACGGAAGAGGAAATTGCACACAATGCTACGGGCGGCGTGATGCTGGGCACGGATCTGCATGACTGGTGGCGGATGGAAGGCGACGCGGAATGGCGCACTGACCGGTCGAAGCATTTTAAGAATTCTATCTCGCGCAAGGGACGACTGGCCGACATGGACGAGCGGCAGCTCAAGGAGTACGAGGAACGCTTGCCCGGCATGTTCGAGATGGCGGAGAATCTTTACCAGCTCTACTCCGAAAGGCTGGCGTTGCGGTCATCCGTGGTCAGCAACAAGCGCGAGTACCGTGGCGATGGCGTCAAGTACACGATCCCGAACCAGCCGTCGAACGGAAGCTGGATGGGATGGAGCGGCAAGCTGGGCTTCGGCTGGTCCTGCTCAGGAGCGGGCCACATCAATCCGCATGAACTTGTCCACGGCTGGCAGGCACAGAGCGGCGGCGCTATGCAGGGGAACTATTGGGAAGCGCACGCGAACTTCCCGCAGACCTATGCCGGCATCTATCAGACGATTCCCGGCACTTGTGTGAGCCGCGTATGCATGTTCTTCCCTGCGAACGGCCGGGACTACTATCACGATCGCCTGATGTTTCAGCACCTGGCCGAAGAACCTGAATACGGCCCGATGTTTATCTCTAAGTTCTGGTATGACGGCGGCACAGGCAACGAAGACGACCAGAACTACCCGTGGCTGACGTTCCCTTTGATTGATCCTGATCCTTCAACCGACCTCGGCTACGAATGGATGCGCATGGTCCAGAAGTGCATCACATGGGACTACCAAATTCACGGCGACAAGCCCGCTGACCACTACAAGCGTGAAGGAGCCTGGGATAAACCTGACATGACGCGTTACGGCCAGGTGCTGCTTGAGCAGATTCCTTATGACACCGATTGGTGGCGAGCTCCGAAGGAGATGTCGCCACAGCAACTCGGCTACAGCGTCTGCCCGCTGAAGATCGATGGCGGCACGGCGATGGCGTTGCTAGACGGTTATATCAGCAAGAAGCGCGGCGGCGATTGGCGTGCGGCATTTGTTGGCGTGAAGCCGAACGGCGATCCGGTATACGGCGATGTCGTCAAGACCGGCGGCACGGTCACACTGAAGACCGCGGGCCTCGATAAGCTCTACCTCATCGTCTGCGCGGTACCCACGAAGATCATGGCCATCAACATGACCGGCGATTTCCGATCGCTCGAGCAGGAGAAGTTCCCATACAAGCTCCAGCTGTCAGGTTGCACGCCGATTGACGTGCTGGCAAACAAACGACCAACGTCGGGCGGCAAGGCACATGCCAATGGCGGCGGGTTTGTTGCGGACGGCGCGGAGGTGGACGATTCGGCCTACGTTGGCCCCAACGCACAGATCTTGGGCAATGCCAAGGTGTTGGGCAACGCGCGGATCGAAGACTATGCCGTTGTAAACGACTCGACCGTGCGTGACCACGCGATTGTCAGTGGCCACGCACTGGTAGCGGGTAACGCCATGGTGCAGGACCACGCGAAGGTGCGGGATTGGGGTCGCGCGATAGAGGGTGCGACGATCAAGGACTACGGCAAAGTCATCGAGCACGGCACGCAGGCAAAGAAGGTGCTTGCGGGTTATTCCACGATCAAAGGCGTGGCGCATTCGTTCGGCAATGTCAGCGGCAATTCGATGGTGGACGGCTCGTACGCGAAGGGGAACGAGGTGGACAAGGGCAAGTGGTTTACCTGGAGCTGGGGTAAGGGAAAGAACGCGGGCGAAGTTGACGAAGAGTTCGGCGGCATCTATATGCGAATGAACTTTGATGCAGCGCATGAATGGATGGCGCCAGATGACTTTGGCGCGACCTGGGGTTACCTAGTAGGGAATCCCACCTTCGACGTGCGTGTCACGGACGGACCGCAGCCCGCCACGAACGGTGTGTTGGTGCTTAACGGTAAGGACCAGTTCGTTGAACTGCAGAGCGATGTGGCGGACATGAGCGACCTCACGATGGTCGCGGCGGTCACCTGGCAGGGCAAGGGCGACGCGGCGATCGCAGAGTTCTCGAACGACAAGGGCGAGCGCGTCTTCCTCGGCACCAAGCGTGGCAAGCTCGTGTTCTCGATCAGCAAGGGTGACGAGACGCAATCGATCAAGGGTCCGACGCTGAAGCAGGGCGTGCTGACGGAGATCATGGTTGTGTTGTCGGCAGACAGCGGGAAACTGTTTGTCGATGACGAAGAGGTCGCCGGCAACACGGAGATGACTCTGAACCCGGATGACGTGAATGCGACAGAGTGCTACCTGGGTCGCGGGCGCGGCGGCAACTATTTCAAGGGCACGATCGACGCGTTCGAGGTCTACTCGGTGTCGCTCAAGGACGAAATCCCGCCCACGCCGAATCCGGCGACGCTCAGCTCGAAGCCGCTGTTCGTGAATCCGAAGACGGTTGTGATGCAGGCAGAAGTGGGCGCGGACCCGTTGGGCGGTGTTGAGTATTTCTTCGCCGAGACCAGCGGCAACCCGGGCGGCGACGACAGCGGCTGGATCAAGGAGGCCGCATACAAGGACACCGGGCTCGAGCCGGGCAAGGAGTACGTCTACACGGTCAAGATGCGCGATGCGTCCGGGAACGTTGGCAAAGCGTCTGCGCCGGCGAAGGCGACGTGGACGGGCGGCGAGGCGTTCCAGAGCGCCGACGGCAAGACGATTGTGATCGAAGCCGAAAGCTACACACGCCGTGTTGCTGGTGCGGGTGCTGGTCGTGGCATTGAGTGGAAACTGCAGGACAAGCCGGGGTGTTCGGGCAAGGGCCTGATGGCCGCCTTGCCGGACAAGGGCACGGGGGTGGACGCCGGTTATGAAAGCCAGTGTCCGCGGTTGGATTACCTGGTCAATTTCCCGGCGAAGGGCAAGTACACGGTCTGGATGCGCTCGTGGGGCGCGAATCCCAACGGTGACTCGATCTTTCTCGGAATGGATCTGAAGGGCTCGGACAAGAGCCTGTTCCATATTGGCAACGGCAAGCTACAGTGGCAGAAGCATCATCACGATCACGCGTTCGATGTGACCGAGCCGGGCATGCATACCATCCATGTGTGGATGCGTGAGGATGGCAGTGCGTTTGACAAACTGGTCATCACGCTGGATCGCGGGATGATAACTCCCGAAGGCAACGGCCCAGCAGAGAGCCGCCAGCAGTAGCTATGCAACGACGTGACATTTTGAGTTTAATGGGTATCAGTGTGGCCGGCATGGTGTTGTGGGCCGGCACCGTCACAGGTGCTGAAGCCGCACGTTCGACCGGCCGACCGAATCTTGTCCTTATCATGGCCGACGACATGGGGTTCAGCGACATTGGCTGCTACGGCAGTGAGATCAAGACGCCCAATCTTGACAAGCTGGCCGGGGACGGTGTCCGGTTCAGGCGTTTCTACAACGGCGCGCGGTGTTGTCCGTCACGCGCTTCATTGCTGACCGGTCTATACGCACACCAGGCGGGTATGGGTGGCATGGAGCCGGATCGCAAGGTGCCGGGCTATCGCGGCAACATCAACAAGCAGTGCGTGACTATTGCCGAGGCGATGAAGACGAACGGCTATGCGACGTACATGTCCGGTAAGTGGCACCTGACGCGTCACGCCAGGGCCTGGGAGCCGGAAGAGCCGAAGTTCAATTGGCCGCGGCAGCGTGGGTTTGACAGGTTCTACGGGATCATCGGTGGCGCTGACGACTACTTTGCACCACGCGGGCTGGTGCGGGACAACACGAGCATCGGGCAAGAGGCGAAGGACGATCCCGGCTACTACTTCACGGATGCGGTGAGTGACAGTGCCGTGGGGTATATCAACGACCACTGCAAGAACAGCCCGGACAAGCCCTTCTTCGCCTATGTTGCCTACACGGCACCGCATTGGAAGCTGATGGCGCTGAAGCGCGATATCGCGAAGTACAAGGGGCGCTATGACGAGGGCTGGGATGTGCTGCGCAAGGAGCGCCATGAGCGGATGATCACGATGGGGATCATTGACAAGAAGTGGCCGTTGTCGCCGCGCGACGAGCGTGTGTTGCCGTGGAAGGATGCCACGGCCTCGGCCGTGGGTGGCAAGGTCGAGGAGGCCCTGAAGATCACGGGCGTGTCGCTGCAGTCAGAGATGGCGCGCAAGATGGAAGTGTATGCCGCGATGATTGATAACATGGACCAGGGCATTGGCCGGCTCGTGAAGGCGTTGAAGAAGAACGGCCAGCTTGAAAACACGTTGATCCTGTTTCTCTCCGACAACGGGGGATGTGACGAGTGGGGGACGTATGGGTTCGGATGGAATCGCATGAAGAAGAACAAGGCGCTGGCGGGCATGCGCGAAACGTCGATCAGCTACGGTCCGGCCTGGGCGCATGTGAGCAACACGCCGTTTCGTTGGTACAAGCTGTATGTGCATGAAGGCGGCATATCGACGCCGTTGATCGCGCATTGGCCGGCACGGATCAAGGACAAAGGCGCGTTTCGTGATCAGGTGGGTCATATCATGGATGTGATGCCGACGTTCATTGACGCGGCGGGCGGTAAGTACCCGACGGACTATGACGGCAATAAGATTCATCCAATGGAAGGGGTGAGTTTGTTGCCGGCGTTTGAGGGCAAGGATCTCAAGCGGAAGGCGCCGATCTTCTGGGAGCATATTGGGAACCGGGCCGTGCGGGACGGGAAGTGGAAGCTCGTGTCGTTGCGTGGCGCCCCGGACGACTGGGAGCTGTATGATATTGAGGCGGACCGGACGGAGATGAGTAATCTGGCCGACGCGCATCCGGAGCTTGTGGCGCGTATGGCCGCGGCCTGGCATGCGTGGTCGCAGCGGTGCAACGTGGTGCCGCGGCAGTGACCCGGTAGCCCGTATACAAGGCGGTAACTAGACAGAAGAGAGGAACAGACACTATGAATGGACGAGAACTTCATCAGGCAATATACAGCGGCGAGCCCTTTGACCGACTGCCGGTCATTGGCCTTGAGGGGTGGACCGAAGCAGTGGAGCGTTGGCGCACCGAAGGCCTCGAAGAAGGCGTGGACCCCAACGAGGCGCTCGGCCTGATCTCAGACGACAACACGAGCCTCCCGCTGAACCTCAACATGTATCCGCTCTTCGAGCTCGAGATCCTGGAGAAGGACGAACAGTACGTTACTGTCATTGATGAGTTCAAGGTGACCAAGAGGGTGTTCAAGGAGGACTTCGATCGGACCGAGGGGAACATGAGGCAGTCGGGCGCGATGAGTTCGATGTCGCACTGGATCGATTTCCCGGTCAAAGACATGAACTCATGGAAAGAAATCTTCGAAGAGCGATTCCGTGCCACACCGGAAGGTCGCATTCCGGAGGACATCAACGTCGATGGCGACAAGATCAAGCAGCGCGCCGAGACGAGATGGGTGTCACACTTTTCATTTCCGTTCGGTGGCATGTTCAGCGCCGTCCGTCAACTCATGGGCCTGGAAGGGGCGATCTTCGCCATGTCCGACGACCCCGAGCTGGTCCGTACGATCGTGTCGGATCTTGGCAGCTTCTATGCCGAATCATTCGCCATGCTGCTCCCGGAATACCGGCTCGATCAGATAGCATGCTTTGAAGACATGTGTTCGAACAGGGCGCCGTTGATCTCCCCCGCGATGTTCAGGGAGTTCTTCATGCCTGCCTACAAGGAATACCTGGGCAGGCTCAAAGACATGGGCGTACTGCAGGCATTCATTGATACCGACGGCGATGCTCGCCGAATCATCCCTGAGCTCGTGGAATGCGGCTTTACGGCGATGTGGCCCTGCGAGATCAAGGCGGGCATGGATCCACGTGAACTACTTGAGCAATACCCAACCCTGTCCTTCGTTGGCGGCATTGACAAGGTGGCCGTGGCCACGGGCGGCGAGGCGCTCGAACAGGAATGCGCACGGCGCTTCAAGACCGCATGGGATCTCGGCCGCTACTTGCCCGCGCTCGATCACCTCGCGCCGCCGGATATCTCGTGGGAGAGCGCTCAGCGCTACGCTCGTATCGTACGTGCGTGCTCGAGCGGGCCCAATGGGCTGAGCTGTGGGTAGGGCAGCGCAGGGATTAGGGATTAGGCTCTAGGTGATGACTGCCACGACATCGTTAACGCCTTTTAGTGCCAAGACATCGTTAACGGCGAGCGACTGCGACCGGCCGCACGCGAGGATCGAGAGTTGCCCGCCGAGGAGGGAAGCGGGTCGGTTAAGTGTATCCGAGTAAGTGTTGGGGTTAAGAGTGCGAGTAAGAGTACGGTTAAGTGTGTGGGAAACTGCTTCTTACACTTACTCGACCCACTTCGTCGCCACCCTTAACCGGATACACTGGTATGTTCCTCTCTGAGAGTTATTCATAGCCCCCGTCTCCGAGAGAATGGGCCTTGCTCAGCTCGTCGGAGCGGAGGCGGGGGCTGTGAGTAACTCTCTCCCTGGAGGGGGGACTGGGGGGAGGCCCCGAAAAAGAGGCCTTTCCCCGACAATCAAAAAAGAGCCAGACCTCATGTTGGTTGCGATATAATCGCAACAACCAAAAACAACAAGAGGAGGTCTGGCAATGAGTAAGTATAGAAGAAGAGGCCGAGGAAAGGGAACAAAATGTCGGAAGAAGATAGACAATACTCTCCGGCAGCGTGTGCGCAAAATAGGCGGCGATAAGTTTGGAGTGCTGGTGGTGGATTCGTCCAAGAAAAATGCGGAGATGTGGCTGACCGACTTCTACGGTGAGCCGCTGTGGGATGAGTCTCGCACCGTCCCGATTACTCGTGGTCACTTGGACCAAATAATGAACGTTGTCGGCG
>JABGQM010000036.1 GCA_018648805.1 Verrucomicrobiota bacterium
TTTGTGAGGGCTTGCTACTGGCACCCCTTAGAGAGGGAGATGGACAATGACTTTTGTGTATAAAAGACAGGGCAAGCCGGCAGGGGTTTCGATACTCAAGCTTAACGGTTACGCAAGAATCGCGCTAAGCACCATATCCGCCCCAGATATCCCCGCGCCCACCTCACCCACAACAACTTACAGGCGGGGACCGTCTCCGCCCCCGTCTCCGCCCCCGTCTCCGTCACCCCCCAACAACTTACAGACGGGGACCGTCTCCGCCCCACGATTTGAAAGTAGTCGCCGCCACCATGTCCCGCACGCTTGGCCTCTTTGGACGCATTACACCAGTTTTCGGGCAGATATTGTTCGGCTAGTTCGGGCACCTCGCTGAACAGGGAAAGATCCTGCCAGCGGCAGTGTTTGTCCGAATCGTTCAGGAGTAGGGGAAACCTAATGGGAGAGCAGGGATACACTTCGGCCCGCGAGCGGCCCGGAGCGGTCGGAGTTACCTGGTAAAGCTTTCGTAGCTACGCTTGCATCGGTAAAGACCGGCTGCCCCCAGGCATAGTATTCCTCAAGTGTGCCCGTGTCAGGATGCGCACGTGTGAATGTTGCTTTGGCTCGCACGTATGGGATTGATCCGTCGATCTGGAAACGGCCCTCTTCGCCTTTGATGGTATCGAGGACCTTGCCAGCGGGGCCTATGAACTCGATCCGAAAGCCTTCGCTTCCGTTCTCAACAGGTTTGCCCCGTAGCGCCGGCAAGGAGGTCAGTTCTCCTCTCGTCTTCTGAGCGTCCACTTCGATCAGGTAGGTTCGGGGCCCTCTTTCGCACGTTTTGAGAAAGACGCCATTGCTTGCATAGAAGTCGCCCTGCAGCATGGCGCGTGTGATGGCATCCGGATCAAGGCTTGCGGCATGCACCATGACCCAGCCGCGTCCCGGGTTGGCTTTGTTCGCGGCAATGGTCTTTAGATGGTGGGTATCATCCGATGACACAGCAAAGATCTTCATGCCCTCTGTGAGCAGGTGATCCCACATTGCCTCTGTGGATGGATGCTTGCTATCACCGTGGTTGTGAACAGAGGGATGTCCGTTGAATAGCTCGAACATAGAGAGATGGCGCACGGGCAGAATATCCTCAGCGGACGCAGCATATTTGAAATTGGGATGGTTGAGAACGGCCTGCCCTCCCGCTGCCATGGCTTGGTCCACATGGTACTGAATGATCTCGGATCTCTCTGTGTGATCAAACTTCCAGGATGCTACGTTGGTGATATTCATGGCCGTGGTATGAATCGCCTTGCTGCCGGTGATTTCCTCGCCGGGAATCAGCAGGAAATCATCCCGCTTCTCGTCAGGCAGCTTGATCTCCCTGGGATCAACGAACTTATTGTGATCCGTTATGACCAGGAAGTTGTAGTTGTGGTCGTGGTACCACTTGGCAACCACTTCAGGCGCAGAATCCCCGTCGCTCCGTATTGTATGGGCGTGTGTATTGCCTCGAAACCACTGCTTAGCCTGGGAGGGCCTCATAGAGACACACCCGGAGGCAAGAAGCACCGCACACAGGGCAGGAATGGCCAGTAGGTAACGCATCGGGATGTTTGCTTTCATGACCATGCCTGTTCTCTCCTGATTAATGCTGATAATCGTGGCCAAAACCTCGGGACCGAAAAGTGACGCTATGCCTATTGGGTGGCCGGGTCAAACTTAGAACCCTCTGTCGCATGGCCGGCCTTGGACGTAGGCGTGGTCAGAATCGTACTCCCAGGCAAAAGCGACACGGTCGCCAAGGGCATGAGTCGACACACTGACATCCGTTCCTGACACCTCGACCAGCTTGAACTCGAACGGGGCTTCTACGAAGCTGCTGGCACTGACGTAGTGGGTCGCTCCTTCCGAGACATGCATATTCATATGACTGTGACCCGTCAACACGAGCCGTGGGTCACGACAGTGGGCGAGCAGTCCGTTAAGTTCATTTTCAAACGCCGGTCCGGTGGCGTGCGATGGGGCTTTGCCATCTGTCTGCTCGGGTGGCAGACCTCGTGCGGGGGCATGCGTGACCAGGATGTGCGGTCGCTCGGCATACCGCGCCAGGGCCTGTTCGAGGCGCTGACGCTGTGCGGGAAGAAAGTGCGCCCGCTGCTCGCCCTGCCAGCAATAGGGCTGGAGGCACCACTGGGTTGGCGCCACGTGTACGACACAGTCGTCGCAGACCACATCGAAGTCGAGCTCACCCCCGGGAAAGCATGACGGCGCGTGCTGCAACCACCACCGATGTGCCTCGGGATCGGTCAGGTCGTGATTTCCAAGACAGAGGTAGACGGGCACGCCCAGCGTATAGAGTCTGGCTGCCTCCTGGATGGTTTCGATAGACGACGCGTCAATCATGTCGCCCCCATGGACCACAAAATCCAGCGGGGCATGTTCGGCCATCCAGGCCGTCAGTCCTTGCACTAACTCGGTCTGCCGCTGCGGGTAAGCCGTTTGTTGGCAATAGCCCGCCGACTCCGCCCCATAATGGGTGTCACTGAGATAGAGAAAACGCGTCATGCCGAAATCCTTAATTCACTAGCATCCCATAAGCCATGCTACTGCACTGCAAACACTCCAATTCACTAACGTTTCCGGCATTCGCTGCCCAACCTGCATTCGAGAATGTCTCGACCCTAAGGAGAGGGATAAACCACCCGCTTCGCTGGAGGCACAGAGGCACGGAGGAGACAGGCAAGGCTGGCCGCGATAGCGCCGCCAGATCAGTGGTTATAGCTGCTCTGCCACGGCATCCATAATGACGTCGAGATCAACCAGACGACCACGTCCCTGGTAGCCGCAGGCGAGGTCGCCTTCGCCGACATCGAGGACCGTCACGCCCCGCTCCTTGAGCAGGGCCACGTTGGCCTGCGTGGCGGGGTGATCCCACATCTTGACGTTCATCGCGGGTGCCATCACGATCGGCACGTTGCACGAGAGCAGCGTGCAGGCCAGCAGGTCATCCGACAACCCGTGCGCCATCTTGGCGATCACATTGGCCGTGCAGGGCGCCACGACCATGCAGTCGCCCCAGTCGGAGAGCGCAATATGAGGCACGGCTTCCGGCGGCGGCTCAGGAAACATCTCGATCGCGACCGGATTGTTGCTGAGCGTCCGCAGGGTCAGCGGACCAATGAATTTTGTGGCGGCGGCGGTCATGACCACCTGCACCTCCCACTCACGTTTGCGCATGAGGCGCACCAGCTCGGCGGCTTTATAGGCCGCAATGGATCCGGTTACTCCCAGCACTACCTTGCTCATGTGTCACCTCCCGCTTCACACACCACAATCTCATGCAGACATCTGTAGGCCGCTTCCAAATAGTCGTTGATGACCAGGTGGCGGTATTCGCCGGCACGCGCCATCTCGGCCCCCGCATTCTCGAGACGGGCCTCAATTACCTCAGGGGCATCCTCCCCGCGTCCCTCGAGTCGCTCGCGCAGGGCCTCAATTGAGGGCGGACTGATGAAGATATCGGTCCAGTGGCCCCCAATCGGATCCTCAGGCCCGGCCGCCTCCAGTGCCGCACGGATCTGGGCCGCGCCCTGCACATCGATATCCATCAGGACCGACTCCCCGTCCTGCAACGCACCAGCCACGGATTCACGCAGCGTGCCATAGTAGTGCCCGTGCACCACGGCGTATTCGAGGAAGGCGCCCTGCTCTATGCGCGCCTTGAAATCAGTTTCGGTGAGAAAATGGTAGTCCTCACCGTCGATCTCTTCACCGCGCGGCAGACGCGTGGTACACGATACCGAGTAGACCATATCGGGAATTTCCACCAGCAAGCGGTCACACAACGTGGTCTTACCGGTCCCGGAGGGGGCGGAGACGATAACGAGAATTGGTTGGATCGTTGATGTGTTCATACTGTTCAATTGACTATAACTCCAAGGGGGGGGGGATTAAGTAAGCAGTGAGCAGTAAGCAGTAAGCAGTAAATACCCACTGCCAACCGCTCACTTCTCAATCCCACTGCTAACTGCTCACTTCTCAATCCCCTACTCCACATTCTGAATCTGCTCCCGGATCGCCTCCAACCCGGCCTTGAACTGGATTACATGCCGCGCCACAACGGTGTCAGACGCCTTGGAGGCAACCGTGTTGATCTCCCTGAACATCTCCTGGCAGAGGAAGTCCATGGTACGCCCGACCGGCTTGCTGCTCTGCACGAGCTTATCGAACTGCGCAAAATGGCTGCTCAGCCGCACCAGCTCCTCGGTGATGTCGGATTTCTCGGCAAACTGGGCCAGATCCTTGATCAGGGAGGGATCATTCCGCTCCAGCGTGACCCCCGCAGCGGCCAAGCGGTCCAGCAAACTCGCACGGTAGCGCTTCACCAGCAGGGGCGCCCGTTTCCCGATCGCCACGTGATGACGTTTGAGGCCGGCCAAGCGGCGAATGACATCCTTCTCCAGGGCCACGCCTTCACGCGCACGCATGGTCACCATGCCTTCGAGGGCCTGCTGCAGAGCCTGGCGCACCGACGGCCAGACCCGCGAGGGTTCATCCTGGCGCGCCTCGCACGAGAGCACCCCGGGCATACGCGCGATATCGGCCACGCCCAGCTCGGAATCCAGGCCCAGCTTACGCGCCGTACGCTGCAAGCGGCGCACATACTGCGCGGCCAGCTTCTCGTCAACATGCGCCTCGGCGGCCTGCTCACCCGCCACGGTCGTGATGCGTAGTACCCCATTGACCTGTCCGCGCGACACCTTCTTGTGCACCAGGTTGTGGACGCGCGATTCGAGCGAGGCGATCTGGCGCGGCAGGTTGAGCCGCACATCGAGCTGCTTGCGGTTGACCGAGCTCAGCTCGATCTCAACGTGCAATCCGCCCACGGATGCCGCCCCCCGCCCATATCCGGTCATACTGGTTAGTGCCATTGTTGTGCCCTCGTTTTCAGATCCGGTTACTCACATTCGCGGCCAGCGGAGATTAGGGCGAAAGATTAGGGTGAAAGATAAAGGGCTAAGAGCAAAAACCCTAATCTTTCGCCTTAATCTTCTCCCCTGCTCACACACCCACACACCCACACACACGCTCCACCTACCCCAGCGGAGGCCAAGGGGAGGGACTAGCGCTCCTTGGCGGCCCGGTATTCCGGGACGGCCGGGCGCAAGCCCCACCCCTTGGCCGGAGCTATCCCTCCGCCGCCTCTTTCTTGAGATAGGCTTCAATAAAAGGCTGAATGGCGCCGTTGAGGACTGCGTTCACGTTCGAGGTCTCTTCGCTGGTGCGGTGATCCTTGACCATCGTGTAGGGCTGCAGGACGTAGGAGCGGATCTGGCTGCCCCATGCGATCTCGCCCTTCTCCCCGTAAAACTTCTCCATGTCCTTGCGCGTCTGATCGAGGGTCCACTCGTAGACGCGCGCCCGCAGAACTTTCATCGCCTTGGCGCGGTTCTTGTGCTGCGACCGCTCGGCTTGGCAGGCCACCACGATGCCAGTCGGCAGATGCGTAATGCGCACGGCCGAATCGGTCGTGTTGACGTGCTGGCCGCCCGCCCCGCTCGAGCGATAGGTATCCACGCGCAGATCCTCGTCCAGGATCTCGACCTCGATATCGTCCGCCACTTCGGCCACGACATCCAGGGCTACGAAGCTGGTGTGACGCCGCTTGGCAGAGTCAAAGGGACTGATCCGAACCAGTCGGTGGACGCCCCGCTCGGCCTTCAGATACCCGTAGGCAAAGTCGGCGTTGATCTGGATCGTGGCGCTCTTGATGCCGGCTTCGTCACCGGGCGATAGCTCCAGCACTTCGACCTCAAACCCATTGTTTTCAGCGTAGTGTCGATACATGCGCAGGAGCATCTCAGCCCAGTCGCACGACTCGGTGCCGCCGGCCCCGGCATGTAGCGTCAGGTAGGCGTTGCTGCCATCCAGTTCACCGCTGAGCAGCGACTGCATTTCGAGCTGTTCGAAACCAGCCTCGGCAACCTTCAGGCTGGCCGCCGCATCCTTGGCGGCCTGGGCCCGCTGGGCGTTGTCCTCTTCCATCTCGCCCAGTTCAATCAGGAGCTCAGCGTCTTCGAGCGCGGTCGCGACCGCATCGAACGGCTTGAGGACCGTACGGTAACGATTGGTCTCGTCAATAACAGCACGCGCCTTGTTGGGATCATCCCAGAACCCGGGCGCCACGGCCTTGGCATCCAGTGCGGCGACTTTTTCGGTCAGGCTGGCAACGTCAAAGATACCCCCGCATCTCGTCCAGGCGGGTACGCAGCGATTGCAGGCGGGGCTTCAAATCATCGATCATAATGTAGTGTCCTTCTTCGACTGCCGCCACGTCATGAGGCTCGCCACGAGCGCCACAATGGCAGCCGGAATGGCCAGGGGCCAATCGCCAAAACGGGTGTAGAATGTAGGAACCATGTCGTCACGCGGCACGGCCACGATTTCGGAACGGTAGTCAATCAACGCCCACTCCTTGCGCTTCAAGATCCCACGCGAAGTCTCATCGATTTGTCCGGTCCTGTCAATGAAGCAGGTCACCCCGGTGTTGGCCGCACGCACAGCCGGTACGCGGTTCTCAACGCAACGGAAGACACAGTGGCTCATATGCTGCACCGCGGCGGCCGATCCATCAAACCAGCCGTCATTGGTCTGGTTGACCAGCAGGCGCGCGCCGTTGCGTACCATGTCACGTGCCACGCCGGCAAAGACATCCTCAAAGCAGATCAGTGAGGAGAACGGAATCGTCGCTCCGACGGGCGTCTCGACGTTGAACACGGTAGACTCCTTGCCAGGCGTGCAGCAAAAGCCGAGCGGCGCCAGGCGGCGTACCCAACGCCAGTGCTGGTCCATGGGAAGATACTCGCCAAAGGGAACCAGGTGCTGCTTGCGGTAGCGCCCCACCAGCGTGCCGTCGCCCGCGTAGAGGAAGGTGCTGTTGTGCAGGATCCAGTCCCACGGTCGCATCACCATCGACTCATCCTCCGGATCGCCGCCCGGATGGCGTCCGCCGATTTCCATGGCGCCCACCAGGAGCGGAGTGCCTGTTTCGCGCGCCAGCTGTCGCACAAAGGTATCGACCGCGCTGTCGTCGGGCAGGAAGCCCGGCAGCGCCGTCTCGGGCCAGATCACCAGATCGATCTCGGCCTGCAGAGCCGTCACGAGATCCATCCGCTCCTCGAGCGCGCCATAGATCTCGGATTCGAACGCCTCGGGCCACTTCTTGAGTTGAGGTATATTGGGTTGAATCGCCACCACGCGCAGCGGACTCAACTCGCTGCCGGCCGTGGCCCTCAGCGCGCGGACGCGCCGCACGCCGCCCGTCCAGACAACGGCCATCAGCAGCAGCACCACCATCAACTCAAGCTGAACCCGCACGCGCCGTGCGCCCATGTAGACCCCACTGACCCGCGCCAGCATGAGGGCAATCCCTGTGTTGGCTGCCACGATCACGCCCGAGACGAGCGGCACGCCGCCCCACTCCGCCAACTGCAGGACCGGCAGGTTGCGATACTGGCTGATGCCCAGCCCATTCCAGGGAAGCCCGCTCCCGATCACGCCACGCAGGTATTCAAACCCCACCCACAGGAGCGGCACAATGAGAACCATCGGGAGGGTGCGTGAGAAAGGCGCCTGCTCACCGTCACGCGGCCCGGCATCCAGCACCTTAAAGGCCCAGGCGGTTGTGGCGGCAAATGCGCCGCGGAAGAGGGCCAGGCAGATCGCGAGGGCCAGCCAGGCCAGGCCGGCCATGACAAAAGAACAGCCGGTCGCGCCCAGGTGCCAGAGCCACGCCATGCTTACCAGCCAGAAGAGCGTCCCGCTGGCCCATCCCCAATAGAAGGCACGTCCGGGCGACGTGCTGCGCGCCACCAGAATCAGGGGCATCACGCCCAACCAGGCCGCTTGCGACTCACCCAGTGGCGGAAAGGAAGCTGCCAGCAAGACGGCCGAACAGAGCACCCCTATCAATCGGATCACATTCGCTTTGGATATCCACTGCTTCATGCGCCCCGCGTGCCCCTATAGCCTACATTGCGAATGCCAAGACATCGTTAACAGGCGTTTCCAGATGTGTTCGCATTGGTCCATACTCACATCCGACTTAACCGACCCGCTTACTCGATTCCTGCTTGCCGCCGGTCATAGTGCCATCATCAATAAAAAGAGACCGCTGTAGCCTGCGTCCCTACGATCCGTGGCACTTCTTGAACTTCTTGCCGCTGCCACAGGGGCAGGGATCGTTGCGGCCGACCTTGCCTTCATCGCGCTGAACGGTCGTGGGTGTGCCGGGCATGGCTCCCGGCGGCAAGCCGCCCAGCCGATCCGGTGGCCGTCCGCCCTGGGCCGGGCGTCCCGGCGGTGGCGGCAGGCCGGCGGGCGTTGCACCGCCGCCGAGAAGGGAGACCTCGTCGTGCACCAGTGTCTGCGGTAGGGCCGAAAGGAAAGACTCAAACGAGTCGGCCGAGGTGGTCGTACGAAAGACCGCCGAGGCGATGTCCTGCTTGATGTTGGTCATCAGCTCACCAAACATCTCGAAGGCTTCGCGCTTGTATTCAACCAGCGGGTCGCGCTGACCATAGGCCCGCAGCCCCACCCCCTCGCGCAGGGCGTCCATCGAGCGCAGGTAGTCCTGCCACTGCTGATCGATGCTCTGCAACACAATCTGCCGCTCCATCATGCTCACCGCGCCCTGATCCTCCATCTGGGTCTTGAGCTGGTAGGCACGTTCGACCTTATCGTATATCAAGGTGGCAATCGCCTCGGGGTCGGAGAGCTCGGAGAGGTCACTCAGCCGGATCGCCACGGGGAAGGTCAGCTGGACCCACTCCACAAAATCATGCAGGGCCTGCTCATCCGGATCGGACGAGAGCCCCTCGGACTGCTCCACGATGACGTCGTTAAGAATGTCATAGATCTGCTCACGGTTGTCCTCGCTGCGCACCACATCGCCGCGGAAACCGTAGATCACCTCGCGCTGGCGGTTCATAACGTCGTCGTACTCAAGCGTGCGTTTACGAATCGAGTAGTTGTGCTGTTCGACGCGACGCTGGGCCGTCTCGATCGAGCGGTTGAGCCAGCGATGCTCCAGTTCCTGGCCCTCTTCGAGGCCGAGGCGCTCCATGATACCGGCGATACGGTCCGACCCGAACAGGCGCATCAGGTCATCCTCGAGCGAGACGTAGAAGCGCGACGATCCGGGATCGCCCTGACGCGCGCAGCGCCCGCGAAGCTGGCGGTCAATCCGGCGCGATTCGTGTCGCTCGGAGGCAATCACGTGCAGTCCACTGGGATTCTCAATCATTTCGGCACGCAGGGTTTTGCCGCCCTCCCTGCGGTCGTCGAGGCCGATCTGTGACAGAATCACATCGCGCTCGATTTTGACCACACCCGTGCCCAGCTTGATATCGGTTCCGCGGCCGGCCATGTTGGTCGCGATGGTTACCGCACCGGGCTGACCGGCACGCGTTACGATCTCGGCCTCAGCCTCGTGGTTCTTGGCATTCAGCACGTTGTGCACGATACCGGCTCGCTTGAGCATACGGCTCAACAGCTCGGAGGTGTCCACCGTCACCGTTCCCACCAGAACCGGCTGACCATGGTCGTGGTACTCACGAATTTCCTCAATCACGGCGGCGAATTTCTCGCGCTGCGACTTATAGACCCGGTCATTCGAATCGACCCGGCGTACCGGACGGTTGGTCGGAATCACCAGGACATCCAGGGCATAGATATCGCGAAACTCGCCTGCCTCGGTCTCGGCCGTACCGGTCATGCCGGCCAGCTTCTCGTACATGCGGAAATAGTTCTGAATCGTGATCGTGGCGAGGGTCTGGGTCTCGCGCTCGATCTTGACCCCCTCCTTGGCCTCGACCGCCTGGTGCAGGCCGTCACTCCAGCGGCGACCGGGCAGGATACGCCCGGTGAACTCGTCGACGATCATAACGCGGTTATCCTGTACCACGTAGCCGACGTCCTTCTCATACAGGCAGTAGGCCCGGATAAGCTGGTCGACATTGTGAATCTGCTCGCCGCGGGCCGAGTAGGTCTGCTGAATCTCCTGGCGCATGCGGGTCTTCTCCTCCTCGGAGACCTCGTCGCCCCTGCCATCCAGTTCCGACATGGCCGAAATCAGATCGGGTAGCACGTAGGCTTCCGGATCGGTCGGATTGAGGGCCTCACACCCCTTCTCGGTCAGGCTGGCATCATGACCCCGCTCATCGATCGTAAAGTAGAGTTCCTCGCGCAGCTCGCGCGCCTGCTCCTTGCGCATGTCGGTCAGCATCATATTCTCGACCTGCTCATGCAGCTTGCGCACGGAGGGCTCCTCGAGCAGGTGCATCAGTTGCTTGTGCTTGGGCATGCCGTGATAGATCTGGTAGAGCACGTATTGAGCCGCCTCGATCTCCTCGCTTTCAAGGAGCTTCTTGAGCTCGGTAACCAGGCCGTTGCAGTAGGCGCGCTGCTTGCGCACGAGCTGCTCGACACGCGGCTTGAGCTCGAAGTACTGGTTGGACGAATGCGGGGCTGGCCCCGAAATGATGAGCGGCGTGCGGGCCTCGTCGATCAGGATGCTGTCGACCTCGTCGATGATCGCAAAGTAGTGGCCGCGCTGCACCTGGTGCTCGGGGTCAAAGGCCATACCATTGTCGCGCAGGTAGTCGAATCCGAATTCGCTGTTGGTGCCATACGTAATATCACAGCCATACTCCTGGCGGCGCTCATCGGGCGACATCTGGTTCTGAATGCAGCCCACACTCAGGCCAAGATACTCGAAAACGAGCCCCATCCACTGCGAATCGCGGCGGGCCAGGTAGTCATTCACCGTGACCAGGTGGACCCCCTTTCCGGTCAGGGCGTTCAGATAGACCGGCATCGTCGCGACAAGGGTCTTGCCCTCACCCGTCGCCATTTCGGCTATCTTCGATTCGTGAAGGACGATGCCGCCGACCAGCTGCACGTCAAACGGGACCATGTCCCAGGTCAGCTCATGGCCGCAGACCGTCTCGGTGGTTCCCACCAGGCGGCGGCAGGCATTCTTGACCACGGCATAGGCTTCGTACAGGATGTCGTCCAGCGTCTCGCCATTCGCTATGCGCGCCTTGAATTCATCCGTTTTGCCTTTTAACTCGGCCTCGGAGAGTGACTGGTAGGACTCCTCCAGCTCATTGATGCGCGTCACCTTGGGCGCCATCAGTTTGATGTCGCGCAGATGCTTGGTTCCAAAAACTTTCTTAAGAGCGGCTAGCATGTTTCCTCCGGCGAGCGGCTCCTGGCCGCGGGGACAGTGTACAGGGGGCAGTAGTCAGTAGTCTATGGTCTGTCGTCTGGGGTCTGTAGGACTCAAGAACTCATTAAAGATTGGTTAGTGATACTCGATTACGCCCAACTGTTCAAGACTTGGCGCTATAGTAGACACCGTTTTCGCGCGGCTCGGTTGTGATACGCCCGGCCGAGCGCAACCCGGCCAATAGGGCGGCGGCCGCATCGGCCGCGAGTCCAAACGAAACCCCGATATCGGCCGCCGTGCAGGGGCGGCGCGCCAGCATGCCCACCACCCTGTCCGACGAGACGGGCGCGGCGGCGGGGGGCGACCCCGTGAAGCCGGCAATCACCTCGGCCCGCGGTTCAAAGCGTCCAGCAAGGGCCTCTAGAGCCTCGGCGGTCACGGCCACGGCGGAGCGGTCTGCGGGCGGCCGCACGACCGTGTTGAGCTGAATCCGATCGGGACCGATTCCCCGCGCCAGCACGGCAATGCGCTCCACATCCGCGGGGGCATCGTTGAGACCCGCCATGAGAAAGACTTCCATCCAGATGGCCCCTTCATGTTCGGCGCGCAAGGCGCGCAGACCGGCCACCATCGCATCGAAGTCGAGCGACGGATGGGCCCGGTTGACACGGGCAAAGGAGGCCCCGTCCCAGGCACTGAGCGAGACCTTGACGATCGAGGCATGTGCCGCCGCCGTGCGCACCTCGGGCAGATGCATCAGGGAGCTGTTGGTCAGGAGCGCCGTGGGGATAGAACAGCGCGCTGAAATTCCGGCCAGGATCTCGCCGAATCCGCTATGCAGTGTCGGCTCACCGGAGCCGGCCACGGTGATGATATCGGCTTCACCGCCCGCCGCGAGCCAGTCGTCCAGCTCGGCCAGCACGTCGGCCACGGGCACATAGGCCCGCCGTTCGACGGTATGACAGGTGGTGCGACAGACCTCGCAGAAGGGGCAGTCGAAGCTGCAGGTTTTGACCGGTACCAGGTCGACCCCCAGCGAAAGCCCTAAACGACGAGAGGGCACCGGACCGAAAAGGTGCCGATACCCTCCCTTTGAATCGTCAGTGCTGCGCACTCAGTCGCCGGCCGAGATGGCCTCAACCGGGCACTCATCCACGCACAGGGCGCAGTCGACGCACTTCTCGGGATCGATCACGTACTGGTCATCGCCCTCGGAAATTGCCTCAGACGGGCAGACCGGTTCGCAGCTACCGCACTTCGTGCATGCCTCAGAAATTACATATGCCATTTTGGGAACTCCTACTTGTGTGTTGTACCTCACGCACAGAACGTCGTGCGAAAGGCGGTACGAAAGGCGGTAAGATAGTCAAAAGACGGGCCCGCCGTCAAGAGTGCGAATCGACCCTATTTCCCGACGGCCAGGCGCTCGGCCAGGCGTGCGGGGAGTCCGGCGGCAAGGATCTTGGCCTGGGCGCCCGCGAGATCATAGGTCAGGCGACGAAGTTCAACCGTCTTGGACCCCGTATCGTAGATCGCGTAAGCACACCGCGGATCCCCATCACGCGGCTGGCCCACGCTGCCCACATTGATGAAATACTTGTGTCCAATCTCAATCTTGCAGGTCGTCGCTTCGTGACGCGTCACGCGGCCAAGCTTGTCAAACACCACCGGCACGTGGGTGTGGCCGTAGAAGCAAACCGAGGTGTGCTGGTAGTTGAAGTGGGCTTCCGCTTCAAGCGTGTCGAATACGTAGCCCCAGCGGTCCGGCATATCCAAGGTACTGTGCACCAGCGTGAAACCGTCCAACGTGACATGCATCTTGAGGTGACGCAGGTAGTCGGTCTGCTCCTCGCTTAGCTGCTCGCGGGTCCAGCTTATCACCTGGGCGGCCAGCGGGTGAAAATCGTGCAACGACTCCCCGTGCGAGCAGTAATGATCGTGATTGCCGCGCACGACGGTGCAGTCCAGCTCGCGAACCTTGTCAAGGCACGCCGCGGGGTCGGCATTGTATCCGACCACATCCCCGACAGACACATAGCGGCTAACGCCCTGCTCAGCCGCATCCGCAAGGACCGTGCTCAGGGCTTCCCAGTTACCGTGTATGTCTCCCAGGACCGCGTAGCGGGCAGACTTCATGGAACAAAATTCCGGTGCAGATTCAGCAAGGTTGTAGCCATCGCCAGATCATCCGGCGTGCTAATCTTGATATTGGTGACGGAGGCCTGTACGAGACGTACCTTCTGCGAGGTCAACTCAACCGCCGAGGACTCGTCTGTGACGGTGGCATTCTCCTCTTCGACCCGCTCGAAAGCCCGTTTGAGCAGGCTCAGCTTAAAGGTCTGCGGGGTCTGCACCGCCCAGAGCTTGGCGCGGTCAACCGTACGGGTCACGGTCAGGCCACGCTCGACATGCTTAACCGTATCGGCAATCCGTACGGCGGCCACGCCGGAGCCATTGCGTTTGGCCGAATTAATCGTCTGCGTGATCAATTCCGGCGTCACGCAGGGACGCGCTGCATCATGCACCGAGACGATCTTCACGCCTTCAGGCAGAACATCCATGCCGTTTTGCACAGAAACCTGCCGCATCGGCCCACCGGCCACGACATCCTTCACCTTGGAACAGCCGAACATCTCGGCCACGCTCCGCCCCGCTCCGACACGCTCTTTACGTGTCACCAGGATCACCCCATCAATATCGGCGCATTCCTCGAATGCCATAAGCGAATAGGCCAATACAGGCCGAGGGCCGAGGCTCACAAAAGCCTTGTCCACCTTGGCGCCCATGCGCTCGCTACGTCCACCTGCTACTACAATTGCATAATTCATACCAGCCACCATTCCTCCTACGTTTCACGCGTGTCGTAGATTACGCGTATGAGACAGCCTACGTCAAGGGCTTATCTGATGACTGCCACGACATCGGTTACAGTTTTTGGTGTCAGGATATCGCTTACAGCGAGCAGAAATCGAGTAAGTTGGCCGGTTAAGGGTATCCGAGTAAAGGGTGGCGGTTAAGAGTGCGGTTAAGTGTGTAGGGGGCGTTTCTTACGCTTACTCGCACACTTCGTCGCTGCCCTTAACCGGATACACTTAACCGAACTGCTTAATCGGTGAAGTCGGTGTATGGATCCATGAGAGCTTGTCGAAGAACGCCTGTTAACGATGTCCTGGAATTTGAGACTTATCCTCTAGACTCCGTGTAATTGGGTTGCGGCAGCGGCCACCTTGGGCTAGCCTGCCTCCCTACTCAGAATTTAACGAAGGAGGCGGTTGTGTCGTTTGAAAGTGGATCAGTAACGTGTCGCATGTTTTACGTAGCGGGAGACATGCCGGATGACGCGGTAGAGCGTTTTGCGGCTGCTTCCGCACCCCCGGTGCACAGCCTTGGCCGCGACAGCATTGAGGGCTGGGTGACCAGCCGTCACCTGATGGACACGAATATCACGGCCGATAACGCCACCATGGCCGGTTATCTCTACCTCTACCTGATGCAGGCCGAGCGCAAGATTCCACCGGCCCTGCTGCGCGCCGAGCTCCGCATGGAAGAGCTGGCCGAAATGCAGGCACGCGGTCTGGCCTACCTGCGCCGTTCCGAACGTAGTGAGATCAAGAAAGCGCTGGTCGAACGTCTGCAGCCCGATATGCCCCCGACCCTCAAGGGCATCGCGCTGGTCTACGACCCCACCGATAAGATCGCCTATGCCACCGCCACGAGCGACAAACAGCTGGATGCCCTCGTCTTGAGTTTTCGCAGCACCACCGGCGCCAACCTAGTGCCCATCGAACCCGACTCGGCCGCCCTGCAGCGCGCCGGACTGCACCTCTCAGAGCTGACCCCCACCTGCTTTGTGCCCGATTTCGAGTATGCCGGCGCTCCCGACACGGTGGGCCAGGATTTCCTGACCTGGCTCTGGTATGCCTCCGAAGCCGGGGCCCTGACGGCACTCGTGCCGGCCGAGAGCGGCTTCATCATCGAGGGTCCCCTCACGTTTGAGTTCGAGGGCG
The DNA here is from genome assembly GCA_018648805.1 of Verrucomicrobiota bacterium. GTDB lineage: Bacteria > Verrucomicrobiota > Kiritimatiellia > UBA8416 > JABMPJ01 > JABMPJ01. The sequence goes on from JABGQM010000036.1 coordinate 15,214, forward strand.
CCGGCGCCCACGAGACCACACTGCGCAAGGGATCGCCCATGGTCGCCACCGAGGCCAAGGCGGCCCTGATGGCCGGCAAGAAGCTGCGCCGCGCGGTACTGACCATGGCCCAGGGCGAAACCATGTGGACCGCCACGGTCGACGCCGATAGCTTCATCTTCCGCGGCCTTAAGCTGCCCAAGGGGGATGCCACCGACCCGATCGGTCGATTCGAGGAGCGCATGCTCGCCCTGCGACAGCTGCGCGAGGCCTACCTCGAGCTCTTCGACCACTTCCTGTCCCTACGCACGCACCCCGAACAGTGGGAGAAGACATTGACCGAGGTCTACCAGTGGGTCGAAAAACGCGCGGCGCGACCCTAACTCGACGGTGTCCGAAACGGGTCAAGGATACAGAACTGTTCGAGAACAGGGAGAATGTCCACTATCCAACAAGGAATATCCAATATCCAAGGTGAGAATTCGAGCGATACACACGGGGTCGCAGGAGGTCCCGTGAAGCATGGCAAAGGATCCCCCCTTGGAAATTGGATTTGAGTGCTTGCCTGCCGGAGGCTGGTTGGCTGTTGGATATTGAAATCTCCAGGAGCGCAGACATCTTTCCTGACGACCTCTAGCCTAGCTTTCGCGCGGCCAGTCGGTCACCACCAGGGCGACGGGGATCAGGGCGGTCATCATGATGCCCACCACACCGGCGGGCCAGTCGGCCAGTCCGTAGAGATGGACATAGGCCATCAGGAGGAGTACCAGGGCCGGCAGGAGTCGCTGACTGATGTTGGGCGAACGCGCCAAGACGATCAAGAGACGCACCGCCAGAATGCCCCACCCCACCAGGTGGAGTGTCATCCCCAGCAGGCCGGTGGCAAAGGCCACCTGCAGCCAGTACTGGTGGCTGTGATGGAAATGAAAGGGTGACTCGGGCGGCGTAGACCCGTGGTAGTCCTTCTCGAATACCGCCGTGCCCCAGCCATGCCCCACCACGGGGTGTTCCCGGATCAATGAAGGCATATGCGACCACACCACATCGCGTCCGGCAAAGGAGCACAAGGCGGCACGGTCGGCGAAGCGTGGGTTGATCTGCTCGATATTTACCACCACCGCCACCAGCGCCAGGATCATCAGCAGTCCCAGGACCGCCTTGCGCCGCCAGCCCGGTGGCAGCACGAACGCCGCCAGCCCGAATGTGCCGGCCAGGGCCACCTGCGGACCGCGTGATGCAATACAGACCGCGTGGGCCAGGCAGATCAAGACGCCGCCAAGGCAGGCCAGCGCCACGCCACGGCGCTGCCACAGCATCCCGGCAAAGGCCAGCAGCACCAGGCAGGCCGCACCGCCCATCATGGCCGACAGGTTGGAATGCCCAAACGCAAAAGGTTCCAGCTCGTGACCAATCGCAAAGACCTGGCCTTTGAGCGAAGCGACCATGCGCGCGAGATCGAAGGCCAGCACGGCCACGACCGCCCAGGCACTATAGAACAGGGCATTCTCAATCTTGCGGCGCGTCGGGAAGAGCGCCGGCAGGGCCAGCACGGCCAGGACCACGTCGGCATACTTGAGCAGCTCTTTGGCACTGACCGCGGTCACACCCGCCGCCGGCAGGCGCAGCAAGATCAGGGCGCCTGCCCCGAGAAAGGCCAGTCCGGCCGGCCGCAGCCAGAGCTTGAATCCGCGCGGATGGCGCCACAGCGCAAAGATGAACGCCCCCACCAGCAGCAGATCCTGGATCGCGTCGGAGCGATAGTTCCAGACCAGAATCCCGATGGCAGTGTAGAGAATGAACCGTATGGAAGCCGGCGGCGCAACGATCTTGGGTAGACGCTTCATGTCCCGACCTTACGTCACGCTCCTGCCATAAATCAACGACCAACCCCGGCATCCAGAATCCAGCGGTCATCCTTCAGACACAGACTGGCCACGCCTTCACCGAACGGTTCCAGCGCCTTGACCGTCTGACCGGTCTGCTCCATCAGGGCCAAGGCCGGCCCTCTGCCTTCGCCCTGGGCAATCTGTACAATCGCGTACAGGGCCGTCAACTTGCGCACGGCTTTGCCTGCGGCGGCAAAATCGACCCAGGTATGCATAGCGTCCGGCGCCGCCGCGGCGTGGTCCCACCAGTCGCCCTGCGGGTGCGGACCGCCCGGCTGCTCGAGACGTCGGTTGACCTCCTGGGCCGCCTTGAGATTGCTGGCAATGAACAGCCAGTTGCCGCTCCGCCACAGCACCGGCTTCTCCTCCGCCTTCATGCTTGAATAGATTCCGCGCCGGGCATCATCGATAATGTAAAACGCGGATCCACCCTCATCCCCGCGCCGGCGTGCCAATAGGGCCGACCCGAGGGCGGCATTCCAGCGATCCAGCAGCGGCGGAAGCACCGTGCCGAGGTCGAGCCCGGGACGCACCGAAAAGGCCGCCACCAATGAAGGGGTCTTGATGCTCAAGAGCCGTCCACTGTATTCCTCACGCAGCAATCCGATCGCCGCGAGGCCCTTTTCATCCAGCCATGGCTTGAGGGTCTCGATATAGAGCGGCCAAAGCTCTTCATCCTGCTCTGCCGCCGGCAGCGCTTCCAACAGCGCGAGCGGGGCCAGCACAACCCCTCCGCTGACGCGCCCCAGTCCCGCCGCAAGGACGGCACGGTCACTGGCCGCAAGCTGCACACACCCCGTGGGGGCCATGGGCGGCATGGTGGGGCCGGGCACCAGCCCGGTAAATCCGCCACGATGTCCCCACGTGCGCGGCAGCGGCAGGGCCAGCTCCGAGGCCCAGGAGGCATGCAGGGCAAGCCGGTTGGTCGATGAGAGGTCCCACTCCAACTGACCACGCGGTGCGTCAGGGTCACCCCAACGCAGCTGGAGGCGGTCGGGTGCTGCCGGGATGTCGGAGGGCAGGTCCGACATCGTATCCCCGTAAGCGAGGCGGCGTACCATGCGGCGGACGCCTCCGGGATCACGCGAGTAGCAAAGCAGGACAACCCCTTCATAAACCGCCGCCGAAAGGACCGGCCCCGCCCCCGCCCCATCAAGGGCGTAGCAGGCGATCGGGGAGCGGCCCGGCAGGCGGGTCCAGCCGGGAAACAGGCCGGCCTCCATCATCCAACGCGTCGCCTGCGCACGCGTCCCTCCCCAGCTAGCCGACATCCAGGCCGCCGGGCCACCGTTGGCGGAGTACGGTACGTAAGCCGTCACGGCGTAACGGCCGCCCAGGCAAGGGGTCAACCAACGTCCCAGTCCGCTGACCATGAACGCATCCAGATCCTCGATGTTTCCCCCCATCACACTGTAGGAACGGCGCAGCGAGGCATTTTGGAGGAGTGCACCGGCGTCGCCGGCCAGGTGGTGGTGCTCGCCGACCAGTACGGCCTGCGCGGGAATCGCGGCGCGGACACGGCCGGGCGCATAGGGAAACCAGGCCGACCACCAGAGCGCCAGCCCCAGGAAGAGTAACGTGCCCGCCACAATTGTCAGCCGGGAACGCCTATTCACAGATGGACCCCACCAGCTCGCCGACGGTCGCCATGTCGTGCCGCACCAGGTAGTCGGCCATGCCGTCGATCACGCGCACGACCGTCGTGGGATCTGTGAAATTGGCCGTACCGACCGCCACGGCCGAGGCACCCGCAATCATAAACTCAATCGCATCCGCGGCGGTCTCAATTCCGCCCATGCCGATCACCGGAATCGATACGGCCTGAGCGGCTTCCCACACCTGCTTGACCGCGACCGGATGTATGGCCGGGCCGGAGAGCCCCCCTACCCGGTTGGCCAGCACCGGCCGGCGTGTCTCGATATCGATCACCATGGCCGGCAGCGTATTGATTAGTGAAATCGCGTCCGCACCCGCCTCTTCGGCCGCACGGGCAAACAGCCCCACCTGCGGAACGTTCGGCGCCAGCTTGGGAATAAGCGGCAGAGAGGTCCGCTTGCGTACGCGCCCGATCAGGTCGGACGCCATGGTCAGGTCGGTGCCGAAGGCGATGCCGCCCTCCTTGACATTGGGGCAGGAGATGTTGAGTTCGAGGCCGGCAATTCCATCCACATCGTCGAAGCGCGCCGCGACCTCCTCGTACTCCGCTTCGTCGCGCCCCCAGATATTGACAATCACGGGCGTATCAAACTGGCGCAGGAAGGGCATATAGGTCTCGACGAAGCCATCCACACCGGGGCCCTGCAGCCCGATCGCATTGATCAGTCCGCCGCGCACCTCGATCATGCGCGGTATATTGTTGCCGTTCCAGGCCTCCAGGCAGATGCCCTTGACCACGATCGCTCCCAGGCGGTTGAGATCCACCAGGTCGGCATACTCGGGTCCGTAGCCGAAGGTACCGGAGGCCACCATGACCGGGTTGTCCATCGCGATACCCGCGAGGGTCGTGACCAGAGAAGGGGGTTGCACGTGCTTGCTCATTCCCACACCACCGTTGCGGCATCAAAGACCGGGCCATCCCGGCAGACGCGTTTCCAGCTTTCGGATCCATCTTCACCACGGATCCTCTGTACGCAGGCCAGGCAGGCCCCGACACCGCAGCCCATGTGCTTATCCATCGATAGCCAGGCGGTGTGTTCCGCCGCCACGGCGCGCTGACCCACGGCATGCAGCATGCCATCCGGACCGCAGGCATACAGGACCGGCTTCGCCTCGGGGTGTTCGGCCAGCCACCGGTCGAGGGCCAGCGTGACGAGGCCTTGCTCGCCCACGGAGCCGTCATCGGTTGTGATGCGCACGGTCCAGCCCATCGATTCAAAATCACCCACACAGAGAATATCGCGTGCCGAGGCCCCGCCGATAAAGATCGTGCCGCGCACGTCCATCACGCTGGCCAGGAAACTGAGCGGGGCCACGCCGTACCCCCCTGCCACGAGGAGGGGTGTCTCGCCCGCCAGCTCAGCCGGAAAGCCGTTGCCCAGTGGGCCGATCAGGTCGAGCGTGTCGCCGCCCCCAATCGCCACCATCGCCTCCGTCCCGCGCCCCACCGTCTTATAGAGGATCGAGATCACGCCATCGCGTGCGCGATAAATGCTGAAGGGACGTCGCAGGACAGAGCCATCCAGGCGCGGCACGCGCAGATGCACGAACTGCCCCGGCACGGCACTCCCGGCCGTCCGCGGTGCGTTCAGTACCAGCTCACGGTAATCCCCGCCGACGACCTCGTGCGTCTTGACTGTTGCTTTCTCAATTTGCATGACGGGACAGCATGTGATTTTGGGGCAGCCGGGTCAAGTCCGTTGAGCGCACCCGCAAGAACCCATACATCGCAGATGGGCATCTACAATATTCTCGTTGCGCGGAAAGGGTCAATTGCCGTATCTACAAGCGCACAGGACGCACGGTAGCTTTATGGCACAGCAAACATCATCAGAATCCAAGTCAGGACGGTTCGGCACCTTCGGAGGCGTGTTCACGCCCTGCACGCTGACGATCCTCGGCGTGATCCTGTTTCTCCGCTTCGGCATGGTTGTGGGGAACGCCGGCATCCTGCATGCCATAGGCATCGTGCTGGCCGCCAAGCTGATCACGATGCTTACCGCACTGTCGCTTTCGGCCATGGCCACCAATACACGGGTCCGGGGGGGCGGCGCCTATTTCCTGATCAGTCGGTCGCTGGGGATTGAGTTTGGCGGGGCGATCGGGGTGGTATTCTATCTTTCGCAGGCCGTATCCGTGGCCCTCTATATCATGGGGTTCACCGAGGCCCTCCTGGCCGTGGTGCCCTCTCTGGCGGCGGCGCCTGTGTTGACCGCAACGGCCGTCAATGTGGCGGTCTTTGTCTGCGTCCTTATAGGGGCCGGATGGGCCATCAAGGTTCAGTACGCCATTCTGGTGCTTCTGTTGATGTCGATTGTCTCGTTTGCGGTCGGCGCACTCACCTCCTGGAGCCCCCAACTTCTGGCCGCAAATATGGGGGCCAGCTATGAAACGGGAAATGGGTACTGGATCGTGTTTGCCATCTTCTTCCCTGCGGTCACCGGCATCATGGCCGGGGCCAACATGTCTGGCGATCTCAAGGATCCAGGGCGCTCCATTCCGCGCGGCACGTTGCTCTCCATCGTATTCACCGGCGCGGTGTATCTGGCCTTCGCGGTACTGCTGGGCGGGTCATCCGAACGGGCGGCACTGCAGTCGAACACGATGATTGTGTCCAAGGTCGCCTGGATTCCTGCCTTGATTGTTGCCGGTGTTTTCGCGGCGACACTCTCATCCGCCCTGGGGAGTATGATGGGGGCGCCACGCATTCTGCAGGCTCTGGCACGGGATAATGTGCTGCCAGGGCTGGCCCCATTCGGCAAAGGGAGCGGTCCGGCAGGCGAACCGCGGCGGGCCACCATCGCGTCATTCGCGATTGCACAGGCGGGACTGATGCTGGGCGATCTGAACGCCATTGCGCCTGTGATCACGATGTTCTTCATGATCACCTACGGGGCGATCAACGTGGCAACGTTTGCGGAAGCCTATAGCGGCAACCCGAGCTACCGCCCGACGTTCCGTTGGTGTCACTGGTCGCTCTCCCTGGTGGGCGCCGTGCTGTGTGCGGGGGTGATGCTGCTGATCAATCCGCTATGGGCGATTATCGCAGGCGTCACAATGTTTGCGATCTACCGCTACCTTGTGCGTCAGGAGTTGCAGGCGTCTTGGGGCGACGTGGTGAGCGGAGCGGTGCTCGAACGCGTGCGGAGAGACCTCTTGCTGCTCGAGGAGAATCATCACCATACCCGCAACTGGCGCCCTGCCATTCTCGTTATGGGGGGGGGGACAACAGACAAGCTTCATCTCTCTTCTGTGGGACGGCGCCTGGCGGGGCCGCACGGATTGCTCATGTTGGGCCAGGTATTGGTGGGCAATCCCGATGAGCTGTTGGAGCGACATACACAACTGGATCATCGATTGCGCAAGCGGATCGCCGATAACCACCTGGAGGCGTTTCCCGCGGTGATCATTGCGCCGTCGCTGACCGGTGGGATATCGTCCTTGATCCAAACCTGCGGCATCGGAGTCGTGCAGCCCAATACCGTGCTCTTCGGATGGAACCGCAACGTGGAGGAGCGGGCAGAGTTTGAGGAGAACCTGCGGACGGTGGTTCGGTTGGGGCGCAGCATCGTGATTCTGCGGTCGCTTGTCCCCCCCGAGGATGTTCGGACGCTGCCTCCCGGTACCGTAGACGTGTGGTGGCAGGGCAAGGGGTTCAACGGCCACCTGATGCTGCTCCTCGCACATATTCTATGCAGTACGCCTGATATGCGCGGACGCACGATCCGACTCATCCGCATGCTGCCCAACGAAGCAGGGCGTGAGGAGACGCTGGCGCATCTCCAGCAGCTTTCAGACGAGGTACGCATTCCGTGTGAAGCCGTCGTTGTGATCGGCGAGACCTTCTCGCCTATCCTTCTCTCTGAGAGTGCAAACGCCGCGCTCGTCTTGCTGGGTATTGCGAACCCGTGCGAACAGGAAGGTGGGATCGTGGAGAACCTGAACACAGTCGTCGGCGAGCTTCCGAATGTCTTGTTCGTGCACAGTGCCGGTGACATGAGCCTGCACAGCTGAGCGGTCTATTTCTTCCAGAAGCCCGGTAGTAGCACAATCAAGACCGTATAGAGTTCAAGCCTGCCTAGCAGCATGAACAGTGTCAGAAATAGTTTTCCGCCTGTGGGAATCGCACTGTAGTTCTGCACCGCCCCTACCCCACCCAGTCCCGGCCCGATATTGCCGAGCGTAGCGATGACCGATGTCACCGCGGTCTGCAGGTCCGGTGTAAACAGCGTCATCACGAGGGAGCCACCCGCAAACACCAGCACAAAGAGGATGAAGAATGCCGAGATGTGCGAGATGACCTCTTGAGGTACCGGCTCGCGCCCAATCTTCACCTTGACGACCGCCTGCGGCTGCATAAAGAGGGTTATCTCGCGTACCACCTTCTTGAGGACGACCAGCACCCGTATGTTCTTCATGCCGCCGCCCGTCGATCCCGCGCAGCCACCGATGAACATGAGGAGCACGAGTATCACCTTGGAACCCCCCGGCCAGAGGTCAAAGTCCTCCGTGCAGAAACCCGTCGTTGTCATGATCGATGTCGACTGGAAGAACGCCGCCCGAACCGCTTGTCCAAAGGATGGGTAGACGGTGCGGTAGATGTTCAGAATGATTACGACCGTCGCCGTCAGCCAGGCCCCGAGATAGAACCGGAACTCGGGATCGCGAAAGTAGCACAGCGGCCGGCCGAGCAGTGCGCGGTAGTTCAATGCAAAATTGGTACCCGCCAGAAACATGAACACAATGATCACGGATTCAATGTAAGCGCTGTTGTAAGCGGCCACACTGGCGGTTCGCGTCGAGAACCCTCCGGTGGCCATGGTCGCAAAGGCGTGACAGAAGGCGTCAAACCAATCCATGCCACCCAGGCGGAGCAGGGCAGCTTCGGCCACACAAAGGAATACGTAGACACCCCACAAGAGCTTGGCGGTGGTCGCGATACGCGGTGTGAGGCGGTCCTTTGAGGGACCGGGCATCTCGGCCCGGTAGATCTGCATGCCGCCCACACCGAGAAAAGGAAGGATGGCCACGCAGAGGACCAATACCCCCATGCCGCCGAAGAAATGGGTCATCGCACGCCAGAACATAACGCCGCGGGGCACGGCCTCCAAGTCGGACAACACGGATGCCCCCGTGGTTGTAAATCCCGACATCGTTTCGAATAGTGCGGCCGCCGGATCCGTGATGACGCCGGTCAACATGAAAGGCAGTGAGCCCAGAATCGCGGCGGCCAGCCAGCCGAACGTCACGATCCCGAATCCGTCCCGTCGCGACAGGTCCACCGGTCCCCGCGTCAGGACGAAAAGTAATATCCCTGTTGCCAGTACAATGCCCGACGCGGCCAGCATGCCGATCCGCGCCTGCCACGGGTCGGCATACAGCCAGGCAATGCCCGCGCATAGGCCGATGGCCAGGCCCAATACGGCCAACATAATCGAAATGAGGTGTAATACGGGTCTCAGGTTCATGATCAGTGTTCTGTTCTTGTGTTGTTGCCCGTCACCTGGCGGCAGATGCGGCCGGGGTGCCTTGTGGTTACCTCTTGAACAAGCTCTGGACGCGTCCGACATCCGCCGGCAAGGCAAAGATGACGAGTTGGTCCCCCTCCTCCACGGTCAGATCGCCGGTGGGGACGTGGATCGTGTCTCCCCGCAGTACCGTGGCAATCAGGCATTCGCCAGGCATTTTCAGGCCGCTGATGGGCTTGCCTGCCCAGCGGTGCCCTTCGCGCACCACCACGTGCAACAGCTCGCCCGGTGCCTTGTGCAGCCACGTGGCCGCGCGGATATGCTTGCCGCGAACGTAATGTAGAATCGCGTTGGTCATGGAGAGATGCGGACTCACTACCCGGCTGAGCAGCCCAAGGCTGCGGATCACCGGCACATACTCGGGTTTAGAGACCAGTGCTACCGTGAGGGGCGCGCCCAGCTTGTGGGCGAGCATGCAGCTGATGATGTTGAGTTCCTCGTCCCCTGTAATGGCGACAAACGCTGTGTTCGGACCGACGCCTGCGTTCACCATCATCTCTTGATCGGAGGCGTCACCATTCAGCACCAGCGTCTTGTGCAGGACATCGCTGCACTCCCCAGCCCGCGCAGCGTCCCGTTCGAGCAGCACCGCCGGAATCGATGCGGTCTCCAGCCGGCGCGCCAAATTCAAGCCCAACCCTCCGCCGCCGGCGATCACGCTCTTGCCGAAGGCATGTCTGCCCGGATACATCCAGTCAAGGAACCGACTCAAATCCCCCGGCAGCACAGCAACATAGAGATCGTCGCCGACCTCAAAACGTGCGTCACCACGGGGGAGAAAAGACACATCCCCCCGCAACGCCGTGATAAACCGCACCCGTGCCATGAGATTCGCCACGGCCCCATGGGGGGCGGCCTCGGCGGGCACCTGCCGGGGCTCTGAGGAACTCGCCGCCCCTGAATCAGGTGTCGTCTCGTCCGCTGCGGCGTGCGCCACACTCAGGTCGGCCAATGTGCCGTTGAGGAGTGGACTCCCCGGGCGTACCTGAACACGGGCAATCAGCGCGCGCCCGTCAAGCAGCCACACCGACTCGAGCAGTCCGGGATTCTTGAGGATTTCGAACAGCTCATCCGCGGCCTCTTGATTCTGGCTGACGAGGCAATCGACACCCAGCCGCTTGTAGTCGAGTAGAGGAGATTCCATCAGGGCCGGGTTCACGATGCGGGCCACCGTGTTGGGCACCCCGGCCTCGTGAGCACAGATGCAGGCCAGAAGGTTGACTTCATCGGAGTTTGTGACAGCGATCAGCAGATTGGCCTTGGCCAGTTCAGCCCTCTCCAGCACGTCGGGTGACGATCCTGAGCCTCTGACCGTCAAGATGTCGAGCTGGGCCTCAAGCAGAGCGAGCCGTTCCTGGTCCCGGTCCACCACAACGACCTCATGCGACATATCACACAACTTACCCGCAAGATGACGACCGGCATTCCCGGCTCCGATGATCAGTATTCGCATCCGATAGTGTCCTTCCCTGCATCTCAAATGAATCCATCGATCGGCCCAGCATATCCCATACTACCAACCCACGTCACCCGTAATCCCCGCGGCGCCCACTCAAACGCCACCCGAAAGGAGTGCAACGTAGGGGCAGAAAGGACGCGACCAGCCCCGCATCGTATGGATTGAACGAACCAGAGTCGAGTTACAGCAGGAAGCTTGGGTCGATTAGAAGCCGCGTAGATGCGTGCTTTCACGACGCGGCAACCCCTCCTTGGGTATCCGCTTGAGGACCACGTATTCCAAGTCATGCGCTTTGCAGAAGGCCTGCTTCTCAGGTTTGTCGCCGTCTTCGTTGACGGCGTACCTATCGGGATGAATATGCTCGATCTCCGGCTCGGCATCCATCCAGCCGCTGCCCGATGAAATCAGCGCCTGATGCACATAGCGGATCGAGCCGGCAATGTAGCGTCGCTCCTGCTCCGAGAACATGGGGTGCCCCTCCCCTTTGAGCAGCAGAATATTGGCGTCGTGCCCCACGACGACGTAGAGATCCCCCAGGGAGGAGACCTCTTCGAAGAAAGCCACATGCCCCGAGTGAAACCAGTCATAGCATCCGGTCACGACGACCTTCTTGTTGTCGGTCGCGGTCTCCGCGGCTTCAACGATCTCAGGAAAGCTGTTCAACAACTCCGTCGGAATTGTCTCAATCGTGATACCTGAAGCATCACCGAAGCGGCGCTTGGCATCCGTCATATCCGGCTGCTTCACCGCCCAGATAGACGGCGTGAGTCCATCGACTTGAGGGAGCGCATCCGGCCTCACGTCATCAACGATTACGACCTGCGTGACATAGCGCATGGCCTGGACCAGATACTCACGCTCTTCCTGTGGGAATTTTGGATCGGCGCCGGTAGCGGTGCGCACGGCGGCATCCGACCAGAGCAGGACGGTCAGCGCGCCCAGCTTGGCGGCTTCCTCTGCGAAGCGATAGTCAGGCGAACGGGCATTGTCAAACGATGCAGATATCACAACCGTCGTCATGTGGTCTCCTTCTATTGCTCTTTAACGCTGACACGAATGCCGCCCGGCACAGGCTCATCCGACACAACATAGAGGTAGCCACCGCCACACCCGGAGAACATCGCCCCCGGGTAGCGGGCCTGATAGGCGGTCAGGATCGCCTTGAGATCCACGGTCAATGTGTCGTGGGTTACGACATGTGGCAGGAGCGTCTCCCAGCAGAGCATGCATTCGTTCATCGCAGCACCCAGGCCGACCAGGTCCTTGCCCACAATGGCATCGAAGCACTCCTTGCCGGACTGCCCCAAACGACCGACCCATTCGGGATCCAGGCATTCATCACCCAGCGGATTGTATCCATTCGGGCGGGGACAGATCGGCACCATCGAGACCACCTGCTCGATCCAACGCGCCACATCCGGATCGGTGTTACTCTCGACATGCACCGGAAAGTAGCCCCCCTCATGCGCGGCATCATAATCAATCCGGTTCACGCCCGGATAGATCAGCCCCACCATGTCCTGCGACCCGGACGGCTCGGGGAGCCCCTCGTTCTCGACCGCGTAGAGCTCCCTGACCAACAGCTCCGGATCGCCTTCAGGGATTCCCCCCCACAGCCTGGCCGCCACCTTACGGGTGCTGGTGGACATGCCGCAGCGATCCATCAGCCGAAAGGTGGGATGAATACAGACCGTAACCATCGAGCCCGGTGGGGTCGGGTTGCGCCGGGACATAAAGGGCTGGTCGATCCAGCCGCCGGCGAACGCCATGCGGTAAGGGATCGCACCAATGACGTCCGAGATTTGAACTGGATTATCCGAATCCATCGAGACACACCTCCGTCTTTCAATCAGCAGAACACATCACAGCCGGCCGTGAGGCCGCAAGGGAAGACAGATCGAATAACCAACAGCCAATGTCCAAATCCAATATCCAAGGAAAGACAAGTGGTCCCCTTGGAGATTGGATATTCCTTGTTGGCTGTTGGTTATTGAGTTCCTACTCTTCGGCTGATTCGCGGCCTACCTAGCTGACCGTGCGCTTGCCGGCCTTGCGGTCGTTGTACTGCTTCTCGATCCAAGCGTAGGTGCGCGCCAGTCCCTCGCTGAACGGCAGACTCGGCTCCCATCCGAGGACTTCCTGGATGAAGGTGTTGTCGCTATTGCGGCCGGCCACACCACGCGGGGCGTCCATATCATGGGTCCGCTCCAGCGTCACGCCGCCGATGGCTTCCGCCATGCTGACCAAATCGTTGATCGCGATCAGCTCGCTCGACCCGAGATTGATCGGGGTAGCGATCAGGTCGTCGCAATGCATGATCATATCGATGCCCTGTACACAGTCATCAATGTACATGAAGCTACGGGTCTGGACACCATCACCCCAGATATCGATCGTGAGGTTGCCGCTGTCCTTCGCTTCGATCACCTTGCGGCAGAGCGCGGCAGGCGCCTTTTCACGGCCACCATCCCACGTGCCGTTGGGTCCATACACGTTGTGGAAACGTGCAATGGCGGTCTTCATCCCGCGCTCAGCCCAGTACTCCTGGCAGAACATCTCGGAGAGAAGCTTCTCCCATCCGTATCCGCGCTCACTCATGGCCGGATAGGCGTCACTCTCTTTCAAGGCGCGTACGTTGGGATCCTTCTGTAGATCGGTGTTGTAGGCACAGGCCGAAGAGGAGAAGAAGTAGCGATCGGCTCCAGCATTGTAGGCCGCTTCGATCATGTGGGTGTTGACCAGCACACTGCGCAGACACTCCACGCGGAAGCGCTCGATGAAGCCCATGCCGCCCATGTCGGCAGCCAGGTTGTAGACCTCAATCGCTCCCTCGCAGGCGCGGATGGCGCTCTCCTTTTCGCTGAGATCCATGCAGAGGCTCTCAACACCCGGCACCACCTGATACCACTCGTAGAGCGGCTTCTTGTCAATGGCGCGGATCCGCGTGAATCCCTGATCCGTGAAATAGCGTGCCAGTGAGCCGCCAATGAATCCGCCGGCGCCACCAATGACGATTAGATCGTCCTTGTTACGCATGTCGATTGCTTTCTTGTTCTCTGACATCTTCCTGCTCCCTCTTTTGGCCCGGCCATGGACCGATTCGTATCTGACGTCTCGCGCTGGGGCCCCGCCGTCCTCCATGGCGATGCACGCCACCTGCCCGTTGCAGCGCGACAGTTATACACCCATTTTCACTCTGCGTGCAATGGCCACTCTAGACCACAGCATGACGATTATAGTCTTCTTATTGAGGATCCGTTCTGCTACCTCCTCATCGAAAGGAAGCGACCCCTTGAATCCGGGCGCTGTTTTCTCATACGGACCGCGGATCGCGCAGGACATCTGGACCGATCCGGAGAAGCGCATGGTGAAGTACTTCGTCGACTTTGTGGGAGAGGCACAAGACGGCTCACAAGCTCAGTGTGGCACACGAGGTCGCGCCATCTGGTTGTGCCTGTTACAGAGCTGTTACAGTGAATCTTGGGGTGTGTGTTAGTGTCGTCTCATGAAAACACTATACATATACATGGCCATGGGTCTCCTTCTGATAGCTACCGCTCCCGCAATAGGGCTAGCGTCAAAGCAAAGCGGGAAGTCATCCAGAACCGCGGCGCCCCTCACATCCATACGGATCAAGGATGTTCCACATGTCAGGCAGAGCCCTGACTTCTGTGGCGAAGCCTGCGTTGAGATGTGGCTGAAGAAGCTTGAGTACGATATTGATCAGGACGCTGTGTTCAACGTTTCTGGCGTCAACCCCGCCCTGGGTCGCGGGTGCTACACACCAGACATGGTGCGGGCCATGAGAAACCTTGGATTCACACCTGGCATTGGCGGGTATCAGATAGATGCCAACTCGACATCTCATATCGAGCGGCAGTTTGTCGCGCTTCACAGCGATCTCAAAAAGGGCATACCATCGATTGTCTGCATGAAGACCGGCCTGACATCCAGCGCAACCGAGCACTTCAGACTCATTCTAGGCTATGACCAGGAAAGTGATGAGGTCATTTATCATGAACCCGCAGAAGACAGGGGCTCATATCACCGCATGAAGCGCTCCCGCTTCATGGCGTGCTGGCCCCTCAGATACAACAAGCGGAAATGGACCCTGGTCAGGCTCAGGCTTGACCTTGAGAAGATCAGGAAGCCGGAAGAAGTCGAAGGCTTCTCCAATGCGGACTTCGCTCACCATGTTAGAGAACTTAGAGCAGACAGACTTCCGGAGAAGGGCTTCAGCGTTGCAATTGAGAAGCCATTTGTGGTCATCGGCGACGAGTCTTTCGGTGCCGTCAAACGCAGGGCTGTTGGGACTGTAAGGTGGTCTGTCAGGAAACTTAAGGCAAAGTACTTCAAGAAAGACCCTGAAAAGATTATGGATATATGGCTTTTCAAAGATGACAAGAGTTATCGCTCTCACGCCAAGTCCATCTTCAACGATACGCCGACTACGCCATATGGCTATGCTTCCACCGAGCACAACGCCCTGATCATGAATATCCGCACCGGCGGCGGAACATTGGTACATGAGATAGTTCATCCATACATAGCGGTCAACTTCCCCGAATGCCCTTCCTGGCTGAACGAGGGACTGGGATCACTTTACGAACAGAGCAGGGATCATAAGGGCGAAATCTATGGTTCGACAAACTGGCGACTGGCGGGACTGCAGAAAGCGATAAAGAGAAAAGAAGTACCCTCATTCAAGGATCTGACATCAACAACAGAGTTCGGTTTCTACAATATGGACAGGGGCACGAACTATGCTCAAGCCAGGTATCTCTGCTATTACCTACAGGAAAAGGGGCTTCTGCCCGCGTTCTACCACGCCTTCGTGGAGAACCACAAGAAAGACAAGACGGGATACGAGACGCTGAAGAAGATCCTCAAAGAAGACGACATGGATGCGTTCAAGAAGCACTGGGAGAAATACGTCATGGACCTGCGTTTCTCGTAGAGTGGTCACGAGAGATCCCTCCCCACACGTCCTCAGACTACTTCCTGCGCAGGCCGACGGCAAACCTGTTCTGCCGATCTGGCCGCCACTGACATCCCCCACAGGACGCCCCGTTGCCGACTCGAACAGAGATCCCGCGGCCACGGCCGAGATGGCGATTGCTACGGACTGGCGATCACGATATACATATCCGAACGTTGGGTTGCGGAATTGGCCGGGTTAGCTGTTCGGAAACACCACATCGCGCCTGATTTTGCCCACACGGGCACAATGAGAACAACACATAAGGAAGAGGTGTTTCATGAGAGGTCGTTTCGCTATCTATTTCGCGCTGGTACTCACGGTCGGAGGCCACGTGTTTGGCCAAAACCCGGCACCGGCATCGCCGCCCATGACCCTGTTGGCCTCGACGGGCCTCCCGGCGGGACCGGCACACAAGACACTCACGCAAGGTGCCGTCTGTCATATGCAGATCAACAGCATTGAGCAGCTGGCAAATGACCTGGATGAGCTGGTGATGTCGGCATTCCCCGAAGAAATTGCACCACCGCCACTACAAGAGCTTCTCAAGCAACCGCACCCGCTTCTGGCATTCATGGGGATGCAAACCGTGGGGGCACCTCTGAACGCGGCCTTGCTCGGAAGCATGACGGGCATCGATATCACGCGGCCGGTCACCGCCACATTCTACGTGGCCCCCGGCGGACCGTCCTACGTGCTCTCCATCCCCGTGGCCGACTACCGCGCGTTTACGGGCATCATGCTTAACATGACCAAGGCGGGTTCGATTGAAGCCGCTACGCTGCAAGGCCGCCCCTGCTACCGCGTGGCCCCCACCAAGCCCAACCTACCCAAAGTGCTGTACGTGCTCTGTTCTCCCGATCGGGCCTATCTCTGTACCTCTGAGATGACGGCTACGCAATTGGCATCGGCTCCACCGACGGCCCGTATGAATGCATCCAGCTTCGTTTTTTCGTCTGTCGTGGATAGTGCGGAACGCGATCTGCTGCTCTGCCTCGATACAGGCCTTCTCAAACAGTTCCTGCCGATGGTCGAGGGCTCCTTCATGACCATTCGGCCTCAGCAGGTGGCCCAGATCAGACAGATGATCCCCGCCGAGATGAAACCCTCCATCAATGCGCGTATCCGTGCCCAGACCGACTTCAAGTCCATCGACGAGGTATTGGATTACACGGAGTGCTTCGTGTTGGCTGCTTACGAGATTCTGGCCAAGGACATTATTGAACTCGTGCGGGGAGCCGAAGGCATGAGCCTGTCGCTGGACATCAGCAGAACCCATCAGTCCATGAAGGTTGTGGTTGCCTCAAACCAGATTCACCCCGAAAAGTGCACACAGCCCATTCCCGTGAAAGTGATCACCCCCCTTCTGGCCAGACTGCCGGGTTCAAAAGACATCATCACCATCTCAGGAAAGCAACCGAAGGGGAAACCATCCGCGTTTACCAAGGCATGGGTGCCCTTGGTCAGGAAAAAGATGGAAGTGAAAGCCCTCTCCTCCAAGACCGCGGAGAGCTTTCTTTCCTACCTGCTGAATATCCGACCGAAGCAGCCCATGGAGTCGCTGGCACCGTGGACCCTTACAACGCTGCTCCAAGGCGAAGAGATTGTGATCCCCGAGAAGGCGGAGTCCATTCAACAATGGTTCAGGTCACTTACTTCAGTGACGCCGGTTCGCCCGGTTCAGGCGACCATCATGCCCGTGACTGAAGCCGCTCTGAAAGCGCACTTCATACGCGAGACAAAGGCCGCCAAACAGGAGTGGAAGAACGGCCAGGACTTCTCAGCATTGATTTCCCAACAGCAACCGTTCCTTGAGAAAGATTTCGGAATCCATGCCCGTGCACTTGAAGGTGACGTGACCCAACTGATTCTGTCAACCACCTACCGGACGCATGCGGGCTACTTCGGCTTCGATGAACATGAGTTGGTGAACCGCCGTTTTGTGAACTACCGGTCCAACGGGAGTCACCTCTACATTGAGCGCGGCTCACGTACGCCGCGCTGGCTGAACAGTCCCGCGTTGGGAACGCCCACCAAAGTGCGTGGTGCCATGGGGAACCTGCTGGCCCAGGCACCGGCCGACGCGAGCGCCATACAGATTCTCACCAGCGAGAACATCACCACATCCCTGCTGGACCTGGCCGACAGTGCGGAGGCGACCGTCCATGCCGAGCTCAAGAACTACCTGGTCGCTGTTCGTAGAGCCTATGCCAATGGGGCGGCGGACGTGGATACTGATGCACTGGCGCTCGCTATGCCGCCCTATGTCACAGCCGTCAAGCAGGTGGCAGGCAACGGCAAGATCTATCTAAGCTTGCCCGGTGACATCACGTATCCGCGTCCACTGTTGGCGCCGGCCGTGAGAGCCTGCTTCAAAGAGGTCACCGATAAGGCCGGCTCACTGGGGGGTGCCGCCAGTTACGCCCGCACACTCCCCGGGCGACACGAGGTAGAGGTCTATCAGAACAGTGAGGGGCTAGCGTTGCTGATTCGCTCAGTCGGCAACGAGGTGTTCCGGCGCTATATCAAGACACCCGATGCTCAAGGGGCACTCAAGCATCTCCTGGCAGGGAGGTATGACGCGGTCAACGGCGAGGCCACGACACTCTTCACAAACCCAGCCAGCATGTTCAACGCCATGGGCCGCCCGTAGAGCGGTGGCGGCAGCCAGAGGACAATCACCGACTAGACCTTGTCCGAAAAGGTCACCCTATGCGAAGGGACAGGAAACAGGAGGTAGGGCGTGGCGTCCCGCCCCTTTGCGGACGGGGTCAGACTCGTCTCTTGGCGATGCTGCAGCACGCGCTCCTTCATCTGCTGAAGATCCAAACCGCGGATCCCTTCCGCAATGGCGGGGTCCTCCAACAGCGCCCTGAGCTCTTCGTTCTTGGAAAGATCATAGATCGCGCTCACAGACCCCTCCCCTGCAGCGATGACTTTGTCGAGAATCTCCGGGTCGCTCATCACCCGCTGAAGATGCTGATTGCTCAATAGAGCCTCGATTTGTGGTGTGTTGGTGACCAGCCAGGCCGAGTCGTGCGCAGGTAGATTGAGCACAAACTGTAGCGCTTCCACCTGATCAATCACGGCCTGGGTTCCGATCTTCCGGGCGAGAGCATCCGTGGAGGAGCTGAAACCCGAGTGGAGCGATTGCAGGAACTGCGCCTGCTTGTCCATGATCTCAACCAGTGATGCTTCCTCAGTCCACAAGACGTCGCCGCCGGGTGTGAGACGCTCGCCTGGGAGCGCGTGGGCACTTTCCCCCGGTGCCAGGAAGAACTTGAGATAGAGCGAACGTTCACGCACGCGACTCCCCAGCTCGGAGTAGTCGGCCACGGCTACCATGAAGTCGATCAGCGCGATAACGCCGACAAGAAGCAATGCCACGAGTAACAGGTTCAGTGCTCGCCCGGCGGCCGGCACAGGCTGGTCACGATCACGCATCGCGCGCTTACGCACGGTGCGCCCGAGGAAATAGACCACCACAAAGAAGATCACCGAAGCCAAGGACGCAGCCAGCAAGTGAAGCAGCAACGGATTGTCGACCACCGGCTTGCCCAGCCCCACCACCACCTTGCCACCCGCCCACGCCACACCCAGCCCAATCGCGGCAGAAACCCCAAGTAGAAGATTGAGCAGAAAGCGGTTACGCATGATCCGCCATGCAACCCATGCCACATAGACCACCACCAACAGCTCCAGTGTGATCAGCATCATATGATACATCTCTCTGTGACGCCCAGGCTATCCATCCTGCCGCCGCCGGCCCGCGGCTACGGCGAGCCAGATGACGAGGAAGCCAACTACGGACGTGCCGACCCAGCCCCACACCCCCCCGGCACCGGCCCTGGCGGCGGAGAACTTGATCGTCATGGGATCCCAGGGCTTGGACTGCAAGGGCTGCGTGAAGGTATACTTGATGCCCCGCTGAGGCAGCACCACGTGGATCGGCCGAATGCGGGCTTCGCCGATCTCCTGTGCACGCTGTAGGCGATCCCACTGGCGTGCCGCGGTCTCTTTGCTCAGGAGCTGTTCGACGACATCGTCCTTGGCCATGCGCTGCTCAATGCCAGCCGTCTTGCCGCCCTTGGCATACCCCTTTGAGAAGCTCTCCTGCCGCTTGAGCATGTTGACCGCCTGGGCATCGCGCAGCTTCTTCTTCAGGCGAGTCACTTCGTGGTCGGATGATGCCGCGCCACCGGCTTCGCTTAGGACCTGCTGATACTGAGCGACATTCTTTCCGCTCTCGGAATCCAAGGCCTCATTGGCCCATTTTAGCTTCATGCTGACTTTGGCCTTCCGTGCCGCCGCTTTCTTGCCCGCCACACGTGAGTAATCACTCATCGAGAAGCTGTACGACTGCACCGCCTCGCCTTCGGTGGTCTCCTCTCTCTGCATGCTGCCGCCAAAACCGGTGTAGACGTAGCCCGGTGGCAGATAGAGATCCCAGCGCGCATCCTTCACGGGGATGCCAAGCGAGGGTGAAGCGATTGCGATCGCCCCCTTGCGTTCAGGAAACTTCGTGGTACCGATATAGACCAGATCGATGTCTACAGAGCTGGCCGCCGAGGCCACCTGTTTGAGGGGCAGCATAACCTTTCCCGAATCGACATTAGGCTGTATGGCCACGCCCGATACGAAGGCCGACCAGAGCTCAGAGTTCTCCGGAAGGGCGAGCTCCAAGTACTGGAATGCGGTGTTCTGAACCGATAGCCGCGCCGACGTCATGAGCTGACCGTCCTCAGCCACAACCGTCCGGAAATGGGCACTGTCAGCAATGGCGCCCAATACGGCGGCATGATCATAGCGGGTAACCTTCAGGCCCACTTCGCTGCCTGCTTTCAGGTAGCGATAAGCCAGCGCCGCATCATCACAACTGCCACCCCACTCAGGCAGCTCCGACACATCGGCCTTGATGACATCGCTGCCGACTTGCCCCTCTTCTACCTGCAACGGAGGCCCCACAAAGATGGCGAAATACCCGGTCTCGCGCTCCACATCCCTGATCACGGGTCCACGCACCGCACAACCGCCCTCGGCAATATCAAATGAGCGTTCCCATTCGACACGGATATCCTGTATGCCCGAGACCTTCTCCTGGAGCGAGACCGTCCACACGCCATCCGCATTCTCCTTGCGCCGGATGTTCTTTCCGGTGATCTCGACGTTGCGAAAATCTTCCGGCATCTCAATACGGAACTGCTTCACAGGTGCATTGTGGATGTCGTAGCGAATACTGGAGACACCCCGCACGATACCGATCTGCGTGGGATCGGCCACCAACCGGTTGACCACCTCAGCCCGTACCCACGACGGCACGGTTTCCGCTTTGAGCAGCAGGTTCCAGGGAGCCTCATCGCTCGGTTCAACCTGCGTGAACTTGTAGGCCAGTGCGCCCCCATCGTTCCCGATGTTGCGCACCGAGTTGGCCGGAACTTCGGTGAGGCCCTCACTGGCGCTCACATGGACGGCAAGCCCGAGATCGGCCCCCACCTTCACAAAACCGGTTACCTTTTCGGCACCTACGGGGTATACACCACGGAATGACACGCTTTCGGCCAATGCGCCCACCCAGCGATAGAGCACGAGGTCCAAGCGCTGCTGACCAAGGATACGCTGACTGAATTTCACCCTGACCCGCGATCCATCCGCATCGCTCAGGGCTTTCCAACTCAGCACGTGACTACCCGACAACGAGGTCACGGTGAAGCCCTGCGGCAAACTGAGTGCCACCCCGAACACACCCGCTTCCTTGATCGTATACTCCACCCTCGCCGCAATGTGCTGACTCTCCTCACCCATGCGGAACTGGTTGTGTACAACCGCCTGCACGCGCGGCTCCACGGCCGTGATGGCCAAATCCGCTTTGCAGGCCGGATCGGCGAGGCGATGAACGGACTGGATGTTGGGCTGCAGGTCTGTAGCCAAGGCTTTCCATGTGGCCGCAGTAATGTCGATTTTCTTCACCGTAGCGGGCATCTGGGCTGCCA
Source organism: Verrucomicrobiota bacterium (assembly GCA_018648805.1). GTDB lineage: Bacteria > Verrucomicrobiota > Kiritimatiellia > UBA8416 > JABMPJ01 > JABMPJ01. Next base: position 36,690 of record JABGQM010000036.1, read on the forward strand.
GAGCAATATCCTCGCCCCTGCTGAGAGCCACAACCGCCGCCTGCCGCTGCACACCAACAGCTTGTGGGAACATCAGCGCGACGCTTGCAGGGAGAGCGGCATAGCGATACTCCGTATCGATGACCAACTCATACGTGTCGGCGACCCCTTCCAACAGTTTCACGCTTACCACGCTGCCATCAGCCTGCGCCTCGGCCTCCCACCGCTCAATGGCCTTGCCCGTCACCTTGAGCAACTGCTGGCCGGCCGGAATGAGTACCCGCGCCTCCTCCAGAAGGCCCTGGCTGATCTGGTAGGCAAATCGCGTACGCATGCGGATTCCTCCGCCGCCCGCATGCACCAGCGTGTGGCTCTCACAGAACACCATAGCGGCCACATCTTCGGCCCGCCGCACACGCGGCTCCCACTCGATCTTCAGACGATCTGTGGCGCCCAACACGGCCTGCACGCGCGCGCTTCCGGCCGAGAGCGTTGCTTCAGCCGGTAGCCGCCGAAGCGTCACCGCATCCGGAATCTTCACGTCAGCATCACTCTCGAGAAACGTCAGGTCTACCCGACTCGACAGCGCCATTGGGATGCGCATGTCCAACACCTTGGCTTTCGCATCGCCCTTGGGAGAAACGAGCAACTTCATGCTGGCCGTGACATCGCCCCGACCCGTGCAGTGCAGGAAGACCCCATCGGCATCGCGGCCCAACTCGACCCCACGGCGCGATGCCTTGAACTCACTGACGGCCACAGGCAGACCAAAGAGCCTGAGCCGTGACACATCCTGTGTACCGGGCGTGACGACGCATTCCAGGCTGACATCGATCTCAGCTACATCGGAGCGCACGGCCCCCGTGTATTCCGCGTGGCTGACCACCAGCGCGCCGGCAGCCGCCTGCGCATAGAGCGCAAGCGCGCCAGCGAGAAGCAGCGGCGCGATAGCCGACGGACTGCTCATGCCCTCATGCGGCGGCGGGGGCGGCAGATCTGACTGGCGGGCGCGGCGGATCCGTTTGACCGCCGTGACCAGCACCACAAGCCCGATAATGGGCGCGGCGGCGATCATACCGACACCCAGCAGGCGGCTCACCAGCAATACTCCGACCACACTCCCCGCGATCATGACGATGCCCAAGGCATCCAGGATAGACGACACACGCTGCCGCCGGCGCCGCCACCACAGAAGAAGGATACCCATGACAAAGACCACGAGAGCGAAAAAGCCCTTCATGAATGTTCCGACAACATGCGGCATAGCCACACCACTTACCTCAAGGGCATCACCACCCGTTGCCAATACCTTGGTAAACACAAACCGTTCACCGCTGCGGGGGATATCCACATCCACCGACTGTACGCCCGCTGCGGCGGCACTCGCCGAACCGGCCAATGAAAGCGGGGCCGCCTCCATGGCCTGCTGGACGGGCACTTCTGCCTCCTGAACACGACCGGGGGTAGTTGAGAGAGTCTCAAGAACATCTTCCATGACCGCCATGTTCTTCTCCGTGTTCGCGACGACCAGCTTTCCGATGCTTCGCACATACTTGACGCTTGATTTGTCCGGCCACTGCACGCCCATGTCTGTAAATAGCGTTCTCCAATCGCCCCCGCCAGCCGATACGCTCTGGCCTTCAAGTGCGATGAAATCGGAACCATTACCAAAAGCCGAGCGGCTCATCTCCGCACCAAGTGTGGAGATCTTCTCCTCCAGCCCCGGCTGCACATCATACATCCGTACGACAATTTCACCGTCAGCGCTATTGAACGGCACCACCATCACCACGCTGCCTTCGATGCGATACTTCAGATTGGCAACCTGCGTTACGATCCGCAGCGCCTCCATCACGCTGATGTGACGCGCCGTAAATGTGATCAGTGGGACATTCGCGCTCCCGCGGAATCCATCATCCTCCAGCATGACCGCAAAGGGGTCGTCAGAAACAGCCGGGGCCGGCGCAGCTGCGAAAGGATCATCGGAAGCGGCCGAAGCGGCCCTGCCCTGCCCCAAGCTAAGAATGATATTGAGGCCTTTTTCATCTTCGGCCGCATCGGAGGCATCGAAGTCCACACTCGCCATCTCCAGGAAATCTATCACGTCATGGATGTTGGCCTGCCGGAAGTCAATCTCGGGAATCTTGATACTCTCCATCTTCTGGCGGATGCGATCCCTCTGAGATTCAGATTGATCTACGGCAGGCTCCAGAGCCACGGGCGCGGCGGGGGCCACGATCTGCCCGGCTTCACGTGTCTTTACCATCTGCGCCAGCGCGCTCGTGAAATCGCTGTCGTTCATCCACGTCACCGAGCCGTCGGTCATCAGCACGTTGCGGCCGCCACCCGAAGAGGTCGGTGCATAGGCCACGATGGCATCCGCCGCGAGGTCACCCATCGAGCGCCCGCCGCCGGTATACTCATAGCGAAGTCCACTGACCGGATCAGACAGCAATGACTCTTGGACCATGTCCACGTCGGTCAACGCGTCCAGGGAGTCGGGGAGCTGCTCACTATTATCCATGGAATACATCGCCATGGCCTTGCCCAGTTGACTGAGATTGCTCATGGAGCTGACACGACGGGCTCTTTCGCGCGAGTTGCTGACTGCGGGAAGCAACATTCCAGCCAGAATCAGGACGACAAACCCGACCGCGCAGAGCGCAGCCAGTCCACGCCAGTGCCGCCGGGCCGACAGTACGATCAGCGCGATAAATCCCGCGAACACCAGGCCGGCGACAGCCAGGCCACGGAAGCGGCTGTAGAGGTTGTCGTAGAAACGGGTGAACTGTGACCATGCTTCATCCAGACCGTACGTCGTGCCCGCTGCCACAACCATGTTGCCTGAGAAACGACTGAGGTCGTGCGTGGCCGGCACATAGAGCTCCCACTCAGCGTAGGTGGTCTGAATATCCGTTTCCGGTGCACGCAGTCGCACCGACCGAGGCAGGTGGCTGCGCAGCGGGGCCGTGTGCTGTGCATAGACGATATCGACGGAGAAGGCCCGATCACGGCTGCCGCCGCGCGGAAGCGGAATCAAGACGGCATCACCATCCTGCTCAGGCTTGACCGGCCGGCTATCGACCGAGCAAGCCCAGAACTCAGCCCCCTCGGGCAGCACAAAACGCTGAAACTGCTTGTCGTTGTTCTTCACCGCGTAGGAGGCCTGGGTGAGGAGCTGCCCCTCATGCGTCAGAACGGTGCTAAGCTGCGTGCGATCGGCCACCGCCTGGAGAACAGGAAGCTGTTGGTAGCGTGTCACATCCACGGCCAACTCGTAGTCCGATCCCGAGTAGCGATAGGCCAGCACGATGGGGCGCGTGCTTAGCGCCCGGTCAATTTCGGGGATCTCTGTGTCATGAATGCGGAGCATCTGGGCGGGTAGTTCCGCTTTGAGCATCGTCTCGCTAAGCTGAAGACCCGGTGCGGTATTGACCGCCACGATCCCTGATTCACGCTCAACCCCAAGCGCATGCACGCCGCCAAGCTGAAGAGTGGCCTGGTGAGGATCAAACGGGTAGTCGTAGGTCATGAGCAGGGGGTAGCCGCCCCACATCTTGTCCTGCAATGTGATGCGCCACGTATTGCCTTCCTTCGACTTCTGTCGGATGCGGCGCCCCACGAAATCCACATTTTTCCAGTGGTCAGGCACCTGCACGTTCAGCTCCTGGACGCCCTGGTTCAGAATTGCAAAACGCAGCACCGCACTGCCGCTGACCTGTCCATCACCCACCGTGACGAGGTTAAACACTTCGGCCATAAGCCGCGACGCCAGGCGATCGCCTTTCAGCACGACAAGCCAGTCCTCCGCTTCTGACCGATAGCCCAGCACTTCCCGTCCCGAACGGTCCAGGCTTGCAGGAGGAATCTCGCGTGTCCCCGAAATGGTGGCCGTCTGGAGTCGAATTCCCGGTGAGGCCTTCACGCCAATGCGCGCCTGCTGGTCGTCGGCACCCACAACACGGATCGGCCGGACCGTAAGCTCCACAGGAAATGTCGACAGCGGCATCTCACGCTGGATGACAACCCGGCAGCGCCCCAAGATACGTCTGTTGAAATCAACCGTGATACCCTCGTCGCCCACATGCCAGTCCTCGACCCGGCTACCGGTCACATCGACCACCGAGGCGGCATCCTCCAGAGCAAGCTTGAGAGAGTGGATACCGGCCTTCTCCACGTAGACATCCAGGCCATGCGTTTCAAGGAAGCGCGTGTCCTCGACGGATACGTAAACCCGGTCGGTCACCCGAATCATCGACTCAACCCGTTCGATGGCAGCCTCGAGATGTGCGGGACGCGTATGGAAGCGATAGGCCAGCGCGGACCCTTTCTCCGCATCAACCTGTCGGAACCCCTTCACGGCGGCCACCTCAAGCGTCACGTCCTGCACCAGCAGGTTCAGCGACCCCGTCTCACGGTCGACGCCACCAGGTTCCGGCAGGGCTACCGAGGACTTGGACGGCGCAACCGCAGCGGTCTGCTCCGTGGCCACCTCCAGCAGATAGCTCCCTTTGAGCGGCTGAACGAGTTCCACGTGCAGCTCACTGCGTCCCCCCTCTTCGCGGGTCGACCAGTCTTTGATGCCGTCACCCTTGATATCGGTCAGCACTTGCCCCGCGGGCAGCGACACCGTGAGTTCCTTTGTAGCGCCCTGCAGCACCTCAAGATTGAGGCGCGTCGTGTAGCGGATCAGAGAGGCATCAAGTGTAGCGGTACCCTTTGTATCGCAGGTCATCAGGCATTCGCGTGCCACTTCCCTGGCGCCGCTGCGCCACCGCAGGGCCACCCGCCGGTCTGCCCCGAGGAACCCGCGCACCCGCTTCTGCGCGCTCTGCTTCTCATGCGCCACGTAGACACCGCTCAGAAGTTCGAGATCGGCCTCATCGTCGCTGACCTCCGCATCAACGGATGCAATCGCAACAGCTTGCGGTCCCATGAAAGAAAGGCTCAACCACGGCGGAGCGATCTCCACCTTCGCCAGCAGGGGGATCTTCAGCTCATGCCGGCCACGCTTCTGCGTCACCAGCCAGTACTGCTTGTCCCTACGCTCAATTCTGAGGCCAGACGGCAGCTTCGTATCCAACACCGCCACAGCGCCCTCAAACAGAAGGACCGAGAGCTCATCATCAGATGGCGCCACAACCGTAACCCTCGCCTCAACAGAGGCCTCACCCCTGGAGAGCTCGGCGACATATTCAATCCGCGGAATCGACAACCCCGCACGCGCCGCTCCAGCGCCCTCATCTTTGCCAGCGGCGATACCACAAGCCATGGACAGCACGGCACACAGATACAACAGGTGATTGCTTCTCATCATCGATTCTCCTTAGAAACAGGAACAGACAGCACGATGCCCATGGTGACAGCCCGGGAACGCACTCAACTCTAGCTTGCCTACTATGCCGACCAAACAGTGTTAGTTCAACCATGGAAGCACCATGGATTCGGGCACAGGCCGCCAGAACCCACCTGCCAGAAGAATCGCGAACGAGACGATGCAGCTTCCGTCGGCACCTTTACTGTATAACCGAGAACGTGATGGTAATACCGTCGCTCTTCTGTAGAGTTGCTTCTGAGAGTCCCATGACTCTGCCCACCTGCTGAAGGGCCTCGCGCACAGAGGCGTCAAGCCCGGGAATTCCTGATGGCGACTCAATGGTTGCACGCAGAACGGTTCCGTCTCTTGCGAAGACGACGCGTGCAATGACGATGGCGCTTCCGACCTCGTATCGAGAAGGGGGCCGCCACGGCCCATGAAAAGCTGCCTGAATGATTGCTACATCGTGGCCACGACGTTGCACGGCCGTTGATGTCGACGCTGACAATGACGCGAGGAGGGCCTCTTCTATCTCTTCCCTCGTCAGCATGGGGCCGTCGGAAGACAGCTCCGTGTGAATGACTCGATTCGTGCTCGGAATGATGGGCTCCCGAGAGGGATCCTCGACAGGAGCACCTGAGACACTTCCATCCACCATCTCAGAGGACGATGCCACTCCATGCTCGACGTAGGTGACCAGGGCAACATCCACAGCCGACGGAGCATCACGCGACGTGCTTGTCGTTCCGGCTGTGCCCACAAAGAAGACGATGGCCAAGACACCCATGTGTACCGCAAGGACTATGACCGGTGCTGCGTTGTGTCTCTTCACTGTCTTGTCGAGCCCTTTGACTATGCGGGGGCGCCTATCGCGCCACTTGGCACTGGTGAAGTCTACGCCCTGTGCTGATAGGCGGCAAACTTGTTCTGTGGATTGCTCGGGATTCCCGTAGCACAAACGGTCCAAACAAGTTTGCGGCGCGGCCACTCGTGAAGTAGACTCCAAGAGTGCAAGCTGGCGTGAGAGTCAGCCCCTTCCTTGCTTCTCCATAGCGTTGTGCGACGGAGGACTTGTCCTCCGACCCGTCCTCCAAAGCCCGCAGGGCGAAGGAGGATGCATAATCCACGGGGCGGAGCTGTGGGAAAGGGCATCATCAAGAGATTGCTCACGCAGCGGTACCCCCTTGAGCCAGGCAGCGAGCTTGTGGGCCCAGTTCACAGATGGAACTTGGTCTGTTTATCAGCGACGCCTTGCTGAGAGAGGGCATCGCAGAAGGCCGTCCAGAACCCATTGACACCCCTACCATCTTTGGCCATGATCCACTCCATGGAGACTGCACGATAGTGAGAAACGGCCTCTCACAGCCAGACAGGCCAACGAACAGGCCCTTGACCGCCCTACTGCGATGGTTTCGGCCTGTTCTTTCGAAACGGGACACCCAAAACAACAATATTGTGCCCGCGGGCAATAACATACGTATTATTGCCCACGATAACTAATAGCTGTTCGGCAAGAAGAGAATGAGACCATCAAAGCTATTTCTACGCAGCTTGCTGTTGCTTGTCGTTGTTGGGTGGATTGCCCTCTCATGGGTGTTCATGCTGCCGCCCATCTGTCGGGAGCATTGTCGTGCGTGGAATCCATGTCCTTGGAACCTGAGGCAGATCGACAGCGCCAAGGCCCAGTGGGCTGCAGCCAGTGGGAAACAGCCTGGTGATGCCCCCATAATTGTCGAAGCCAATGAGTACATTAAGGGAAACAAGACCCCAGCCTGTCCGAGGGGAGGGACATATGTCTATAATCCCGTTGGAGAGCCTGCGTCTTGCTCCCTCGGCAAACCGGAGCTGCGGCGTGTTCGCCTATCCCTGCGTGAATGGGAATGGCAGGAGTGCCATGTGACATCGAACGGAGAGGTCATTGCCGAACATCACAATTGACCCGTATTCCAAATAGCCGAATACGGCCATTTTAAAACGGTCATTTCAGCGTTGGGCAATCAAGAAGAACGCCTCACTGGACTTATTCGGCGGTCTGTAATAGAGTTCTCCCATGAAGGTAACGCAATACTTCCTGACAACACGCACTCGATCTGACCGCCAGTCGATTGAAGACATGTGGATTGAAGCGACCATCTTGAATCCTGATGCAGTTCACATTCAGCACGATGGTCGAATCCGAAAATGGAAGAAGATTGAGGCAGCGGGAAATCGGTATCTGCGAGTTGTGCTGCTTGAAGATGGCGAAACCGTGCATAACGCATTCTTTGATCGGCGATTTCAGGAGAAAGAGATATGAAAGCAAAGTACTTCCAAGACACCGATACGCTGCTGCTGACATTCAGCAATCAAGACGTCATTGAGACGTATGATCTCAACGAGGACGTCCTTGTCGAAACCGACAAGGACGGACATGTTGTTAGCATGACTGTTGAGCATGCGAAACAGCAGACGGATGTCAACGAGTTCTCATACCAACTTGCGGCAATCGCATAGAGAACACGCCCAACATCCGCCTGGAGACCGACAAGAGACAGCCGCAAGATCGCGCCTGTCTCTTGCGGCTCAGGCAAGCGTTCTGTGCTGATGATAAAAATGAACACACGGAGAGCCATAGTCGCGGGCCTTGTTCTCGTGGTGCTGACGGCTGTT
>JABGQM010000037.1 GCA_018648805.1 Verrucomicrobiota bacterium
GCATTATTCAAGCGGCATTCAGGTGGCTCAGTTTAGATGAGCAGACCCGGCTCAATTCCGGTGAGCGCTATAGCACTGCGACAGCTCAACAAGAACACGCACCAAGCTTGACATCAGCCCCGATCCGCGTACACTGCGCGAGTCCTTTTGAATGGGCCAACGTAGCTCAGTTGGTAGAGCAGCTCACTCGTAATGAGCAGGTCGTCAGTTCGATCCTGACCGTTGGCTCCAGTCTTTTCGTTGTAACTCACCTAATCTTTGGGTGTTACATCTTGTGTGGCGCGTGAGCGTCCACCACTTCTGCCACCACTGTTCCTGCGTTTTGCCCGATTGTGACAGCAGGGAACGTTTGGTTGCCGCCGGCAACACATGCTTGCGCGTAGCGACGGTAGGGAACGAGCAGCGCGCCCCCATGTTTCACCCGAGTAGATCTTCCTCGACTCAACAGCGATGGCCCATCCATCCGCTGTTACCTCAAGAGAAGAACTACTCAAGCAGAAGCGAAAGCACACCGTTGGTGACCAGGGGTGTCAGAGGACAATCGAACGTCAACGAGAACGATCTGTCAGTCAGTATCGTTGAGCCGTCAATTGGGGGTACTGCTCCTTTACCGGCTAATTCGTTCCCCGCACTGAGCATCATAGGGTTGCGGCAATCGGTCGTATACTTTCAAGTAGGCCCCTTTTCTCATGTGCCACCTGCCATAGATCATAATTGGCCTGCAGATTCAGCCAGAGTTGGGGTGAGGTAACCGTTGCCTTGGCAATACGCATTGCCATTTCAGCGGTTATGGATTTACGTGCATTGACGATCGCAGATACCGCCTTCCGGGAAACCCCTATATCCGCTGCAAATTCGGTGATACTGACAGGCACTTCATCAAGATAGAACTCCCGGAGAGCTGCCCCAGGATGCGTCGGACATCTCTCTCGCTCCATTACCGACAGAATGGGTTCGGAATCAGTCATCTTCATCTCCGATTACTCCTAATGATAGTCCAGGTAGTCAACAATATACACGTCGCCGCTCTCAAATCTGAATGTAACACGCCAATTCCCAGACACCTTCACAGCGTAGATCTGCAGCTGCTTCGGTCGCAGCAAGTGCAGATCCAGTCCTGGCAATCGGATATCGTCAATACACGTCATGGCATCGAGAATATCCAGAATCAGAGCCAGACGTTTGTTGTGTTTGGACTGTATGCCCTTCAAGGAGCCGCTCTCGAAGAACGTCTTGAGCCCCTTGTGCCTGAAACTCTTGATCACCCCGACTCACCTTTCATTGTCCGAACAACCAAACAAGCGTAACCCATTCGGTTACATAGCGCAAGAGGCTTCCTGAATATAGATCTTTGGAGGCGTGGCGGCGTGGGGAGAGACCCGCAGCGAGGATCCTTCGTTGCTCGGGCATTGGCCGGTAAAGGAGCAATCACCCTAGTTTAGGCCTCAACGATAGTGACTGAGAATCTGCGATAATGAAGTGAGGATCGCCCCCGCGGATTCCCTCATTGACCCGGCAGGGCACCAGGCATCAATATGGGTGTTGTTAGGATAATAGGCGGAGGAGAGGCATCATGATACGTCGAGTAGCCGAGAGAAACAGTGAAGTAAAAGAGCAGATGCGCGGTGGCAACGGGAGTGTGACCATCAGCCATCTGTTCAGCCGGGAAGAGTGGACCGCCAATGTGCGGCTGTGTGCGGAGCTGACCCTTCCGCCCGGGGCGAGTATCGGATCGCATCAGCACCTGCGCGAGGACGAGGTCTATATTATTACAGCGGGATCCGGCCTCCTGGATGACGGCAGCGGCGAGGAACGGGTTTCCACGGGTGATGCGGTCCTGACCGGCAACGGCGCGACACACACCATCCGCAACGACGGCAGTGAACCGCTCACCTTGATTGCCGTGATCGCCATGTATGGAGCGAAGGCGTGAACGTGCTGCCGGCCAGCCTGCTCTTCCCGATGCAGACCCTCTCGGGAAAGGGCAAGGTGACCGGCCTGCTGCCCGAATGTGCCGCCTTTGGATCCCGCGGCCTGTTGGTTCACGGCCGGTCGCTGGCGGCCAGCGGCGTGTTGGAACGCATCCTGGCGGCAAACCCGTCCGGACTGGAGACCATTCCCTGGCAGCATCCCGGTGGGGAACCGACCGTGGAGCAGGTGGATGCGCTGCGCGATGTGCTGCTTAGCGGGGATGTCGCCTGGGTCGCCGCCGTGGGTGGGGGCAGCGTTATGGATGTGGCCAAGGCGGCCGCCGGGCTGCGTGATGCACCCCTGCCGACCTCTGCCTATCATGACGGTGAGCCGCTGCCCTCCTCCCGCGTGGCGTTCGTGGCCGCCCCCGCGACGGCCGGTACGGGTTCGGAAGCGACCATGGTCTCCGTGCTCACCAACAGCGCGACGGGCACAAAGAAGTCGATCCGCCATCCCTCCCACACCGCCCGGCTGGTCATTCTCGATCCCGACCTGCTGACGTCCTGTCCGCCCGCCCTGGTTGCCGCATCGGGCATGGATGCGTTCACCCAGGCGGTCGAGTCCTACCTCAGCCGGAACGCGACCCGCCTGACCGATCACCTGGCCCTGCAGGCGGTGGAGGATATCAACCAGAGCATCGAAACCGTGTTCAATGGGGGGGATGACGCGTCGCGCGAGGCGCTCCTGCGCGGCAGCTATCTGGCCGGTCTGGCGCTATCCAATGCGCGCCTTGGTTTGGTTCACGGGCTCGCCCACCCGCTGGGCGCCCGCTTCCACCTGCCTCACGGCCTCGTCTGTGCGGTCTGTCTCCCGCATGTCCTTCGTTACAACCGTGACGTCTGTAGAGCGAAGTACGCACGCCTGGCGGATGTGCTCGGCCCCGATGTTGAGGAGCGGGTGGCAGGCCTGATCCGTTCAATGGCCGTGGCCAACCCGTTCGCGGACGAGGTGTTGCAGGACGAGGAGGAGGTCGTGGCCGAAACAGTCGCCTCGGGATCGACCGGGGCCAATCCCCGGGACGTTGATGCCGCTGCGGTTCGCGCGATCCTCCACGCTCTCTTTTCCGCTACCGGATCGACCGGTGCGTAGCGTCGCTCATGGCCCGGCACTAGGTCCCGCTGGACGCTGTCGGCAGCGTCAGCAGCACGGTGGTGCCGCCTTCGGTGGGACTGAGCAGGCGCAGCGTGCCGCCGTGGGCTTCGACGACCGATTGGCAGATGGCCAGGCCGAGACCGAGGGCCTCGGCGGGGCGGCTGGTGGCAAAGGGCGCACAGGCCCGGTCACGCAGGGAGGGTTCGATGCCGGGCCCGTTGTCGCTGATCGTGACTTCGACCTCTGAGGGGCGCCAGAGGGTTGTGATCCCAATGTGCGTGGCGCGCTGCCCATCCCATAGCTCCCCGGCATTGAGCAGGAGGTTGTCCAGAACGGTCTCTATGGCCTGGCGATCGACCTGTATGGCACCATCACATGGCGTAAGCTCAAGTGATATGTCCGCTGCCGCCAGGCGGCATCTGTGTCGGTCTGCCAGGGCCGCCAGGCAGTGCGCGACTGGGACGGCCTCGGGGTGTAGCTCGTGCTGTCCGTCGAGCACGGCTTGCCAGGCTCCGGCGAGCGCGGTCGGTGCGGTGGCCTCGGTCGCCCTCTCGTTCCAGCGCGCCAGTGAGCCACAGCACTGCAGCAGCAGGCGGTGGCGTTCCGCATTGAAGACCACCTGCAGAAACTCCTCGTTCGATTTACGCAGGCGCGATGAGAGCGTGTGCAGAAGTTGGATTACCGTGTCGCCCGGCTGTGAACGGACGATTGCGAGCAGGGCTGCCGCGGGAATACGCCCCAGTCGGGTCTGCCCCACTGTGTGGGCTGACGCGCTGCGCTTCTCGCCGTCAAAGACCCCCATCTCGCCCAGGCAGTCCCCGGGTCCGATGCGCGCCAGCATGACGGTCTGGCCATCCGGCGTGCGCCGGTTGACCTCGATTTCGCCTTCGAGTACAAGATAGAGCGCGTCGGGGGTGTCGCCCTCTTCGAAGATGCACTCCCCCGGCCCGCGGATCAGGTGCTCGGCGCTGCTTAGCAGCGCCTCGCGTGCGGCATCGTCAAACGGATCAAAAAAACTGTGGTATTCAATTTTCATGGTGTAACCAGCGCCACCCTTGCATAGTTGGTGGGGCGTGGTCAACAGGAGCTGCGGATTTCCGCGCAGGGAGAGAGTAGCATGTCACACATTTCAGTTGAGCAGTTCAGAAAGGATCTGGCGCAAGCGCCGGTGATTGCGATCCTGCGTGGGGTGACGCCCGCGACGGTGTTGCCGGTCTGCGAGGCGCTCGTGGCGGGCGGCATTCGGTTCATTGAGGTGACACTGAATTCGCCCGACCCGCTGGTCAGCATCGGGCGGGCAGTTGAACATCTGGCGCCGCAGGGGGTACACATCGGGGCCGGTACGGTGCTGACGCCTGACGAGGTGGCCGCGGTGGCGATGGCGGGTGGACGTTACATCATCTCGCCCAACACGGATGCCGCCGTGATTGCGCGCACGAAGGAGCGGGGTCTGATTTCCATACCCGGGTTCCTCACACCGAGCGAAGCGTTCGCGGCGGCGGCCGCGGGGGCCGACCTGCTTAAATGTTTCCCGGCTGGCCGTTTCGGCCCGGGCTACATCAAGGAGCTCAAGGCCGTGCTGCCGACACCCGTCCTGGCGGTAGGTGGCGTCACTACCGATAACGTGGACGACTATTTCGACAGTGGTGCGTACGGGATCGGGGTGGGTTCATCGGTCTATCAGTCCGAGTGGGAGCCGACCACGATTCGTGATGCCGCGGAAACATTGATGGCGGCGGTGTCTTGTGCCGTGTCCGCGTAGCGGACGTCATGCGATCAAACGAACGGTCAGCGCGTATGTGCGTGGCGATAGACCTGAGGGGCGACGCCGGTGTGCCGTTTGAAGGCACGCGAAAAGTGGTAGGGGTCGGGATAGCCGCATTCGATGGCAATGGCCTTGACGGGGAGTGGGGTGGTGCCAAGACGGGTGGCGGCGTGGCGCATGCGGATGGCAGTGACGTACTGGGCGGGCGGAATACCGAGGGTCGCTTTGAAGAGGCGACTGAAGTAGACCGGGTGCAGATGCACGGCGCGTGCCAGGGCCCCGACGGAGCAGTCGGTGGCAAAGCGGGAGGTAATGTGATCGAGCGCCGGCCGCAGGCGATGAAGCGCCCGGGCATCCGGCAGAAGATCGCCCCATTCGGCCGGGAAGAACGGTGCGACCAGTCCGCCCAGGATGGCGAGGGCCGTGGCGAGGGCCATGGGTTGACTGGTTGTGGCCGCTTCGAGCATGGCGTGAAAACGGGAGACCGAAGCGGCATCCGCTGGCATGGCGCGTGGGGCTCCGCCGGCAAGAAGATCGAGCTCAGGAATGGCGAAGACGTTGAAGTGTACCCAGTTGAGGTGCATGGTCGTTGCGCAGCAGTAGCGCGCGGCTATGCCGCCGGGGATCAGCCAGAGGTGGCCGGGTGTGAGCTGGAAGGTGTCCGCCGCTGTCTGGATCGAAATGTGGCCCGACTCAAGCAGATAGAGGCGGGCAAAATCGTTGCGAATCAGCTCACGTCCGAAATTTCCCCAGGCCGCCCCGTAAGCCGCGCTCTGCCCGGCCAGCAGCCGCCAGGTGAGCGCCTGAACCGGGGCGAGTGCATCGGGTGATCTATAGGTGATATCCATAGAGGTAGGTTATATATATCTATCAACTAGTTGCAATGAGATATTGCTGATATGGACTGTTATACTTGATGATGGTGGGCGTGTTACGGGCGAAATAGTTATCTAGCAAGGTGAGGTTATGACAGCAGAGCAGCAAGGGCGGTACCAGGCGTTTATGGGATTGAATCCGCAGCGGATTCCGCATTGGGAGCACTGGTCGTGTCCGGATGGCGAGACCTACCTGACGGGGATTGATCATTACGATCATCCGCGCCAATGCCGCGAGCGGATGCGGGAACTCTATCCGCAACTTGAGATCGGGGTACCGGCATCGGACGATCCGATACCGCGGCCGGAGGAGCAGGAGGACAAGGGCAAGGGGCGCTGGGGTGACCGCAACCGCGACCATTGGCAGCAGCAGGATGCCTCGCACCGCTTCAAAAGCGAGGAGGAGATGCTGGCCTTCAGTCCCTTGGAGCAAGGCGACTTCACGGACTGGAATGTCGTGGTGGATGGCGACTTCAGCTCGGAGGAGATTATCTACGAGCGTTTCCGCAAGCACTACCCGGCGGAGTGGGGCGACCAGGCGCCGGAAGGAAATCCGGTTGCCTGTTCTTTCTACAACACCATGTTCATGTGGCCGATGCTGGTGTTTGGCTACGAGAACTTCATGAATCTCTGCCTGCTCCCTGAGTTCGAGCGGATCATGGAGGAGTTTGCCGAGATCAACCGCCGTCTTTTCCGGGCGTTTGCACGCCTGCCGGTCAATTTCGTGGTCTGCCACGATGACATTGTGTTGTCGCGGGGACCGGTATGCTCACCACCGTGGATGCATAAGTACATCTTCCCGCGTTACGAAGAGTACTGGAGTCTGCTCAAAGCGGCGGGCAAAGAGGTGATCTTCATGGTGGACGGCTGCATTGATGCGTATGCCGACGACGTGATCGCCTGTGGCGCACGCGGCATCATCAGTGAACCCTACACCGACTACAAGGCCATCGCACGCCGGCACGAAGGCAAGGACCTCTTTCTCGCGGGCGAAGGCGACAACCGTGTCCTGATGCGCAACGATGCCGCCGAGATTGAAGCGATGGTGGACAGCATGGTCGAGACCAGTCGCATGACGGGTGGCTACATGATGTGTGTGGGCAACCACATCCCGTTCAACGTGGAACCCGAGGGCATCAAACGCTACCTCGATCTCTCTGCGGAGCGCACGCTGCGGGGATAGATTCTAGCCGCGCGCCTGCAGGCGCTCAAGAATAGCGTCGTGCAGGAAGCCGTTGGAGAGGACGGTGGATCCGTTGTGGACGGTGCGGTTGCCTTCGATATCGCTGAAGGCTCCACCGGCCTCGCGCACAATGCAGGCCGCCGCCGCGGAGTCCCACGGCTTGTCGAGGAGAGAGATGGCAAGGTCGAGCCGGCCGCACGCCACACAGCCGTAACTGTAGTTGTCCATGAAGCCGTAGGTGTAGTCCCACGCATGCATGGCGGCGAGAAGCTGTTTCCCGATCGGTTCGTTCATCCGCTCCACCTGTCCGAGCGCAGACCCCATGGCGTCTGAAAGGCTGCGTGTATCGGATACCCGAATCGGCTGCTCATTCAGAAACGCGCCGCACCCGGTGGCGGCCCGATAGATCTCGTTCATCGCGGGCAGGTGGATCACACCCACAACGGGGTCGCCGGCGTCCTCGAGGGCGATCAGGCAGGAATGGGTTGGAATACCGCGGATAAAAGGACGTGTGCCGTCGAGCGGGTCGACAATCCACGTGCGTCCACTTGTGCCGGCCTGGGCGCCGGTCTCTTCACCCAGAAAACCGTCCTCCGGAAAGGCCTCCTGCAGACCTTCCATGATCAGCGCTTCGCAGGCGCGGTCGATGGCGGTAACAGGCGAGTCATCCGCCTTGCGCTCCACGTCGAGGCCCTTGGCTTTTCCGCCCATCTGGATCGCACCCGCACGGCATGCGAGGTCCACCGCCAGACTCAGCTCTTGTGTGTAATCCATGGCGACACTCTACACGGCCGGTGGCGCATGAAACAAGCGGCTATTGTACCGCCTTGAGCACGGTGTCGAAATCGTAGACGGCCGCCGTGGTGGCGCCGGGGGGGATGACGAGGAAGTCGTCTTCATTCCAGTTGCCGCAGACGAGATCGCGGACCAGGTCGAGGCGTCCGTCGAGCTTGACGAATTCCTTGCCTTCGGCCTCGGCGCGCTGTTTACAGGTTGCGAGCTGTTCCTCGCCGGGGCATTCAGGGATATCGATGAAGACGACCCGGTCGTGTTCACCGGGCGTGTGCACGGGGTTGAGCGTCTCCCAGAGGTAGGCGGCGTTCTCCTCGCCGTACTGTTCGACAAACTCGGCGTAGGACTGACCGATTCCGAGATGCTGTGACATACTGTCGTCGGCGCGCATGAGCTCGCCGCCATGCTCCATGTAGCCGGTGGAGCTGAAGGGTGTACTGGGCGCCTCGCTGAAATGGTGCTTCCACTGCGCGCGGGAGCCGAGGAAGAGGGCGCAGCAGTCGTGTACCCGCGGGATGACCAGCGGGATAGAGGGGCTGACCAGCCCGACCGTCGAGTTGCCGCACAGGCCGAGACAGAGCGCGATGGCGTCATAATGCCGCTCAGATGCCCCGGCGGCATCAATACGCTCCTGGAGGAGCGCGCGCAGGATGTCCGCGTCGTTGTGGGCGTCCTTGGGCGTGAACTCGAGGTCGACAGCATGGGGGCCACGAGCGACGCAGTGACACACCTCGCGCGTGAACACTTCGCAGGCTATGAGTTTAAGTAGCATGTGGCACCTTTCCTAATTGATCGCCTGGGAGTCTATGGAGCGGCGGCCCCGCTCACAAGCTCTATCCGACTGAACCGGTCGCCCTGGCGGCGATGCGTGGTCTGCATGCGTTGCTCAACCATGTGGATGAAACTACCTTTCTTCAGCTGCCAGCGGGGGGCGACCAGCTCGTCGGCGGGGGTGTCGGTCTTGATGCGCAGAATGGCCATGTGCGGCGGCAGACGCTGGATGAACCCGATCAGCTCTTCGGCGTAATCATCTTCATCCATCAAGGGGAACGGCTGCGCTCGATATTCGTCGGCCAGAGCGGTACCGCGAATGACGTGCAGGTTATGTAGTTTGACGCCATCCAGCGGTAGGTGGGCCAGCGTGTCGGCGGTCTGTGCAAAGTGGTCCGGCGTTTCTCCCGGCAGCCCCAGAATGACATGGGCTATGATTCGGATCTTCTGTTCTGCGAGAGATTGGATGGCGGCCAGGCTATCTGCCCAGTGGTGGCCGCGCCGAAGTCGGTCGAGCGTGGCATCGTGAATGGTCTGGACGCCCAGCTCGACGATGACATCAACGTCCTGTTTCAGATCGCTGAGCAGATCCAGTGTGGAGAGCGGGAGGCTGTCGGGGCGTGTACCGATGGTCAGTGATTCGAAGGGATAGCTGGCCAGCACGCGGCGGTACTGCTCCTCCTGAAGTGCCAGGCTGGCGTGTGTGCCGGTGAAAGCCTGGATGTAGGCCATGAAATGGTCGACGCCGTAGCGCTCGCGTGCGAAGTCGACGCCGGCTTTGACCTGCAGGGCGATGTCGTCGGTGATGGGGGTCTGCACCCCGCGTGCGCCGTCGCCCGGGCAGAACGTGCATCCACCGGTGCCATCGTCCGCCCGGTTGGGGCAACCCCAGCCGAGATCGACCGGTACGCGATAGACCCGGTGCCCGTAGGTATCGATCAGGTACTGCTTATAGCTGTAGTAGGGGGCGGACATGCACCCGAACGGTATCTGCGCAGCGTAGAGTTGCAAGCAGAAATGCTTTACGGGGGTGTACACGCCTGCTATGGTGGCCATTATTGGGGCTGTGCCACGGGCTTGGAGGTCTGCGCTGCCGTCCCGCAGCAAGGGGAGATATGCGATGAGCGAGGTTGTCTATTCGACGAGTCCCAGTGGTGAGCAGTTCGAGATTCCGGGTGCCGCCGAGTACAAGAAAGAGTATGCGCGCCTCCAGCGCCTGGTCAGGAAGCAGCGCGACCAGGGGCGTGAGATTGTTGTCGTGGTTGGCGTCGGTTTCGTCGGTGCGGTCATGGCGGCCGTGGTGGCGGATTCAACTGACAAGAAGGGACGGCCGGGCAAGTTCGTGATCGGCATGCAACGGCCCAGCACGCGCAGCTACTGGAAGATCCCGCTGCTGAACCGCGGCCTGGCGCCGGTGCAGTCGGAGGACCCCGAAGTCGATGTCCTGATCGCCCGGTGCGTCAACGAGAAGAAGACGCTGACGGCCACGTTCACGTACGACGCCCTCAAACTGGCCGACGTGGTGGTCGTGGATGTGCAGTGCGACTATCTCAAGCAGGACCTCGGCGACTGCTGCACAGGCTCGGCAGACATGGTCGCCCTCGAGGCATCGATGGCCACGATTGCGGAGAACATCCCGGCCAAGGCCATGGTCCTGATCGAAACGACCGTGGCGCCGGGAACGACCGAGCAGATCGCCTACCCGATCATGAAGAAGATCTTCGAAAAACGTGGTATTCGTTCCGCTCCGGTCCTGGCCCACAGCTACGAGCGGGTCATGCCGGGGCGTAATTACGTCTCGTCGATTCGCGATTTCTGGCGTGTCTGCAGCGGCGTCAATGCCACGGCGCGCAAGCGCGTGGCCAAGTTCCTTAAAGAGGTACTCAACACGGAGGACTTCCCGCTAACCGTGCTGGACCGGCCGATCGAGTCCGAGACGGCCAAGATCATCGAGAACAGCTTTCGCGCCACGATCCTGGCGTTCCTGGATGAGTGGTCGCTCTTCTCCGAGCGCAATGGTGTCGACCTGAAGAAGGTCATCGAGGCCGTCAAGGTTCGCCCGACGCACTCGAATATGATCTTCCCCGGCCCCGGTATCGGCGGATACTGCCTGCCCAAGGACGGCGGTCTGGGGGTCTGGGCCTATAAGCATATTCACGGCTGGGAAGATGACATCTTCCAGATCACACCGTTGGCGATCGATATTAACGACACGCGTGCGCTACACGTGGGGACACTCGTACGCGATGCCCTGCGCAACATGGGGCAGCCCATTGCGGCGGCAGACATCCTGCTGATGGGGGCCTCTTACCGCGAAGACGTGGGTGACACGCGCTACAGCGGGTCGGAGCTGATCGTGCGCAAGCTAACCGAGATGGGGGCCGATATCCGCGTACACGACCCCTACGTGAAACACTGGTTCGAGTTCAAGAACCAGAGCGTACAGGTGGAACACGATGGTGACTTCGCGCCGCACAGCAAGGCGCACTTCTTCAATCGGCAGGGGCACCTCGAGAATCTGGAGATGGAAGAAGACCTGCTCAAGTCGATGAAAGGGGTCAAGGCGATCATCCTGGGAGTGCGGCATGCGGAGTACCTGGATCTCGATCCGGACAAGGTGGTCAAAGCCGTGGGCAAGCCGTGCGCTATCATCGACTGTTTCTGCATCCTCAACGACGACCAGATCAAGCGCTACTTTGAGCTTGGCTGCGAAGTAAAGGGAATGGGCCGCGGCCACATCCAACGCCTCAAGGAGGAGGCACGCAAGAAGCGCTGATCCTCACAGATTACAGTTTGTGTCGGGGCGGACAAACGGTAGTGTGTGTGCGTGACTGAAGCCGCCATAGAGCCGATCGATTCGAGATTTAGCTGGCGCGACCGCCTGCAGGGGTGGCGCGTGCGCTGGGGCATCGGGCGTATGCGCTTTTCCGTGCGGCCCGGCCTGTATGCCTTGAACGAACCCACACCCGAGTCGGACGTCTTCGTCACGGCCAACTACAAGATGAGTGTGGATCATCTGCGTCGCGCCCTGGCGGGACGTCAGGGGTGGCTCCTCGTCCTTGATACGCATGGAATCAACGTTTGGTGTGCAGCGGGCAAAGGCACCTTCGGAACGGATGAGTTGGTCGAGCGAATCATTGAGACCGGGCTGACGCGACAGGTTAGCCACAACAAGCTCATCTTGCCGCAGCTGGGCGGGGTGGGGGTCGATGCGGCTGCGGTGGGCAATGCGTGTGGCTTCACGGTACGCTACGGCCCGGTACGTGCGGCGGATCTGCCGGCCTATCTCGACAACGGGTATCAGGCCGACGAGGCGATGCGGCGCGTCCGGTTCGATCTTGCTGACCGGGCGGCGCTCGTACCGGTTGAGATCGTCAATGCGGGCAAATTTATCCTGCCGGCCATGGCGATCCTATTCGTGCTCTCCGGTCTTTCACTGCGCGGATTCTCCGTAGCGACGATGGTCAGCCAGGGATCGGCGGCGGTGTTGGCGCTCGGGTTGGCATGGCTGGCCGGGACCGTAGCGGGACCGCTGCTACTGCCATGGTTGCCCGGACGCATGCTCTCCCTCAAAGGGGCCATGGCGGCGCTGCTGCTGGTTGGGCTCTTCTCCATTCGGATCCTGCCGGGATTGACCGGGTCGCTTGACCTGGCCGCTTTTTGGCTGGTGGTGCCGGTGGTGGCTTCATTCATCATGATGAATTTCACGGGCGCGACGCCCTATACATCGCCCTCGGGCGTGCGTCTTGAGATGAAGCGGTCGGTTCCGCTCCAAGCGGCCGGTGCGGTGATGGCCCTGCTGCTCTGGTTGGCCCAGCGCGTGGTGGAGGTGTTGTGATCCGCTACATTGACAACGTGACCACCCTGCAGCTGGAGGCGGCAAAATGTGTTGGCTGCACCCGCTGCACACAGGTCTGCCCGCATGGCGTATTGAAAATGGATGGCAAGCGGGTTGAAATTATCGACCGCCATGCGTGCATGGAGTGTGGGGCCTGTGCCAAGAACTGTCCCACCGACGCCCTCACGGTCGATTCCGGTGTCGGCTGCGCCATCGCCATGATTATCGGTTCCCTGCGCGGCACCGAACCCACCTGTGAGTGCCGTGGCGGCACGTATTGTTAAACGCACTACCTCAGTAAATGAACGGCGCACTCGACACGAACAGCAATAGGACACGTGGCATGCATAAGAAGAACTTTGGCAACAGGAGTGGTTTGGAGGTGACCCCGGTCAGCCTCGGGGCGATGCGGCTACCGGAAGACTGTGTGGATGCCGTGGAGCTGATCCGCCAGGCTATTGATGCGGGGATGTGTTACATCGATACCAGTCGTGGCTACGGGGAGTCGGAGTTCAAGCTGGGGCGCGCGCTGAAGGATGGGTACCGCGAGAAGGTGATGCTCTCGAGTAAGTGCTCGCCCTGGAACAAGAAGGTACGCCCGGACGATGACGGATCGGCTGATTCGGTCCGCCGTCGCATCGAGGAACAGATGGTACGCCTGGATGTCGACTACTTGGACTTCTACCAGGTCTGGAGCGTCAACAACCGCGAAACATGGGAGATCGCCACGAAGAAGGGCGGCATGGTGGAGGGCATCCTCAAGGCTATGGATGAGGGCCTCGTGGGCCACACCGGGTTCACCACTCACGACACGGTTGACAACCTGCTGGGGTATCTCGACACGGCTGACTGGGCCGAGGTGATCCTGTGTACGTACAACTTTCTTAACCGGACCTATGAACCCGTGATTGAGAAGGCCCACGCGAAAGGGCTGGGCACGATTGTCATGAATCCGGTCGGGGGCGGAAGACTCACCGGGGAGAGCGCGGTCATCATGGAGCTGGCCGCGCAACTCGATGTCGCTTCTGTGGCCGACCTTGCTGTGCGCTACGTGTTGTCGAACCCAAACGTGGACACGATTCTGTGCGGCATACAGAAGGGTGCCGATGTGGATGCCACGATTGCGGCCGCTGGACAGCCTGCTCTTTCCGCGGATCAGCGCAAGACGGTGAACGAGTTTTTCGCGGCCCACTCACGCGAGAGCGTCAGTTTCTGCACAGGCTGCAAGTATTGCATGCCGTGTCCGGCCGGGATCAACATTCCCGGGGTCCTGGGTGCGGTCTACGAGGCGCGGTTTCTCGGATTGACCGAGAATGCCAAGCGCGCCTATAAGCGTGCGACCAAGGATGTGACGCCGGATGCCTGCACGGACTGCGGCGCCTGTGAGACCAAGTGCACGCAGCATCTGTCGGTTCGTCACGAGCTGAAGTATGCGATGGATACGCTGGCATGACGACTGCCACGTGGAATGGCTCCTGATCGGCGCCTGTCTCAGACGCGTTTCAACTTGGTAAAACGATCCCCGATCAGCCACTCGGAGACATAGATGTTTCCCGTCGGATCGACCGCCATGCCGTGCGGACTGTTGAAGGTGAAGGAATCGATGTCATCCAGTGGTGACTGGGGTGTACCGTTGGCATCCTCCCGGTTGGGCCACCCGGTCCGCTCGAGATATTGGTGACCTTCCCCGATCGTGCCGACGACGGTGTCGTTCCCGTCGAGAATGACCAGACGGGCGTTGAGCTCGCCGACTACGAGGTACTCACCGAAGGCGCCGAAGACGCTGGGGGTGATCAAGCCGTCCTCCACGACGCTGATAAAGGTGCCGTCGGTCTCGAACGACTGGATACGGTCATTGCGGCGGTCGGCCACATAGATACGCGTACGCTCTTTTCGCGTGTCGGCGAAGATCCAGTGCGGCTGTGCAAAGGGGCCGGCCGCGTCTTCGGCGCCGGTCAGGGTCAGCTCCAGTTTGAGTTCCGGACTGAAACGGTGGACGCGCGATGCGCCGTAGCCGTCGGTGATCCAGACCTGGTCCGTAGCGGGGTCAACCGCCAGAGCGGTGGGACAGAAGGCATCCTCCTCGGCATAGTCAAAGTCAGCCCTCACCAGGCGGGCCAGCACCTCGCCATCCATGCTGCACTTCAGAATCTGGGCCGGGCCCGCCGGATCCTTACCATATTTGGTGCCCGTATCCACGATCCAGAGGGTCTGGCTGCCGGCCGACCCTGATACCGTGATGCCATGCGTCTCAGTCACCGGTACCACGACCTCGCGCAGCAACTCGCCGTCCGGACTCAAGATCAGGATCTTGGGGTCGGCGGCATGGCCGGTTACAACAGTGCCGTCTGCCGCCAGGGCCATGCCGTGATGCGCAAAGCCGGCCATGGGGGGGAGTTGGGCCCAGTCGGAGAGCCATTCATATTCCAGGTCACCTACATTGATCTTCATCATTCTATCTCCACGCTTTAACCTGCGCGTCGACATCGCTGTTCAGGCGGCAGGTAGTACTCTCTGTTGTGTCCGCCTGCAATAGCCTGCTGGCGGTGGTGCGTCAACACGTAAGTGGGCCTGTCTTTTACGGACGATTGACATGTGGGGGCAGGTGGCGCACTCTGGGCGGCCGTAGTTGTGAGGAGCACGCTACACCATGGGTCCGGAGTCTATTGTGTCTGTAACGCCTGATTTTGAACATCTTGTGCCGGATGTCATGCTCGATGCCGTCGAGGATGCGTTGGGCTGTCGCATGAGTGGACTGGCCACGCCGCTGCCGAGTTACATCAACCGGGTCTATGAAACGCAGACCATGAGTGGTGAGCGCCGCATTGCCAAATTCTACCGGCCGGGCCGCTGGTCGCGTGAGGCGATCGAGGAGGAGCACGCCTTCACGCTCGACTGTGCCGCGGACGAGATTCCCGTGGTGCCGCCCATGCGACTGCCCTCGGGCGAGACCCTGCATGAGGCCGATGGCATTTACTTTGCGATGTTTGAGAAGCGGATGGGGCGCCAGTTCGAGATCCGCACCCGCACCGACTGGCTGCGTGTGGGGCGACTTCTGGGGCGTCTGCATGTGGCCGGCAGCCGGCAGGAGGCCACCCAGCGCACCAACATGCATCCCGAAGCGTCCACGGTCGACTATGTCGACTACCTGGTCGATAACGAGCTGGTGACACCGGGGCACCGCGCCGCGTTCGAGGAGGTGGCAGATGCGATCCTGGACGAGATCTGTGAGCTGTTTGACGACCCCGAGTTCATCCGTATCCACGGCGACTGTCACGGCGGCAACATCCTGACCCGTGCGGGGGAGGAGCTCATGATGATCGACTTCGACGACATGATGGTTGGCCCACCCGTGCATGATTTCTGGCTGCTACTGCCGGGGCCGGTGCAGGAGTGTCGCGCGGAGGTCGACCTCTTACTGCGCGGCTATGAGCAGTTCCGCGAGTTTGAGGACAGCACGTTGAAGCTTGTGGAGCCGCTGCGGGCGATGCGTATGATCTACTACTTGGCCTGGTGCGCGCACCAGGTGGATGACCATCGCTTTCAGCACAACAACCCGCAGTGGGGCAGCGATGCGTTCTGGCAGCGTGAAATCGCCGATCTGACGACCCAGCTGCAGGCGATTCAGGATACTATTTAGGCTTCGATCTTAGCCAGGACCTGGGCCGTGGCGACTTGGTCGCCCTTGGCCACGCTCACTTCGCTGAGCGTACCGGAGATCGGTGCGGGCACCTTCATCTCCATCTTCATGGCCTCCAGGATCAGGATCGGGTCGCCCTCGTTAACATGGCTTCCCGGGGTGGCGCTGACCTGGATCACGACGCCCGGCATGGGTGCCTGCACATCGGTCAGTTCACCAGATGAGCCGGCCTGTTTGGGTGTGACCGCGGTAGCGGCGGCGCCCTCTTCTTTGAGGTCCACGACGTAGGCCTTGTCGTTCACATGGGCATGGTTGCCGTCGAACTTGACCGAGTACTTGTGTCCGCTCACGGTAACGGTGTAGGTGCCGGACGGCTTAGCCGGTTTGGCTCCTGTCGGTGCGCCGCTATCGGCCTGTGCCGCGGGGTCTACCTTGCGGATACCCAGCGTGGCGTTGCCCTTGAGGAAGTCGACGCCCTTGTCTCTGCAGGTGGCGACGATGAAGACATTCTCTTCAGTCTCCTCGATTCCTTCTGCCTTCAAAAGCTTACGGGCGACATCCAAACCCTTGGTCGGGTCTTCGTCGTTGATTTCAACAGCGGTACGGGTTGTCGGCTCAAGCTCGAGCTGCTCGGAGGCCAACTTGACCACGCTCGGATCCGGCGAAACCGGTGTCTTGCCGAAGTAGCCCAGGACCATCTTGCCGTAACCGTCGGCGATCTTGGTCCATGGACCGAACATGACGTTATTGAAGGCCTGCTGGAAGTAGAACTGTGAGACCGGGGTGACGGACGTGCCGTACCCGCCGCAGCGCACTACGTCGCCCATGGCGGCGATGATGGAGGGGAACTTATCCATGATGTTGTTATCACGCAGCATCTGCGTGTTGGCCGTCAGGGCGCCGCCGGGCATCGGGCTCCACGGGATGAGCGGTTCCACAGCGGTAGCCTCGGGCGGCAGGAAGTAATCCTTCATGCACTCCTTGAAGACCACTTCCGCTTCGCGGATCTTGTCGATATCGCAATCGAGCTCAAATTCCGACCCCCGCAGTGAGTGCCACATCGTGAGTACATCCGGCTGACAGGTTCCGCCTGAGCAGGGGGCCAGGGAGAGGTCGATCACGTCGGCGCCGCCTTCCAGCGCTTCGCGGTTGCAGGCAACACCGATACCGGCGGTGTCGTGCGTATGGAAGTGAATGATGGTGTCTTCGGGCAGCATCTTGCGGGCGCGCTTGATCGTGCGGCGGACCTTGGCCGGGGTGGAGGTACCGGAAGCGTCCTTGAAGCAGACGGAGTCGAACGGAATCTCCGCATCCAGGATCTTCTGCAGGACCTCGGCATAGAAGTCGGGACCGTGCGAGCCCGTACAGCCCGGGGGCAGTTCCATCATGGTAACACAAACCTGATGCTTGAGGCCGGCCTCGACGATGGCGCGGCCACTGTGGATCAGGTTGTTGACGTCATTGAGTGCATCGAAGTTACGGATCGTGGTGATGCCGTGCTTCTTGAACAGCTTGGCATGCAGGCTGATGACGTCGCTCGACTGGGACTCCAGGCCGACCACGTTGGCGCCACGTGCCAGCGTCTGCAGGTCGGCTTCGGGTCCGGCGGCGCCGCGGAAGGCGTCCATCATGTCGAAAGCGTTCTCGTTGCAGTAGAAGAAAAGCGACTGGAAGCGTGCGCCGCCACCGGCCTCAAAATGGCTGATCCCGGCATCGCGGGCCGCTTCAACGGCCGGCAGGAAATCGTCGGTCAACACGCGTGCCCCATAGACCGACTGAAAGCCGTCGCGGAACGCCGTGCACATGAATTTAACTTTTTTCATCCCCATGACTCACCTCACTGTAACGCTGTCAAAAAAAAACTTAGTGGACCAAGATCGACCAGAGGATACCTGCGGCGATGGCAGAACCGATCACGCCCGCCACGTTGGGCGCCATGGCGTGCATCAGCAGGAAGTTGTCGGGGTCCTCCTGTTGTCCCACCATCTGGACCACGCGCGCCGAGTCGGGCACGGCCGAGACGCCCGCGGCACCAACCAGCGGATTGATTTTATCCTTCAAGAAGAGGTTCATGAACTTGGCGAACAGGACGCCGCCAGCTGTCGCCACACAGAAGGAGGCGGCACCCAAACCGAAGATGCAGAGCGATTGGGGGGTCAGGAAGTTGCTGGCCTGGGTGCTGGCGCCGACCGAGAAGCCGAGCAGGATGGTAACGATGTCGATCATGGACGTGCGGGCCGTCTGGGCCAAACGCTCGGTCACGCAGCTCTCCTTGAGCAGGTTGCCGAGGAAGAGCATGCCGAGCAGGGTCATCGCGCCCGGGACAATCAGTGCGCAGATCAGAAAGGCCGCGATCGGGAAGATGATCTTTTCACGCTTACCGACCTCGCGGGGCGGCTTCATCCTGATCAAGCGCTCTTTCTTCGTGGTGAGCAGCTTCATGATCGGTGGCTGGATGACCGGTACAAGGGCCATATAGGAGTAGGCCGCGATGGCGATCGCACCCAGGAGGTGGGGCGCAAGTTTTGAGGCCAGGAAGATGGACGTCGGGCCGTCGGCGCCACCGATGATTCCGATCGCGGCGGCTTCCCGGATGCCGAAGTTCAGGCCATCAAACAGGCCGCCCAGGAAGACGGCCCCGATGAGCGTCAGAAAGATGCCGATTTGGGCGGCGGCCCCGAGCAGGATCAGCTTTGGGTTCGAGAGCATGGTTGAGAAGTCGGTCATGGCGCCGATACCCAAAAAGATGAGCGGCGGGAAGACCCCCTGGCGAACACCGAAGTAGATGAAGCTCATCACGCTACCTTCGTCATACACGCCGAGTGCCATGTTGGCCACGAAGGGGATATTGCCGACCACGGCACCAAACCCGATGGGTAGGAGCAGGAGCGGCTCGTAGTCCTTGATGATCGCCAGCGAGATGAAGACGATGCCGATCACGATCATGATGGCGTTGCCCCATGTCATCTGGGCGAAGCCGGTCGTTTCAATGAATTGATAAAGAATGTCCATTTAAATACCTCTGCAGAAAACGCTACTCCGGGGAACCATACTTCTCGCGGTAGAGGGCGGCGGCGATGGCCACGGCCACTCGGTCGTGATCCGTTGCGGCCTTCGTGTCAGAATCAGGGAATACCTTGGCCACGAGCGTCAGCAGGTGTGGCAACGCGGCAATAAAGGCACTGATCAGGACCAGCGAGACAAAAACAATGCACATACCAACCGCCGAAACGGCCAGACCGTTGGGTTCCGAGTTCAGGACCCGTTCCCAGCCTACAGATACACTATTCATCCCTACACGCTCCTGTCATATCTTTTCAGTGGAAAGAGATAAGCGGGTGATGGTGCCCATAGTTTAGAGAAAAAGCAAGTAAAACCACCCGTTTCTGACGATCTCGTCTAGAGCGGCCTAAAATACAGGGATGATGCCGCCTTTTCTGTGCCAAACGATAGGAGGCTGAACAGGCGGCGAGTGGGGGCGCGGCTATTTCTCGCCGGCGAGGGCCTCGGCGATGTTGAGGCCGTGGCTTCTGATCTTGCGGTAGCTTTGCAGCATATCCGCGTACATCAGCCCACCCAGCGGCGAACACTGACCTTGCTCAAGGCGCGACATATGCAACTTCGAGAAATCCTTGAAGAGGTGGGTAATATGTTGGCCTGAGGTCTCGGCCTTGCTCAGGATATCGACATTGTCCGCATGGACCGCGGCCGTGATCATGATCATATACTCGGCCACGCTGTCATGCAGAGCCAGCAGGTGTTCGCGGGCCGGTTCCGAGAAGGTCTCTTCTGAATGGCGCTGCTTGAGGTGGAGCTTCAAGATGGTGGTCAGGTAGTCGCTGATCGATTCGTACTCATCGGCCATGCGGAGCTGCTTACGGCTCTCCATCGCCACCTCGGCGGGCACGTTGCCTTGTGCCATGGCGGCCAGGAACTCCATGATCTCTTTCTGGACCACATCCAGAACGTTCTCACGATGAAACAGCTTGCGCTCCAGCTCCTCGTCCGGTTCGGTGGCGGTCAGTAGGGTGCGTAGCCAGTTGAACATCTTCTCGACGCTCTCGCCCATGCGTTTGATCTCGTCGAACGACTGTTCCACCCCGAAGGCCGGCGTATCCAGCATGCGTACATCCAGGAAGGTCAGGTGGCGCACCTCCTTGTGCTTCCTGTCGGGGACGAGGCGTTGCAGCAGGGCGGCAATGGTCTGTACAAAGGGCAGAAAGAGGCAGACGAGAAGAATATTGAAGATGGTATGTGAGATCGCGATCCGCTTGGCGATATCGAGATCCACGCTGACAAAGCGATTGAGCAGATTCGTGTACCCGAAGAAGAAGATGCTCAGGAGGAAGACGCCAACTGCCTTGATGAGGATATGCGCATAGGCCGCACGGCGCGCATAGGTTGCGGTGCCGAGACTGGCCAGGTAGGCCGTGATGGTCGTGCCGATGTTCTGTCCCAGTACCAGCGCCACGGCCGTGTCGAACTCGATGACACCTGTGCGGGCGAGGGTGATGGTGATAGCAATCGTGGCTGAAGAGGATTGCACGATGGCCGTGACGACCGCCCCTACCGCAATGCAGCGTAGCACCCCGAGATAATCTTTGGGCTGGAACCTGGAGAACCATGCCACAAAAGCGTCGGCCTCACGCAGCGGCTCGAGGCCCTCTTTCATGATCTGCAGGCCGAAGAAGATCATGCCGATGCCCATGATCAGCATGGCGATGTAGCGGATACGGTCGTTCTTGGTAAAGAGGAAGAAGAAACCGGACAGTCCGAGGACCGGCAGTCCATACTGTAGAATATTGAGCGAGACAATCCACGCGGTGATCGTGGTGCCCAGGTCGGCGCCGAGAATAACCCCGATCGCCTGGGCCAGGGTCATCACTCCGGCATTCACCAGTCCGACAACCATCACGGTTGTAACTGAGCTGGACTGGATGAGGGCCGTGATGGCGGCGCCGGTCCCGCACGCCATCACCCGGTTGTCGGTGACAGCGTTGATCATCCGGCGCAGGCGGCGGCCCGCGATGGCCTGCATGCCATCGGACATGTGCTTCATGCCCATCAGGAAGAGGCAGAGCCCCCCGATAACGGCAAACACCATCGCAACTGCCATCTGACCATTCATATGCGGCAAACCCCATGCAAGACAAGTGGTCAGATCGTGCCGGAACGGCGCGCTTAACGCAAGAATGAACCCGGCCCGCTCGGCGTGTCCCGCCATAGCCTTTGGCTACGGCGGAAGAGCGGGCCCTACCTGTTTCTTCCCGTTTCTTCCCGACAGGCCCTGGTAAGGGCACCTAGACCGGGTTGGGCACGAAGTCGCCGCGACAGCTCTTGAGATAGTTCAGGCCACGGACCTGGCCGCTCATCTCCAGCTTGCCGTTCATGACCGGGTCATGCCAGCCTTCGATATCGATGCAGCCATTAAAGTTCACACGCCGCAGCTCGGTGATGATGTCGGCCCAGTTGCTGTCGCCGAATCCCGGCGTGCGGTGATAGGCAAAGGCCGGCACGCTCTGGGATGCTCCTGGCAGGGCAATGTCGCCGTGCATTGAGGAATGCACGCCGTACTTGCGCACCACGTCCCAGTGCACGCTGGCATCCTTGCCGTGGACGTGGAAGATCTTTGGGGCCCACTCGCGCAATTGCGGCATGGGATCGATCAAGCTCACCATCTGGTGACAGGGCTCCCACTCCAACCCCATGTTGTCGGCCGGTACGGCATCGAACATCATCTCCCAGGCGGTCGGGTTGTGGGCTATGTTCCAGTCGCCGGTCTGCCAGGTGCCGCCCATGTCGCAGTTCTCGAACGCGATGCGTACGCCCTTGCCGGCCGCCCGCTTGGCCAGCGGGGTCCAGATACGCTTGAACGCCTTCATGCTTTCATCTATGCGTTTGCCGCGCACGCGCCCAGTGAAACCGGCCACGATATCGCAGTTGAACAAGTGGGCGTTGTCGATACATTGGCGCCATCCCTTGAGCGTCTCCTTGTCCTTGGCTTCAGATTCGAGTGGATTGCCGAACACGCCCAGCGACGAAATGACGGCATCGGTCCCCTCGAGTACGGCATTGACCTCTTTGGCCAGCTTCTTGAAGTTTACTCCCTCACAGGTCTGCCAGAAGGTCAGGCTGAAGGATTCGAAACCATGCGGAAGAATCTGCTGGATATACTCCGGCGATTTCATGCCGGCGTTAACCAGTGTGCCAATGCGAATATCGGGCTCGAGTGCGGTGGGGGTCTTGCTCATGCTATTACCAACTCCTTTTTGTGTTTCGCGCATTAGAGACAAACGCACCGGGGCACACAAGAAGAAACAGTGCTTCAGGCCAGATTGTGGCTAGTTGGCTTGACGGCGCGTCCGCTGTTGTTTGGGCGTGGCGTCAGGAGGAGCCAGTCGATGGCGACCAGGATGCCGAGGATCCCGTAGCAGGCCGGCACGAGATAAAAGGCCGTCGTCAAGTCGCCGCTGCGATTGCCCAGGGCGCCCATGAGATAGGTGAATACGCCGCAGCCCGGCACACCGGCGCAGGAGAGCAGGATCAGGAGCACGGTCGAATCCGCACCGGGCAGGCGATCGGTGGCATAGCTCTGGATGCTGGGCCAAAAAGGCGCCGTGGCCACCCCGGCCAGAAAGAGCAAGCCGAAGAACAGCCCGACCGTGTCGGCTGTTGGCAGGAAGAGGCACACGCCGGTCCCGACCACGGCCGAGCAGACCAGGAGCTGCTTGAGCTGGTGCTGGCGAATCAGGTAGCCCCAACCGATCCGGCCGAGGACCATGCCCGCCGCGAAAAGGGCGACACCCACGCCGCCGCTCCAGGCCTGCGTGCCGTAGCGTAGTTGGATGTGACTGGCGCTCCAGAAGGTCAGGCAGAACTCCCCGCCACCCGCCAGAAACATGGCTGCGTAGTAGAGCCAGAAGCGGGGCTCCCGGGCAAGCTTGGCCGCAAACCCCCAGATGTGACTCCAGTGTGTACGCTCGGTCGCGTCCGGGTAACGCGGCCCGGATCGGCTTCGCCCCAACAACAGAGCGCCGGATAGAAATCCGAGGAATGAAACACAGCCTACCAGGAGACGCCACGACACCCCCAGTGTCAGGAGAGCGCCGGAAACCAGGACCGTCACCAGAACGCCGACCGACCAGAAGGCATGCGAGAAGTTGATATAGCGGCCCGGTTCGTCTCCCTGGTGGAGGTCCTGCACGAACGGGGTCACCAACCCCTCGATAACCCCCTCGCCGCATCCGGCCAGGAGGAGGGCCAGAAGCAGCACCCCGTAGATCGGGGCAAAGGCGCACAGCAGCATTCCCAGCCCCATGAGCAGCACCGCCACCCCCAGCGACTGGCGCATGCCCCAGTGCCCTGCGGCAAATCCGCTCAACAGCATGGTGCCCACCATCGCCACGGTGCGTCCCAAGTGTAGCGCGCCGCCGGCGGTCATGCCGCCGCTCTCGAGAGAGAAGCCGAGATCACGTGCCAGCATGACCAACGCCACCGGCACCACGACCGACCCGGATGCGTAGGTAAAGAAGGTCAGAAACGCCGCATAGTCATAGCGACCGAACGACATTTTGCGGGAAGCCGTCACTGGCCCGGTCCCGTGGTGGGGAGGGTCAGAGTGTCTTGGTGTACCATCATGCATGCCTCCCGCGTTTCTTCAGTGTGCAACGAGGCTAGTGTCGCGACCGGTAACTGTCAATAGACCCGGTTGCCTTTTGCTTCGGGGATCCGTAGAATGGGTTCATGCGAGTCGAAACACTGCGGGCGGGCGACAACTTTATCTATGTGCTGGTTGCCGGACAGCGGGCGGCGGTGGTGGATCCGGGTGTGGCGGGACCGGTGCAGGCCTTTCTGGATGCGGAGGGGTTGACGCTGGAGCTGATCCTGCTGACGCACTATCACGGCGATCACACCGGAGGTGTATCCGCACTGCGGCGTTCGGGTTGTGTCGTGGCGGGTCCGGCTGGCGGCCCGGTGGCCCTTGACCGGGTGGTCGTTGATGGCGAGGCGCTTGATTTCGGACATAGCGCCATCGAGGTGTTGGACGTGCCGGGGCACACCGCGCATGACACGGCCTACTGCCTCCCCGATGAGCCGGCCCTCTTCACGGGGGATGTGCTCTTTGCCGGCGGTTGTGGCCGCCTGTTTGGCGGCGATGCCGCGCCAATGTGGAGGTCGCTCTGCCGTTTGCGGGCGCTGCCCGCTGAGACCCGACTATATGGTGGCCATGACTATACCCTCGATAATCTCGAGTTTGCGGTTCACCTCGAGCCGGACCATCCCGGCGTGCGGGAGCGCCTGGCCCGGTTCCGTGCCGATCCACACGCCGCCCATCCTTCGACCCTCGCCGAGGAGAAGCGCACCAATCCCTTCCTGCGCTGTGACGATCCTGCTCTGGCCGCTACGATTGGCATGCCGGGCCGCGACGTGGTCGCCGTCTTCGCCGCCGTGCGCGGCATGAAGGATCGCTGGTGAATCAGCGGGTTGCAGCGCTGGCGCTTCTGCGCTATTTTCTCTACCTGACCATGAGAGGATAAGGCATGCAGGACGCGCTGGCACCGGCGATCGATATGTTGCTGATCATCTTGACGTTCTTCGTCAAGGTGGGACTTCTGCGCTCTGTGCTGCGTATGGTGGCTAAACACCAGGCCGACACCGGGTTCTTCAAGGCCGTCATCGTGACCGGCATGATCGCAGGCCTCTATGGCGTGCTCAGTTTCATGCTGCGCGATCCGCTGGGCCCGGTCGCCTTGGCCGCCACGTTCGTTGTGGCCTTCCTCCTGGTTCGCTTTCTCTGCTGGCTCACCTCGCGCAAGGCACTCTATGTGGCCCTGATCTACAGCACGCTCCTCATCGGGGTGAGCTTTGGGACGATGAAGGCGGCCGACTGGGTGAAGCCGGATCGCGTCACGTTTCTCGAAGCCTCCGCCAACGCGAAGGAAGAGCTCTCGCGTATGCGGGTGAGTGAAGGCAAACCGATCGACTGGGAGTGGCTCTTCGCCACGGCGCTTGACGCGATTGCTCAACTGACCCGCCCCGGTGAAGTGGATCGGATGAACGCCGACATCGAACGGGGCATGGAGGTCTACCGTGAGCGCAGGCAGCAGATTGATGCGCTGGCGTCAGGGAGTCTGACGGATGGGCAACCGACTGCCTTGGACGCACTCTCGACCTTGGCAACGGGTGAGGTCGACGATGCCATGTTCAGCAGCGTCATGCTCTCGGATCTGGCATACGGTGCGACCTCAACGCCCCCCGCCTACATCTCCGAGGCACTTGCCCAAATCAGCTCCAACCTGACAGGCGAGGGCGGCATGGAGGCCCTGGCGGCGCTGATGGCGACCGGTTCGGTTACGACGGCCGCGCTCATGCAGGATGCCGCCGCATCCGATGGCCGCCGCACGGAAGCGCAGGACAGCAGGGCCATGCTGATTGCAGCGACGAAGAGCATCATGCAGAACATGGGTGTGATAGAGGGTGCATCCCTGACCAATGCGGCGATCGTGGACGAGGTGGCTGGGCAGCTCGGACATTTTGGGAAACTGGTTGCAGCGAAGCAGCTCGCGTCGCTACAGGCGCCCGTGGCGCCCGTGGCGCCTCCGAAGGATATCACAACAGCAGAACCGGGGGCACCGACGGTTGCGGAGGCGCACCCGCCGCCCGTTCAGGTAGCCACAACGACCGTGACCCGCGCGTCATCCGGTGTGCGCGGGAATGCCGACGTGGCCCGACTGGGCGGGAGCCTGGTTCCCGAGTCGAAATTGGCCCCAGGCTCCGGCGTGGAGGTCCATCCCTCTTACGCCCTGCTCAAGGTGGATGGGGTGATGCGCGGTGCAGGGGGCCGCAAGATGATCCTGTGTAACGGGAAGATCATCTCGGAGGGGCGTAGCGTCACAGTGGATCTCAACGGAACCAATTTCACCTGGCGCCTGGAGGCGGTGCGCAACGGGGTACCCGTGTGGCGACGCCTCGCGCGGACAGGATCGGACGGCGTTCTGGCCCTCTGACTGCTTTTATTCCACCTCCCCTTGTGGGATTCTCTGTGGTGCGCTAACTTGTAAAAGGAATGGGCAACCGCCCAAACAGGAGAGTGATCGATGCGTGGCTTTCGTTTTGCAGCTGTTGTTCTAGGTGTGTGTGGACTTCTGGCGGACCTGGTTCTGCCCGCCGCTGTGGCGGCCAAGCCGGCGGCCGAGGCACCGCAGGCCGATCCGGCCGAGGAACTCTATTTCAGCGCCAACGCGCTCTACAACCGCCGGCTTTACGAGCTGTCGGCCAGAGAATACCGCACCTTCCTCAAGGACTATTCCCGTCACAAGCGCAAGGCCAAGGCCGAACTCGGCTTGGCGCTGAGTCTGTATGCCCTGGGCGACTACGCCGCGGCCGAACCGCTGCTGGCTAAGGCGGCCAAGGTTGGTAAGGACGAAATGGCCCAGCAGGTGGCGGTATTGCGCGGACAGAGTCTGCTCAAGCTCAAGCGGGCCGCCGAGGCGGAGAAGGTTTACCTGGCCGCCACCCGGACCAACAAGGGCCGCGCCCTGGCAGATGCCTGGGTCGGTTTGACCGAGGCCCGCTTTCAGCAGGAGAAGTGGAGCGACGTCATGTCCGCCGCGGCGGCCATGCTGAAGGCCGCCCCCACGCATCCGCATGCCGCACGCGTTCGCTTCCAAGACGGTTTGGCGCGTTACCGCCTCGACAAATTCGCCGAGGCCGCCACCGTGCTTGAAAAGCTCAAGACGGTCAAGCAGGCACCCCTCCTGGTTCATCAGGCGCGCTTTCTCCTGGCCGAGTGCCGCCGCGAACTGGGTGAGCTGGACAAGGCCGCCGCAGAGTACACGGCCGCCGCGGCCGACAGCGAGGGCGCCTTTGCGGCCGAAGCTCGCTTCCGTCTCGGCTTTGTCCGCTTCGCGCAGAAGCGCTACGACGACGCGATCAAGGAGTTGAAGGCCTACCTCGCGGCCAACGCCACCGCACCGCTGGCGCCGCGGGCCTCCCTTACGCTCGGTCAGGCCTATCTCGAAAAGAAGGCCTACAAGGAAGCCGAGGCCACGCTGACCCCCCTCGCCACGGCGGCCAAGCCGGATGTCGAGGCCGTCACCTGGCTGGCGCGCACCTACTCGCGCCAGCAGCGTATGGCCGATGCGGCGAAGGTTCTGGAGCGGGGCGTGCCGCACGCGGCCAAAACGCCGCAGCTGCCGGGCATGCTCTTTGACCTGGGGCACGCGCAGCTGGCCCTGGAGCAGTATGCCCCGGCCGCCACCGCGTTCACACGCATCACCGCGGAGTTCGCGGCGTGGGAACAGACCGCCGAGGCGGCCTATCTCGCCGCTCTGGCCCGGCATCGCGGCGGTGACTATGCCGGCAGTCTGACCGCC
This sequence comes from Verrucomicrobiota bacterium, assembly GCA_018648805.1. Classification (GTDB taxonomy): domain Bacteria; phylum Verrucomicrobiota; class Kiritimatiellia; order UBA8416; family JABMPJ01; genus JABMPJ01. The sequence goes on from JABGQM010000037.1 coordinate 27,303, forward strand.
TGCACGACCTTTCCCGGCAAGCATCCCACACACACGCGCCTCCCCGATGCGGCCTTCATGCGGGCGGAGAATCTGCTGCTCCTTACCCGCGACGCCGAGGCGCTCAAGGCCTACGAGGGCTTTCTTGCGGCGCACGCCAAGCACACCAGCGTGCAGGCAGCATCCTTCCGCCTCGTACAGCTTCAGCACAAGCAGCAAGCCTGGCAGGCCGCCCTCGACCGCGCGATCCCTCTTGTGGCATCCACCGCCGCCACGGCGGGCAAGCCGGAAGGCGCCCTGTTCGCGCCCCTGCCTTTCCTGGTGGGCGACTGCTATTTCAATATCGAAAAGTGGGCCGATGCCATCACCCATCTCAAGACCTTCGTGGACAAACAGCCCACCGCGACCCATCGTGACGTAGCCCTCCTGAAACTTGGGCTGGCCTATTCGCATCTCGGCAAGACCGCCGAGGCCGTTAAGTCGCTCAGCGCCCTGGCCAGCGCCTATCCTAAGAGCGCGCAGCGTTCGGTGGGTCTGGTCGAACTCGGTCGCCTGCAGTACGAAGCCAAGCAGTATGCCCCGGCCCGTACCTCGTTCCAGGGCGTTAGCGCCACCGCGACCGCCTCGGATGCATCGCGTGCTCAAGCGGCCTACTATCTCGGCTGGATCGCCCTGGCCGAGCAGAAGGACGCCGATGCGGCGACGCACTTCACGACCGTTATCCAGAAGCATGCCGCCAGTCCCCTCGTGGCTGATTCCCTGCTGCAGCTCGGCAGCGTGCAGCTCAAAACCAAGAGCTATCCGGCGGCAGCCATCACATTGACCCGCCTGGTGAAGGAGTTTCCGCCGTATGAGAAGGCCGACCACGCGCTTTACAGTCTGGGCGTGTCCATGGCGCGGCAGGAGCAGTGGGCGGCCGCAGGCACCCATTTCACGGCGCTAGTCAAGAAGCATGCCGCCTCTGCGCTGCGCGACCGCGCGCTCTATGAAGGTGCCTGGTGCGCCAAGCGACAGGAACAGCCCGAGGCTGCCATGCAGCAGTATAGCGACCTGCTGCGCGACTTCCCGCAGAGTGAGCTGGCCGCCCGCGCCGCCTTTGAGCTGGCCGAGCTGGAGTTCGAAGCCGCCCGCTATGCCGAGGCGATCCAGCGACTCGACAAACTGCTGCCGCTGATCAAGGACAAGGATCTCAAGGAGCAAGCGCTCTACCGCCTGGCGTGGTGTCACTTCAACAAGGAGGATGCCGCCCGGGCCGCGGTCACGTTCGAGAAGCTGCTGGCCGAGTTTCCCAAGACCCGCTTCCTGGCCCACGCCGCCTTCCAGGCCGGCGAGGCACGCATGCAGCTCAAAGAGCACCCCGCCGCACGCACCCACTTTGCGAAGGCCGCTGCCCTGCCCAACGAGAAAGAGGTCCACGAGCTGGCCCTCCTGCGACTGGGCGAAACATGCGCCCTGACCCAGCAGTGGCCGCAGGCCGAGCAAGCCTACCAGGCCCTGCTCAAAACCTACGCACAAGGCGAATGGGCACGGCGCGCCCAGCTCGGCCTGGGATGGGCCCGTGAGAATCAACGCAAGTATGCGCCCGCGATCGAGGCCTACACGACCGTGGTCCGCGGCACCCAGCGTGACGAAACCGCCGCGCGTTGCCAGTTCCAGATCGGGGAGTGCCTCTTTGCACTCAACAAGCATGACGAGGCCATCCAGGCCCTGGTCAAGGTCAGCGTGGCCTATGGCTATCCGCAATGGAGTGCCAAGGCGCTGCTCGAAACCGGCCGCGTCCTGGAGAAGCAGGACAAGCGCGATCACGCCCGCGAACAATATGAAGAAGTCGTGAAAACATATGCCGATAGTGATGCCGCCACGGTTGCCCGGGAGCGGCTGCAGGCATTGGGAACAGGCGAATAGGGGCGCCATAAAGCGCGCCGGGGAGTAAGAATGATCCATCGTAGACCGAAATCCATACTGTTGATGAGCCTCCTGGCGGGACTTTTCGTGGTGACCGCCGTCATGGCACAGGTAGCGGCTGATCCCGCCGGTGATGGTCCGCCCGAACGGGAGAGCATGTTCGCCCTGATGCGCAAGGGCGGACCCGTGATGGTGCCGCTCGGCATCGCCTCGATTGTCGCCCTGGCCCTCGCCATTGAACGCCTGCTCAGCCTGCGCCAGGTCAAGGTGATCCCGACCGGATTCATCCTGGGCCTGCGCGAGCAGATCACCCTCGATCCCGGCGGCGCCGGTGAGCACGGCATCCACTTCTGCGAGCGCCACGATGGTGCCGTGGGGCGCATCTTCAAGGCTGGCCTGCTCAAGCTGCACAAGGGCGAAGAGGCCGTTGAAAAAGCGGTTGAGGATGCCGGCAGTCGCGAAGTCGACAAGATGAAGCGCAGCCTGCGCGGCCTCTCCGTCATCGCCACCGTTTCGCCGCTACTGGGTCTGCTGGGAACAGTCTACGGGATGATTTCGGCTTTCCAGACCGCCACCGCGGTCGGCATGGGCAAAGCCGATGTCCTGGCCAAGGGCATCTACGAGGCACTGGTTACCACCGCGGCCGGGCTGACGATTGCCATTCCCGTGCTGCTGATCTTCCAGTATCTCAACTCGCGGGTCGATTCGCTGGTTGACGAAATCGACGAGATGGGGATTGAGTTCATGGCCTCCTGCGTGGACAACGACAAAGGATCAGACGCATGAGAATTCGCAAGCCCCAGGAAGGCGACGCGGGCGTCATCAACATGTCGTCTCTGCTGGATGTCATGTTCATCCTGATCATCTTCTTCCTGGCCACCACCACCTTTCAGCAGGACGAACGCGACATCAAGGTCAACCTGCCCGAAAGTGCTGAAGGCCAGGCTCTGAGCTCCGCCGCCAAAGTGATTGTGATCAACGTTCGGGCCGACGGCACCTATGTCATGGCCAGCCAGGAAATTGCGGTAGAAGCCATGCAGACGGCGCTCTTCAACGCGATCCAGGCCGACCCGCAGCAGAAGGTGCTGATTCGCGGCGATCGCCAGGCCCTGCATGGGCACGTGGCCATCGCGGTCTCGCTCTGCAAACGTGCCGGTGTCCACGAAGCCAACCTCGGTTACCAGTTACCCCGCTAATGAGTTCTAGCCCGCAGCCAAGACGCGTCCGCTTCCGCCGCCCGATCCGCATCATCGCGATCGCCGCCGGCGTGCTGCTTGCCGTGGCCGGCCTGTGGGCGCTGCTCGCGCCGGGCACTGCATGGCGCTACTACAGCGACGGCATCGCGATCCACCGGCCTGCCCGCGCGAGCGTGGTGCGCCGGGTGGTCTGGGAAGACCCCGCCCTGGTGGCGGGCACCTTCAACGAGGCCGCCGATACCTACGAGCCCTGTATTTCGGCGGATGGCCGCCGCATGATCTTTACGCGCGGCCGCGCCCGCAACAACGCCGACTTGTATAGCTGCACTTGGAACGGCAAGGCGTGGGGCGATCCCGTGGCGTTGGATGATTTAAACACCGCGGCCGACGAGCTCGGCCCCGCCCTCAGTGATGACGGCCAGCTGCTCTACTTCTATTCGGATCGCGACGGCAGCCGCGGTGGCTACGACATTTGGATCGCGCGCTGGGACGGCTTCACCTGGGTGGCCCCGACCAATGCCGGGGAGGCCGTCAACTCGGTTTTCAACGAGTATGGTCCCGCCCTGGCCCCCGGAGGCGACCGGCTCTTCTTCTCATCCAACCGGCCGCGCCGTGAGCTGACCGACGCCGAGCGGCGGGCCTGGCAGGCCACCTTGCGCGAGGTCACCTTTCAGACCGACTACGATATCTTTGCCGTCACAATTTTGCCTGACGCAGGCTCCAATACCACCGCCCTGGCCGCCCTGCCGCATTTCGGGGAGGGCGATCGCGTGGCGCCGCTCAACTCGATGCAGGACGAGGGCCAGGTGGTCATCACCCCGCGCGGTGACTTCCTCTATTTCAGCTCCAACCGCGAGGACGGCCGGGGCGGCTTCGATCTCTACCGCTCGCGCCTGCTGCATGGCCGCATCCTGCCGCCCGAAAACCTGGGCGCCCCGATCAATACACCCTCCAACGAGATGGATCCAGCCCTGCGCCTGGAAGGGTTCGGCCTCGTCTTCAGCTCGAACCGCGAGCAGGCCGACCGGCTCGACTACCGGCTCTACACCTCCACCTCGCGCGATGTATTTGTGGAGTACAATCTCTCCCGCTGGAATCTGTTGTGGTGGTCCCTCATGCGCGTTAAGTGGTGGCTGATCATCCTGCTGGGCGCCCTGGCCCTGCTGACCTACCTCGTGCGCAACGTCACCAACCCTGAGCTGCGCCACCGGCGCAGCCTGCTGCACACCTGTCTGCTCGTCTCGGCCCTGGTGCATGCCCTGCTCCTGTTTGTGCTGGGCTTCTGGATCATCTCGACCGAGGTGCTCAAGACCCTGGCCGATCCAGCCATGCAGGTGGCGGTCGACCTGGATGCCCTGGCGCGTGAAAAGATCTCGCTGGATATCCGTGAAGAAGTCACCGCGCTGCCCGCCACGGCCGATACGCTCGTGGTCGAACAGGTTGAACGGCGCATGCCGATCCCCGAGCTGGCCCCGCCGGACCCGGCTACTCAGCCGATCGTGGCGCAGTCGGTTGTGCAGCCGATGGCCTTTGAGCTCCCGCCCGAGCCACAACCGGTACCGCGCGAAGCGGTGGCCATGGTCACGCCCGAAACCGTTGCGCGGCTCCCCGAGCTGGACCTGCCGCCCGCCATGCTTGAGATGGAAGAGCTGCCCACACCCGCCGCCGAGCCGGCCCCCGATACGCCTCAGCTGACCGATCCCCAGCGCACGGCCACGGCCGTTGAACCGAGCGTGCCGACGCCGGCCCCGGACAGTGCGGCGGCGGATGTCGCGCCCGCTCCCGCCACGGAGCTGGTGCGCGAGTCATCCGTGCAGAGCAAACCCGTGACGCGGCCCGAGCCGCCGGATGCGATGCTGGAAGCCATGACCGAGCTGCGCGTGCAGCTGCCCGAGGTGGATCCCGTCGCGGCGTTGAGCATGGACGAGCGCACCGAGGTGAAGGCGGCGGCGGATGAGGTGATCGCTTCGCTGGCCGCGCCGGATGCCACCGCGATCCAGCCTGCCGCGGCCGTCCCCGTGCCCGAGGGGCCGGTCGACAGGCGTATCCAATCTCCGCAGGAGATCAGCGCTTCGGCCATGGTCTCTTCGGTCACCACCTCACGCGTGGCCGAGGCCGAGATGTCCACGGTCCTGAGTCCGGCCGATCATCTCTACACCAACCTCTCCACCTTGCAGCTCGTGGCCGAGATGGAACTTGATATGACCAGCCCGCTCGCCGTGACCGGGGCGCTACCCGATATACAGCTCTCGGCCCCCGAACGCGCGGCCGTGAAACCGGACGAGGCCCCCCAGGCTGGCCGGCCCGACGCGCTCGATGTGGTGCCGGCCATGGCGGCGGCCCCGGCCCCTCAGGCGACCGATCGGGTCGCGCCCCTGCCGGACGAGGCGCCCCTGCCTACGGCCACAGTGAGTGTACCCGCCGAGCAGATGGCGGCCCTGCCCGAGATGGCCCAGCTCGCCACGCCGCACCTGGAAGCGACACGGACGGTTAGTGCCGCGGCGGCGCCGGACAGGGCTCAGCTCGAGAGCGACCACCGCCGCGCCGCACCGAGCGCGGCCGCCCAGCTCACCGCCACCCCGCGCGCGGTCCACCTTGAGGTCGCGGCCGCCCCCGTAGCGGCGTTGCCCCAGCCGGAGGCCATGCTGCGCATTGCACCGGCCGATCTGCCGCTGCCGCTGCCCCGACTGGATGGGATTGGAGACACCGCCAGCAGCCAACTGCCGTCGATTGAGGATGCCAACGAGCTGCGCCTCGAAACCAGTCAAGTGGCCAGCGTGCCGCACTACATGCTGCGCCGCCCCGAGAACCGCGGCAAGATTCTGGATACGCTCGGCGGGGACGAGGAGAGTGAAGAGAGTGTGCAGCGCTCTCTGAGCTGGCTGCTCGCCGCCCAGGAGGCCGATGGGCACTGGGATATCGCCAAACATGGCGGGGAGAAGAGTCATGACGTTGCGGCGACCGGACTGTCGCTGCTCTGCTTCTTCGGCTGGGGCGCCACGCATGTCGATGCCGGTCCCTACCAGGACGCCACACAGCGGGCGATCGACTGGCTGCTCAAACAGATGAAGGAGGGCGGCGATCTGCGCAGCAAGGATATGTACGACCAGGGCATTGCCACCATGGCGCTGACCGAGGCCTACGGATTAACGAAGGATCAGAAGCTGCTCGAACCGGCCCGCCAGGCCATCGCCTTTATTCTTAAAGCACAACACAAGGAGACCGGCGGCTGGCGCTACGCACCCGGTGATCCGGGCGACACGTCGGTCTTTGGCTGGCAGCTCATGGCGCTCAAGAGCGCGCAGATGGCCGGACTCGAGGTGCCCGCCGAGGCCCTTACCCGGGCGGAGAAGTGGCTCGATAAGGTGGGTGGCGGCAAGGTGCACGGTCTGTATGGGTACCAGGCGCGCAGTCCGGCTCCGGCCATGGTGGCCGAAGGGATGTTCTGCCGGCAGCTCCTCGGCCGCGAACCGACCGATGCCACGATGCAGGAGTCGGCTGCCTATCTCAACACGCGCGCGCCCGATAAGAAGATCGATTACTACTACATTTACTATGGCACCTTGGCACTCTTCCAGCACCAGGGCCCGGTCTGGGCCGAGTGGAATCCGCGCATGAAGAAAGCGCTCATGAAGAAGCAGAAGAGCGCTGGTGCCCAAGCCGGAAGCTGGGATCCCGCCGGCAGCCACGGCGGCCGCATGGGACGCGTGGTCTCCACGGCCATGGCAACTCTCTCGCTCGAGGTCTACTACCGCTACCTGCCGCTCTATGGGCTGCGCCCCGCGGCCGCACCTGCGACGCCCTGAGCAGGCAGGTCAACACTTCGTCCCACACTTAAACGACCTGCTTCGTCGACCTTGAGTACGGGAGAAGACCACAATCTAGAGCCTGTCCGAAAAGGGGTGGTAGGGCGTGGCGTCCCCGCCGCGCCGCGCCAAAGCTGTGGCGCATGGGTGGCGGGAGGCCAGAGCTATGCGCTTTCCTCGCTCAACCATGCACATTCCCTGGTTACGGCGCGGCGGGACGCCACGCCCTACCTCCTGTTTCCAGCCCTTGCGCATATGCTGCCCCTTTTCGGACGGGGTCAATCTACCCACAGGCTCTGCGCAATACCCCTATTCGGAAATCCCGATCGGCCGGTCCGGCTGGGCCACATCGTAAAACTCCACTGTGTCGGCCACCGTGTCGAGCAGGGCTACGGTGGGAAAATGCGGATGTCGCGGCCCGGCCAGCGCCCCGGGGCAGATGATGCGGGTTTGGCCCTGGCGCACGTCGCGTGCATGGTGGGTGTGGCCGTGACAGATGTAGGGAAACTGTTCGCCCCGGATGAGCTCCGCCAGCAGGTCCTCGTTGTCGCCGTGCGTGGCGATCAGGTAGGTGTCGTTCTCGATCGGCACTTCAACCGTACTGTGCCAGTAGGTGACCGTGGAGCCCTGCGCCGAGGCATCCAGCCGGTGGCGCATGTCGCGATCCATGTTGCCGGCCACCAGCCAGGCCGGGACGCCTGCACCCCGCAATAGGCGCAGACTCTCCATGCTGCAGATATCACCGCAGTGAACGATCGCCTCGGCCTTAAGCCCGAGAACGATCTCGATAGCCCGTTCAAGCAGGCGGGTCTTTCCGTGTGAGTCGCTCATCAAGCCGATACGCATATTTCGGTTCCTCAGGTCTGGTCCAGAGCGCCCTTGCGGATCACCCGGTACTCGCCTGTTTTCGTGTTGAGATCGTAGACACTGAAGTTGGTCTCGATATCGAAGCCGTCGTAGTGTGTGGCCAGGTTGAGTGAGGCGGAGCCTTCAACCGGGTCGCTCACGATGCGGTGGAACACGCCGCGTGGCCACACCAGCATGGCCGCGCCCTCGTGCAGCACCTTCCCGTCACGCATGACGTGCTCGGCGGTGACCGTGAAGTGCTCCACGCGGCCGTGGGCCGGGGTGTAGATATCGACATGGCGCTTGCCGTGCAGCACGAGCAGGTTGTCGTCCTGGGCCGTGTGCATGTACCAGGGCCGCTCCACCTCATCGACCGGTCCGGGCGACACCGCGCCCCCTTCGTGGATCACACGGTCGAGCGCATCGATCCGTAGCAGCGCCTCCAGTTTGACCATGTCAAAGCGTACCCCCGGTGTGCGCCGCAACGCCTTCAGCGCCACGATACGGTACAACCCCTCCACCTCTTCAAGAATCGTATGGTCACTCATTCAGTTCTCCCTGTGTGTGGCTACCAAGGTATACGGGTTGCGCCTCGCTAACAAGCGTGGGATGATTCGGCTGGCTGGGACTCGATACCCGCGCTGCTTCATGCTAGGGTGGGTCGATGTTGACTATATAGACGTTGTCCGAGAAGCCCCGAAGGGGCGTAATATACCAGCCCAGGGCAACGCCCTGGGTGAAAAAGCAAAGGAAATTCAGCCCTGAAAGGGCGGGATATACGCCAATGTGTCAAAGTCTTTACTATATCTCGCCCTTTCAGGGCTAATGTGTTCGTTCTCGTGTTACCCAGGGCGTTGCCCTGGGCTAGTATATATAGCCCTTTCAGGGCATAGACCCTTTTCGGATGGGCTCCATATAGAGGAGCGCGACGTATGAAAGCAACCATCAGGATCGCAGAAACGAAGACACCGAGCGGGTCTGAGATTGTTCTCTTTCAGCATGACGAGAGTTTCTTCATCCGCGTCGACGGCGAGATTCTGATGCACAGCCGCCAGCATGAATCCGAGCTGGAGCTGGCCCGGCTGGGGTGTGCCCATCTCGTTGATGAGCCCGAACCCGACGTACTGATCGGTGGACTGGGACTCGGCTACACCCTGCGTCAGTGTCTCGATATCGTGAAGCCCAACGCCACGGTTACGCTGTGTGAGTTGATGCCCGCCGTGATCGAATGGAACCTGGAATACCTGGGTGTTCTAGCCGGATTTCCCCTCTCCGAGAAGCGTGTGCGGGTGAAACAGGAGGACGTCGTGACGCATTTGGCCCACCATAGAGGGGCGTTTGATGCGATCCTGCTCGACGTCGATAATGGACCCAGCGCCATGACGGATGCGGGCAACAGCCGGCTTTATGGCACATTGGGCATTCATCACTGCCGCCGCGCTCTGAAACCCAAGGGCTGTCTGGCCGTCTGGTCGGCCGAATCCAGCAAGCCGTATGAGCAGGCGTTGGTGCGTGCCGGGCTGGCCGTGCGTCGTTACCGCGTGCCGGCCTATAAGGGCAGCAAGAGTCAGTCGCGCTTCATCTGGGTGGCGTCACATGATGCCACCCAGCTGCCGCCGGGCGGGGGTGAACCCAAGACGCCGCCCCGAAAGAGGCGGCGTCAGGATACATCGTATAGACCGCCGACTAGGCGTCGCTCTTCGGGTAGGTGATCTCGGCTTTCTCGCGCAGCCCCTCGATGAAGGTTCCGAAGATCGCTTCCTGGGCCTGGCGATCGAGATGCGTGCGAATCTCATCCGAGACCTCTTCAAGCGTGCGTGCGCCGCCCTCGGTGCGCTCGGTCACCTGGATCAGGTGATAGCCGAACTGGGTCTTTACCACGCCGCCCACGGTGCCGATTTCCTGGCTGAAGGCCGCTTCCTCGAACTCGGGTACCATGCGGCCGCGGCCGAATGAGCCGAGCGATCCGCCTTTATCTTTGCTCGGGCAGGAGGAGTGCTCCTTGGCCAGCGCGGCGAAATCGCCACCTTCATTGACCTTGGCGAGGATGGCTTCGGTATCGGCCTTGGCTTTGGCGTGTGCGGCTTCATCGGCCTTCTCATCGCACGAGATCAGGATGTGGTTGGCCGAGGCGGATTCCTCGGTTTTGAAGCGCTCCGCGTTTTCGGTGAAAAAGGCGGCAATCTCTTCGTCGGTGGCTTTGGCTGCCTCAGCCGTCTGCGCCTCGTAGAGCTTGCGCATGCGTTCGTTGCCCGTGATGCTCGTGCGCAGGTCAGCCAGCTGCATGTTCTGAGCCTGCAGGGCCTGCTCCAGGGTCATGCCTTCGGGCAGCGTTCCGGAGAGTTGAGCGATCACGGCATCGATCTCCTCGTCGCTGACGGGGATTTCCTGGCGGGTCGCTTCTTTTTCGATGAGGGACTGGTTGATGAACTGGTCAATGGCCTGCTTCTCGAGCTGTCCGCCCATCTGGCTCATGAACTGTTCGAGCATCTGTGGCGGGACGCCCTGGCGTGCGGCCATTTCCTGGGCCATACGCATGGCCATGGCGCGGGTCAGTGATTTTCCGTCGACGGTTACGAGGGTGGCTTCCATGTTCTTACTTTCGGGTTGTGTTACAGGGGCAAAGGAGGGGGCGACAGTCGGCGGAGAAACCTGGGTGTTTTCGTCCTCGGCCTTCTTGTTACATCCGCTCGCGAGTGTCAGGCAGACTGCGCTCGTCAAAATCAGAGATACATGCTTCACAACATCACCTTCCTTCTTTAACTCCAAATGTCCCGCCACAACACATGTCCATTAGCGCTGGAACGCGGGGTTGAGCGGGGGAGAGTAGGGGATATGGCCCTAAAGGAAAAGCCCAAATTCGGCCGAAACCAGCCGTGATGGCATGACATGATCGTTGCGCAGCCCACTCCCCCTGCAACCTTGGGTCGCAGGGGAACAACTCGCTTGCCGTCGGCCATCAGCCGTTGCTGGTGCCGCGCTGCGATTTGTCGACCATGATCTTGCGCATGCGGATGTTCTTGGGGGTGAATTCGACCAGCTCACCTTCCTTAATATAGGTAATACACCCCTCCAGCGTCATATGTGTTGCCGGTGTGAGCGTAATACTCTCGTCCGTGCCGGACGCGCGTACGTTGGTGAGCTGCTTGCCCTTGGCCGGGTTGACGGTCAGGTCATTATCACGGCAATGCTCACCGATGATCTGGCCACGGTAGACCCGCTCCCCGGGACCGAGGAAGAGCTTACCGCGGTTCTGGAGGTTGAAGAGCGCATAGGCGACCGTGGTGCAGGTGTCCATCGCGACCATGACCCCGTTGCGGCGGTCGCGTATCTCGCCGGCATACTCCCCGTACTCGGCAAACATGTAGGTCAGCACGCCCATGCCGCGTGTGTCGCTCATGAATTCAGGCTTGTAGCCCAGCAGGCCCCGCGTCGGGATATGGTAGCGCAGACGGGCCATGCCGTTGTCTTGGTGCATCTCAATCATGCGCCCCTTGCGTACGCCCAGCTTCTCGATTACGGAGCCCATGTACTCATCGGCCACATCGATCGTGACATCCTCGTAGGGTTCGAGCCGCTTGCCATTGATGGTGCGGAAGATGACCTCCGGGCAGGCGGCCTGGAACTCGTAGCCCTCACGGCGCATACGTTCGATCAGGATGGAGAGATGCAGCTCGCCCCGTCCGGCAACCCGGTACCCGGTCCCATCGGCGCGGTCCTCGACATGCAGGGCCACGTCGGAGAGAGCCTCGCGCTTGAGGCGTTCACCGAGATGGGTCGATGTGACAAACTCCCCTTCGGTCCCGGCAAAAGGAGAATTGTTGGCCAGAAAGGTCATGGCCAGCGTGGGTGGATCAACATCAGCGGAGGGCAGGGGGATCGGGTTCTCCAGGTCGGTATAGGTGTCGCCGATGGTGACACTGTCGAGACCGGCCACGGCGACGATGTCGCCCAGCACGGCGTCCTTGACCTCGATCTTCTTGTCTTCGGCAAAGCGGTAGATCTTCGTGATGCGGGTGGGCTCACACTTGCCGCGCGGGGTGGCGACCACGACGTTGGTGTTGGTGTGGAGCGTGCCGGAGGTGATCTTGCCGATGCCCAGGCGGCCGAGGTAGGGTGAGTGGTCGATCGACTTGACCTGAAGCTGTAACGGCCCCGCGCGGTCGCCCGTGGGGGCGGGAATGTACTCCAGGATCGCATCCAGAAGCGGCATCATATCCTGGCCGCGATGGTGGTGATCGAGGCTGGAGGTGCCATCCTTGGCTGAGGCAAAGACGGTATGGAAGTCCAGAATATCGTGGGGGGCATCCAGCTTCACAAAGAGGTCAAACACCTGGTCGATCGCCCACTCGGGGCGTGCGGCCGGCTTATCGACCTTGTTGATCACGACCACAATGGGCAGGTCCAGTGCGAGGGCCTTCTTCAGTACGAAGTAGGTCTGCGGCATGGGTCCCTCCTGCGCATCGACCAGCAGCAGGGCGCCGTCGGCCATCTGCAGGACACGCTCCACCTGGCCTCCGAAATCGGCATGCCCGGGGGTGTCGATGATGTTGACGCGGTGGTTTTTGTATTCGAACGAACCGTTCTTGGAGGAGATCGTGATGCCGCGCTCGCGCTCGAGGTCCATCGAGTCCATCAGCCGCTCGGCCACGACCTGGTTGTCGCGAAACATGCCGCTTTGGCGGAAGAGTTCATCCACCAGGGTGGTTTTGCCATGATCGACGTGTGCGATGATGGCGATGTTGCGTAGCTGTTCTGTCTTATGTGTGGGCACGGGGAATAGTCCTCTCTTCAAAAGCAAGCGGTGGTTAGTATCACGTCCGGCGCCCGATAACAATGCTTCATTCGTAGCGCAGCAGAACACCGCGCCACGAATCCACGCCTCGGCGCGGGGTCCAGGCGCCTCCATCGGCCTCACGCCGGTGGTGCGAAAGACTGGTGTCAAAAAGCAGTGCTGTCCCTGACTGGCTGATCCGGGGGCAGGTTTGGCATGGATGGACGCACTGGGGCGGTCATGACTTCTTGTTCCCGTATGTGGCCCGAGATTCGGCCACTATGCGCTGAGGTCTTTGGGCGGCGGCGAACGTCACATGGACGTGGGTTTCCAAAGCCTTCCCAGGCTCCTGGACGAGTACCTCGGCAGGAATGCCCAATCCAGTGTGAACCTTACGAATCATTGCTAAACTCAGCGGTCTCTTTCGGTTCAGAACTTCCGATACCTTGCTCTTGTTGCCGATATAGGCAACTAGGTCAGCCTGCTTCAAGCCCTGTTGTTCCATGCGGAACTTGAGAGCGTCAATGGGGTCCGGCATGGCAATGGGGTATTGCGCGGCCTCAAACTCCTCGACGAGATGCAGAAGCAATTCCAGTTCATCACCCTCGGCGGTGCCGGGGCTCGCATGGAATATCGCGTCGATGCGCGCCAGCGCAGCTTTGTGGTCTGACTTCGTCTTAATGAGCCGTACGTTCATTAGATGGTCTCCGCGTCAACCTGGTCGTATTTCCTATGTGTGCCGACGAATCGCACGAACAAAGCGCCACTCACATAGTTGATGCGTACAACGATACGATACTTATTGCCGCATATGTTGAACACCACGCGCTCCGCGTTGATAATACTGGCACTCCCATACTTTGCCTTCAGCTCCGCACTATTCCGCCAGCAAGCGACTTTGGCTTCGTGGAACCACGCCTGCAACGCCGCTTTGGAGTCTGGATGTTGTGCCCAGAACTCCAAAAGCTTCTTTCTTGATATGACATGCATACTTTACGATGTTCCCGTATCAGGCGCAACAACAAAGTTCCCCGACGGGGAACCTTCTCGGCATGTGCCACCCCACATGCCGATCAGGGACTCATGAGGTACTATGAGGAGAATACTTCCGCCTGACACCTTGGCGTCTTTGCGCGAGACGATTCCCATTCGTGCGTATTCGTGTCCATTCGTGGTTCTATCGAACTACGCCCGAATCTTAGCCAGCACCTCGTCGCGTTTGGCTTCCATCTTCTCGGGCGTCGTGGCTTCGAGGTTGAGACGGATCAGCGGTTCGGTGTTGGATAGGCGCACGTTGAACCACCAGTCGTCGTATTCGAAGCTGACGCCATCCAGCTCGATCAGCTTGCCATCGGCGTAGTCGGTGCGCAGCGTGGCGATGACCGCATCCGGGTCGGCCACCTCAGAATTGATCTCGCCGCTGGCGCTGTAGCGCTGGATCGGCTTGATCAGTTCGGAGAGCGTCTTGCCCGTACGGCTGATGATGTTAGCCACGCAGATCACCGCCAGGCTTGAGCTTTCGGTGAAGTAGTTATCGCGGAAGTAGTAGTGGCCCGACAGCTCACCGGCGAAGCTGGCGTTGGCATCGCGCATCTGCTGCTTGATGAAGGCGTGCCCCACGCGGCTCATCAGGGCCGTGCCGCCGTTCTCCTCGATCACCTCCTTGACCGCCCAGCTACTGCGCAGGTCATAGAAGATGTTGCCCTTCTCGTGGATCAGCATATCCTGGGCGATCAGGGCCGTGATCATATCCATCGCCACGATGGAGGCGTTTTCATCGACAAACCCCACGCGGTCGGCATCGCCGTCAAACGCCACACCGAAATCGTACGCGCCTTCGCGGATCATCGCCTGCAGCGCCTCGAGCGTTTCCGCCTTGAGCGGATTGGCCTCGTGGTTGGGGAAGGTGCCGTCCAGCTCCTCGAAGATCGCATCCACCTCGATCAAGCCATCCAGCACGCGTGCCTCGACGGCACCCATCGAGTTGGCCATGTCGGCCGCAATCTTGATGGGACGCGTGATGTCGGCATGCGGCCGGATGTGGGCGATATACTCATCGCTGATGTCGTGCCGGCTGATCGTGCCCTGTTTCATTGCCGGGGCGTCGAACGACTCCTCGTTACAGATCCGCTCGATATCCATGATGCCGGTGGCGCCGCTGATCGGCACCGCCTGGGCACGTGTCATCTTGATGCCGTTCCATTCGCCCGGATTGTGCGAGGCCGTGATCATCACGCCGCCCTCGGCATTGAGGCTGCCGCATCCGAAATAGGCCATGGGTGTGGTCGCCAGGCCGAGATCGATCACATCGGCGCCCTGCATGATGGCGCCGTTCGCAAAGGCCTCGAAGAGGGGTGTCGAGTGCGGTCGCATGTCGCGGCCGACCGTGACGGTTTTGCATTTCAGGAGCGTGACGAAGGCCCGCCCGATCTTGAACATGATCGCCTCATCCATCGTGTCGCCGTAAATGCCGCGGATGTCGTATGCCTTAAAGATACCAGCCATGACTGTTTCCTTTCTTGTGCCACCTCGGGAAAAGGGGGCATTGTAGACCCAGTGAACACACCCGAGCAAGCAGAAGCCATCCTGGGTCCGGTCGATTGGGAAAACGCCCTGCCGCCCGCCTCCACTATCGTAGTGGAGCGTGCCGCATGAGTCAGCCCCATCGACATAGGCTGCAGTGGATCGCGCTGGTCGCGCTGTTCCTGGCCCTGATCATCGTGCCGTTTATGCTCTACGGCGATCGTGTCGATGCGTGGACGCAGGGATTCCTGGAGTCGGCCGGCGGGCACAAGGCCGTGACCGGACTCGTCCTCGGCGGCCTGCTTGCGTCCGACATCCTCTTCCCGATTCCCTCCAGTATCATCAGCACGGGGGCGGGGGTGACTCTTGGCCTTGTCCTCGGCACGTTGGTCTCGAGTCTGGGCATGATCGTCAGCTGCGTGCTGGGTTACGGACTTGGCGCCGTGTGTGGACGCCCCCTGGCGGTGCGCATGGTGGGCGAAAGCGACCTGGCACGCTTCGAAGGCCTGGCGGCACGCATCGGCACCTGGTCGATCATCCTGGCCCGCCCCATACCCGTCCTGGCCGAGGTCTCCGTGCTCTTCGCCGGCATCAGTCGTCTGCCCTTCACACGCTTCCTGCTTATCTCCTCGCTCTCCAACATCGGCATCTCGGCGGTCTATGCCGTGATCGGTGCCTACTCGGCCTCCACCAACGCCTTTCTGCTCGCCTTCCTGGGCGCCCTCGGTCTGCCCGGCCTCGGCATGCTGGTGCTGCAACGCTTCCGCAAGGGCGCTCTTCCGGGGCCGGCGGCATGAGCGCCGCGCCCGTGGTTGTTTTTGATGGCGTCTGCAACTTCTGCGTCGGGGCGGTCCGCTTCATCATTAAGCGCGATCCCAAAGCCATCTTCCGCTTCACGCCGATGCAGGGCGCGCTGGGCCAAGCCTTGATTCGCGAGCATGGCCTGCCGGGTGGAGGCGATGCGCTGCTGTTGGTCAAAGCCGGTCGCGCCTACAGCGGCTCTGATGCCGCGCTCGAAATCGCCCAGGATCTGTCCGGCGGCTGGCCGCTCTGCCGCTTCCTGCGCGTGGTGCCGCGTCCGCTGCGCGACGGGGTCTACCGCCTGATCGGCCGCCACCGCTACGCCCTCTTCGGCCGCCGCTCCGCCTGCATGCTGCCCTCGCCGGAGCAGAGCGCCCGGTTTATCATGCAGCGCTCCACGCGGCCTTCTTAGCCTCGCGCGGCGAGCGCGGGCAACATGCGTTAGCTCCCTGTAGCCCGCTCTCGCCGAGAGCGAGGCCGCTCTGCAGGTGCAGCAGAGCTCTTGAGCAGCCTGCCTCGCGCTCGGCGAGCACGGGCTACATGATGCACCTTCCCTGTAGCCCGTCCCGATCGCGAAGGAAATCGGGACCAAGCGCGATCCCCTACGGTGAAGGGGAGGCCGACAGCAGCCACTTCCAGGCGGGGATCACTTCAACGGTGACACCGTCGATGGTCGTCGTTTCTTCGCTGTTGAACGTGATGATGCAGTTCCGGGTCGTTTTCAGGTGGGCGGCCGCCGGTGGAATGGCGCGGAGTTCACGCTCGCGCACCGAGGCGGTATCCATTGCATAGCACACCTGGTAGAGCTCCCTGTCTGAGGACCTTCC
>JABGQM010000038.1 GCA_018648805.1 Verrucomicrobiota bacterium
GACCGTTGAGGACCTGAGAGATGATAGAGGCGGCAATGAATAATTCCTCCGAAGAAAGACGGAGACAGAACCAGCGGACGAGTGATACTATTTGTTTCACGACGGTGTCTCCTTTTGAGCTGACTTTCCTTGGTCGGGGGGTTGTCTCGAGGCACCGTCGTCCTTCCTTCACCTGCCGACACGGTGCGCCGAAGCACTCAGTTCTCAAGTCACACCTTAGCACAGGTCGAGCTGCTTCGCAGTTCCGGCACAAGCGCATTCGGGTGAGTACACCCGAACACGCTTGCACCGGCTTCAATGGGCTCATTCTTTGGAAAGAATAGGGAAAGAAAAGAGGGGGGAAACGCCCCCGAAAAGGGGGGGGAACGGTGAAACCGCCGCAACCCCCTGATAAGCAGAAGGTTACAGAGCCAGGAGTTCAAGACTCTTGACAGAACGCACCAACACGTAAGGAGCAACAGTATGAAGAAACTCATAATTGCCATCCTCTGTCTCACCATGGTGGGTGGAATGGCTATGGCGGGTACCGAAGCAGGTGATATCGAAATGAGTATTTCGGTGTCAGCCCAGAAACCTAAGGATGGCGATACGTCGCTGACAGCCCTGATCCTTGCCGGTCTCTTCGTGACCAGCTCGGTGCAGCTTTCAGGCCAGGCGTTCCTCTTCTCCAATGAAGATGGCGACGTCTTCGGGTTTGTGGGTGCCGGCCTCGACCTGCATCTCTTCCCCTCGGCCGATATGGTTCCGTATGTCGGGGCCAGTGCCACGACGGATGTCGGGGAGGATGCCGAAGGCGACATCTATGCTGATGTGCATGCCGGGATGAAGATATTCATGGGCGAGAACACCTCGCTTAACGCATCCGTGCGCTATCAGGCGCTGCTGGATGAGTTCCAGGAGGACTACACCTTGCAGGGCCTCATCGGCGTATCGTTCTATCTGTAGAGCAAGGACTACCTTTGGGGGCAGGCGCACCATTGCGTGTCGCCTGCCCTCGCTCTATACTGCGGGGCCATGAAGCGTCTTCTCTCCACACCGTTCGCCGTGGTCCTGCTTGCCCTCGTGGCGTTGCTCGCCTACGCCAACACCTTCCAGGCGCCCTTCCTGTTTGATGATCTCTCGATCCTGCTGCGCAACCCCCACATCCGCACCCTCCTGCCGATCGGTCTCTCGCCCCGCTGGCTGGTTAACCTCTCGTTCAAGCTGAACTACCAGTGGCATGGCTACCACGTGAGCGGCTACCACGTCGCCAATCTCCTGATCCACGTGGCCGCCGGCCTGCTGCTCTACGGCATTCTGCGGCGCACCCTTACGCGCAAACCCCTGCGCGCTGCTTACGGTGCCGTTGCCGCCCCTCTCGCCTTGGTCGTGGCCGCCCTCTGGACCCTTCATCCACTGCAGACCGAGAGCGTGACCTACATCTGCCAGCGCTACGAATCGATGATGGGACTCTGCCTGCTCGCCACGCTCTACAGCTTTATCCGTTCCGTCGACGCCGCGGCGCCCCGCGCCCGACGGCTGTGGGGCAACGCGGCGCTGGTCTGCTGTGCCCTCGGCATGGGCACCAAGGAGGTCATGGTCGTCACGCCCTTCCTGGTGTGGGGCTACGATGTCTGCTTTGTGGGCGGATCCTGGACCGCCCCCTGGCGCGAGCGACGCTGGCTGCATACGGCCCTCTTCCTGACGCTCGGCGTTCTCGTGATGTTTGAGCTGTTCATGCTGGGGCACGCCCTCGCCGCGGAGTCGGGTCTGACCGGCGGCCTCTCGCCCGCGCGCTATCTGGCCAGTCAAACCGGGGTCATCCTGCATTACCTCCGCTTAAGCGTCCTGCCGCGTGGCCTCTGCCTCGACTACGCCTGGCCCGCTGCGGCGGGGTGGGGGGCGGTTTGGTGGCAGACCCTCGTGATCGCCGCCCTCGGTCTTGTTAGCCTGTGGGGCCTGCTGCGCCGCCATCCGGCCGGTTTCCTCGGTGCCGCTTTCTTCCTGCTGCTCGCCCCCACCTCGAGCGTCCTGCCCGTGCCCGATATCGCCTTTGAGCACCGCATGTACCTGCCGCTGGCCTGCGTCTTGACGGGGCTGGTCCTGTGGGCCTACCGCCTGCTGGTCGGACGGCTGCGGCCGCCCCTCCTCGTTGGCCTGGCTGTTGCGCTGGCTCTGACTCTGGCCGGACTCACCTTCGCCCGTAACGCGGACTACCGTAGCGAACTCGCTATGTGGCGCGATGTGGCGGTCAAGCGGCCCGACAACCTGCGTGCGCGAATCGAGCTCGCCATCGCCTTGGCCGAATCCGGTCAAGCCGACGAAGCCGCGCGCCACTTCGAGGCCGTCCTCGCCCGCATCCCCCCCGCCGCTCGCGCCCGCTTCGTCCGCGGTGAGGTCGATCCCGGCGGGTTCGCGACCATGTCGTCCCGCTTCCACTACTTCCGCGCCCACGCCAACTACGGTCGCCTGCTTGCCGGCCACCCCGCCACCCGCGCCGCCGCGATAAACCACTACATCCTCGCCCTGCGCGCCGCCCCGCATCACCCCGTGGCCGAAACCTACCTGCGTGATGCCCTGCGTGAAGAAGGGGTGGCGGAGCCGGAGCTTGAAGCCGAGATACTGCGCCGCATTACGACATACCGTCCCCGCTGACGATCTATTCATCAACGCTCTCGTCCCTATCTCGCCGCCACCCCGGTTGCCGGGGTGGAGCGTATGATTAGACACAGAATGAACCCAATTCTCCACGACCCCACCCGCACGCCACAAGCCAAGCCTGTTCTCCCTCGCAAACCGCTCAGCATCGGCAATGGGTAAGCGTTAAGCTTAGAGCAATACGCCTCTTCCCCCGCCCTGAAGGGGCGGCGCATGCTAGCCCCTTCAGGGCGCGGGAGCAGTTGACTTACAGATTCACGGCCCCAGATTCACAGCAGTACTGGACCCTGTAAGAGGCAAGCTTAACGGTTACGGCAATGGGGCCGGTTTTCCCTGCCTAGCGCTATCCCATGCGTGAGTGTTCTCATGTTGTCTCAAGCGCGACACTCCCCGTGAGGGAACCTATCCCAGTCGTCGAAAAACAGGTTGAGAAACGAGTCGCACACACGTATCATCAATGCACGTAAGGCAACGCCCACAAACGAAAAGCTTATGAAAAAGGCTGACATAGCAAGAGAAGACCTTCGTCCGGAGTACGATTGTCCCAAGATGCAGGGCGGCATCCGAGGTAAGTATGTCCAGCGCTATTGCGCAGGCACGAACCTTGTCAAGATCGGCCCTGATGTGGAAGGAGCGCTTGCCCGATGACACGCCATCTTAAAACCCCGTGCCGGGCTCTCTGTCTCGCCGGTGTGATTGCCGTAGCAGGCTTCGGCTGTGCCTCTCCGCAGCTCATGCTGGATCGCACCATGATCTTGAATGCGACCGACGGGACCGTGCGGGCGGTCAGTGTTCTCCATGAGCCGACACTAGAGACTGGGTCGGCCAACGCCATCCTGCCGGGACGCTCGTTTCAGCTTGGTTTTGATCGGGAGCCGTTGCGCGCGCAGTATGCCACCGTGAGATGGTTGGATCAGCGCGGCGTAAGCAACAAGGTGAGTGTTGCGATTCCCGAGGTGAGCGCTTGCGAGGGTGTCCCCATGGAACTGATTTACACGATACGGATGGACGGACGCATCTCGGTGGAGTTTAGACCCTCACAGGGGCATAGATAGACGTCGTCCGAAAAGGGTTTAGACCACGAAAAGGATGGAATATCGAACAGCCAACAACGAATTCCCAATATCCAAGGTGAGCATTCGAGTGATACACACGGGAATCGCAAAAGGTTGCGTGACGTCTGGCCAGCGGCTCATCCCCCTTGGACATTGGAGTTGCCGCTTCGCTGCTGCCAGAATACTGGCAGCCCGTCTCCCTTCGGTCGGCTGAGTGTTGGCTGTTGGATATTAAGATCTCCCGGAGCTCGAAGCCCTTTCGGGTACCCTCTAGTCTGACGTCGTGGCTCGCTCCGGACCGAAGGGTTTAAAGAAAATGATGAGCCTCGGCAGCAGCGTTAACGCGGCAAGTAGCGCCATGGCCATGGCCAGGCCGGTCAGCAGACCGAACAGAATACTGGGAATGAACTCCGACAGGGCCAGGATTGAGAACCCGACGATGATGGTTACCGACGTATAGTAAAGGGCATTGCCGATGCTGCCGTGGCATCGGAACATCGTCTGCATATAGTCGTGGTCCACCTCGAATTCATGCTTGAACCTGTGGATATAGTGGATCGTATTGTCGACGGCGATTCCCATGCTTATCGCAACAATCGTTATGGTCATCATGTCAAGTGGCAGATCCAGCAGCCCCATGACTCCGAGGATGACCAGCGACGCCATGAGGTTCGGGAAGATGGCGATCAGGGAAATCTTGAGCGATCTGAACAGGATCATGAACATGGCCATGATGGCGAGAACCGTATAGCCGACCGTCTGAATCTGTGATTTGAAGAGGCTCTGGAGCATATTGTTGTAGAGGACCATCATGCCGGCCAGGTGGATCTGGTCCGGTTTCAGGGCGAAGTTGTCAGCCAGATCCTCCCGGATACGCTGCAACAGCTCGTTGCGTCTGAGGGACTTCATGGAGTCTCTTATTCTTAGTGCGAAGCGGGCCTGGTCGTGTTCGATCGACACGTAGGGATCCAGGGTCATCCGCCTGAAGTCGGCAGGGAACTCATTGAACAGAAGGGCCAGTTCAAAGCTGTCCCATTCGGTGGAGCCCTTGAGTTCATTGGCGATTCTGAGCATGGTACTCAGCGACAGCACCTTGCCGATCTCGGGTAGGCTGTCAAGGTGGTCATGGACCTTGCCGATGAGCTCCATTCTTTCGGGGGTATACCAGTACTTGTCGTCATCCTCGGCGGACTCGAATTCTTCGAACTCCTCGAAGAAGTCGTCACTATCGCTCTCTTCCGGTTCAGGCTCAGGCTCCGCCTTTTCTTCGCCCCCGAAATCGATGATGACGTCAAGTGGCGTGGTGCCTCCCATATCCCGGTCTACGATGGTCATGCCTCTGTGGATCTCGGTCGAGTCTTTGAAGTAGTTGATGAAGCTGTTCTCTACCCGGATCCGTGATATACCCACGGTCGTGGCTATCGCAATCAGCAGGGCACCGCCGAATATCAGGCCCGGGCGCCGGTGGGTGAAACGTGCGAGCAGCTCGGTGGCCGGGGCGGCAACGCGCTTCGCTGTTGAGGGCGGCGTCTTCTTTACCAGCATGAGACAGGCGGGAAAGAGCAGGAAGGTGACGAACAGAGATACGACAATGCCCATGGTCATCATCAGTCCGAAGTTGATCACCGGCAGAATGTCGCAGACCATCAGGGAGCAGAAGCCCGCGATGGTCGTGAGGGCTGTGTAGAGACAGGGCAGAAAGATCGTCCGCACACTCTCCCTTATCAGCTCCCTGTGCTCCTTTTCCGGGTGCAAGGCATTCAGCTCCCTGTAACGGACCGTCAGGTGGATGGCCAGGGCCATGCTGATGATCATCTGGAGCGAAATAAAGTTGGATGAGACGACGGTTACCTTCCAGCCGAAGATCCCGAGTCCGCCCATCATGGCCACGGCCGCGCCGACACAACACAGCATAGGCAGGACGACCCATCGCGTTCGCTTGAAGATCACGGCCAGGGCCAGAATCAGAAACGTGAGCATTCCCAGTCCGAACACGCGCAAGTCCCGCTTGACAAAGGACACCATGTCATCCGCAATCATCGGCACGCCGCCCAGAAAGACGTCGGCACCTGATTTGTGACTGTTCACTATGTCGCGTACGCGTCCAATATCGTCATGCCATTGCTTTGTCAGGACCGCCTTGAGCGCATCGTACCTGGGTGCCACCTGCGCCAGCTCAGCACGTTCTTCGCTGGTTATCGTTCCCTCGTAGTCCAGGTCAAGAAGCTGTGCGCGGCGCTTCTTGAGGCCCTCAAACACGGTGTCGCTGATCAGGTTTATCTGGATGGCGGTCATGCGCATGTCGGGGCTGACCAGCAGGTTCCGGTAGAGGGGGCTATTCTGCAGCTCCTTTCTGGCCATCTCCTTATCAACATCCGGGGACTCCAGTGTCTTTATGTTCTTCTGCAGCTCCTTGATGGAAACGGGCGGGTTACGCAGGAGGGGCACGTCGAGTATCGTGGTGACCGACGACACGCAATCCAGTTGTTTCAGCTCGTCGCGAAGCCCTGCCAGCTTGACCAGCGTTTCGTCCGCCAGCAGGTCGCCGTGGGGCGCGTAGGTGAGGAACAGGTAGCTACTGACCCCGTATCTCTCGGAGATCGATCGGGAGTACTTGAGGTCCGCATCATGCTCGAGAATCAGGGTGTCGGCGGAGGCGTCTATCCCGAAGTCCTTTATCCGGTACCCGAGAGTAGCCAGTAGGCACACAAGAAGCAGGACGACCGTCCTGGCATGGCCCAAGACGATCCGGTCGTAGGTGTTGATGCTCCAGGCGGTGATACTGGTGGTGGGGCGCGCGCCTCCGCTATTCCTTCTTTTCATCATCCTGGTTAACTTTTTCTTTCATTCGGTTCAACAGAGTTTCCGCAGTGCCCGTCTTCATAATCTCAGCATACTGCGCGCGGTACGATGAAACAATGCTTACGCCCTTGATCTCTACATCGTAGACTTTCCAGCCGGTCTTGGACTTGTAGAGCTTGTAGAGTATCTTGTTGCGACCGTCAGTCGAGACAACGGAGGTGCCCACATGCACCTTGGATTTGACCTGCAGCGGTTCCTCGTACTCAATGGTCTCACCCGAAAAGAGCATGATCTTGCGGGCATAGGAATTCTGAAGCTGCTGGATGAAGAGTCGGGTGTATTCCTTTCGCTGCGCTTCATCCAGTCGGGGCCACTGCTTCTTGCCGAGGGCCAGTTTCCCCATCAGTGCGAAATCGAACACGGGGGTGATACACGTGACGATATTATCGTACTTGGCGTCGTCGGAGAGATCCTTCTCTTTCAACCAGTCAAGGCAGCTGTCGACCGTCTGCCGGACAACCTTTCCCGCATCGCTCTTGCCGTCCGCCACGGCGGTTTGCACGAAGACGGCAAGCATCAGTATCAACCAGAGAATTCTTTTCACCATTTACTCCTCTATTTCTGCTTCACGTTTCTGTCTGTAGGCGTCTCTCATAAATGTATATAGGTCGAAGGCATCTTCCTTGATGGCCTCGTACTCATCCATGTGGAGGGATAGGTAGTTCTCTTTCTCAATGCCCTGGACGGCCAGGGACGTTTCCGCAGGCTCAATATAGCTGAAGGGGTGCAGGAAGTAGTCGGGTGCCATTCCGAAAGCGTCACGAATATTCGTCGGACCCAGCAGCGGAAGCACCAGTGGCCAGCCCGGGCCTACGCCGTAACGTCCCAGCGTCTGGCCAAAGTCTTCGTCCGCCGGCTGTAGGTCACAGGCTGACGCAGCTGGATCAAACAGTCCCAGAATCCCCACCGTCGAATTGATCCCGAACCTCGCGAGTTCGACGCCGGCGCCTTTGAAGTTGCCCTGCAGTCCGCTGTTGATAAAGCGCACCGGAAACCCAAGGTTGTTGGCGCATTTCTGGACCGACGCCCTGACCGGTTCGGGAAGCACCCACCGGTATACTCTGGCTACGGGCCTGAGCACCCATGTGTAGGCCTTGTCATTGCACGTGAACATGAAGCGATTGTAGACGTGCAGCGGGTCCCGGGGCGGTGGTGCTTCAGATATATCGAAGTCGTCGAACTCATCAAAGTCCTCATCCGCGGAATCCTTCGCGGAGTCCTCCGCGACCGCCACGCAGCCCCTCTCCGGTACGGTAGCGCAGCCCAAGCCCATGCTTAGCAGTAGCAACATGGCCAGAAGCGCGAACCGCGTGGCCACGGTCCTCCTGGTAGCGGTCCCTACCGGTACTATTGAATCCTCAACGCTTTGGTCACGCATGCCTTGAAAGTCCTCTATCTCATTCCAAATGAAGAGTGAGTGAATCCTACACTACTGAATGGTGAACACAAAGAAATGATGTGACAAACCAACCTTCCCGCTAGAGCATCATCTCGCGGGCCGCCCCCGTTCTCCGCCTCTGCTTCAAGCAACTCACTGGACACAACCAGCCCTGATGCCTATGCTCATCAAGGCTGAGGAGCGGTCCACTTGTCAGAGGTGCCTCGTCCATACGCTCGAACGCGAAGAGAATAATGATGCGATATAGTACACTTCTTCTTCTCATGCTGGCGTCTGTCGGATGCAATAGGTTCGAGCCAGACAAAGCCGCTGGCACGCCAGCGGCAAAACCTGTGACTCAACCTCGAGCAAAGCAACCGGTTGTCTCTCCGCCAGTTGTTGCCGCCGCACGCAACCAAGTCGGCAAGACCGTACTATATGATCCCGCGTACGTTGGCCTGAAGTACCCTGGCGGTGATGTGCCCATCGAACGAGGTGTATGCACCGACGTGGTGATACGTTCGCTTCGTGGCGCCTTCAGGATGGACTTGCAGAAACTTCTCCATGAGGACATGCAGAAAGCGTTCTCCCAGTACCCCACGATATGGGGACTGAAGAGGCCAGACAAGAATATCGACCACCGTCGTGTGCCCAATCTGAGAACCTACTTCAAACGCAGAGGCTACTCTGTGGGCGTGAGTCAGAATCCCGAAGACTACCTTCCTGGAGATATCGTCACATGCAAGGTTGGCGGCAACCGTCCTCACATCATGATCGTGAGCGACAAGAAAACAGCCGCAGGTGTCCCCCTTGTGATTCACAATATCGGCAGGGGCGCCAAGGAGGAGAGTCGACTCTTCAGTTTCCCCATCACGGGACACTATCAGATCAAAGCCGAATAACGCGCGGACCAAGCCCAGGGACGTACGTCGCCATAGCACCACATGCGATCAGTCAACCCACCGCTGTGGGTGTACACTACCCACGTGAGGTCAGCGGGTCCAGATATTTGGATCTGGAGATGACTCGCCGAGAAGTGAAATTCCAGTCTCCGCACCAGGAGGAATAGAGAGCCAATCAGAATACGCATGGACGGTGCGCGTCTACTGCCCCCTTGCGGGAAGGCGGTGCTTGAGAAACCACTCATAGAGCTTCGGGTTGTTGTAGGTTTCGGTCCAGCTGTTGTGGTAGGCGTCGGGGTATACGGTGAACGTTGGTGTCGCTCCCAACTCCTTCAGTGCGTCGATGAGCTTCTGGGTCCGTTCAACGGGAACGACACTGTCCTTGGCGCCATGAAAGGCCCAAATGGGGACCTCCTTTAGTCGTGCCACATCGTGCACATCACCGCCGCCGCAGATCGGCGAGATGGCCGCGAAACGAGTGGGATACTCCATGGCCAGTCCCCATGTGCCGAATCCGCCCATGCTCAACCCGGTGCAATAGACACGATCCGCGTCCACGCGATAGTCGTCCGCGATCTTGTCCAGCAACGCCCCCAGTTCGGACGGTTGCCACCACGTGCCCAACGGGCACTGTGGGCTCACCACGATGAACGGTAGCTTCTCGCCCGCATCGGTCAATTTGGGCGGCCCGTGCCGTCTGAGCATACCCAGGTCATCGCCTCGCTCCCCAGCCCCGTGCAGGAACAGCAGCAGGGGCCAGCGCTTGGTATTATCGGCATCATATCCATCGGGAAGATCCACGAGATAACGGGTATCCATGACGCCAAGGGTCTTGCGTAGACCGGCCCACCACCGCTGATTGCGCGAGTCAACACCCGTACGGTGCACCACCGGCGGATCGTCGGGAGACATCTCGTGCAGGCCCGCCAGCAGGACGGCACTCCCCGGCTCGTCCAGGAAGCCGGACACCATACTCCACTTGAGATGGTCGACAACTATGGACTCCTGCTTCTCAGCAACACCGGAATGGATGCCCAGTCCCGCAGGCAACGGAATGGGGAGCGGTGTCCACGGCTCCTTGTGCCACGCCACATTCTGGGCTTGGCGAAAGAGCGTCACGTATCGCCTGTGGACATCCCCCCCGCGCGGCGTGATCTCGACAAGCGCCCCATACCTCCCCGGTTTGTCAGCTCTCTCCACCTGATTGTACGCGGCATCAAAGTAGGTTACCGACGTCGTATAGGGGCCGATGAGATGTTCAATCCATAGCGGACGCTCGAAATCCATGCGGGGAAACTCCGTTCCCACAAAGATGCAGTGCGCGTAACCGCGCATCCCCTGCCACTGGAATGTGCGATGGCGCAGGGCCTCCAACGACGGGACCTCGACCTCGCCACAGTTTTCACCATCGACCATGATCGCCAGAGTTCCCAGCTCCGTACCCGGCGGTGAGAAGGAGACCTCTATCGAACCGCTCGCGATGCCACTGCCTGTTGCGTCCTCAAGAACGCCGCTGCCGACCACCTTGCCCCCGGAAGAGAGAGCGACGCCCTGCCGCCTATCCAAGACCCGCCGTCGCAGCGAC
Source organism: Verrucomicrobiota bacterium (assembly GCA_018648805.1). Lineage (GTDB taxonomy): Bacteria > Verrucomicrobiota > Kiritimatiellia > UBA8416 > JABMPJ01 > JABMPJ01. The sequence continues at coordinate 10,420 of JABGQM010000038.1, forward strand.
ACCGTCACCTTAAGTCGCTGGACGTCGGTCGCGACAGTGGTGAAGACCTCATGCTTCGGCACCACCCGCAGCACAAACCCCCAGCCGCCCTGGCCTTGCTCCACTTTCACGAGGATCGAGTTCTCGCCCTTCCTCAGGATCACAGGCACGAGGTCGTCATCCTCACGGATGGGGCGCTTCAACAGCTTGTCATGGATCTGCTCACCGTTGACCCAGACGCGCACGCCTTCATCACTACCCAGTCCCAGCAAGTAGGGTCCCGCCTCTTCCATCTCAACAGTGGCATAGGCATACGCCACAACGTTGGGTGTCTTCGTGATCGCCTTGCGAAAGATGATCTTGTTTTCGGGTGAGACGTGCTCGAACCACTCCACCTTGCTGCCGTCCGTTTTCGTGTGCGCCATGCCGGGCACCGGCACGATCTTCGTCTCACCGCCGTGTGCCACCAGGTAGTCGCTGTCCAGCCCAACGCACGGCGGCGTGTGATCGTAGATATGCGGCTCATCGTCCACCGCCTCCTTGTTCGGCGGATTTGGAAACGGGCCGCACAGTAGCCATTTCCGCATAAACGCCTTCTCAGCCCCTGCATGACATACAGAAGCACACAGCAACACACCCACCATGGTCATATAAATCACTCGTCGCATTTTCATCACTCTCTCCATTCTGTCTATCCCGTACGTGCGACAGGAAGATGCTGTGTGCAGTCCCATGTGGCCCACCCGAAGCAGGTGCGGGGCGAATGGGCCGACACCACCATTCAAGATTACGTGAACTTGATGACCTCTTCCACCGTCGTTTCTCCGTGCAGCAGTTTTCGGATGGCAGCGTCGCGTAGAGACAACCACCCGGTCGATTTGGCCGCCTCCTCAATCGCCTCCTCAACCGCCGCCGCGCTCTCTGTCATGATCGCTTCCTTGACCCTCTTGTTGGTCTCCAGGAGCGAGAAGACGCCGACACGTCCTCTGTAACCTCTGTGCTGGCAGGCCTCACACCCGGTCGCCCGCCAGAGTGTGCCAGCGTCGGCCTTGTCGATACCGAGGAACGCAACCTGTTCAGCATCCGGTTCATACGCCTCCTTGCACTCCGGGCAAAGCCGCCTGAGCAAGCGTTGGGCCAGGACCCCCCGCACCGTATCCCGAACCAGGAAGGGCTCAAGGCCCATATTGGTCATTCGGGAGTAGGCCCCAGGCGCCGTGTCGGCGTGGAGTGTCGTGAGAACCAGATGCCCGGTCATCGCCGCCTGAACGATGATATTGACTGTTGGCAGATCTCGTATCTCGCCCACCATGATCACATTGGGAGCTTGGCGCAACACGCTACGCAGTGCCGTGTCGAACCCAAAATCACTGCTCACAGGGAGTTGGTCAATCCCCTCCAGTAGGAACTCGACGGGGTCCTCAACCGTGATGATCTTACGCGACGGGTCATTGAGTTCGCTCAGTGTGGCGTAGAGCGTTGTTGTCTTGCCGGCCCCTGTGGGCCCTGTGACAACGATCACGCCGCTCGCGCTCCCAATCAGCGCCCGGTAGCGCTCCTCCTGGTCATCTTCGAAGTCGAAGCGATCGAGCGCAAAGATTGGCGTTCTCGTATCGATCGGACGAACGGCAAGTACCGTCCCCCTACTGCTGGGCACGCTGCTCATCCGGCAATCAATGCGGCCATCGTCAAGCTCGATGACCACACGGCCATCTTGTGACTTGCTGCGCTGATTCGGATCCATATATGCAGAGCGCATTCCCTCCGCAATCACGGCCTGCCCCAACGCTTCAGCGAGGATGTCGGCTTCGTGCAGCATCCCATCGACACGCCGCCTGACACGGACACCATGGTCCATAGGCTCAAAATGCAGGTCGGTCGCCCCTTCGGCTACCGCATCCAGGATGATCGACCTGAACACCTCACTTGCATCGGGATCGCCCTTGTCGACCATCTCCACAGTGGGCGTTGCTTCGACGTCTTCCTTCAGATCTTTCCAGTCCTTGAAGCCATAATCGAGAGCCAGCGCATGCTGGACCTCCTGAAGCGAAACTTCAGCTTTGAGGATGTCCTCATCGCTGGCACGCGAGAACCGAAAATGGTACCGCAGCGTGGCGCAGCACGACGGATCGCCGCTCTTGTGGGCCTTGAGGAGGTCTTTCGCTTCCTTCTGCAGAAAACGAACCGACGGGTGTGAGGGGATACTACGAGGCATGATGCCTTCCTTTCTTCGCCAATGGCGAAACATCCGGGGCCTGCAAGCGCGGACAGAAAAGAAGGTTAGTACCTATCTTATTCATGAAGGTGGATTCAACCCTTCCCGCAGACCAGGAGGCATCCTTCGAACACCACTGTGAGCGTAGTGAATCGATTGCCCATGGTCAAAGGAAAAGGAGGCACCTGGCACGCGGGCCATGTCCCCGATGACACGGACGCATCAGGAACCACTCGTCGTCGGTGGGACACTCCGGCGGCTGTTTCCGGGCATAGTGAGTCGCCACGTGCTACAGAGTGTCGAAGGGGTTGGCGAATGGGCTGTTGCCGCCACGGCGTTGGGGCTGTGCTGGCCGTGCTGGCCGAGCGGCGGGACGTTCGGGACGACTGCGGCGTTGACGATCGGATGGCGCGTCGTCGCCTGTCTTCTTCATGGAGAGTGCAATCCGTTTTCGTTCAAGGTCCACCTCGACGACTGTGACCTCTACTTTTTGCTGCACTTTGACGATATCCGCTGGATTGGCGACGAACTGGTCCGACAGCTGGCTGATGTGCACCAGCCCGTCCTGGTGGACGCCCACGTCCACGAAGGCACCGAAGTTCGTTACATTGGTCACGATGCCGGGCAGTGTCATGCCGGGCGTCAGGTCGCCGATCTTGTTGACGCCTTCGTCGAAGGAGAATGCCTCAAAGCGCTCGCGCGGGTCACGGCCCGGCTTGGCCAGCTCGTGCAAGATGTCCTTCAAGGTCGGCAGTCCCACCTCATCGGTCACATATTTCTGTAGGTCCACGTGCGCCTGCAGGTCGTCTTGGTCCATGAGATCCCGGACCGTACAGCCCCGGTCTTTGGCCATGGTGTCGACAATTCCGTAACGCTCCGGATGGACTGCGCTTCCATCCAGAGGGTTCCTGGCGCCACGAATCCGCAGGAAGCCCGCCGCCTGCTCAAAGGCTTTGGGGCCCAGGCGTGGGACCTTCTTGACCGCCGCGCGGCTCTTGAAGGGACCATGCTCATCGCGGTATTGCACGATGGAGGTGGCCAGGGCCGGCCCCAGGCCGGAGACGTAGGAAAGCAGCTGACGGCTGGCGGTATTGAGTTCCACGCCCACATGGTTGACACAGCTCATCGCGACATCGTCGAGGGCCGACTGCAGTTTGCCCTGGTCCACATCGTGCTGATATTGCCCGACGCCAATGGCCTTGGGGTCAATCTTGACCAATTCGGCCAGTGGGTCCATGAGGCGGCGTCCGATCGATACAGCGCCGCGCACGGTGAGGTCATGATCAGGGAACTCCTCGCGTGCAGCTTCGGAGGCGGAGTACACAGAGGCGCCGCTTTCGTTGACCATGATCACCGGAATATGGCCGGGCAAGTTGAGTCCGCGCACGAAGGCTTCGGTTTCACGACTGGCCGTGCCGTTGCCGATGGCGACGGCCTCAATATTGAATGTTTCGCACAGCTTGACAATCGTCCGGCCGGCTTCCTCGGCGGCGCGCGCGGAGGACGTGAGGTGCAGGGCGATGTTGAAGAGCAGTTTGCCCTGCTTGTCGAGACACACCGTCTTACAGCCGGTGCGGAAAGCGGGGTCCATCCCGAGCACGGCTTTCTGCCCCAGGGCGGGTGCCATGAGCAACTCGCGCATGTTGCCGGCAAATACCCGGATGGCCTCCGTGCCTGCGCGGTCGCGCAACATGGCGCGCATCTCAACCTCCATCGAGACGGCCATCATGCGCCGGTAAGCGTCATGGGTGGCGAGAGCTACCTGCTGCGATGCCGCGCACCCGTTCTTGACAAAGCGCTGTTGCAGGAGCGCGACGGCGGCGTCCTCGGATGGGCGGGTTTTGAAGGAGAGCACGTCTTCCTTCTCACCGCGGAACATGGCCAGCAGGCGATGACTGGGGGCGGCCTTGGCTGGCTCATCCCACTCGAAGTAGTCGCGGAACTTGGCGCCCTTCTCCTCGGCGCCCTTACGCAGCCGGGCTTCGCAGGTGGCGTAGTTCTCAAAGAGTTGACGCATGGCCTGGCGGGACTCCGCGTCTTCATTGATCCATTCTGCGATGATGTCACGGGCCCCGGCTAGTGCCGCTTCCGTATCCGCCACGTCCTTATCCGCATCCACATACGCCGCCGCCATCTCGGTCGGGTCAGTCGTCGCGGTCTGCTTGAACAGCACCGTGGCCAGCGGTTCGAGGCCCTTCTCCCGCGCCATCGTGGCGCGCGTGCGGCGCTTGGGTCGATAAGGCAGGTAGATGTCTTCAAGTGATACGAGATTGTCGGCGTCCTCAACCGCTGCCACCAGCTCCCCTGTGAGCAGATCCTGTTTGGCGAGCGACTTAAGAATCGCTTTGCGGCGCGTATCCAGTTCTGTGATGCGTGCAAGGGAGTCGCGGATATTCGTGATCTGTACCTCGTCAAGCTGGCCTGTAAGCTCCTTGCGGTAGCGGGCAATGAAGGGCACCGTGGCGCCTTCGGCAAGCAGGGCGGCGGTAGCCGCTACCTGGCGGGGGTTGATGCTCAATGCAGTTGCAGACTGCAGCACATGCTTTTCGTTCATGGATGTCCCTGAGATGGCTGATTATCGGTAAAACAAATACGCGCCCACTGTAAGGAAAATGGGCTCTTCACGGAAGTGTGTACTTGGATGACTCACTTCTAAGATCGCCTTGCTCTCGAGTTCAGTGCCGGTCGCAACAGGCTGTCCCGGCCGCGGTGGCGGCGGTCAGCAACCTGTCTATGGCGGACCCTGGGGCGTTCAGATGAAAGTATGAGACGTCCGAGATGATGACCAGCTTGCCTTTGGCGCGGGAGATGCTGACATTTATCAGGTTTGGCGCTGATGTTCGGCCCTTTCTGCCTGCCAGCAGAACACCGGGCTTCATGGGATGCGTGTCCACTGTGTCGAAAATCACCATGTCACGTTCATTGCCCTGGAATCTGTGGACCGTGCGACACTCGACTCGGTCGCCGGAAATGTGAGCGGCCCTGAGTTGTTTCTGTATCAGCCGCGATTGCTGCACGTAGGGCGTTACGATGGCAATGGACTCCATACCATCATCGATCGCTTCGGCTGCGAGCGATACACAGATGGCGGCTGTCTGCTCATTCATGCGTGAATAGCTGCCCTCAGCGGTAGTGCACGTCGTGCTGCCCCCTGTGTCGATAACGGTGAGCGGCTGTCCGGGGTAGGGCGCCTTGCCCGCAATGCTGTTGCGCTCGAGGGTGCTGTCCGCGTTGAGCAGTCTGCCGTCATAAAACAGGTCGGCGACAAGGGACCCGATGATCGGGTGCATTCGGTACTGCGTATCGAGCATCACCACGACCTCGCTCGTGTGGGGTTCGGGCACCGTGACCTCAAAGATGTTTCGGCCCATGGCCTGATGCACATAGCTGTCTCTGGACCGAACAATGGGCGGAAGTTGGCGTGGATCGCCGATCGCGATGGCTTTCTTGCTCCCCAGCCCGGCGCAATAGAACAGTGTCGGTAAGATCGCCATGCCGGCCTCTTCAATGATCACGACATCGAACCGCTCATTCAGAAGAATCTGGCTGATATACATCGTGGTCATAGTGGCCAGGATGACACGCGCGTCTTCTATGACCGTGGCCGCTCTGTCGTGAGAGCGTTGCACACTCTGTGCGACGCGCTCCTGGCAGAGGTCTTTGACCTTCTGCAGTCTGAGCTTGCGGGCCGCTATGCGTGCCTGTTGTGTCTCCGAGGGAAGCCTGAGGATAGTGACCGCGAGCACGGGAGCGAAGACGGTTTCAAGGTCAACCAGGGCAATGACCGGGCGGTCAGACTCTGCGAACATGTCGAGCTGATGCATTTGACCGGCCGTCTGCAACATCGTCAATAGGGCGTCGCAGTTCGAGATCCTGATTCGTGCCTTGTCTCGTCGCGCGGTCATAGCGGCGAGCGCGACTCTCACGTCTTTGTTCTGGCTCCTTACGATATCATTGAGACTTGCCCCGAAGGTGTCTGCGTCGGTCTGGCCGACACGAACGATCTGCCCGTTCGAGAGATAGTCATGCGCGGCAGGCAGGGCGACCAGCTTTGCCAGAGCCTGATCAACGGCGGCATTGGTTGTGGAGGTGACAAGCACTCTATGTCCCTGTTCGAGCAGACCCGTCACGATATGGCCGAGGGTGGTTGTCTTACCCGTTCCTGGTGGACCCCACACGAACGCAACGCTGCTCTCTTTGCAGAGCTGTATGGCGTGCTGCTGACTCGCGTTGAGATCTGCTCCGTCACCCTCACTCAGGGTGCGTCGCCGTCGAGGCTTGAGTTTTCCAAACAGGGCGAGGGCGTTTGTGGCACAAAACGCTTCAGAGTCGGGGAGCGATTCCAGGACCAGTAGGAGGCGTTCGTAGAGGAACCATGGATAGATGACCAGAACGTAGGCTGATGAGTCCATGCGGATCGTGTTGGCGCAGCGCAGCGTAATGGCATTGCCATCCAGTTCCACTATCGTGACGAGAGCCTCGCCACCATCGTGAACAAGTGTGCATTCACCGTTTAGCACCAGCTTATCGTTCGGTGCCAGGCCAACAAAGGCATACTCCTCGTATGGGCTATCCTCTGGCGTCTCCAGCCTGCGGGCCTCGGCCACCTCCACCTCGAAGGGACCCAGCTGTTCCCGCATGGCGTCCATCTCAACGCGCACGGCTTTCTGAAAGGAGTTTACGAATCGCGTAACAAGCTCTTTCATGGCCGGCAGTTTCCCAGGCTCAGGTAGCCGGACATGTGAATCTCCATAACGGCCGTCACTAGGCTACTCGCTGGACAGGCGTGCGGCACACGCCGCCAGCCTCTCCCGGTCTTCAGGGCTTATGGGGGGCATGTCGATGGCTGCCAGCGCAACCTTGTAGTCGTCGATATTCTTTGCGCCGAGGCATATGCTGTGGTTGCAGGGATGGTCCAATACCCAGCGGATAGCGACTTGGGCCATCGTGTATCCATCCGGAATCGCCGCTTCAAACACAGCGTAGCGTCGATAGTCCTCTTCGCGCACACCATGTGATCTGTTGTCGTCCGCGTCCCAGGTTGGTGCTCGGTGGAAGTACTTGCCGCTCAGTCGCCCCTGTGCCATGACGCCCCGCACTTGCGTGCCGACATTGTGTTGACTGACCAGAGCGTGAATAGCGGTAGCATCCTGCAACATGTTGGAGGGGTATTGAAGAACATCCAGCATATCCAGGTCCAGCATGGCTTTGATGACGTCACTGTTGTTCGTGGATATTCCATAGAACCGGCATTTACCCTCTTGGACCAGCCTCTCCAGTACCGTCTTCGCCGCTTCCAGTTCGCTGATCAGTGGTGGGCAGTGGTAGAGATAGATGTCGACACAGTCCGTTCTCAGGCGTTTCAGAGAACCTTCCAGGCTGGGCACAATCGTGTGGGGGCTCGAACTGTCGTCACGCTCCCCGTCAGGGCCGACGCGATAGCCAAACTTGGTGGAGACAATCCATCTGTCGCGTTGCCCTCGAATGGCCTCGCCCACACGGCGTTCTGACTCGCCGTTCCCGTACTGTTCGGCGGTGTCGATAAAGTTAACGCCCATATCGCCGAGTTCTTGAATCATACGCAGTACAACGCGTTTGCCCGGCTCCGGATGGCCATCGGGCTTGCCGTTGAGCGAAAGCGGGCCCGCCAATTGCCATGCGCCGATACAGATTGGCGAGACGCTCAGGCCCGTCTTCCCCAGTGTGTGCATTCTCATGGACCGTGTCCCATTCCGTTGCGAACCCATTAGTAACGAGTCTTGTATATCCACAGGATTCCCGCGGATAAGGAGCCCGTTCGCGCGGTATCCACCGCTATACCTGTGTGAACAAGCAAACGCTCCTCATGTTTGATGAGCATAGGCATCAGGGCTGGCGGTGTCCAGTGAGTTACGGGGAGCCCGGCCGTCTTGATTTGACTTTCTGGCGGGGGGAGTGCAGGCTATCGCACCTGATATGCCTATCCTCTTTATAGTTGGTGTTGTGGCGCTGATTGGTTTCAGCATGTACTTTTCATGGCTGTCGGCCAAGCGACGGCGTGAGGGGATAGGGGTGGTGGCGGCGCAGCTGGGGCTACGCTTCAACCCGGAAAAGCAGTACGACCTGGCGAAGCGCTATGGGTTCATGAATGCGCTGCGCAAGGGATCGAAGCGCTACGCGTTCAACGTGATCGAGGGCGCGCATGAGGGGCACCAGGTCGAGGTCTTCGACTATCACTACGAGACCCATTCGACAGATTCCAAGGGCCGTCGCCAGACGCACCACCACTACTTCTCCTTCTTTGTGCTAACGCTGCCGGCCGCGTTTCCCGAACTCACGATTGCGCGGGAGGGCATCTTCTCTAAGATCGCACAGGCGCTGGGACACGACGATATCGACTTTGAATCGCACGAGTTCTCGCGGCGGTTCTGCGTGCGCTCGAAGGACAAGAAGTTCGCCTACGATTTCTGTAATGCGCAGATGATCGAGTACCTGATGACGAGTGACGGTTTCAGCATCGAGGTCGAGGGGGCGTCATTGGCAATGGCCTTCACGAAGCGGTTGGACCCATCCGCGCTGGCACATAACCTGGGACGACTGATCCGTTTAAGATCCCTGATGCCGGACTACCTCTTCGAAGGAGCCTAGCCCTGTGCCTGCGTTAGCCCTTTTAGCCGCCGTACCTCTGATCCCGCTGATCTATCTCGTATTGACCTACAACACGCTGGTGGCACTGCGCAACCACATCAAGGAGGCGTGGAGCAACATCGATACCGAGCTCAAGCGCCGTTACGAACTAATCCCCAATCTGGTCGCCACGGTCAAGGGCTATGCGGCGCACGAAGAGGCGGTCCTTACGAAGGTCGTAGCCCTGCGCACGCAGTGTATGGCCAACCATGGTACGACGGCCGAGCAGGCGGCCGACGAGATCAGACTGGTGGAGGCGATGAAGCAGATGATGGTTGTCGTGGAGCGCTATCCCACTCTCAAGGCTGACCAGCATTTCCTCGAGCTTCAGAGAGAGCTGGTGAATACAGAGGATCGTATCCAGGCGGCGCGGCGCTTCTTCAATGGCAACGTGCGGGACTACGCCAACAAACGCGAAATGTTCCCCAGCTCACTGGTGGCCTCTGCCTTCAGCTTTGCCCCCATGGACTACTTCGAGGTCGAACCGGTCGTCCGACAGGCCGTCAAAGTCACAGGACTCACCGACTAGGTCGCCGCAAGGTGGTCATAACAGAGCGGGGTCTGTCCGTGGCGCATCACGGCGCATCGGTGAGCGTCTGGATGAATGCATCGACATCCTTGGCGGCGAGTAGCGCATAGCGCGTCTCCTCTTTGCCGAGAATACGGGCGGTAGCGCCGAGTAGCTTCATGTGTGAATCAGGATCGCCCACGCTGCTGAGGATCATGATGACGAGGTGGCACGGCTCATTATCCACGCCGCCGAATACTACGCCGGTCTTGAGACAGGCCCAGAGCACTACCGGCGTGTCGATACCCAGCAGGCGACAGTGTGGAATGGCCAGGCCGTGGCCCATTCCGGTGGCGAAGAGTTTCTCGCGCTCGGCAATCAGTTGGAGCGCCTCTTCCTCATGAATGTTCCCGCCGCCCGGCAGACCGTGGGCGTGGGCGACCATGGCCTCAATCACGCCGTTCTTCGTGTCGGCCTCGAGTTCGAGCATCACGTGGTCCGGTCTCAGTCCTGATAGCAACAAATCACGTGACGGATCGGTTGTGCGTTTGCTCGACGTGGCGGCGGGCTGCAACTCGGCTTCTTCACCGGCGACCCAGCTACGCCACTTCTCGAGCGTGAAGCCCGACATCAGCGTGCCGCCGATCTCGAAGATCACAATGGAAGGCAGCAGGATGGCCGGTATCAATGGCTCCTGCAGGATGGCACCGGCGTAGACCGCCTCGACGGCGGCGACACCGGCTTGAGGCAGCACCAGGTAGGGCAGGCAGGACGCGATCTTGCGATCCTCCCCGACGATCCGGCAGCCCAGGCGTGTCCCCAATACCTTGCCAGCCGTGCGTGCGATGACATAGACCGCGATAGCAAACCCGATGGAGCTGTCGAACTTGTCAAAACGTACCGTTGAGCCGACGATGGCGAAGAACCCCAAGTTGAACAGTGCGGCGATGTTGCTGATCTTGAGCGAGTCAAAGATGGCACGCGAGTGGAGGTTCGCGACGAGGAAACCGGCGAACGTGGCTGTCACGAGAAACGGGTAGTGGAGGGCGTACGAGAGGCCCGCCCCGATGGATACGGTGCCGACGACTACAGAGAAGACCTGCGCCGAAGGGGAGGGGTGTTCGGCCAGCACACGGGTCAGGAGTCCATCCTGTGGCGCCAGGATCTCGGTAGGATGCTCGACCATGGATTTGCGTCGCCGCACGAGAATCCAGAGCAAGGCAAACACACCCACGCCCACCACATGGGCCATGCCCAGATCACGAAGCAGCGGCACGGCCAAGCTCCTGAGGGAGACGTGCCCGGCTGACATGCCCTGCGCAATCTGCACGACTAGCGAGAAGATGACTACACCGATGATATCGCACAGGACCTCCACGCTTCCAAGCACGTTACGCAGGCGTCCCTCGATCTTCAGTTTGTTGAGCAGCACAAAGGTCATGGCCGGTGCGGTGGCGATGCCGATGGAGCCGATCATCAGTGACTCAAGCAGCGGCCGCCGCGCGATCAGGAAAAGTCCACCGGTGATCAGCAGCATCGTGGTGATGGCCTGTGTGATCGAGATGACGAGGGCCGACTTGCCCACATGCTTGAGGCGATCGATGTGCAGCTCCTCACCGATGCTGAATGCGACGACGGCGATGAAAACGAAGACGAAGAACGTGAATCCGTCAATCGCGCCATCATAGACCAGGTGCGATGCAGGCAGGATCCCGGTTGCATGCAGAAACCACGGTCCGGCCAGCATCCCGCCCAGCAGCTGCCCCGCCGGCTCAGGCAGGTTAAAACGGTTGAATAGCTTGCTGCCCAAATGCGCCGCCAACATCAGCGCCCCGAACGCCAGTATCTGCATCGGAATCAAATCCACCACCGGCGCCGCTGCGATTGGAAACAAGGTAACCATAATGGACGGCATTTTAAAGGCACGGCGCCAGCGGACCAAGCGTAATCGACAGCAGTGCGAACTAAGCTGAAGGCTTCCACGGAACCCGTAGAGCCGTTATCATAGGCGGCCGTATGAATGAGCCCTGCCTGACATCTGATAAGCGGTACCCCGGAACGATGCGCGTCCGACGAGTGACGCAGGCCGTGTCGATCTTGCTGTTGGTGTCGATGGTGACCGAGTTGACGTGTGTGCGATTCTCTCCGTTGCGCTGCCAGGTGTTTGGGTTACCGTTCGATTTGCGGCTGTTGGCGGTTCTGATTCCGATGCTGGTGATGGGTATTGTGCTGGCGAGTTTCCGGTACGGACGGGTCTTCTGCTCGTGGTGGTGCCCGATGCACATCTTCCTGGAAGGGATCGGCTGGACCGGGCGCCAGAAGCAACCCGGCCGTGGTGCGGTGACGTGGGCAGGCACAGTGTTGTTGTCGGCTCTGATCACGCTGGCGGTCATCACCTGCTTTGTGCCGTGGTCGATGCAGCTGAGCGCTGTCCGGGAACATGGGTGGTCGTCGACGCTGCTCATGGTGGACACCGGGCTGTTCCTCGTTTTCTTCATCCTCTTCGGATTCGTACGCCAACGCTTCTCGCTTTACGCCTGTCCCTACGGCTTGATCATGCGGCTCTTCAAGACAGATACTACGCGCGTGACGTTCTATGACGCCGATGCGGGCCGTTGTATCGACTGCGGGGCGTGCGACCGGGCCTGTCCGTTCGAGCTGGATGTGCGCCAAGAGTCGACCGGCGACCTCTGCACCAACTGCGGGCTCTGCATCAAGACCTGCAACGGCGTCCTCGGGCCGGACAAAGGCGTGATCAGCATGCGCCAGGAAGCGGAAGGGGCTTCTGCGTCGTCTTGAGTCGTCGCACCGAGTTGGCGACTACCACCGTGTTGCTGAATACCATTCCGAAGGCGCAGAAGGTGGGGGAGAGGAGACCCGATACGGCCAGCGTGAGGCCGATGCCGTTGTAGAGGAACGACCAGAGATAGTTCTGGGCAATCCGTTTGCGCAGTTCACCCAAGGTGTCGAGAAACGCGGCCAGGCCAGAAAGATCGGATACCAGGAAGGCGCCGTCGGCGGAGAACTTGGCCGGCACCTCTCCGGCCAAGACGGCCAGTCCGATGTCGGCCGCGGTGAGGGCCTGTGAGTCGTTGACGCCGTCGCCGACCATCATGACGGTCTGTCCCTCGGCCTGCATCTCGCGGATGGTGGCGAGCTTGTCCTCGATGCTCATATCCCAGTGCCGGTGTTCAATCCCCAGCCGGTCGGCCACGGCTTCAACCATGGGTTGCCGGTCGCCCGAGCAGAGATGGGCGGTTGGGATCTGTTTGAGTAGAGCAGGGATCTCCGGGCGAATCTCATCACGGAGTTCGACCACCAAGTGGCAGCTCTGCGCATCACCGAATGCCACCAGCGTAGACGCACTGTCGCCATCCATCACATGGTGCAGACCTTTTGCCGCCAACGCTTCGGGGAGGTCTTCGTAGAGCGTGGTTTTGCCGGCCCTGTACTGCTGGCCGTCAAATTGACCTTGCACGGTGGTACGTTCTACGTCGCGCTCTGTAACGGGAATCACTCTGCCCACGCGCGCGAGGGCGCGTGCGATGGGATGATCAAGGCCAGCCTCGATCGATGCCAGCCGGTCCAGGTCGGCCTGGTTCTCGGGCACGAGCCAATGAATCGCACGCACCTGGAAATCACCGGTCGTGAGCGTGCCGGTCTTGTCGAAGATAATGGCATCCGGCTGCAACCGCAGAACGGTGCCGTTGAAGATCTGGATGCCGAGATGGCGCACGCGATCGACCGCGAGCGTCAAGACGAGTGGCTCCGCGATACCAAAAGCGCAGGGACAGGCCACCACCAGCGCCGCCATCAGACGCAAGAGGCCGACCTGCGGCGCGCCGTGGAGACTGAACCATACCAGCGGGATGAGACCGACGAGCACAACCACCGGCACGAAGACTTGCGAGATGCGGTCGCCGAACGAAAGCTGCTCCACGCGTGTGTCGAATGCTGAGACCGTGCCCTGGATCATGCGGTCGATCAGGGAGGTCGCGCCACCGGGCGGGACGTAGAGTGTGACCGGATCCGAAAGCAGTCGGCTCCCGGCGCCAACCAGCTGTCCGCTATGCAGGTGGATCGCACGGCTCTCCCCGGTGACGTGGCTGAAGTCAAACGCGGCATCCGATTCAAGAATGCCGTCGGTCGGCACCACCTCGCCCTGTGTCACGGCAAAGGGCATCCCGGGGGTGGCCTCCTCGATCGAGACGAAGCGATCATCGATGGTATGAATCTTCTTGGGCAGACAGTGGCGCAGGGCATGCACGCGACGGCGGACGCGGTCATAGAAGCCCGCCTCGATCGCGGCGCCGGTCTGGAGCAGCATGATCAGCAGGCAGACGACGTCGAAGTAGAGCTTGGCGAAGATGCCCTGCGAGAGGGAAACGAGTGAGTAGATGATGGCCATGCTGGTGGAGAGCGTGATCAGGCTATCCATCCGGAACTGGCGGCGACGAAGCTGCTGGATGCCGCGCGCGAGGGTGGCCCGGCCCGGTCCGATGATGATCAGTGCGGTGAAGATGATAAGCAGCAGCGAGCAGGCCCACGCCATGGCCACGGGCACTTCCCAGAACTCGGCTGAGTAGACGATGAAAGAGAGCATCATCGCGTTGAGGGCATAAAACCAGCCGAGCCCGAGCTGCAGCAGCGAGATGCCGCCCGACGGCGCCTCGCCTTCGTAAACGCCGTAGCCGATGTCCTCGATCTCGGCCTCGATGGTGTCGCGTCCGATGACCATGGGGTCGAAGACGACCTGGCAGACCTCCGACATGAAGTTGATCGTCACACTCTGCACCCCGGCCAGCTTGGTGAGGCAGTAGTGAATGATCCAGGCGCAGGCGGGACAGACCATGCCGGAGACCATCAGGTCGAGTGACTGGAATTCGCGTCCCTCCGGTGACGCTGTGATAGGCGCCGGCTCGTCGAACAGCGCGTTCAGCATCGCCTTCACGCGCGCCTGCTTCGCGGCGTCGTCGACCTCAAGGTTACCGACAATCTCGTTGATCGCCGCGCAGCCCGGACAGCAGAACCGCGCATCCTCGTCCAGCACCGGGCGACCACAGAGTTCACAACCCTTCATGGCGCTAACCTAAACCAGGATAGAGGATGAAGCCACAAAATTGGGTGCTGGACACCGCTGGCCGTGTATACTATAGTATCCCAAATGACACTATAGTATCGTCAAGAGAATGGTAGTCACAATGCGACCTATCACAGAACAGCGAAGCGCGATCAAGCAGCCCTTGGATTCCATCATGGGGTCCGAGGGGAATGTACGACTCCTGCGAGCACTCATTGAGGTCGGTACCCCATTGGGTGCGTCAGATGCCGCACGCCTTGCAGGGCTGACGCCTGCCGGAGCGCGAAAGGCTCTTGAGCGTCTGCTTGACACTGGATTTGTGGAGAATGTCGGGAGCGGGCGGACACTGCAGTACGGTCTGCGCAGGCGCGAACCACTCATAAGGGCTATTGAATTACTCTTCGACAAAGAGCGCGATCGATACGAATCATTCGTTTCTTCTCTAAAAGGGGCACTTACGGGTTTCACGGAAATACGTATGGCTTGGTTCAGTGGTGCGCCCGTAGAGTCTGGGCAACCAGTAGACATGTCCGTTGTGGCAGACGCCAAGGAAATAGACTGGATTGGTGATGAGTTGCGCAGTCTCCTCAGGGGTATCGAAGAAGAATACGACCTGATAGTCGAGGCAAGGGTGTTCACTCGTGCAGATGCCCCCACGCCTGGTTCTGATGCGGTATTCTTGATCTGTATGGAAGCAGACATCGGCGCCAGAACGAATCAGCCTCAATCACACACATTGAAGGAGGAGCGGTCGCTGCTGATGGCTCGCGAAGTAGCAAGGATGATGCGCTCGGATCCTTCACTGGTCGCGCGTGCCAAGCACCACCTGAATCGACTGATGCACGACGAACAGGGAACCGCAACCCATGCTATTGCAGAATGGCGCCAGTTGCTCGAGACCTATTCTCCCCGGCAGCTTAGGCAACTGCTTGTTTCTACAAGTTCTCGTGCCACCAGACTACGCCAAAGCTCCCCGTTTTTCGCGATACTCTCGGAAGAAGAGCGGGACAGGTTGATGTCTTCTCTGGAGAAAACCCAATGACTCGATATCAACTCGAGCATGCCATAAGAGCGGCATGCTATATTGCAGGCGACACTGAGTTAGTTATCATTGGATCTCAGGCAATTCTAGGAACCTACCCAGACCCGCCTGATTCCCTTACAGCCTCGATCGAGGTAGATGTTCAGCCGAAAAACAGGCTGGAAAATACTGACGCGATCGATGGCGCCCTTGGTGAGATGTCTCAGTTCCACACGACACACGTTTCTATGTTCATGGTGTGAGCATCGAAGAATCCGTCACACTCCCGACAGGCTGGCGAGACAGGACCGTGCAAGTCTCCCATCCAGAGAGGACTGAAGGGAACGTAGGTCATTGCATTGAGGCCCACGATCTTGCCGCAAGCAAACTCGCAGCGTATAGGGAGAAGGATCGAGTATTCGTGTCCACGCTGCTACGTGAAAGACTGATTGATGGCCGCATTCTCCTGTGCAGAGTGAACGAGCTGCCCGTCGATGGCGAGCAGAAGAAGCGGCTTGTTAATTGGATTCGCATCACAGCGGAGGACCTTGGCGTTGCCGTTGACTGAGTAAAGCAGAGAGGAACAGGCCCGCTATCCTCTTACACACTCTCCGTCCGAGGCCTCTGTCACGGGGCTTCCTATGACTCTGCCGAAGGGTTCTGCTACAGCTTAGAGAAGAAGATCACGAAGTAGAGCAGGGCTAATCCGAAGAAGATGTAGGGGAGCAGTGTTTCGATTCGTGACTTGATGCTGTGGTGGACGCCGTGGCCGGCGATGAGGACGAGCTGCATGACGACGGTGATGGTTAGGCAGTAGACGAAGAGGAGGACGCCACCGGTGATGATGCCTCCGGTTCCGATCGCCGAGGCGAGGGCGGCGTAGAGCACGCCGCAGGGCAGGAGGGCCGCGGCGCACCCGCTGGTGAAGAGTCCGACCTTGCCGAGCAGCTTCTTGAGCAGGGGGGTCACCGTACCGGCCACGCCGCGCTTGCGCACGGCCCCGATTCCCAGGACGAGGAACATGATCGCTGGGATCAGCGTGGAGAAGATAGGAGGCGAGGTCGCGTTGCCGCAGCAACTCACGCCGGCCTTGTTGATGAGAAAGCCCGCGCCGCCGGCGAGAGCACCCAGAATGGTGTAGCCCACAATGCGGCCGAGGTTGAAGAGCGAGAGCGCGCGAATGGGGCGTTCGGAATGAATGCAACTGACCGTGAGATGAAGCGCCCCGCACATGCCGAAGCAGTGGGGAATCGAAATCCAGGCCAGTCCGGCCCCCGTGACCAGGGCGGCGATGATGGCGGCGGGTGTCGGCATCGGGTTACACCGGCCGGGTCAGATGCGTGAAGAAGTAGATCACACAGGCAAGGACAATCAATCCTGCCACGACTAGGATCATCTTACTGACACCGTGCTCGTCTTGTTTGATCAGATCAGTTTCCTCGATCTCGTAGTGCTTTTCCTTCATGGATACTCCTCTCAGAACAACTTATCCAGAGACCATCCGAGGGTGGTAGGGCGTGGCGTCCCCGCCGCGCCAAGCACCAGCTTCGGAGCATGGGAAGCGGGAGATCTGAGCTAGACACGGTTCTCGCTCAACCATGCACATCTCTTGTTCACGGCGCGGCGGGACGCCACGCCCTACCATCTGTGGCAGGTCCTTTCGTATTCACACACCTTTTAGGGCAGACTCTACTACTCCTCGTAGTCATTCAGCAAATTACCGTTCTTGTCCATGCGCCAGTTCTGGTTGCGGCCAAGGGTTTGGATGTAGGCAGTCAGGTCGACGATCTGTTCGTCGGTCAGGTAGTCGAACGACGGCATGATCGAGGCCTTCTGCAGTTTCGAGTCGGATGTGTGGCGGAACTTCTCACCCAGGTCGCGTGGGTTCTTGAAGTGCGACCAGTGCCACTCGGAGGAGTACTTGCCGCCCACACGGGCGAGGTCCGGACCGGTACGCTTCGTGCCAATGAAATGGGGTTGGTCGTAGGCGTACTCCCAGCCCTTCGACGGGGGTGCATCCACCAGGCGCCAGCCGTAGCGCTTCTGGTCCGATTTCAGATGGCGGATCTGCTGGGTGTGGCAGTAGACGCATCCCTCGGCGAGATAGACTTTGCGGCCGCGCTCTTCCTGCTCTGTGTAAGGACGCATGTTGGGTTTCGGATCCATCAGCTCCTTGTCCACGAACTTGGGGAGCACCGTGGTGCAGAACACCCCGACGGAGAAGATCCCGAAGGCCCCCACGGCGAGAATGGCGATGTTTCTTTCGGTGATCAGTTGCATGTCAGGCCACCTCTTCGGTTGCGGGCTTCATGAAGTAACTCTTGCCGAACACCGTCTCCCACAGGTTGTAGAAGAACAGGGATTGGGCGAAAAGGATGAGCAGTCCGGAGAGCATGCGGATCATCCAGAAGATGCGCTGCTCGGCCAGGATCTCAAGGAACGTACGTTCGATCTTCAGCCAGGCGAGGCCCTGCAGGGGACCGCTCACGAACATAGGCATGATGAAGAGGAGGAGACCGACAAAGGTGAGCCAGAAGTGCGTATTGGCCAGGCGTGGCGAGTAGAGCGGCCGCTTCACGATGCGCGGAATGAAGTAGTAACAGCCTGCCATGGCGTAGAGGGCGAAGCAGCCCAGGACCGCCATGTGGGCATGCGCGACGACCCAATCCGTCTTGCTGACCAGTGTGTTGACCGAGCGGATCGCCTGGAAGGGGCCCTGTAGGCAGGTTGCCAGGTAGTAAAGCGTTCCCGTGAAGAGCAGCTTGGATTCGGCTGACTTGAAACGTGTGGCGCGCGGTGCCGTGGCAAATGTTCCCAGGAAGTTGGTCACCACCGCCATCACCGGGATGATCAGGCTCCATGAGAAGAGAATGGCGACGGTTTCCAGCCAGTAGCTGTTCGGACCGTGGATCATGTGATGTGCACCGGTCCAGCAATAGGTGAATGCGATCACCCAGAACCCGATTAGGCTCAGCTTGTGCGAGTAGAGCGGGGTATTGAGTACCTTCGGGATCAGGTAATAGGCCGCGGCCAGCCCGCATGGAGTGAAGACCAGGCCGACGGCGTTATGGACATAGAACCACGTCAGGTTGGCCTGGTTCAGGCCGGACGCGTACCGGGTCAGGATGCTGCCGGTGATATAGACGACCGCCGTCCAGAGGAGGGCTCCCACCACGTACCAGACCGAGACATAGAAGCAGCGCACCTTGCGCCGCATGATGGTGCCCATGACGTTGACCAGAAACAGTACCCACGCCAGCACGATCAGGTAGTTGAACGGCGGCGCAATCTCGGCGTACTCGATGCCCTGGTTCAGGCCGAGAAGAATCCCGATCACGCCTCCGACCGCGGCTACGTTGAAGATAACCCATGTGGCGATTCCGAGTTTTTCGGAGAACAGCTTGGTGTGCAGCAGCTTCGGGATGAAGTAGTGGATCATTCCGATATCGGCCTGCAGCAGGAAGGCGAACAGGACCACGTTGGTATGGGCCTGGCGGATGCGACCAAACGAGAAGAGGGGATGATCGCCGAGCTGCGGGAAGAGGAACTTAAGGGCTACGAAGATCCCGAACCCCATTCCTACCAGTAGGAAGATGCAGGCCGACACCATGAAGAGGTAAGCAGAGCGGTGCTCTTTCAGTTTCGTGTCACTCATAAACGCGGGTCCCGTTCGTTACTTCGTTAATGTCCTGATATAGGCAATGAGATCCAGAAGGGTTTGGTCACTCAAATGGCTGTGTGACGGCATCGGTGTACCCGGCACCCCAAGAATGATGGATGTGTAAAGACGATCGTCCGTCAGGTCCGCGCGCTCCATGAACTGGTCGTTGATCAGGTTGCGCGGATAGACGTTCCCGAGGGTATAGGCATTCGGGCCCTTGCCGTTGGCGAGCTTGCCGTGACACCCCGTGCAGTGACCCATGAAGGCCGTCTTGCCGCGCGTTACATCGACCGCCACGACTTCCTTCTCGGTAACACGATCCATGTCGCCGGCTTTGGGCAGTGGGGCGTCGAGTCGCACGAACGAGCGATCGGCGCCTTCGCCGTCACTCATGCGGTTGCGTTGCACAATGAAGTCGGTTACGTCCTGGATCTGTTCTTTCGACAGCACCTTCTCCCACGGCGGCATGGCCGTGCCTTCGACGCCCTTGGCAATCGTACCGGGGAAGCGATCCTTGTAGCTCTCCACGAACTGGCGGCGCGCCAGGTTGCGAGGGTAGGGGTCCAGCAGGCGGTAGTTGTCGCCGCGTCCTTTCATGTCGAGACCGTGGCAGCTGGCGCAGTAGGTGGTGAAGATGCGGCTGCCTTCCGTGGCGCCCGCATCCACGTAATCAAGCGCCTTCAGGTAGAGCAGGAGGCTGTCGACCTCCGTGTCGGTCAGATCGTAGAAGATCGGCATAACCGAGTCGGGAGCGTGGTCGCGCGAGTTGCGGATATGATCCCTGATATAATCTTCGGGACGGGCGCGACCCACGTAGGTCAGCTCGGGGCCGACATGCCCGCCCTTGAGCAGACCGTCGGCTTCGCGAACCGTGTGGCAGTTGACGCAGCCACCGTGGCGTGGATGGTCGCTGCCCTGGACGCCGTGGAAGACCTTGCGGCCGGCGGCGGCCGAAGGTGTCGTCGGGTCGTCAAAGGCGAGCACCGGGGTGGGGGTTCCGACAGGTGCCTGCGCATACTCCCTGAGTCGGGTCTTACGCTGACTCTTCAGGTAGATCGTCAGCGGGGTGACGACGGCATCATCGTCAACCCAGTCAAACTTCGGCATGCGTGAGCTGGCGATGTTGGCTTCCGGATGCACGATCGATTCACGCAGGTAATCCATGCTGAAGCGGGCACCGGCGTCGCTCAGGTCGGGTCCAATCTTCCCGGATGACACGCCCTCGATGGTATGGCACGCCCAGCACACCTTCTCGATGTAGAACTGGCGGCCGAGATTGAGCTGAGGCGCTCCGGCGAGCGGTTCGGCATTCGTGTCGTGGCAACGGATGCAGTTGGCCTGCACGGCGCCTCCGGTCAGGAGCGGCGCCGGCCACATGTGGAAGTGGCCGTGGGCATCTTCCATCGTGATGGCGCGACCATTGCCGTCATGGCAAACCACGCAGCCCATGGCGGCCAGATCGTGTGGGTCCGTGTCGGCGCCCGGCACGATGGGGGAATGCGTGGTCAGCGGCTGTTTGAAGTCGACCGCGTCGGGATTGGCAAAGCCGACGTGGCAGGTTGCGCAGCGGTCGATGAGGGACTTGCCGCCCACGTTGACGTTGATCTGCTTGATCTCGACCTCATAATTGTCTACCTCGCACAGCGTGGCGTATGCGCGCTGGTGCTTGGCAAACTCGGTTTGCGATGCCTTGCCGATCGCCAGAATGACGGCGACCAGGGCCAGGAGGGATGCCACAGCGAGAAGTTTGTAATCCTTAATCACGTTAGTGTCCCCCTCCGCTCAACACTTCCCATGGCATCATGAAGTCCCAGTTCGGACCTCGGAAGAGTGACCCTACAATAATGAGATACAGCATCAGCAACGTGACGGATATGCAGACCAGGTTCTGTGGCCAGCGATAGCGTGAGAACCAGACGCCAGATCCGCGGATCTTCTTGTTCATGAACACGCCAAAAGCGATCTCGACGTAAGGCACAATCATGGCCAGCAACACCAGCGCACCTGGAATGGCCACGCCGCCGATGAAACCGTTGTAGCTGGTCAGCTCCTGCAGGCCGATGAAGTACCACGGCGCCTTGGCCGGGTTCTCCGGCTGGGCCGGGTTGGCCGGACCCTCGAGCGGGGCATCAAACCATACTGCCACGAGCGACACAGCGGCCAGCACGAGCATAAAGAGCACCACTTCACGCACGATCAACTTGGGCCAGGCAAAGACCATCTGATCGACCGGCTCATCCACCTTCGGCTCTGTGCCTTTGACCACCTCAACCAGCTTGTAGGAGCGGGTGGAGTGGAAGGCGGAGGCATTCTTGACCGTCCCGCACTCGTCGACTGGGATCAGCTTGTCCTCGTCCAGTGTTTCCGGATGCGCCAGGCCGCCGTCCTTGCGGATACGCCAGAAATGCATGCCGATCAGCAGGGCCATGACCGAAGGCAGCACGGCCACATGCAGCACGTAGAAACGGAGCAGCGCCTCGCTGCCCACGTCCGAGTCGCCCAGCAGGAACTGGCGGATGATCGCGCCGCCGGGCGCGATACGGGCAATCTCCGTGCCCACTTTGACGCCCCAGTAGGCCAACTGGTCCCACGGCAGCAGGTAGCCGGTGTAGGACATGAAAATGGTCAACAGCCCCAGTACACACCCGATCAGCCAGTTGAACTCACGCGGGCGGGAGTAGGCGCCGGTGAAGAAGACGCGCAGCATGTGTAGCCAGACCGCCGCCACCATCGCGTGGGCCGACCAACGGTGCATATTGCGGAGGAAGCTGCCCCAGAAGATGTTGCTGCGCAGGTTCAGCATACGCTGATAGGCCACGGGAAAGCCGTCGGGTCCGATCGTGTCGGAAGGCACGTAGTGGAACATCAGCAGAATGCCCGACACACAGAGGATCAGGAAGAGATAGAACGCAATCAGTCCGAGTCCCAGCGTCGTGCGGAACTGCAGGCTGTGCCGGTGTACCTTGACCGGCTGGATGTGCAGCAGAAAGTTGCTGAACATGATTTTGGACTTGGTCAAGCCCGTCAGGTCGAAGTCGTGCCGGAAGAACGTCTTCAGGTAGACACGGACCAGCTCCCGGACCTTCTCCGGGACGAGCTTCTCCATCAGCTGTTTTGCGTCAATCGCCATTGCCGTTCCTTTCTAAGCCACCGAGTAGAAGGTGTTCTTCTCAACGCGGGTGCCGGAGTCGATCTCTACCTGGCCGCCGGGGACAACCTTGACCGGGAGCCATGGCAGTCCTTCTGTCGCGGGACCCGCCACCACTTCGGCCTCGTTGTCATACTGCGATCCGTGACACGGGCACTGGTAGCCTGTGGCCACCCGGTAGACGGTGCAGCCGAGATGGGTGCAGATCAGGGAAACGGCGGCCACGTGGCCGTCGTCGCGCCGCAACACAATGACCCGCTGATCCGGAAAAACCAGCTCGTTGCCCGGTGTGGGCAGGTCAGAGGTCTTGACCAGGAACTTCTTGGGCGTGAGGTAGGTCACGGTCGGCAGCATGAAGCGCGCCACGCCGGCCAATCCGGCTACGCCGGCGAGTCCCGCCGCTCCCAGTCCACAACTGCGCACCATGAACTCGCGCCGGCTGGTGGTCTCGGCTTCCTCAGTCTTCTGTTTTTTCAGTTCGTCTTCCATCGGTCTCTCCCTCGGGGGTCAAGGTGTTAGGGGTTAGGCGCTAGGTCGCAAATGCCAGGACATCGTTTACACTACGGGGTGCCGCGATATCGTGTACAGGCGTTTCCATATGTGTTCTCATTGTGCTTACCTAGACCGCTTAAGCAGTTCGGTTAAGGGTATCCGGTTAAGGGTGGCGACGAAGAAGGCGCGTAAGTGTAAGAAGCGCTTTCCCATACACTTAACCGCACTCTTAAACCCCTCACTTACTCGGATACACTTACCCGACCCGCTTTGTCGATCTTTGCATTCTTGCCATCTTCAGGCGCCGGCTGGTGGATATGCTCGTCGTTGTCATCTTCCCTGAACATCAAATACTTTGCCTCTTCGGGGTCCTTGAATTGTCCGCCGCGCACGGCCCAGATATAGAGCCAGACGAAGAGTCCTCCCAGGGCCAGCGAACCGAAGAGCAGGATCATGTGGAGCATGGCTTCGCCTCCACGTAGCAGTCCTTGAACGTATTGACCGACATCTTGCAGGCGCCAGTCGGGCACTTCCGAGCGCACATGCCGCAGCGCACGCACTTGAGCGGATCAAAGAGCATTAGTGAGCCGGACCCGTCAAAGTCCTCTTTCGCGCCGTACTCGGTCTTCAGCGCAGCGGCCACATTCTCGTCACCATCGACGCGGCCGGCATCCACCATGCGCAGGCAGTAGGAGGGACAGACATCCACGCAGCCGCCGCAGAGAATGCAGAGATTCGAATCGAAGGTCGGATGGATATGGCATTCCAGGCAGCGACCGGCCTGTGCCTTGGCCTCACACTCGCTGTACTCCTGGATCACCTGCAGCGCGCACGGGTCGGCGGGATCGTAGGCGTCCTCCTCACGATTGATCCACCCCTTATCAAGGTAGGGTGAGTCACGGTCGTAGACATCCTCGTCGCGCCACGCGATCTCGCGGTAGGGCTTCTGGAGCGGCTTGCCGCTGAGGTAGGCGTCGATGCCCAGGGCGGCTTGGCTACCCTCGGCCACGGCGTGAATGAAGAGCATGCCGCCGTTCTGGATGTCGCCGCCGGCGAAAATGCCGTCCACGGAGGTCATCAGCGTCTCCGGATCGCACGCGATCGCGCCGCGCTCGGTCATCTTGAGCTTCAGCGCTTCGATCGATGTGTCAAAATCGGTTTCCTGTCGCACGGCCCAGATCATCAGGTCGCATTCGACCACACGGAACTCGTCTTCGATGACCTCCGGGTTCAGGCGGCCGCCGTCCTTGGTGAATACCAGGTGGGGCGCGCCGTTGACCTTCTTCATCTTAAGGCCGCGCAAGGCGCCGTCTTCCACCACGATCGCTTCGGGTAGAGAGCTGCCGTTCAGGATCACGCCCTCTTCCAGCGCGCCGACCAGCTCGTCTTCCGTACAGACCTGTTCATCGCCGCGCCGGCCGCGCAGTGTGCGGCTCCAGAGCGCCTCCATGCAGGCCAGTTCGACCCGTGTGGCACCGCAGCGGACGGCTGAGCGCGCCGCATCCATGGCCGTATCGCCGCCGCCATAGACCAGTACCTTCTTGCCGGACAGGTCCCACGGCTTATAGAGGTTGAAATCGACCAGAAACTCCATGGCTGTGGCCACGTCCTTGTTATCGGTGTGGTCGAACGGAAGCCGTTTGCCTGCCATCAGGCCCACCCCGATGAAGACCGCATCGAACTGAGCGTTGAGTTCCTCCAGCGTGATGTCCTTGCCCACATCCACGCCGGTCTTCACCTCGATCAGGCCCAGGGCCAGGATCGAGTCGCACTCCGCTTGGATTACATCACGATTCAGCCGGTTGATCGGTACGCCTTGTACGAGCTGGCCGCCCAGCGTGGGGTGGCGCTCGAAAACCGTGACGGTGTAACCCAGGCGCGCGAGGTCATGTGCGCAGGTCATCCCGGCGCAGCCGCCGCCGATGACGGCCACTGTTTTGCCGTTGGGGTCCGGATCGGTGGTGCCGCGTGCGATGGAGTGGGAGAGGGGCTCTTTGAGGTCGCCGGTCTCGGGGCCGTGGCGCTGCGTGAGAAATCCCTTGATATTGCGGATGGCCAGCGGCTCATCCACATCTCCGCGCCGGCAGGCGGTTTCGCAGGGCGCGCCGCAGATCACGCCGCAGATTGATGCAAACGGGTTGGTCGCACGCGAGATGGCATAGGCATCGTGGTAGTTGCCTTTGGCGGTTTCAATCAGGTATCCGCGCGCATCCGTGCGGGTAGGGCACCCGCTCCGGCACTCCACCTCGTCTTCGTAGTAGTCGTGATCCGGCAGCGAAACAAAAAAGTCCCGCTTCGCATCGTCTTCAGAATGTACCGGTTTCATAGTAACGCGCCTGTGCAGGCCTGGGAATCTACCCGAGCCACCGAACTCGGAAAGGGCCAAGGTCCGCATCGTACCAGATCCCTGCACCCCAAATCAAGATCACCCCGGTCAGCTTGTCGTTCATCCTTCCCGAAAAGATCGCCGGACGTGCTCCTTCATGCAAATCCGGCCCAAATTCTTTCGAAACTCCTTGATTCCCAAGCCCGTCTAAAGGTGATACTCTCCACACCTGATCGGGAAACGCTCCGTCTCTTCGGCACATCCGATCAGGTTAATAAACTGAAGAGAAACAAAGGGAGAAGCAGGATGCCACAAGGTAAGATCAAATGGTTTAGCACTGAAAAGGGCTACGGGTTCATCGAGCAGGATAGCGGTGGCGATGTGTTTGTGCACGTCAATGATGTGTCTGGAGCCGTGCTTCAGGAAGGCGATACGGTCGAGTTTGAGATCGGTGAAGGCAAGAAGGGCCCCTGCGCCAAGGATGTGAAGCTCGTCTAGAGCATCCCAGGAGCTAACCGAAAAAAGTGCGGCGGCCGGGGTCTGCCCCGGCGGCCGCATTCTGTATTCTTTTGCAGGCTACCCATCCTCAGCGTTAGCCGGGCACGTCTTGATAGGTGTCGCGGATGCTGCGGACTCTGAGCGTCCGCTTCAGCCCTGCGATGCTTCTGACCGCCTTGGTTGAAACATAGACCTTGGTGGTGGCTGGACTACATGTCCACAGGGCCGGTCGCCGCGTCTCCACTTCGTGTGAAGTGATTCACGTGTCGCACCGTTCGCATTCCTGCGCGCTAAATTCATAGAGCCGACAGGGCTCTGCCAGTCTACCTTCAACAAAGACCACACCCTCCTCCTCGAGCAGGCGAAGCTTGTTGTCGATCTCGTTGCCGCTGCGCTGGCCGGCAAAACCACCCATGCTGAGATCCGATGCAATGACCCTGTGACATGGCACACGAGGCGCAAAGGGATTGCGTTTCAGTGCCTGGCCGACAGCCTGACATGATCCGCAGCCTATGGCGCGAGCCACCATCTTGTATGTGGCGACTTTACCCCTCGGAATGGTCAATATCAGGGAGTAGATCTTCTCCTCGAACTCTGTCGGGGGTCGATTGGGGTTAGAAGACATCAGCATTCATTCCTTTCTATTTCGGAAGGTTTGTGCACTATTGGCATCTATATTGTTTCCCAGCATTTGTCGATCAGATTACCGGCAGTCGTGATGGCTTGACCTGGTTTAGCCTGGCCGCAACACGACCTCGGCGCAGCAAGTAGGTGCCCATGAAACCAATAGTCCACTGGACGTTTCTGTTTGCGATGACGGTTTGCCTGACCGCGGCATGGCCCTGCCCTGTAGCAGCGGGGACGCTCGATGCCTTTGAGGCGGATGCGAAACCGGAGCGCAAGAAGGAGGAGAGCTGCCGACGAGGAGGGCGGAACAGCTGTATCGATGATGCCCTCGGGGAGATTATCTTTCAGGTGATTGGGGGCGGCATGCTCTACGGCGGTGTGGTCAGTTGGGCGCGCGTGGCCTCTGAGGATGATTGTTATGATTTGGACTGCATCCCACGTGAGATGGGCACGCCATTGATCCCGTTCGCGCGCTTCGACTTCAGCTATCAGGATGCGGAGTCCACTGTCGATGCCAACGACTACCGCTTCGAGGGCGGGTTTGGCCCGTTTGGCGTCCATTTCAACCAGACCCACTACAAGGAGGCGTCGCCCGAGGACTCACTTGACCTGATCAGGGTCCACGGCCTCTACCGCATGTCGTTCGGGTCGATGGTGGAAGTGGACCTTGGCCTCGGCGCCCTCACCATCGATGGCAATGACCGCGACACCCGCTTCTCCCTCACACTCCCCGTCCGCATCTACCCCTACGACTGGCTCGGCGTAGAAGTCAGGCCCGCTTGGGCGGATGGTGTCACCGACTGGGACGTCGCCCTGCTCCTGACTGCCCCCTTCACTTCTATGAAGGCTGGCTATCGCTGGGTAAGCAGTCCAAACAAATCGCTCAACGGCCCCTATGTCGGACTCGCGGTTCATTTCTAGACCGAGACATCCAGCCGCATGCTCTCCGATCTGTTTCGGTGAGTGCGACTACCTGTTTTGCGGTCTCGGGACCCCTGGCCTTCGGCTTTGTCGACCTTGGGGTAGCGCTTTGCGACGCCGCGAAGGAAGCGCCCCAGCACATCGCCCCCGGTGACGATCCATTGCTCGGTCGACGTCCAGATCAGAGCGACATCAACATCGATGACATCATCCCGTGGATTCACCGCGTGAACCCGGAACTGGCTTACCACCTCCCTCAGGCGGGTATCCGGGTCATGATATACACGCACAGCGAACGTGTGGTCATGGGGATTAAACTCAACATCCTTGCCCGTGACAGCCATGGCGTACGCGGATCGGACGAACCCGTCCACGTCGAGCAGGGACCGGGGTTGTCCCGTCTTCGCGTCGGTCAGAACAAACCAGGGATGTGCAGCGGTCGACAGGGTCTCACGGATAAACTGGCCTAGCTCAGGGAAGACCGGACGCTCGCCGTCGAACTCCAGCGGTACGATTGTCTTCGGGTCGAGTAACTGTCCCGCCTCTCTCGCGGGTTCATCGTCTGCCCTGGCTGCATTCATGAGCGTCTTAAGCTCGACAGGATCGAGCGTGTGCTCGTGGGGGTGCATCGACTTGCCTTGCCACTCCTCCAGTTCCAGTTCCAGATCGGATAGGAGGTCGCGCTCGTCGAGGCGCTTTATCGGATTCTTCCCGTACAAGGCGTCGATAGCGCGGGCCAGAGGATACGAGACGGGGCTGGTAATCCATTTCAGCACCCAGATGAGAGGGGAGAACACGTAGCAGATGCGGCCAGCGTAACGGAGGAATGTGGCCTGGGCGAAGAACTCTCCGAAAACGGTTATGCTCAGGACGGGCATCACGACGGCAAAGACCCCTATGAAGAGTGTATCGCTCAGCTGGCTGAGGTATACACCGAAGCCGACGTTGGTGAAGAGAATGGACGCCAGCGTCCAATTCGGGTTCTGCAGGTGCTCGAGCAATGCGCTGGCACGCATGGCTTGAAGGGCCGCGGGTCCACCCTCAGGAGCGTTTCGGCCACGCCAAATCATTTTTCGCAGGTCACGCCGGGAGAGCGCGAAGTATGCCACGTTCGCACCCGAACAGACGGCATAGCCGCACAGAAAGATGGCCCACGACATCCAGCGGAGCTCGACGGTCATACCGGCGACGGACACCTGTTCCACCACGAGCCCGACAGCGGCGAGCGCTATGCCAACGAGTGCCGTTATAAAGATCAGTATACGCAGTCTCATACTGGTGCGGGTAACTCCTGTTCGCTTCTGTTTCAAGCCCAATGCGTGCCTTGAGGCGCGGCCTTACGGTCGACGGATGAGCTGGAGGGGCTTGACAATAGATCCCTCGAAGGCAACGCGGGGGTCCTTCACGTCGACAAGTTCATTAAGCTCATAAACGTTGTGGTAACCGTAGCCATAGAGATTGATATACGTTGGGATGTTCAGGGCCATCATGATCGGCTTTGCCTGCGCCGCGAACTGAGAGGCCACCGCGTTACCTGATGGCGCCTTCGGCAAGGCAACTTTTGACGCGAAGTCCGTCTGATTGCCTTCGAAGTTGTTGTTGCAGTATATGAGGATGGTGGTGTCAAAGGCGGGGATGAGCTTCTTCAGATTGGCTTGGGTGAAATCGGAAAAACCGAGGTGTTGCGCGCCCTTGATATGGATGCGCTTGAAACGGAAATCTGAGCGCGAATCGAGAATGATGACGCCAGGCTTCTTGCTCATCTTCAAGAACGTGTCAAAACTGATCAGGCGTTGTGCCCTGTTTGTCTCAACGCTGGCGACAAGGCTCTTGAAGTCACTGAAGCTGACCTTGGCCTTGGGGTAGCTCTTGCTCTCGGCCAGAACGGCGCCGGCTACAAGTAGAATGGCTGTCGCGGTACTCACTGTCTTAGTCATCATGTCTCCTCTATTTCAGAGATAGGAACACATCCTCTTTCCAGTCACTTATCGGGTGTTTACTGTTTACTCTTGAACATCGAATATTGTTGTAACGCCACGTGTTCACATCATCCTTCCAGGCGCTCTTGCTGAAGACTGCCTTTAGCGTTGCTGGCATTCGCTTCTCAGGCAGCTTCACGTTCTGTTTGTAACTCTTGGAGCTCCAGTTGAGCTTCGTCAATGTCGCCGCACTCTTCATGTAGTCCAGTTTCGCGCGAGTGAGCACGTGCAGGTTGACATCAAAGACGCCCTGGCGGCTGCTGAACCGTAGAGGATAATATGGAACAGGAGTTTCAAACGAAAGATGCAATGGGGGCAGCATCCCGGTTGACTCGACCGATGTGCTCTTTTCCGGTGCTGTGACCCTGACGCATAGGAATGTGAAATCGTTCTGAACGAAATACGTCATATGATCAGGGGCCTCCGTCGGAAACCCGTTGTCCTTGAGCCAGGCATTCAATCCCGTCAACGCATGGGGCCCTACGCCGCGTACAGGTTGAATGTCATAAGGGCCCACCTGAACACGTTTTCCGAGCTCAACGCCGGCTGCCTCAGGTGAATCTGTCTTCGCCGACCGCCAACTGCCCTTCTTGACAGGGACGACCAGTGCCTGAGCCAAGTCAAACATATCCTTAAAGAGAAGCGGGTCCGCCACCGCGTACGCATCCGGTTCCTTGGGGGTTGTGATTACCCAGACGAAGGTATCGGGCATCTTGTCGCCCTGAATCCGATAGTTAATGCGAAGCACGAGTTCCTCGCGATCCCCGTCATGGATCAGAACCGCCTCCTGAGCATCCTGACCAATGCTCCCTTTGTATGATACAGGCACCATACAGCAAGCCAAAGCCCCAGTTGCAGCCACCACCGTCAACAACAACATCAACAACGTCTTCATCATAATCCGGTCCCATCGTTTTTCAACTGCTGGAAATCTGCAGGGCAGCCTTCAACGCGTCGCCAAGTGCGCTTAGTTTCGCTGGCGGCAGCATGCTGATGAAATGCGTCAGCATGGGCTTTGGCAGGCTCACCAGTTCGTCACAATGAATAGCACTGTCGTGCTTCAGCCCCTCATCTGTTCCAACAAGCACCTGCGTGGTGAGTCCCTCGTATGCCGTGTAGACTGGGGCACAGATGACGGTTGAGAATCGTGAATCAATCAACACTTGTCGACTGACCACGACAAACACCCGGAACTTCCGAGGGTCGCGAGACGAAGGCTGCTTGATTCGATAGAGTTCACCACGCCTCACAGAGCCACCTGATAGGTCAATACGTCCTCTGCTTCGGCATTGAGCTCGTCGGCATGCTTGTTAATAATTCTTAGATCGCGCCGCTCAGCTTTCGCTGTGGCAAGACTGGCAAGCATAGCCCTCGCCGCACGTTCAAGAAACTCCGACCGGCTTCGAAACTCAGCGCGGTGCTGATCAATGAGGTCAAGCACGTCGCCCGACAGTGTGATAGATGTCTTTACTTTCATACCACCATCATACTACCGAGGCCGATGATGTCAATTCTTAGCATCTCCAAGCGAACGTCACGCATCAGGTCTCCTCTTTCATGCCTTGTGCCACAAACGGCGGCATCTTCTGTTCCATGGTTTTGGGTTCACCTTCCCCTATATCCATCTTCATGCTCATCTTCATGTCTTTCAGAACCAGTTCCGCTGTGCCGTCGCCTTGGCTCTTAATGAGCAGCGCGCCTTTAGCCGACATTTCTTGCCCCATGCCCCCAGGCGTACCGCCCAAGGATCTCCCCATGTCGGTCTTGTTTCGCACTTCCTGTTCGTACACATAGGTGTGAACGACCTCGGCCTCTGAGAAATCCCACCGGAACAGTGGCGATGCTGCAGGAGAGGCCACCTTCTCGTATAGCGCCTTCTTCGTTTCCGCGAGAAATCGTGACGCTCCCTTCACGTTGCTTTCCGCGTTGCGGTAGCCGCAGCGTACCGTAGCTCCCACTCGTTATGCTCCAGCAGCGGAAGAACGTCAGCGACAGGGGCGTTCTTCATCTCTTTGGTCAGATCCTGAAGAACGCTGGCAACCGTGAGCGCGTGCTTGGTTCTGTCGTATTCCCGCTGCGCCTCGAGCAAGTGCTCGCACCGGACCGCAACCTGTGCGTCCGATACCTGCAGACAGAAGAAGGCTGCGGCTAGAATGACCGAGAGTTGTCGGTTACTTATCATCAATCTTCAGTGGCACAACGGCGAGCTAACCGGCAAATGGCAGACGCAGGGCGGCTGTCATTTGTACGGTTCAGCAACATGTTCTGCCCATCCTCACCAGAGCGTCCGAACGTGACTGTATTCTTGGATGAGTTTGTCCTTCGTGAGAAGTGTGGCATTCTCTTCTCTGGCAGTGGCCACAATGATCTGGTCTCCAGGATCGCCGTGGAATGGCTGCGGCAGAGAGGTGGACCGGTAGGCTATGGCTGGGGTTAGGGGAACAAGGCGAAGCTTTGGCATCGCCAGAGCTTCGGATATCCACTCTTCGGGGTTGCACGAAATCCCGAGTCGGCCCTTCTCAATGAGCTTGCTGAACTCCCACGGGGAGATTGCCGAAAGGAGAAGCTCCTCGTACCGTTTTGGGGCAGCCAGTAACGTCCGGACTTTTGGTGACAGGTTCTTCGGGTTCATCTGCCACCAGATCCAAGTATGGGTGTCGAGAACGTACTTCATTTGCACGCATCCCACATATCTTCACCGAGCGGGGTGACGATATCCTTCTCGAATACGAGGGCATCGGCAAGCTTGCCCGGGTGTGGTGCCTCTGGGCTGAAGGGGATCACCTCGGCTAGTGGTTTGCCACGTCTTGTGATGATAACCCGTTCTCGTGTCTCTGCGACCTGCCCAAGCACTTGCAGGGCGTGTGCCTTAAAATCTGTGATAGCTAGTGTCCGCATGATCGTATACCTCCATTTGCAACAAGAGTAGTCATTTCAAGTGGTCATATCAAGAATCGTGTTGTCTGGCCTAACGTTCATTCTGAGCTTTCGGCGCGTAAGAGCCGATAAGCTCCAGGAGTTTGTGTACGAAATCCTATTTTGCCAGGTCGTTAGTTCTTCTTCGGAAAGCACTCTATTGTAGATTCGTAAGTCATCGACGATGTGGCGCAGGAGCGCTTCGACGGTTTCATAGTCATTCGGTCGGCGGATCGTGCCGGCGAGCTCACGCGCCGTCTGGAACTGTTGCGCGCCATGTTTCTGCCGCAACCCCTCCCACAACGCTTCGCGCTCGTCGGGCGAGATCAGGGGCTTGAGACGATAGGCGTTGGGGCGTCGCTTTGAAATGGGCTGGCCGGGCGCGCTGCTGTG
>JABGQM010000039.1 GCA_018648805.1 Verrucomicrobiota bacterium
AACGACTTTGTAGTGCCACAGAAAGTCCGGTCGTTGATATGCAACGACTTACGCGTTCGGATGAGAAACTTGGGCTAAGTTCATCTCAATATCCAACAGCCAACAAGGAATATCCAATGTCCAAGTGAGCGTTCGCAGTGAATGGCGTGCCATTGGACAGGACATTCGCCGGTCGCACGCACTTGGGAGCTGGATCTTCGTTGCCATTCCCTTCGGTCATTGCTTTCGCTTCGCTCAAGCCAGTCTCCGCTTCGCTCCGGCTGTTGGATATTGGGTGTTCAGTTCTCGCCAATGAACGCCTTGTCCAAGTGCCATTCCCAGTGTTACAGAACCGGGGTCTCAGAACTGGTACATCAGGTAGGCGGAGACATCGAGTTCGTCGATGTCGAACTCGTCCAGGTTATCGAAGTCGTCGAAAACGTAGTAGGTCTGGAAGTTGAGTGCGAGGGCGCCGACCGGGATCTCGAAGCCCAGAATGAACTGGTAGTAGATATCGGACCAGTCGCTGTCGTCCTCGGTCTCAATGTGGCTGGCCAGCACGCCGATGCCGCCGCGCCATCCGCCATCGGTCACCATCAGGTTGATTTCGGGGGTAATCACGGCGTCGACATGGTTGGAGCCCATACTGCTGGCGTAGCTGACCCCGAACTGCCAGAACGTCCCGCCTTCGTGGTATTCATAAACCAGCCCGTAGGAGGTGTCGTTGTCAAATGGGGCGGCAATCTCCGTATCCTGCCCGGAGTAGTAGCGGGCGCCTACACCCGCGCGGGAGCGGACCCGTTGGCCGGCCTGCGAGGCGGCCGCACAGAGAACAAGAAGGATCAGGGCGAGGGAGCGTGGTGTATTCATGCGGCGCACCATACCAAATCGCTTGTTGATCCCGCAAGTGCGATAAAGTAGCCTGCCCATTCTTCTAACCACGGATGACACGGATGGACACGGATAGGGAGGGGAGAGGCTAAATCTCCCGTATACGGCATGGCTAACAGATTTAAGACGGTATCGAATCGGGCGGACTTTGCGGCGCATGAGGAGGAGACCCTGGCCTACTGGGAGGCGGAGGGCACCTTCAAGGCATCGCTCGAGGCACGCCGCGGCGGATCGGAGTATGTCTTCTATGACGGTCCTCCGTTTGCGACTGGCCTGCCGCACTACGGGCACCTGCTGGCTGGAACGATCAAGGATATCATCCCACGCTACCAGACCATGCGTGGCCACTATGTCGAACGCCGCTTCGGATGGGACTGCCACGGTTTGCCGATCGAGGCCCTCGCGCAGGAGGCACTCGGCCTGGCCGGTGCAGCCGCGATCCAGGAGGCCGGGGTCGATGTGTTCAATGAGCAGTGCCGCTCTATGGTGCAGACCTACGTCAATGAATGGCGTAAGACCGTGACACGCATGGGGCGCTGGGTCGATTTCGACAACGACTACAAGACCATGGACGCCTCGTTCATGGAGAGCATCTGGTGGATCTTCAAGCAGCTGTGGGACCAGGGGCGCATCTACCGCTCGCACCGTATCATGCCTTATAGCTGGAAGCTGACCACGCCGCTTTCCAACTTCGAGGCCGGCAGCAATTATAAGGACGTACAGGATCCCGCCATCACGCTCCGGGTCAAGCTGCTTGACGCCGACCCCGAGCTGCCCGCGCCGGCCTATGCCCTGCTCTGGACCACCACGCCCTGGACGCTGCCGGGCAACCTGGCCGTGTGTGCCGGTCCTGAGATCGACTACGTCGCGCTGCAGGACGTGACCGATGGTGATGTCTATATCCTCGCGCAAGCGCGGGTGGCCTCTGTCTATAAGAGCGAAGCGCAGTATCGCATCCTCAAACATTACAAGGGCAGTGAGCTGTATGGCTGGACCTATGCGCCGCTGCTACCCTATTTCGCCGACCAACCCAACGCCTTCCGGATCCTGAACGATCCGTTTGTCACGACCGAGGATGGTACCGGGCTGGTACACATGGCGCCGGCCTACGGCGAGGACGATTTCCGGGTCTGCCGCGCCGAATCGATCGAGCTGGTCGATCCGCTGGATGCCGATTGCCGTTTTACCGCGCAGGTTCCGGAGTATGCCGGCCAGTTCGTGAAGGATGCTGACAAGGCCATCATTCGTCGCCTCAAGGACGAGGGCAAGCTCGTCCACCAGTCGACCATCGTGCATAGCTATCCCTTCTGTGAACGCACCGAGACGCCGCTGATCTACCGGGCCATCGATGCCTGGTACGTGCGCGTGGAGGACATGCGGGACGAGCTGGTGGCCAACAACGATACGATTCACTGGGTGCCCGACTACGTCGGTGACCGCCGTTTCGGGAACTGGCTCAAGGAGGCCAAGGACTGGAACATCAGTCGCAACCGCTATTGGGGCTCCTGCGTGCCGGTATGGGTCAACGAGGCCGATCCGGAGGACACCCTCTGCGTCGGTTCGGTCGATGAGCTGGAAGCGTTGTCGGGCGTGCGCGTGGACGACCTGCACAAACACATTGTCGACAAGGTGATCATCGAGCGGGATGGCAAGCGCTATCGCCGTACGCCCGAAGTGCTCGACTGCTGGTTCGAGTCGGGCGCCATGCCGTTGGCACAGCAGCACTATCCGTTTGAGCGTGGCGACGCGCTGGACGATTTCTACCCGGCCGACTTTATTGCCGAGGGACTCGACCAGACACGCGGCTGGTTCTATACGCTGCTCGTACTCTCGACCGCACTGTTCGGCAAGAGCTGCTACCGCAACGTGATTGTGAACGGGCTGGTGCTGGCCGAAGATGGCCGTAAGATGAGCAAGCGGCTCAAGAACTACCCTGACCCCATGGATATGATCCACGTGTACGGCGCGGATGCGATCCGGCTCTATATGGTCTACTCGCCCGTCGTGCGGGCCGAGGATCTACGTTTCTCCGAAGACGGGGTCAAGCATCTCATGCGCAACATCATGATTCCGCTCTGGAATGCCTACGCCTTCTTTGTGACCTATGCCACGATCGACGGCTGGACCCCGGAAACGGACACCTCCACGCCGGGTGACAACGTCCTGGACCGCTGGATCAGCAGCTCCATGGCCAGCTTGGTCGAGCGGGTAACTACGGCCATGGATGGGTATGATCTGCAGCGCTCGGTGCGGCCGTTCGTACATTTCATAGATGACCTTACGAATTGGTACATCCGCCGCAGCCGGCGTCGCTTCTGGAAGTCGCAGGATGACGGCGACAAGGCTGCGGCTTACCGCACGCTCTACGAGATGCTGCTACAGTGGACGCGTGTGGCGGCGCCGTTTGTTCCGTTTGTGAGTGAGACCATCTACCGCAACCTGCGCACGGCCGACATGCCCGAATCGGTCCACCTGTGTGACTTCCCCGCGGTGGATGATGGCGCGCGGGACGAGGAACTCGAGGCCGAGATGGCGCTGGTCATGACCGTGGTGCGCCTGGGGCGTATCTTGCGTACCGATCACACTCTGAAGGTGCGTCAGCCTCTCGCCGCGATTCATGTTGTCTCGCGCAACCGCGCGACGCTGGACCGGATCAAGGTGCTGGCCGATCTGGTTATGGACGAGCTGAATGTCAAGGCCGTCGACCTGACCGAGAACGAGAGCGAGCTGGTCTTGCTCAAGGCCAAGGCTGACTTCAAGGCCCTGGGGCCGCGTTTCGGCAAGCAGGTCAAGCGGGTGGCGCAGGCCATCGCGGCCCTGCCCGAAGCCGACCTCGAGACGCTGGCCAACGGGGCATCGATCCAGGTCGCTCTGGAGGACGGCCCGGTAGAAATCGGGCCGGATGATGTCGTGATCGAGCGCCTGCCGCGCGAGGGCGTGGTGGTGGCATCCGAGGGCGAGCTGGTCGTAGCACTCGAGACGGCGCTTACGGCGGAGTTGATCGCCGAGGGGCTTGCCCGCGAGGAGGTCAACAAGATCCAGAGCTTGCGCAAGGCGATGGAACTCGACGTGACGCAGCGCATCATGCTGGAATACGCGGCCGAGGGGCTTGACCCCGAAGTCCGTTCCGCCCGCGAGCAGTATCGCGACTATATCGACAGCGAGACGCTCTGCGTCGGCTCGTCCTACCCCGCCGATACCGGGGGTGAGGGATGGCAAACGCTCGATCTGAATGGCCACACGGTCCGGCTGCGCATCACGCTCTGAGTGGCGGGCCCGACGATGCCCGGGGCATAGCGCTGGAGGGGGCCATCGCGAGGAAATCGCCCGGCAGTGCTACCTCTACAGCATCGTTCACCGCTATCGTCGCCGCTATCGTCAACCGGAATGGCCGGAAAACGGAGGAGAAAAGATGAGCAGTCGTTTGGGTTACATCGCATCATGTATGGCAATGGTTCTGTTAGGCCTGAATGTCTGCCTGTCGGCAGAGTCTGCCTCAGGCCAACACGCCCCGTTCCCCGGCAACACGTCTCTGTTTGCCGGCACCTTTGAGATGTATTCGCAAGGGAAGAACAAGGTCGTGGTTCCCCAAAAGGTCGCGGCAGGAAAGCCGTGGGTATGGC
This sequence comes from Verrucomicrobiota bacterium, assembly GCA_018648805.1. GTDB lineage: Bacteria > Verrucomicrobiota > Kiritimatiellia > UBA8416 > JABMPJ01 > JABMPJ01. The sequence goes on from JABGQM010000039.1 coordinate 4,494, forward strand.
GGGCCCGTTTCTGGGGTCATGAACCCCAGTTCGATATCGCCATGCTTGAGAAGGGGTATCACATCGTCTACTGCGACGTGGGAGGCCTTTTGGGAAACCCGACGGCCGTGGAGCAATGGAACGACTATTACCAATGGCTCACCGAGGAACGCGGCTTTGCCCGCAAAGTCGTCCTCGAAGGCATGAGCCGTGGCGGTCTGATCATCTATAACTGGGCCATTGCGAATCCGGACAGAGTGGCCGCCATCTATGGTGATGCACCGGTGATGGACTTGAGGAGCTGGCCGGGAGCCGGGAATAAGGGGACATTGCGGGCCTATCAATTCAAGGACGCGGCCGAGGCCACCGCTTACAAGGGGTACCCGGTTGACAACCTGAAGCCGCTGGCCAAAGCAGGCGTCCCCATCATTCATGTGGTAGGGGATGCCGACACAACCGTTCCCGTCGCCGAGAACACCGCGGTCGCTGAAAAACGCTATCGGGAACTCGGCGGCACGATCGAGGTGATCCATAAGAAGGCGTGCGGCCACCATCCGCATTCGCTCAAGGATCCCACCCCGATTGTGGCCTTCATCAAGAAGCATGCTGAGCGGAAGTAGCAGGCGATGCCAGCGGCGCCATGGGTCACGCTTGGCGCAATGGTGGGTTCTGTTTGTCGCGATGCCGTCTGGTTGCAGGGCTGGACGCGCGATATGGTTTAGGGTCACCCATGGCGGAACGTCGTGAGAGGCAGGAGGCACGCGGATGATCAAGAGACGCAATAGAGTCGTGGTGGGGTTGCTGTCCGTGGCGATAGCTGCCGGCAGCCTACTTGCCGGGGCTAAAGAGATTCCAGAGCACCTGCCGAAATGCTCCACGAAGGCGCCTGATGCCACGAAGCCGCTTAAGGTCTTTCTCATGTCGGGACAGTCGAACATGGTGGGCATGGGGCATCCGGGGCCGCTGAAGAAGTTGATCGACGAGGAGGGGATGTTCACCAATCTGGTCGACGCCGCAGGCAACTGGGCGGTCCGCAACGACGTCTTCTTTGTCTCCCTGACCAACAAGCGCATCGCCCGCTGGATGACCATTCCGATCATGGGGCGCACCCTCGGGCCTGAGGCGCAATTCGGTCATATCATGGGCTACTACCATGATGAAGTGGTCCTGATCATCAAGATTGCACAGGGCAACCGCTCGATCAGCTTTGATGTGATGCCGCCTTCGAGCCGGATTGGATTTCCCAAAGAAGGCAAGTACTACAAGGGGTGGCAGTATGATGCGTTCATCGCTGACGCGCACAAGATACTGGATAACCTGCAGGCGTACTATCCCGACTACAAGGGACAGGGCTACGAGATTGCCGGCTTCTGCTGGTGGCAAGGCCACAAAGATGGTGGCCTGTCGCAGCGTTACTACGAAAGGCACCTGGTCAACCTGATCAATGACTTCCGTGCCGAATTCAAGGCGCCCAAGGCGCCCTTCGTGGTGGCGACAGTAGGTTTTGGCGGGATGGGCATGGGCAAAAAGTACTTGGAGATCCTGAAGGCCCAGATGGCGGTTAGCGATCCCGTGAAGTACCCGCAGTTTGCCGGCAACGTGAAATCCTTCGATACCCGGACGATGGGCGGGGGCGGCTACCACTACGACGGCAATGGAGCGACCTATACGCGGGTCGGTGATGCCATGGGCCGGGCTATGGCGGAGCTTCTGGATGAGAGGGTCGAGAAGTAGTCCGTGAGATTATGGAAGGGTTGCAGGTAGGTACCCATCGGAGCCACACGTAGCGACTCTGCCGTCGGCACGCGATTATGACATTTCTGAATCCATTACTTCTGTTCGCGGCGCTCGGCATCGGGCTGCCGATCCTGGCGCATCTGCTCAACCGTTACCAGGTCAAGCAGACGGACTGGGCCGCGATGCAGTTCCTGAACCGCAGCATCCGGGTGCGCTCGCGGCAGCTGCGCTTGCGGGATATTCTACTCCTCCTGCTGCGTTGCCTGGCAGTCCTGTTCCTGGTTCTGGCGGTGACCAAGCCGGGCGTGAAGGATGCGACCGGAGTGGCGGCGCGGCTGGGTGAGCGGCGCGCTGGTATGGTGGTGGCGGTGGATGCCTCCTATAGCATGCAGCACAGTGATGGCACGGCCACACGCTTCGAGAGGGCGCTTGAGAAGGTGCGCGAGATCACGGCGGGCACGGTGCCCGGCGCCCCCGTCTCGCTCGTGCTGTTGGGGGATGAGCATTGTGTCGTGGTGCGCAGCATGGCGTATGATGCGGCACGCTTTGAGGCGCTCCTCGAGGGGCTGACGGTCACCTCCGGGGCGCTGAACATGGAAACGGTTCCCGGGGTGCTGGCTGGGTTGGCCGCGGAGCTGGATGCCATCCAGAAGGAGATCTATCTGGTCACGGACCTGCAGGTGACGGACTGGGAGGCACCGGCGCCGTGGCTGCTGGATGGCCTCAAGGAGATGGGGGCTCAGGCCGCCACGTTTATCGTTCCGGTGCGCGGGTCGCCGGAGAACCTGGCCATCACGGATTTCGAACTCTTCTCGGGACTGCTTCGCAAGGGCACGATGGCGCGCTATCGGGCCACGGTTCACAACTACAGCCCCGATCCGGTGAGCGATGTGCGCATGACCTGCCTGATGGATGGCGTCAATGTGGACAGCAAAGTGATTCCACTGATCGGCGGCCGCTCGTCGCAGAGCGTCTCCTTCTTTGTGCCCTTCCACAACGCCGGCACGGTCAAACTCACGGCCCAACTGAAGAAGGATGCACTGCCACTGGATGATGCCCGGCGTACCGTGGCCAGTGTCCGGAAGGGCGTTTCCGTGTTGTGTGTCGAGGGCAAGGCCTACGGTAACAGCTTGGAGAGCTATGTGGTCAAGGCGATGCGGGCGAGGGGCGGGGGATCGCGCAAGGAGGAGTTCAAGGCCCGCTCGGTCTCGTGGCTCTCGCTGCCGTCGCAGGATCTGAAGACATTCGATGTGGTGATTCTATCGGATGTGCCGGAGATAACCGCTGGCCTGGCCCAGCAGCTACGCGACTATGTCAAGGCGGGCAATGGCCTGATCTGGTTCGGGGGCGACAACACGAAAACGGCGGTCTGGAACAAGCGATCGGCGATGAAGGGTGGTTCGCTGCTGCCGGGTGTGATTGGGACTGTGACGGGCATGAGCGATGCGAAGGGCGCGGGGCGTCCGTTGGATCCCATCCTGCCGGCCCATCCCGTCTGCCGGCCGCTGCGCTCACTGCCGAAGGATCTTCTCAGCGAGACGCGGTTCCACAAACTGCTGGCGATCGAGCCCCTGTCGAGCAGTACGGTCGTGCTGAACCTGTCGGGGAGTGCGACGCCGCTTCTGCTCGAGCATAGTATCGGCCGCGGCCACGTCTTCATGTTCGCCACCTCGGCCAACCCCGCTTGGAACAATATGGCGCTAACCCCGGCCTTTCCGATGTTGCTGCAGCAGATGGTGACCTATCTGACGGGGCGCGAGTTCGAGACGTCCCAGTCTGTGGGTGGCTCGCTGTTGCTCTCCTATCCGGATCGACCGGATGCGAATGATGGCGTTTTCGAGACCCCGTCCGGTGACCTGATTCGGGTCCCCGTGCGAGAACATGCGGGGCAGTATGTGGCTGTACTCGATCAGGCGCGCGAGTCCGGCTTCTATGTGGCCCGTGTGAGCGTGCAGGCGCCGGGGCAGCCCATTGCGGTCAATGTCGACACACAGGAATCGGATGTGCGCTGTCTGGAGATTGCCGACGCGCAGGCCAGTCTGGATGCGACCGGGGTTACGGTGACGGCGTCGCCCACGGAGATGATCGATGCCGTGCGCACCGGTTATGAGTTTTGGCGGGCATTGATGATCGCCTGCCTGGTGGTGCTGGTCATGGAGAGTGTGCTGGCATCGGGTATTGTGAAGAGAGCATGATGAATCTATTTTCCAAAGGCACCCAGATTGAGCAGTGGCTCTTTGCCCGTCCCCTGTCGGCGGGGATATGGGTGGCGATTGTTGTGGCGATTGTTGTGGTCACCATCTTGCTCTATCGTCGTGAGCGCGGGCCCACGCGCGCGGTGCGCCTCGCGTTGGGCGGCGCCCGCATCGCGATCCTGCTGCTGGTGGTGGTGGCGCTGTTCGAGCCGACGGTCATCCTGAAGGAGACCCGCGAACAGAAGCGGTCGTTGGCCGTACTGGTGGATGCCTCCGAGAGCATGTCGGTGCGTGACCAGCGCAAACGGCCGGAGGAGATCCATGATGCGGCCGTGGCCCTCGGCTTCGCGCCGCTGGGCGGGGACGAGGATGCCGCGCGCGTGGTCGCGGCGTTGACAACCAAGCAGCGCAATGCGATTACGGCGGCCTCGCGGATGGAGCTGGCGCAGGGCGTGCTGAACCGTTCTGCCGCCCCGCTTCTGGAATCGTTGGCTGACGATTTGGAAATTCGCTACTACGCCTTTGGTGAAGACGTGCAGATGCTGGGCGATGGCACGCGTGATGCACGCGACCCGATCGACGGAATCAAGGCCGACCAGCAAGGCACGGCGCTGGCCGCGGCACTGGAGGCGGTGGGCCATGCCCATCGCGGCGACTCGCTGTCGGGGATCGTGCTGTTGAGCGATGGCGGCGAGACCAGTGCGCGCCGGCCCGAAGCTGTGGCACGGGATCTGGGGGTGCGAGGGGTGCCGATTTTCGCGCTGCCGACGGGGATTTCCCAACCCGACGATATCTCGATTCGCAACGTCATCGTGCAGGATGTGGCCTTTGTGGGTGATACGGTCCCGGTGCGGGTACAGATTCGCTCGCGTGGCTATGAGAAGCGCACCACGGAGCTGGTGGTCCACTTCAACGAGAAGGAAGTCGTGCGGCAAGAGGTCGTGCTCGAGGGGGGCGTGCAGTATATCGATGTCGCCTTTGACGCGCGGGTGCGGGCCAAGGGGGCTGTGCCGCTGGTGATCGACATCCAGCCCTTTATGGATGAGGTGACGGCGGAGAACAACCGGGCCAGCCGAAGCGTCCGGGTCGTCAACGAGAAGATCAACGTGCTCTGCATCGAAGGCAGCGCCCGCTGGGAATTCCGCTACCTGCGCGCCATTCTCAAGCGTGACCCGCGTATCAATGCCACCTTCATTGCGACCCGATCCGGCAATGAACTGGCGATGCATTCGTCCGACTACATTGCCCGCTTCCCCGAGGATGCAGAGGACGCCTTCACGTACGATCTTGTGATTCTCGGCGATGTGGATGCCGGATTCTTCACGCCGGGCGAATTCTCACGGCTGGAGGAACTGGTACGTGAGCGGGGCGGCTCGCTGCTGATGCTGGCCGGTCCAAAGTATTCCCCAAGCAGCTATGCCGGCACCGCCGTCGAGCGCATGCTGCCGGTACGGTTTAACAGCAAGGACAGATGGCTGGATATCGGCAAGACCGTGCACCCGGTGCTGACGGCCGAGGGACGCAGCAGCCTGGTCCTGACGCTGGAAGTGGACCGTGACAAAACGGATAGACTATGGACCCACGTGGGCCCGATGGACCGCCTGCCGCCGCTCCTGGAGCCCCGGCCGGGCGCTTCGGTACTGGCGACGCTGTCGGACTCGGGCGCGCGCCTGACGCCCTATCCTTTGATCTCATGGCAGCGCTACGGCACGGGCAAGTGCATGCTGATGGCAACGGACCGGCTGTGGCGTCTGCGCTTCAGGGAGGGGGACAAGTATCACTGGCGGGTCTGGTCGCAGTGCATCCAGTTCCTGACGCTCTCTCGATTGATGGGGGAGCATAAGCAGATTCGCATGGAGACAGACCGCGTCAGCTATCCGGTCAGCGACCAGGTGCGGGTCTATGCCGAGGTGCTCGATGACGGGTACGAGCCGGTGCTCCAGGAACGGTACGATGTGTTTGTCGGGCAGGTCGGGGATGACGAGGAGGACGATGAGGCAAACCGGGCCCGCGTCAGTCTGCGTCCCGACGCCACGCGCCCCGGGTTGTATGTCGGCTACTACACCCCGCTCGGGGTAGGGCGCTACCGCGTGCAAGCCGGTGAGGAGGATGTCGACTTCGCCAACACCATCGAGTTCCAGGTCGCCGATGCACGCCCCGAGATGGCTAGTACCGATGCGCAGTTGGATCGTTTGGAACGGATGGCCGAGCTTTCGGGGGGCGAATTTCTGAGGCTGGCGCAGCTCCAGAAACTGGCCACGGCGCTGGACCGCTCCCCGCAGCGGACGGTGGTGCGCCGGGAGGCCCCGCTGTGGGATAACTGGGTCTTCGCGCTTCTGTTTATTGGACTGACCGGATTTGAATGGATCCTTCGCAGAAGGAGCGACCTCTTGTGACGGATGCGGCACGACCCAAACGGCTCTATTCGCGACTGCATGCCGTCCACCAACGGGAGCAGCTATTGGGACTGCTGCTGGGGGCCTTCGCCTTCGGTGCGTGGTTGATTCTGCTGTTTCTGGCCAGCTTCGCGGTCGATTGGCTGGTGCACCTGCCGCGTGTCGTACGCATCGTCCTGCTGCCGCTGTTACTCGGGGTGGCCACCACCAAGGCGTGGCAGAGGGGGTGGCGGCGTTTGCGGGCCTTCAGTGCCACGGAGAGTGCGCTGAAGGCGGAGGGGCATGGCGGCGAGCTGCAAAGTCTGCTGGTTTCCGGCGTGCAGTTGGAAGCGACCCGCTCCGCGTCCGGCGCCTCCGAATCCATGTCGGCGCTCACGATCCAGAACGCGGACGAGGCCGCCGGCGAGGTGGACACGAAAGCCGTGGTTCCCTTCGGACCGCTGAGGACGCCTGCAGCTATCGCGGGTCTGCTGTTGGCCGTGGTGTGCGCGCTGGCCATCATCAACACGCCCCTGCTGCTGGCGGGACTGACGCGCATCTTTGCACCGTGGCAGGTCGTTCGCTATCCCACACGTACCAGCATTACGCTTGAGAACAGTCAGCTGGTGGTCAAGGAGGGCAGCCCGGTTGTGATTCGCGCACGTCTGGGTGGCGAGGTGCCTGCCAAGGCCAGCCTGGCGCTGCGGACGGGCAAGGGCAAGCCCCGCAAGCGTTCGCTGGATGTGGTGGAGGATGTGTGTGAGTACAAGATCGGATCCGCTTTTCGCACGTTCGACTATGCCATCCGTGCAGGTGACGCCGAGACCGACTGGCAGACCGTTCGGGTGATTTCGTCCCCGCGTATCGTCAAGACCGAGATTCGCGTGGTTTACCCCGCCTACATGAAGCGGGACGCGGAGACGATGGAGGCCATGACGCTGACGGTTCCCGAGGGCGTCAGCATGGAGTGGGCCCTGACGCTTGATCAACCGCTCAGCGCGGCGTCGTTCAGTATTGAGGGCGGCGAACCGCTGCCGCTTGCGCTCAGCGACGACGGCCTGACCGTGAGGCACAAGATGGCCGCCGACGCCTCGGGCGCCTACGCCTTTGCGTGGGTCGAGAAGGCGCACGGCTTCACCTTTGACACACCGAAGAGCTACTTGCAGGTGGCGCCCGACCAGCCGCCACAGATCGAGCTGGTTGCACCGGCCAAGAACCTGTTCGCGACCCTCGGCCGCAAGCTGGATCTGGCCTACCGGGTGCGGGACGATCACGGAGTGGGGGAGGGGCACGTGGTCTACCGCCGCGACAACACGGCCGAGCAGCGGGTGCCCTTCGCGCCTGAGCGTTCCGAGGGGCGCCGCATCACTACCGTCGACTGGGACTACCGCGAGGCGCTCAAAGCGCTGGCGGTGGGCGAGAGCGTCGCCTTTGCCCTTGAGGTGGCTGACCGCTACCCGTCGCCCGATGGACCGCACCGCGTGCGCTCGGAAACCCGTCGCGTGTCGTTTCTCTCCAGACAGGACTATCTGGCCAAGATCCAGGAGCAGAAGGATCGCTTGCTCTCGCAGCTGCGTTCGATCTACCGGCAGGAGCGTGCCGCCTACGATGTAATTCGCGCGCTCGATCCGCAGGGCGACGCCTTCGAGCAGACCTGCTTCCTCGAGTCGGCCCGACAGGACATTCTGGCCGAGCGCATCGCGCTGCTGTGTGAGGGCATGCACGAGCTCGTGCTGGATCTGACGGCCAACAACATTAGCGATCAGGCTGAGTTCGAAGGGCTGAATGCCCTGCAGGCACGCCTGGCCGGGATATCCAGCAATCGCATCAATGAGGCGGCATCGCGTCTGAGGGACCTCGGGCCTGCCGCCAATCGCGATGCCGCGGGAGTGGCCGAGACCGCACGGATCATCAATGATGCGGCGCGTGAACTGGGTAGCGTGGTGCTTCAGCTGGGTGTGCATGAGGCCATGGAGGTCTTCGCCATGGAGCTGCACGTCATTGCGCAGTCGCAAAGCACACTGCGCGTGGCGTGTCTGGATGCCACAGGCCAGCCAGCCGATCTCGCGGCGCGGCAGCAGGAGCTGTCGGCGTGGGTGAGCCGGCTTCTGGCGGAGTTGAGCGAGAGCCGCGACTACTCGAAGGCGCCGTTGACGATTGTGCGCCTGGCGCGGATGATCAAGGACTTGCGCGCGGCCGGCATCGAGACGGCCATGCAGGCGGCGGCGACGCATTTGACGGGCGAAAATCTGGAGCCGGCTACGCAGCAGCAGAAGCAGGTTATCGCAGCCCTGATTGAACTGGAGTGCAACATCCGCGTCGGGTCGGAGTACGAGGCCTTGCTGGATGCACATGAGCTGTTTTCAACCGGTCCCAACGAGTTGGCTTCGGCCGCTGCGGCGCCGGACACGCTGACCGCTGCGGCGCGCCATCAGCGGCTGGATTCCCTGTTGCGTAGTTTGCGTCTGCTGATCCTGCCCGCACTGCCCGCGCCCGAGCCTGAGTTGTTGGCCGAGACGCCGACGACCGTACCGCCTGTGGATGCCCTGCTGGTGTCGCTGCGAGCGGCGCTGCGCGACGCCATGGCGGCGCTGGATGCCGGCACGGCGGAGGGCGCACGCACGCAGCAGCGGGCAGCCGGCGAGACGTTGCGCACACTCGACAATATTATCAAGACACGACTGGATACGATTACGCGGGTGGCGCGCTATGCCGGGCATGCGGGATCGTCCATGGAGCGCTCGTCCCTGATTCGGGAGCTGCTGGCCAGTCAGATGCGGCTGACCGAGAAGACCGAAGACGCCGAGTACGACGAGGTCAGTGCCGCGTACCTGGCACCTTCACAGCTGCACTTGAGCAAAGAGGTCCTGAAGATGCGCGACCGGCTGGCGCGCAAGAACAGGGGGGACTCTGCCAGCAAGACGGTTGCACCCATGCTGAAGATGCTGGAGCAGGCCTCAGCGGCCATGCTCGCAGCGGCACCGGCCCTGAAGGCAGAGAAACTGGGCGAAGCGATTGAGCAGCAGGATCGCGTTCTCGATGCGTTGCAGGCGGCGATGGCCTTCTCCAACCATGAGGCGAATGGGTGGATGGGCCTGGCCAACCTGATCATGACGGCCGAGGGGCTTGCGATGCCCGCGCGGTATATGCGTGATATCGTGGCCGAACAGCAGGACCTGATTGCCGATACGAAGACGAGCACGCCGGAGAGCCGGACGCAGCTCATGGCTATCCAGAAGAATCTGGCCCTGGCCGTGCTCGATGTCAGCCTGCTCGTGGAGGGCACCGGTTCGGCGCTGGATTTTGAACAGGCGATGCTTTTTGCCGGATCCGACATGGGGCTGTCGGTCCTGAAGCTGGAGAGTGGGGACGTGCCGGGCGCTATGCAGGCGCAGCGTTTGGCCACCGAGTCCGTGGAAGATCTGAGCCGTCAGTTCGATGGCTACGAGAAGCAGTTCTACTACTTTGTGACCGCCATGGAGTTTCTCCAGGAACGCCACACCGATAGCGTTGTGTTGCAGGACGCACTGGGCGCCTTGATCGCCGCGCTGGAAGGCGAGGGCGCTGAGGATAAACAGACGGGTGAAGCGGTGCTGCGCAGCGTGGAGCAAGCGGCGCTCTTGGGGACCCGCATGCAGCGTGCGACCGGCAGAGCCGACTACACGCGGGCGCATGCCGCGCTGACGAATGCGACCAAGGCATGGAAAGCCGAAGATCGGGACGCGTGTATGGATGAGGTCTTTGCGGCCGAGGGCCTGCACAAGGAAAGCCTGGACGAGCTGCGCGAGTTGATGGCAAAGGTGGCCTTTATTCCCAGCGTCGATCCCATCGAGGCGCCGCCGGAGTACGACGTGATGCTTGAGATGGTGAGTCTGCTGCTCGATCAGCGGCGCGTGGCGCGCTTGGTCTACGAAGCAGGCGATGGCACGTTGGCTGAGCTTGCCCCGCAGGTGGGTGACTTGGTGGCAGCGGCCACCGATCTAGTCGACTCAACCGCTCAGCACAGCTTCATGGTGGGCGCCCACAAGCATCTGACAGACGTGGCGGCCGGCTTGGCCACCGCCTCGCGTGCGGATGCCTATGGCCACCTGCATGCATCCGAGGAGCTGCTACGCCAGTGCATTCTCGAATACGCCCTGTACTACGTGGAGATCAAGCGGCCGCGCGGTTCCAAGCGCAAGAAGAAGGGCAAGTCGAGCATCGTGACGATGTTCAAGATGTCCAACAAGATCAAGCCCGCCTACGACAAGGATTGGGGCGGGGTCGAGGGCGAGGACGCCGAGTCCGGACGCTCGGAATGGGAGGTCTTGGGGCGCCGCAACCGCGCCGCATTGCACGAGAATTTCGTCAGGGAGTTGCCGCTTGAGTATCGCGAGTTTCTGAAGGATTACTATGAGAGGTTGGCGGAATGAGTGTTTCAGGTCTCAGGTGTCAGGTGTCAGGTGTCGGAGGGAGACCGATGACTGTCGGTAGCTGTCGATGGCTATCGATGGCTGCCGGTCGGCTGGTGACGCGTCTGATCTACCTCACCGCCTTCGCACTCTTGGCAACGTCTATCATGGCGCAGGAGCAGGCTGGCTCACCGGAGTTGACCGAAGAGGCCTCCAAGGCGATTGATGATGGACTGACGTACCTGCTGAAGACGCAGGGCAAGGATGGCTCCTGGAGCAGTGGAAAATTTCAGATGGCCAGTACCTCGCTGGGGCTGATGGCGTTTATGGTGAAGGGGGAGTTTCCCGGCTACGGCCCCAATGCGGAGGCGTTGGATCGCGCCAAGAACTGGCTGCTCAAGCAGGCCAAGTCGGTTTCCGACGGCTACCTGGGCAAAAGCATGTATGAACACGGTCTGGCCACCTTGGCCCTCTCCGAGATGTGGGGCATGACCAAGGGGGAGAACGACGACGAGGATATCCAGAAAGCTCTGGAGGCGGCGGTGGCGGTCATTCTGCGGTCTCAGAACGTGGGGGGTGGCTGGCGTTACCAGCCTTCGCCGGACGCCGGCCAGGATACGTCGGTAACGGTCATGGTTTTCATCGGCCTGGCCTCGGCACGCCAGGCGGGCATCATGGTGCCCGATGAGGCAATCAAGCGACTGGTGAGCTATCTCGAGGGGGCCCAGGACCAGGGCAGTGGCGGCTTCAGCTATGCGCCCACCGGCAAAGGGGTCTCTATCGCCTGCAGTGGCGGCGGGCTCTATGCCGCCCAGCTCTGCGGTGAGCGCGACTCACAAATGGTCAAGGCCGCCATTAATTACGTCAGCAACCTGCCCGACGGAACCTTTGCCAGCACCGGTCACTACTACTACACGCACTACTACGCCATCCAGTCCATGGTGCAGTCCGGCGACGAGTATTACGCCGAGTGGTACCCCAAGATTCGAGATGCCCTCATTGACAAGCAGTCGAAGGACGGGGCATGGAACGGCGCTGCCGGTGGCCCCGTCCAGGGCACCGCGATGTCGATTCTGATTCTGGGCACTCCGCACCGGTACATCCCGGTTTATCAGAGGTAGGGTGGGGGGCGTGGGCAGTGATCGCTGATGCCGACGCCACCGCAATGAGTAGATAGAAGGGCTCCAATGAAGAATCGAATAATCAAACAATGTGCGTTATTGATTGCCGTAATGAGCGTGGCGCTGGGGCATGCCACCGCCGAGGACGCTGTCCCCGTCAAGGGGCCTGTTAAGGTCTATATATTGCTTGGGCAGTCGAACATGCTTGGGTTCGGCAAGGTGAGCCCAGAGGCAACAAGGGGCACACTTGAGAACGCCGTAAAGGTCGAGAAGCAGTACCCGAACCTGATCGATAAGGACGGCAACTGGGTGGTGCGCAAGGATGTGCGCTATGTGCATGTCATGCAGCACAAGAAGACATTCCGAACATTGCGTAACGAATGGATGACGGTCGGCAGTGCGCATGTCGGCCCGGAGCTGGGGATCGGGCATGCACTGGGCGACTATCATGATGAGACGGTGCTGGTCCTCAAGGCCTGCATCGGTAACCGCAGCCTGGGCTGGGATTATCTGCCGCCGGGAAGTGAGCGCTTTGAATGCCGGGGTAAGATCCATGCCGGTTACCGGGATGTGACGGGGGCGTGGACCCGAAGTGAAACACCCAATACCAACTGGCTGAGCGGCGCCTGGTATGCCGGCAAGCAGTATGACGATGATGTCAGCTATGCCAAGGCGGTGCTGGCGGATCTGGACACCTATTGTCCCGGAGCCACCGATTACGAGATTGCCGGGTTCTTCTGGTGGCAGGGGCACAAGGATCAGAACAAGCTCAATGCCATGCGTTATGAGCATAACCTGGTCAACTTCATCAAGGCCCTGCGCAAGGACTTCGATGCACCTGAGGCCCCTTTTGGTTGCGCCACAGTCGCCTTTGGCGGTCGCCGCATGGCCGGCGATACGTTGACCATTCTCAAGGCGCAGCTTGCCGTCAGCGGAGAGACCGGAACCTACCCGGAGTTCGAGGGCAACGTGGTGTCTGTGGATACCCGTCCTTTCTGGCAGCCATCAAGGCGGTCACCCGGCGGCGGGGGGCACCATTACAACGGCAATGCGCGAACCTACATGGATGTGGGCAATGCCCTGGGGCACGCGATGGTTGAGCTGCACAAGGGCACGGCGCCGGCGTCGGTACCACCGAAGGCTGGCGCTCGCGCGGGGCTTTATCAGTCCCTGCCTGAAGCGATGCACCCCGGTCTCGATTTTCTGCTGGAGAACATGCCGGCGGCGGACGAAGCAGCGCTGAGTGATGCCTTCCTGGCTGAGCATATTCGCTACGCCTACAAGGTGAGGGCGGAGCTGCCCTGGGCCGGGAAATTGTCTGAGGATCTGTTCCTCAATTACGTGCTCCCGTATGCGTGTCTCGATGAAAAGCGGGAGCCGTGGCGAAAGAAGCTCTATGAGGATGTGGTGCCGCTCGTCGCCAAGAGCACGTCGGTATCTGAAGCGGTGCTGATCCTGAATACGAAGATGTATGAGCACTATGGTGTGGTCTACTCAAAGGCCAGGCCGAAGGCTTGTCAGGGGCCGCTTGAGACCATTAAGGCCCAGAAGGCCTCTTGCACAGGGCTTTCGATCCTCCTTGTTGACGCCTGCAGGGCGGCGGGCATCGCGGCGAATGTGGTGGGCACGCCTTTGTGGAGCGACGGATCGGGAAACCATACCTGGGTTGAAGTCTACGACGATGGATGGAAGTTTCTGGGGGCGGCTGAATCGAAGACGCTGAACAACGGCTGGTTCGTCGATAAAGCCTCGAAGCAGGATGGATCAGAGCCGCAGAACGCTATCTATGCCGCTTCGTTCAAGAAGTCGGACGCCCACTTCCCTCTGGTCTGGAACCGTGGCAGCAAGGCGGTCCACGCGCTGAATATTACGCCGCGTTACGCCGCCTCATCTGCGAGGGTAATCAGCATAGCCGACGTAGAAAAGATGCTTCAGGAACAGTCACTGAGCGACCTGCGCGATTCAGAGGAGATAAAGAAGAAGACGTTAGCCGTTAGCGATCTGGACGAGGTAGCGGCCCTTGTATGGGCGGCCTATAAGCGGGAGTGTCTCGCGGACGAAGAGCGCAAGCGTGAGCACAATGGGCGAGCGATTCGGGTGGATGAGAAGACCATGCGTTACGCTTACAAGCGAGTAGGAGCGAAGCCGGAACAGGGATACCCTTTGTATATCGCATTGCATGGTGGCGGTGGTGCGCCGAAATCCGTGAATGACGGGCAGTGGCTGCACATGCAGAAATACTATCTGGCCGGAGTCACCAATGGCATCTATCTGGCGCCCAGGGGCGTCACGGACACATGGAACCTCCATTTTGTCCAAGAATCATATCTCTGCTATGACCGACTCATCGACAATATGATCGTCTTCGAGGGGGTGGATCCCAATCGTGTTCACGTGATGGGCTACAGTGCCGGCGGGGACGGTGTTTACCAGATTGGCGCGCGCATGGCCGATCGCTGGGCCGCTGCGGCGATGTCGGCCGGCCATCACAACGGAGTGTCCGCCGTGAACTATGCCAATCTGCCGCTCCTGATTCAGCTCGGAGCGAAAGATCACGCCTACAAGAGGAACACGGCAGCTGCTGAGTACGGTAATACGTTGACCGCTCTCCGCGAGGGTGAGCCGAGTCTGTATGTGCATGATGTGTTCCTGCATGTCGGCCGCGGCCACGGTTTCATGGACCGGGATCCGCGCGGAAGCCCTCAGAGGGTTTTCGTCGATCCCAATGAATGGCTGACCGCGGGCGATACGGCCAAGATGATGCCGACAAACACCTGTTCCATACAGTGGCTGAACCAGTACGTGCGCGAGCCTCTGCCGGAGAGGGTGATCTGGGATAGAAGCACGACGACCGCGGGGAATGGAGATCTGTTCTACTGGCTGGGCGGCAAGCCTTTCGAGAAGGATGCCGGGAAGAAGAAGCAGGGGCAGGCGACGATTGTGGCGCGCTATGAGCGGAAGTCGAATACAGTGGCGTTCGAGAAGGTCGGCCAGTCGGTAACTCTATTCCTGAACGGCAAGATGCTGGATTTGGGCAAGCCGGTACATGTGGACTTGCCGGGCAAGCGGCTGAATGCGAAGCCGGTGCCGCGCCTGGACGTGCTCATCGCGAGTCTGCTTGAACGGGGCGATCCTAATTTCATGTTCCCCGTCCGGTTGCAGCTGGAGGTGAATCCTGAGGGAGATTGGATATTCGTCGGCACGTGATGCCAATATGAACTGCTTGGACCCATACAACGTTATCTGGACGAGTCAGAGCAAGAACTCCGGTGAGTCGATGCCGGTGTCCGGCGGGGATATTGGCCTCAATGTCTGGGTGGAGCACGACGAGCTGCTGGTCTACATGGGCCGGGCCGGTTATCGCGATGCGAACGGGGCGCTGCTCAAGCCCGGCCGCGTGCGGGTCAAGCTCTTGCCAAACCCCTTTGAGAACGCTGACTTCCGGCAGGCGTTGACGTTGCGTGAGGGGTATGTGCTTGTCACTGCCGGTGAGGGCGGCACGATCCGAATGCTCCCCGCCTGGCCCGAAGCGTGGGATGTGGATTTCAAACTGCACGCGCCCTACAAGACCACTGTGGAAGGCACGTTTAGGGCGGGCGAGATGACGTCGCTGCACGTGACGCCGAAGGAGCGGCAGGACGATGTGTTGGGACTGGGAGCGACCGTAGCCACGTGAATTGGGTACCATGGCCGATTCGACCCGTCGCAAATGACGGGCATCTCTGACGCAAATCACCCCTTCGGTCACATGGACCCCAGATGGTAGCATCATAGCGGTGGGAACAGAGCACATGCGTAGCCTGATCCGACCGATCAGAACAGAAGCGGAATAGAGCATCAGCAACGCACGATCGATAGAAGATCTAAGTAGAGACAGATGTGTGATGGCAGTCGGTAGCTATCGACTGCAGTCGAAAAGGGTGGCAAGGTTGCCGCCCGTAACAAATAGGCGAGGGACACAGATGAAGAAGAAACCTACCACGATCGCGGCGCTGGGCGCCCTCACGGCAGTTATGCTGCTTTCAACACTCTCCGTTCACGCGGGCGAGCTGCGTTTTAGCCGCCATCTGGGCGATGGCATGGTGCTGCAGCGCGACAAGCCGCTGACGATCAGCGGCCTTGCCGACAAGGGGGCACAGGTTACCATCGCCTTCGCCGGCCAGGAGAAATCCGCCAAGGCTGGAGATGGCGGCACCTGGTCCGTCACCCTCGATGCGGTGCCTGTCAATGCCACCCCCCAACGGTTGTTGGCCTCTTCTTCAATCGGCAATCTCAAGTCGGCAATCGGCAATGTTCTCGTTGGCGATGTCTTCCTCTTTGCGCGGCAGACCAGCGTGGATATCAGGCTGGGCCGTGATGCCGCCGGTAAGAAGGCAGTGGCGAAAACGAACCCGCTCTTCCGCGCCATCTCCATCAAGACGATACCTGCGGCCACCCCGCAGAGCGATCTGTCCGAAGCATCGACGTCCGGTTGGACCGTGGTCGACAAGGACGCCGCGCTGCAGATGTCGGCCGCCGCCTACTATATGGGGCGTGACCTCGCCGCCGACGCTAAGGTCCCGGTCGGCATCATCGACCTAAACCTGGGTTCCGCGTTCCCCAACAGTTGGCTAAGCAGGGCTGTACTTGAGGAAACAAGTAAGTTCTACGACGACAAGGAAGTGGCGTCACAGGTCACGATGTATGATGAGAAGCTCGAGGCAGAGGTCAAAGGGGTACCCTTCAAGAAGGCCAAAGTAGCACCTTCCAATACCGTCTTTGAGACACTGTTTCCATGTGGTGGCTACAATGCCGTATTGAATCCGCTCAAAGGACTCACGCTCAAGGCGGCTCTCATACAGCTGGGCAACGATTATCCCTACATGATCTACGCTGACATTCTCGCAAGCGACGATCCGTTTAGTCGCCCTCAACTCAACACGGCCTATGTCGAGACCTACAACATCCGCAAGGTAGGCTTTCGCATGGAGTCCAAGACCACCCCGCGTATCGCGCGCGAATGGCGTAAGACGCTGGGTGAGACTGAACTGCCGATGGGACTTATTGTACCGCCGGGATCGGATCTTAACACGCTCGGCCAGCACCATCGTGAAATGCGCGAACTGCAGCGGCGCGTGGCAGAGGACACTCCTAATGTAGGCATCATTCTGCCCGGCTCCGCGAATACCCCTTTCAGTGCACAGCCCGCCGATGAGGCCCTGCTGGCACAACGTGCTCTGAGCTGGGTGCAGGGCGCTGTTTATGAGCGGGCCGATACTCCGGCAACGGGAGCAGATTTTGCAAAGGTAGACCTCGATTTCAATGAGGCCACACTTCACTTCAAAGAGGGAACGGCCAGAGGCCTGAAGGCCATCGGCAATGCACTCGACTATTTCGAAGTCGCGGGTGTCGAAGGCGACTACTCGCCGGCCAAGGCACGCATAGATGGCGAAACGATCCAGCTGGAGAGCGACACGGTCAATCGCATCATGCGTGTGCGTTATAATTGGAACAAGCGCCCCAACCAGGAACTGGTTAACGCCGCGGGTCTCCCGGCCATTCCTTTCCGCAGTGAGAAACTCCCCTACCACTGGTTTGTCACAAACGCCGACGATGATCTGCCTGTAGAATATTCTACGCCTGCCAACGAGTGGCCACAGAGTGATGTGACCCTTATCAATGGTCAGCTCCAGACCCACGGCTACGGCAACTTCACAGGGTGGCTTGGTCCTATCGGTGTGAAAACAGGTCCTTTCGGACCCAACATGGGCGTGCGCGAGGTAGCCAAAGGATCCCCTGCCGCCGGCCTCATCTTTGAGGATGACATCCTCTACAGCGCCAACGGCAACATGCTGGGCGATAAGGCATGGGAAGTGATGGGGGCGGCCATTACTGAAAGCGAGACAAAACAGGCGAACGGCAAGCTGGTTCTAGGCTTACGAAGGGGTTCCCAGAACATGGACGTCGAGATCACTCTCGAGGTCATGGGAACATACAGCGCCACAGCACCGTATGACTGTCTGAAGACTGAGAAGATTGTAGATCAGCTTGAAGAATGGCTGCTCTCAAAAGGAGCAGGCGCCGGCTTCCTCAATAGCGACGCGATCTACATGCTGGCTACAGGCGACCCCGAGCTTCAAGGGTATGTCCGCAGGTGCGTTTACAACATCATCGGGCGCAAAGACCCGAACCGTCCGATCGACACAAAGCGTGAAGGCAAGAGCTGGCACAATTCTGCCGAGGCCTTTCTGCTAGGCGAATACTACATGGCCACAGGAGACAAGAACGTGCTCCCCCACCTGAAGCACGCCTGCGCCCGTCTAGCCGCGACGCAGCATCCGGAGTTTGGCGGCTGGCGCCAGAACTTCCCGGGCGGAGCGCACTATGGCCTGATCCCCAATGCCGGCCTGCCAGGTGTCATGGGGATGTACTTCGCCGATAAAGCCGGTATCGACATTGACCAGGCTGCCTACGCGAAGAGCGTCGCCCACTATTCTACAGGAAAGGCAGAGACGGGTTTCCTGATCTATGGTCTTGGCAAGTGCCAGCGCGAGGTCCCCAAGCCGTTTGATCCTGATGTGATGGCCAGTGGCATGATGGACTCATTCAACGGCGGTCTCTCGGCGGCCGCCATCCTGATGCGCTTCGTCGAGAATCATCGTGCGGCGCACCTCAGTTCCATGATCAGCGCCTACTCTTTCAACAATACGTTTGGCGGCCACGGCGGCAACTTCTGGAACAATTTCTGGACGCCGCTTGGCGCGCATCAGCACAGCAAGAAAGCCTACATTCACTTCTGGAAGGGCCACCGCTGGTACCGCGAGTGCAGCCGGATGTTTGATGGCAGCCTCATCGGCGGCGGCAATAGGATCAGTGCAGGATACGGCGTCGCGCTCGTTGCCCCGCGCCAACGCATTCAGATCGTTGGAGCACCACCGTCCCCATTTGCTGCTGATGCACCCGAGGCCATCAAGCAGGCAGTTGAACTATACGCGAAGCGGGATTATGCCGGTTGCGAGAAGCTTGTGAGTGAGTTGATCGCCGGCGGGGGTGTCGGCAAAGACGACATGCCCACCGTTGACTATCTCGCTCGCGCCGCACGCGAAATACAGGAGAGCATCAGCGCTGATCTTGCGCGCATGAAGAAGCTCGCCGAAGCAGGCAATCCGGCTGAGGCTCGATCATTCATCCCGGGACTGAAGGGCATCATGGCCGCTGGCGATACGCGCCTCGCCGAGATTGAGAAGGTGATTGCCTCTGCAAAGCCTGGGCAGATCACCAAGGTTGCAGTCAAAGCAGCAGAGCCAGAGGCTAAAAATGCAGCTGACCTAGCCAAGATGGCGGCAAAGAAGGCAGAGGTGATTGAAGTGCCCCGCGACTGGGGGCGTCTGGTCATGGAAGCCCCCACAGACGGTCAGCGGAAGGGAAATATGGCGCCTGTCATCTCTCAGCCTGAGCAGGCCAACGTGTGGAAGATCAACGTGGTTGAAGATCTGGCGCAGGCTCCCGAGGGCTGGGCGAGTCCCACGTTCAACGACTCAGAGTGGAAAGAGACCACGCTTCCCGTCTCCTGGAGGATGTATCATACCGCACTTCTACGCACGACGTTCACTGTGAAAGACAAGACGGCCTATGACGGCCTGCGCCTTTACGCATGGGTCTTCCGGCAGCAGGGAATCGAGATCTACCTGAATGGCGAGAATATCGGCAAGGTCAACAACATCGAGAAGAAGACCGGCGATATCACGAACGAATTCAAGGAGTCTGCCATGAAGTATCTCAAGAACGGTGAGAACACGCTTGCCGTTACGACACGCCACAACTGGCGCTGGGGGATGCTGTTCATGAGGGTCTACAACGACGGTTTCGACTTCAACCTCGATGCGCGGGTTAAGGAGTAGGGGGTCGGTCTACTAACCTGGGTTATTCACCCGCAAAGAGGTCGCCACCCCGCTTGTCGGGGTGGTGGCGAGATGCTATCGAAAAGTTGATGAATAGATCAGACTAAAGAGGAAAACGTTATGCCGAAGATTACATTCATGGGTGCCGGAAGTACGGTTTTTGCGAAGAATGTCTTGAATGACTGCATGCTCAGCCCCGCGCTGCATGATGCCGAGATCGCATTGTATGATATTGACGCCGCGCGCCTCGCCGATTCCAAGAAGATGATTTCGCACCTGAACAAGAACAGCAACAAGGGGCGCGCCACGATTACCGCGCACCACGGCGTGAAAGCACGCAAAGCGGCACTGCGCGGCGCCACCTATGTGGTGAACGCCATTCAGGTGGGCGGGTATGATCCCTGCACGATTACGGACTTTGAGATCCCCAAGAAGTACGGTCTGCGACAGACGATTGCCGACACGCTGGGGATCGGCGGCATCTTCCGTTCGCTGCGTACCATTCCCGTCATGCTGGATTTTGCTCAGGATATGGAACGCGTCTGCCCTGATGCCTGGTTCCTGAATTACACCAACCCCATGAGTGTGCTCACCGGCGCCATGTTGCGCGGTTCAGATATCAGGACCGTGGGGTTGTGCCACTCGGTGCAAGGCTGCGCTAACTGGCTGCTGCGCCATATGGAAATGAAGGATGAGGTGAAGGACCTGCAATGGAAGATCGCCGGCATCAACCATATGAGCTGGCTGTTGGAGATTACCGACGGCGGGAAGGATCTCTATCCGGAGATCAAGAAACGTGCGCGTGCGCACCTCGCCAAAGCCCGCAAGAAAGGCGCCGCGAAGGGCTGTGATATGGTGCGCTTGGAGCTGATGCTCAAGCTCGGCTACTACATTACCGAGTCCAGTGAGCACAACGCCGAGTACACGCCCTGGTGGATCAAGAGTCGTTACCCGGAATTGATCGAAGAGTTCAATATTCCGCTGGATGAATACCCGCGCCGCTGCATCAGTCAAATTGAGAGCTGGAAGAAGCTCCGCAAGGAGTTGGTCGGCAACAGCAAGCTGAAGCAGAACCGTACCGGCGAGTATGGCTCCTACATCATGGAAGCGATGGAGACCGGTGTGCCGATCTCGATCGGCGGCAACGTCCTGAACCATGGTTCCATTCCGAACCTGCCCTCCGAGGCGGTGGTTGAGGTGCCGTGCCTGGTCGATCGGAGTGGTGTGCAGGCGACGCATGTCGGGCGACTGCCTGAAATCTGCGCGGCAGTGAATCGCACCAACATCAACGTGCATCTACTCACGCTGCAAGCGGCTTTCGAGCGCAAGAAGGAAGCGATCTATCACGCCGCCATGATGGATCCGCATACGGCGGCCGAACTCTCCATCGACGACATCGTCAAGATGTGCAACGAGATGATCAAGGCGCACGGGGAATGGTTGCCGAAGTATAGGTGAGGCGCCTGATTGTGCGCAGCCACGACGTCAGTTTCGGGCCGTGGTGATTGATTCAAGAAGGCTGTGGCAGTGGCACAGAAGTGAGTTTCAGGAAGTGAGAGAGTAGAGGCCGGTCAGATCGGTCAGATCAACCAAACGAGGGGACGACGAACATGAGCAGAAAACGTAGTATGATCGTGGCGCTTTGCGCCTTTACGGCAGCCTTACTGCTGACACCCGCGGCAGAGGCGGCCGGTGCGCCAGCCGTCGCCGCCAGCCCTGCGTTGGCCATCCAACTCGGTGCGCCATTCCGTGATAACGCGATTCTGCAGCGTGACATGGACGTGCCGGTCTGGGGCTGGAGCGAGCCCGGCACCAGGGTGACCGTTGAATTCGGTGGTCAGAAGGTAAGCACCACAGCCGGCAAGGATGGCAAGTGGGTGGCTAAGCTCGGCAAGCTGAAGGCCAGCTTCGAGCCTGCGCAGATGGTGATCACTGAGAGCAGCGGCAAGAGCGTCACGCTCAAGAACATCCTGGTGGGTGAGGTCTGGATGGCCTCCGGGCAGTCCAACATGCAGTGGTCCTGCACCAAGAGTTCCTGTAACAAGCTGACGGCCATGCTGAGGGCCGCGTGCGAAGCCCAAGGCATCTCGGTCAACCCCATCCGTGAGTTCCGGGTTCAGGGCCTGACCTCGCAGCTGCATCCGATCGAGAAGGCCGACGGCGCCTGGCGCGATGGCGACTACCTGAACTACAGCGCGATCGCCTTCGCTTTTGCCGAGAAGCTCTACCGTGAGCTCAATGTCCCTATCGCGATTCTGAACTGCTCGTTCAGCCAGACTCCGATCGAGGCGTGGGTGCCGCGCGAAGGATGGGCGACCGCTGAAGACGACTGGTCGAAGGCGATCAACCTGAAATGCCTGCAGAGCGATCCCCGTACACCGGAGCACAAGGAGGCATGGGGCGCCTTCTACACCTCACTCGAGGATCAGATCGCGGCGACTGAAGCGGCGCTCAAGAAGGGCGAAACGCCCAAGGATATCGGCGCGCCAGTGCCGGGCAACTTCGCCGGAAACCGTGACGCCAACTGGCTCTTCAACGGTCAGCTCAATCCGGTCATTCCCTATGCCATTCGGGGTGCCATCTGGAACCAGGGCTACGCCAACATGGGCAAAGGGATATCCTACTACAACAACCTGCACAGCCTGATCCGCGGCTGGCGCATTGTCTGGGACGAGCCGGACCTGCCGGTCTACTTCCACCAGTTCTACACTCCGGCTAAGACCGTGCCGCCGCCGAGCATCGGCAGCACCGCCGAGATGCGACTGGGTACCGCGATGGCGCGCGACATTCCCAACGCCGGCATGGCCAGCCAGATCGATATCAGCGGCGGCATCCACTACAGCAACAAGGCTGTGCCGGGGCGTCGCCTGGCGCTGCACGCGCTGAAGAACCAGTATGGCCAGAAGATCGTGGCTGAAGGCCCGATGTTCGAGTCGTACGAAGTCGAGGGCGACAAGGTCATCGTTGAGTTCGACAACGCCAAGGGCGGGCTGGTTGTGGCCGACACCGCGTTCAATCGCTCCCGGGAGGAAGGGGCTACAGGTTTTGCTGACCCCACAGTCATCCCGAACGGCGAAGAGAAGGTTGAGCTCTTCTGGCTGTGTGGCGAAGACCGCGTCTGGCACCCCGCCACATGCAAGATCGATGGCGATGAAGTGATTGTGACCTCCAAGGCCGTGAAGAAGCCGCGCGGCGTCTCGTACGCCTCCGGCGGCGTTGCCTTTAATCCCGCTCTCTACAACACGGCCCTGCTGCCGATGACCCCGTTCATCCAGTACGACAACAAGATGGTCACCCAGTCCACCTGGCCGGACGAGAAGCTGAAGATTGCGGGCGAGACCATCGATCCTTCGACGGTCGGCAAGCTCTACGAGTTCCGCAAGATGCCTATCCTGAGCGTACAGTTCAGGGACAACGCGGTCTTCCAGGCGGATAAGCCGGTCAAGATCTGGGGCGCGACCCGGAACTTCGGTGAGTGGAAGAGCAACGATGAAGAGGGCGACTGCCAGGTCCACGTCGAATTTGGCAAGATCAAGAAGACAATCCCCGTCGAAGAAGGCATGGCCGAATGGTCGGTCACGCTTCCGCCCATGAAAGCGGATGGTAAGGCCTACACCCTCAAGGTCAGCTTCACCATCGATGGCGAGCTGGCGCACGAGCGCGTGGTCAAGGGTATCATGTTTGGCGATGTCTGGTATGTCGCGGCGCCTGCCGGCATCAAGGCTCCCGCCAAGGGTCAGACGAAGGACGGCGAGAAGGTCGTCATGGACGAGTCGGACGGCCCCATTGTGCGCATGATCCAGAACCAGTCGAAGCGCGGTGGTAAGGCTGGGGCGAGTCGCTACAGCGTCTGCGTCTCGCGAACGCCGCTCAACCGCTTTGCCTCCTTCTGGAAGCCGGCCAGTGGAGCTGCCAAGGAAATCGGGGATGCCATTGCCGCCAAGACAAAACGGCCGGTGGGTATCATCTGGATGCAGACCAAGGTCAGCGGCCCGAAAGGGGAGCGGCGCGACAGCACCACGATCAGCGAGTGGATGGCCCCGTCGTTCCTGAAGGATGCGCCCAGTATGATGGATGACTACAAGTCCGTTGGCAGTCAGTATCGGGACAACCCCAGCTACCTCGAGAATGTCCGCCGCTACATCGGTGACTGGAAGGGCTTTTGGAATGACTACATTCCAGAAATGATCGACACCAAGGCGGTACCCGAAGGTGCGGCATGGGGCGCAAGCTGGGGCAGCTATCCCTCGCCGAAGCCTGACATCGGCGACTCGAAGGCGACCTACGTCTATAACGTCTACGTGCACTCCTTTACGCCGGCGGCGTTGAAGGGCGTGATCTTCCTGACAAGCGAATCCATGGTCAAGGAGGCCGGGGGCGCGAACTTCGGGCCCGAGATGACCGCGCTGGCCAAGAGCTTCAAATCACGATTCGGCGACCAGGATGCCGAGTTCATCTACACGATCCCGAGCAAGACGCTTGCCCCGAAGATCACGACTCCGGCGGCCATCGCCGGCAAGAGCACCGCCGTCGAGATCGGTGCCTGGTCCGACGTCGCCAAGGTGATTGAAGCGGCCATCAAGTAGCAGGCCCAAGAGCCTAGTGCGCTTGAGAGTGACAGGGATGCAGAGAGGGATGGAGGCATCACATGAGCGACCCCACCAACAAACAGCGGCTGCAGACCCTTCTGGACGGTGGCATCCCCGATGCCCCGCCTCACTGGGAGCTGGTTTTCCAGATCCAGGAGCCCTTTTTCGGTATGCCGCACCGTAGCACGGTGCGAAACGCACCCTACGGGTCTGAGGAGCAGAAGAAACTGGCCCTCTGGCAGTATGACTTCGAGGTCTACGAGCGCTGCGTGGAGGAGCTGGGCTGGGCGGCTATCCCGGGCAGCTACAATCCGGAAGAGCTTGCGTTCCGCAAGGAGAAGATTGGCGACCGGGCCCTGGTGGTCGGATTCGAGGGGGAAGGGGTCTTCTGGATGCCGTCGGGTGAGAAGATGGTTGATTTTGCGGTGCGGCTCTATGAGCAGCCGGATGACATCCAGGCTGAGGGGCGCCGAAAGTGCGATGCGGCCAAGGAGCTCTTTCGCCGGCATGCCGACGCAGGCGCCGACCTGCTGCTGGGAACGTGGGACATGGGTTTCAACACCCAGCCCTTCGTCTCTCCCGCGCAGTTCGAAGAGATCGTGGTGCCCTACATGACCGAGCTGGTGGACTACGTGCACAACCTTGGCGTCAAACTGATGATTCACAGTGACGGCTGCCTGACCCCGATCCTGGAGCAGATCCATAAGACCGGGATCGACGGCTACCAGTCGGTGGACCCCCAGGGCTTCATGGATATCCAGACCGTGCGCGAGCAGTATCCCGACTGGCTTCTGATGGGCAATGTCGCGTGCAATATGCTGCAGGACACGGACGAAGACAAAATCCGTGAGTCCGTGCAATACTGCATGCAGCACGGTGGCATCGGTAAGCCCTACATCTTCTCGACCTCCAACTGCATTTTTAACGGCATGCCTGTGGATAGCTACAAGACCATGCTGGATGAGTATCAGCGGCTGTGTGCCGACTGACTATACGCTTCGCTCGTCGACGTCGGAGGATCACGCCGAGCTGAGCAAGAAAGGACACGATAGTGATACTTGAGCAAAACGACAAACTGGTCATGATCGGGGATTCGATCACCGACTGCGGGCGTGGCCGTCCCGCGGGCGAAGGGCTTTTCGATCCCTACGGTAGCGGTTACGTGAATATGGTGAAGGCTTTCCTGGATGCGCGTCATCCTAACCTGGCGATACGTGTGGTCAACAAGGGCAACAGCGGCAACACGGTGCGCGAGCTGAAGGCACGCTGGCAGGAGGATGTCCTCGATCAGAAGCCGAATTGGCTCTCGATCATGATCGGGATCAACGATGTCTGGCGGCAGTTCGACAGCCCGAAGATGCCCGAGACCCATGTGGGGCTTAAGGAGTACGAGCGCACGCTTGAGGAGCTGATCACGGCGAGTCTGCCCGGACTTAAAGGCCTCATCCTTGTGACCCCGTACTTCATCGAACCCAATCGCGACGACCCGATGCGGGCCCGCATGAATGCGTATGGCGCGGTGATCAAAGCGTTGGCTGAAAAGCACAACGCCATCCTGGTAGAC
Organism: Verrucomicrobiota bacterium; assembly: GCA_018648805.1. Taxonomy (GTDB): domain Bacteria; phylum Verrucomicrobiota; class Kiritimatiellia; order UBA8416; family JABMPJ01; genus JABMPJ01. The sequence goes on from JABGQM010000039.1 coordinate 30,325, forward strand.
ACGCAGGCCGGTTTTGACCGCATGCTTGAGCACATGCATCCGATGGCCCTCGCCTGGGACCGCGTGCATCCCAACAGCTCAGGGCATGGAGTGATCGCCACCTGTTTTCTTGAGGCCATTAACTGTGAGGCGTCGGCATGAAACTGAAGCGATATGAAGGCAACCCGATTCTGGTACCGGACAACCGCCCCTGGCGGGATGTCGTCACCTTCAATCCCGGCGCCATTATTGAGGATGGTGTCATCTACCTGATGGAGCGCGCCTGCTCGAACCTGGTGCCGTTTACGTGTCAGTTCGGCCTCTGGAAGAGCACCGACGGCTTCAACTTCGAGCTGGTCCAGGAGGAGCCGGTCTTCACCAAGGATCACATTGGCTGCCCCGAGGGCACGGTTGAGGATCCGCGTCTGGCCAAGTATGGCGACACGTTCTATATGACCTATGTCCAGCGCAACTACACCCCTGAATGCTACCCGCAGGGGAAGGGCATCCCGAAGTATGTGCGTATCACGCATGTGCCCGAGGGCGACCTCAACAACTATCGCTCCGGTATCGCCCGGTCCAAGGACCTGGTCCACTGGGAGGACATGGGGCTCATGACCCCGCCGGACAACGACGACCGCGACTGCGTGCTCTTCCCCGAGATGATCAACGGCCGCTACGCCATGCTGCGCCGGCCGATGTACTACGTCGGACCTGAATACGGCTGTGACCGCCCCAGCATGTGGCTGAGCTACTCGGATGACCTGATGCACTGGGAGGACCCCGTGCTGGTCGCCACCGCCCAGAACGACACTTGGGAGCAGCGCAAGATCGGTGCCTCGGGGCAACCGGTGCGCACGGAGAAGGGGTGGCTGACGCTCTATCACGGCGTGGATGAGAACGCCGTCTACCGGACCGGCGTGATGCTGCTGGATCTGGACGATCCAACAAAGGTGATTGCCCGCGCCCCGGATGTCATCATGGAGCCGGAGGAATTCTACGAGATCACCGGCCTGGTGGTACCCCGCGTGGTCTTCCCCTCGGCCACCGTGGTCAAGGATGATACGCTCTTCGTCTACTACGGCTGCTGCGACACCTGGATCGGTGCCGCCACCGTGGGGATGGATGAGATTTTGGATTATGTGTGCCAGTACCCGGTGTAGAGGGGCAAGGGCTCGGTTGACGATAGCTGGCGACCCAGCCTTCGCGCTGCGCTTGCTACGGCGGGCAGGCGAGAACGGATAACGAGGAGAAGCTGCCGGCCTCGCGCTTGGCAAGCGCGGGCTACATGTAGCCCGCTCTCGCCGAGAGCGAGGCCGTTGGGTTACGTATAGGCGATTAAGAGTGGAGCAAATAGATGACACGAAGACAGTTGGTTAAAGACGCCATTGCACACAAGACGACGGAGCGGGTTCCGTATGCCATCGATTTTACGCGTGGCGCGAAGGAGAAGTTTCAGGAGGCGACCGGCAACCGCAGCGTTGATGAGTTTCTCGATAACGACATCGTCCAGATCTATCCCCCCTGGTGGGGATGGGACAACCTGGGACCCGAGTGGACCGAGATGGATCCACCCACCGCTCTGCCCGGCGTAAAGGGGCACGGGAACTACCAGGCGTTCCGCGACCAACTCAAGATGCTGCGCGATCATAGCGACAAGTACATCCTGGTGATGATCTATGGCTCGCACTTCGAGAAGGCGAACAATGCGCGCAAGATCGAGAACTTCCTGGCCGACATGGCGGGCGACCCCGCGTTTGCACAGAAGCTGCTCGACCGCATCATCGAACGCAACATGGTGATGCTGGAAAACTTCCTCGGCTGCCCCGAGATCGATGGCGTGCTGCTGGGCAGTGATTGGGGATCGCAGCTTGACCTGCTCATGTCGCCGGACACCTGGGAGGCCATGATCCGGCCCGGGGAACAGCGCGAGTACGACCTCGTCCACGGCTACGGCAAAGATGTCTGGGTGCACTCCTGCGGCTGTATTTCCAAGGCGATCCCGTCGCTAATTGAGATGGGGCTGGATGTGCTCAACCCGGTCCAGCCGGAGTGTATGGATCTGGAGACGCTCAAGCGCGAGTATGGCGACAAACTGGCGTTTTGGGGAGGCATCAGCACGCAGCAGGCGCTCCCGTACGGGACACCCGATGAGGTGAAGACCGAAGCCCGGCGCGTGCGTGACCTGATGGCGCAGGACGGCGGCTATATCCTCGCCCCCGCGCAACAGCTTCAGGACGATGTGCCGATTGAGAATGTCATGGCGCTGATTGATGTCGCGCAGAATGGGTAGGGGAGGCCGAGATGTATATCGAGACGCTTGAACATACCCAGAAGCTGGGCTGGTCGTATAGCGAAGGCGCGTTTGTGGTTGAGGATAACCGCCACTACGAGTCGCTGTTCGCGTTGGGTACGGGCTATATGACCGTGCGCTCCAGTGTTGACGAGGGGTTCGCTGATGACGACCAGTCGACGGAATACATGCGCATGCCGATGAATGTGACGCTGGAGAAGATCCCCGAATCAAAGAATCGCTATGGGACGTTTTTGCCGGTGGTTCAGACAGAGCATCCACTGCTCAAGGTCGGTCTGGCAAACCTGCCTTCATTTCTCCCCCTGGTCGTCACGGCCGACGGCGAGACACTCGACATGGAGTACGGAAAGATCAGCGATTATCACCGTTGGCTGGATATCAGGGAGGCCACGCTGTACCGCACGTTTGTGTGGGAGACTGAGAGCGGAGCTAAACTGAACCTGCTTTTCAAGCGGTTTATGAATCCAGAGCTGCGCTTCACCTGTGTTCAAGAGTGCAGGATCACGGTCCTGTCCGGGACCGCCGCCATTACGGTGACCAGTTCGGTCGACAACAACGTACGCACCAATGGGTGTGAAGCGTTCAGTGAGTATGGCGTCGATGCGGATGGCAGCGTTCTGCTGAGTGATGTCACAACCAACATTGGAAAGCGCGTGGTCACGGCCAGCGATACGCGCGTCTCAACGTGCGATAGCTATTCGATCGACAAGCAGGCGCGCATCATCTCCGCCGTCTTCTGCTTTGACTTGGCCGCCGGTGAGGAGTCGACGATTCAGAAGGTATCTGCCGTAGCATCTGACATGTACTACGAGGCGGATGAGCTTGTGGAGGTCGCGAAGCGGGAGGTCGCATCGCTGATCGATCAGGAGTGTGACACCCTCCACCAGGCGCATGTTGCGGTATGGAGTGGACAGTGGGAGATGTCGGATGTGGTCATTGAAGCGAATGATCCGGACGGCTATGACTCTCAGCTATCCATGCGCATGGCCATCTATCACCTGCTTCGCGCCAAGGGGAGCGAAGAGTATAGATCACTCGTCGATCCCAAGGGCATGACGTCTGAAGTCTATTTCGGGTCTGTCTTCTGGGACATGGACATCTTTATTCAGCCGTTCTACATCTACACAAACCATGTGACCGCCAAGACCACGCCTCTTTATCGTTATCACAACCTTGGCGGTGCCAAGAAACTTGCGGCTGCTGCGGGTTATCACGGTGCCCGCTATCCGTGGATGGGCGCTGTGGATGGCAGCGAAGTCTGTCCGCTGTTCGAATACGCCGACCACCAGGTGCATGTAACCACAGACGCCGTCATTGGCACCTGGCACTACATCAGGGAGTCGGGTGACACGGAGTTTCTTTACGAGTGTGCGGCGGAGATGATGGTGGAGACGTCGCGTTACTGGGTCGACCGTGTTGACCGCTTGAAGGGCAGGGATGGATACCACATCCTCGGGGTCATGGGGCCGGATGAGTATACGCACTTCTGCAACAACAACGCGTACACCAACCACTCGGTCAAATTCTGCCTCAACCTGACGGTTGACGTGGTGAACGAGATGCAGCAGAAAGCACCCGACGCCTACCAGGCGCTGTGCGACAAAGTCAGCCTGCAGCCGGAAGAGGTAACTCTTTTCAAAGAGATCGCCGAGGGCCTTTCCATTCCTGTGGATGAGAAGCGCCACATCGTCTGGCAGTGCGACAACTACGACACCATCTATGCGGAGCTTGATATTGAGGGCATATGGAAGGACCGCAAGCGCGCCTTCGGTGAGTACGTCCCCCAGGAGAAGCGCTATCGTTCAAAGGTCATGAAGCAATCTGATGTCGGCGCACTGCTCTGCCTGTTCTCCGAGGACTTCACGCTTGAGCAGAAGAAAGCATCGCTGGCGTATTACAAGCCCTATAACACGAATGAGTCTTCGAACTCGATGTGCCACAACATGATCCTGGCGGCCAATGTGGGTGACACCGAGCTGGCTTACGATTCGTGGAAGGCCTCACTGGATATTGATTTTGGGGCGGATGCACGGTCGAGCGATGGCATACACTGTGCGAACGTTGGGGGCATGTGGCAGCAGGTGGTTCACGGCTTCGCCGGCATGGTGACCGTGCTGCACACGGACACGCTTACGTTTCGGCCCTGTATGCCCGCCGAGATCGAAACGGTCAGTTTCAAGCTGTACTGGAAGGGAGACCTCGTGCGCATCACTGTGACCCAGACAGAGCTCACTGTGGAGAATCTTTCGGACAGCGATCTGGACTTTGTGGTCAACCATGATCGTGCGACCGCCTCAGCAGGCGCGTCGGCTTCGATTGCCTACGCGTAAGCCGCCCGGAGCCTGTCCGCAATGCTCTCGGAGGAGCCGGAGGCTGTCGTGGTGGTGGCGCTCGTGAAGTCCGACTGACTACGCTTCGCTCGTCGACGTCAGATGCTGTGTTGTCAGAGGGTGAAGCCGAAGAGGCGGAGCTTGGTCCTCAGCAGGCGGTCAAGCTCCGGGAGATCCTTGGGGTAGACCGAGATGAGTCGCTTGCCCTCCTGCTGGTAGAGGATCTGCTTCTTGTGCATGCTCATCTTGTACTGCGGGGTATTCATGCCCCAGTACTCGATGTAGACATCAAGCTCAGGGAGATAGAAGTCGGGGCGGATCTGAAACTCGCCGATGATGCGATACTTGGCGTCATAGCGATAGGCCAGCGCATGCGCGGTCAGCCACTCGGCGATGCGCTTCTCGCCCTGCGACTGCACCAGCGTGCCGTCGCGCGCCTCGACGGTTTTGTTGACCTCCACCTGCGTCTCAAAGTTGCGCCGCGACAGGAACGTCTCGTCGAAACAGCGGTCGCAGAAGGTGCGCTGAAAGGCCTGGTGTGAGCGGGCATACTCGTCGCTCGTGACCTTGGCGCTGCAGCGCTGGCAGCGGTGCACGGCCGCATCTTCCCTGATGTGGAGGGCCTCCTCGATAGCGGCCGCCGCCGCTTCCGCATCGCGTTGCACGTAGGGCTTCTCGGCGCTGTTGCGCGCCATGTCGCGCAGGTCGGGCAAGCAGCCCTGCGCGGCCACGCCATAGGCCTTGAGGGCCTTGATCGCGTATTGCCGTGTCTGTGCATGGGGATCGCGGCGTGCCACTGGCCCCAGCGCTGCAACAGCCGTGGCCTGATCGACTCCCAGCCACGCCAGCTTGCCCAGGGCCGAGGCCGCCAGCCGGCGGGCATTGTTCGATGGCGATCGCAACAGCTTGAGCAGCTCGTCGAACGCTGCTACTTCCCCCTCGCGCCCAATAGCCACAGCCCGGTCGGAAAGCCGCTTCTCCAGCTGTCTATCCATTGGATTCTTCATGGAAGCCCCTCACTATGTCTGTCATCTCTCGTATAGACGCAGACGCGCGCAGCAAAGTCAGTCGTGCTCTCGCGCCACGCGCTTGATGTTGACCCACTGTAAGCCCACGCCACCTGCGAGGCAAGGCGAAGCTCATGGTGAGGCTGACGCCCAAGCACCTTGTTCAAGGCTTGCTCTCTCGGAGCGGCAGCAGCGTACCTGGCCTAGCGGGTGGCGCGATAGCGGCTGGGCGTGCAGCCGGTGAGCTGGCGGAACTTGCGGTTGAAGTGGCCGATGTCGTTGAAGCCGCAGGCCAGGGCGATGTCGAGGACCTTGGCGTTGCTGCTGCGGAGGTGCTGCCTGGCGATGTCGATGCGGCGCTGGGCGAGGTAGGCGAAGGGGGCGAGGCCGGTGTAGGCCTTGAACTGCCGGCAGAGGTGCGCTTCACTCATGCTGGCGTGGGTGGCGAGGTCGGCGAGTCGGTGGGCTCGTTCATAGTGGCGCTCCAGCAGGAGACGAACCGACTCGAGCGGGGCCCAGCGCGAGTGGTCGGCAACGAGGGTCTCGACACCGTCGGCCATAGCTTGGCGTGCGCAGCTGATCAGCAAGGCCCGCCAGGCCGACTCCAGAATCTGTTCGTAGCCCGACGCGGCACGCTCCTGCTCGGTGAGACAGTAGCTAAGCAGGTGTGTCAACGGTGCCGGATCCCCAAATTGCAGGAACGAGGTGAGTCCGCGTGGTATGCCCGGATGCGGTGCTGAGGGGAAGAGAGAGGCGGCGGCTGTTGCGAACGGCTCGGGCAGAATCGGTGACGCATGACGGGCGGGATCAAGGTAGATGTTGAAGAGTTCTACGCCCTCAGCATCGGTCGTCAGACTGTGTGCCTGGCCATAGTGGACAATGCCGAGGGAGCCGGGGGGACAGCGTCGCTCCGTGTCACCGATGATGTGACGCGCCGTCCCGCGCACAATGAAGTTCGCCTCGAGGATGTCGTGCCCGTGGGTGGCGGATGTGGCGGTGTGGACATAGTGGGAGAAATGGGCGACCGCAAAGCCCATGGTCTCGAGCGAGGCGTGTCCGCGCCCGTGCAGGTGGATGGTGTGCCGTTTCATTGATGTCAGAATAGGCGGATTGCCAAAGCAAGATCAACATAGAATGACGATGCTTATGCGTCTATATTGCCTGACTCAACCTACGGGAGAATCTTGATCATGACACATGTAGAGCGTTTCAATGCGGTGATGAATTTTGAGTCGGTCGACCGCTATCCGCGGATCGAGTGGGCCGGGTATTGGGACAAGACGGTGACCCGCTGGCGTGACGAGGGGCTCGATGCCAACTTGCAGGGGGCAGAGAATATACGCGCGACGCTTGGTCTGGACCCGTACAGCCAGTTCTGGATGGCGCCCGGCAGCGCTGAGACGCCCAAGCCGACCCATCACGGTTCAGGCATCCTGGCGACTGAAGCAGATTATGAGGCGATGCATCACACGCTCTATATCGGACGGGATTTCAGCTCTGATTACTGCAAGAAGGTGAAAGCTGAGAATGCGGCTGGTGATCGTGTGGTTTGGATCACCTTCAATGGGTTCTTCTGGAATCCGCGGACGCTATTCGGGATCGAGCGGCAGCTATTCGCCTTCTATGATCAACCGGAGCTATATCATCGGATGAACCGGGACCTTTTGGAATTCAACCTGCATATGCTTGATCGGGTCTGTGAAGAGATGTGCGTTCCGCAGTTCATGACGATTGCTGAGGACATGAGCTACAACCACGGGCCGATGCTATCGAAGGAGCTGTTTGATGAATTCCTGGCGCCCTACTACAAGCCTCTCTGTGCCGAATTGAAGCGGCGTGGCATCCGGGTGCTGGTGGATTCTGATGGCGACGTGGAACCTCTGATTCCGTGGCTCAAGGAGGTCGGGGTAGAAGGCATCCTGCCGCTGGAGCGGATGGCCGGCGTGGATGTCGCCAACATTCGCAAGGATCATCCCGAGTGGCTGATGATCGGGGCCTACGACAAGATGGTGATGAAGAATGGGGAAGCGGCGATGCAGTCCGAGTTCGAGCGGCTGGCGCCCACGATGCGTGGCGGCGGATTCATCCCCAGCGTCGACCACCAGACCCCACCGGATGTCTCGTTCGAGAATTACCAGATCTACCTCAAGCTTCTGGAGCAGTATACTCGGTAGGATCATTCTCCCCATGGTGTGCCTGTAGGCGCGTGCGGGCAGAGCCCTGCCGCGATCGTGGCGAGCTAATGACGCAAATGTGTGTTGTCTCCCCTTTTCTGCAGGTGGTACTCTGGGCAGATTGAATCAACACCACCTGGAGAAGTGACCATGACCGCACCCCGAGCCGTTGCCACAAACCTGCGCTGTGAATACCTTAAGGACCCGCTGGCGATCGATGCCGGCCAACCGCGTCTGAGCTGGGAGATGGACAGCGATGCCCCCGGCGCCGCCCAGAGCGCCTATCGTCTCATTGCGGCCGACAGCAAGGCGGCGCTGAAGTCCAACCACGGGAATCTGTGGGATAGTGGCAAAGTGGAGTCGAGCCAGTCGATGCACGTTCACTACGCAGGCACGCCGCTGGCCAGCTGTCAGCAGGTGTTCTGGAAGGTGAAACTCTGGGATGAGCAGGGGCGGGCGGGACGCTGGACTAAAGCGGCCACGTTTACCATGGGACTGCTCGACCAGAGCGAGTGGCAGGGCGAATGGATCGGCAACTATCTGGGCAATACGCACACCAGCCCGCTGCTGCGAAAGGAGTTTGCTCTCAGGGGGAAGGTCACGCGCGCCCTGTTTCATGCCACTGCCTGCGGCATCTATCATCTGACACTCAATGGTAAGGCGGTACACGACGATCTGTTTGCCCCCGGCTGGACCGACTTCAAGAAGCGCCGCTATTACCGCTGTTACGATCTGACCCGTCAGCTGCAGCGCGGCGAGCAGCACTGTCTCGGCGCCGAACTGGGCGATGGCTGGTACCGGGAGTGGTACGGCGGCTGGGGCAACGACAAGAAGCGTTACGGCACCAATGTCACCCTTCTGGGGCAACTCCGCATCGAGTATGAAGATGGCACGATTGAGATCGTTCCCACCGACACAAGCTGGCAGTCGATTCTCGGTCCCACCACCCAGAGCGGGTTCTACAACGGCGAGAGCGTGGATGCCCAACTGGAGCCGAAAGGGTGGGGACGCGTCGGTTTCGATACGAAGGGCTGGAGCGCGGCGGTCAGCCGTCCAGCCGGTGGGCAGGATGTGCCATTGCAGTGCTATCCGGCCGAGCCGGTTCGGGTTACCGAGGAGTTGAAGCCGCTCAAGCAGTGGAGCGTCGCTCCCGGCAAGGTGATCTACGACTTCGGCCAGAACTTTGCGGGGCGTGTGCGCCTGCATGTCAAGGGCAAGGCCGGCACGGTGGTGCGTCTGCGCTTTGGCGAAATGGTCAACCTGGACGACACCCTCTATATCGACAACATGCGCAGTGCTATCTGCACCGACACCTATGTGATGAAGGGCGCCACGCGCGAGGTGTGGGAGCCGAAGTTCACCTTCCACGGCTTCCGCTACGTGGAAGTGACCGGCTGCCCGGTACCGCCGAGTCTCGACAATGTGACGGGCGTGGTGATCGGCTCAGACACCACGCGGGTGGGCGACTTCGACTGCTCCAGCCCCATGATCAATCAGCTCTACTCCAACGCGGTCTGGACCCAGCGCGCCAACTTCCTGGAGGTGCCGACCGACTGCCCGCAGCGCGATGAGCGCCTGGGGTGGACCGGCGATGCGCAGGTGTTTATCCGCACCGCGATCTGTAACATGGATGTGGCGGCCTTCTTCACCAAGTGGATGAACGATCTGCTGGACGCCCAGACCCCGGATGGCGCTTTCCCCAATGTGGCGCCGGACGTGCTGGACAGCAAGGGTGGCGCCGCCTGGGGTGATGCGGGTGTCGTCTGCCCCTGGACTCTCTACCAGTGCTATGAGGACCGCGACCTGCTGGCGACCATGTATCCGGCCATGAAACGCTGGGTGGCCTACCTCAGGAAGACCAGCAACAAGCTGCTCTGCGAGTCCACGCAGTGCTTTGGCGACTGGCTCCACATCAAGGCCAACACACCAAAGCCGGTGATCCGCACGGCCCACTTCGCCTATGCCACTGATATCACGCGCAAGGCCGCCGAGGTGCTGGGCAAGAAGGCCGACGCGGCCCGCTACGCCACGCTCTTCGCCGACATCAAGACGGTCTTCAATAAGGCTTTTGTAGCCAAGGATGGCAAGATCGAGGGGGACACCCAGACCGCCTACCTGATGGCGCTCAAGTTCGGGCTGCTGAGTCCGAAGCGGGCCGAGCAGGCGGCCAAGCATCTGGTGGCGGATATTCGCCGCAAGAAGATGCACAGCTCGACTGGCTTTGTGGGCACCGGGCTGATCATGTCGGTCCTGCGCGATACGGGCAATCTCGATGTGGCCTATCGCCTTCTGGAGAACACCACCTTCCCGAGCTGGGGCTATTCGGTGGTCAATGGCGCCACCTCCATCTGGGAGCGTTGGAACGGCTGGACCAAGGAGGACGGCCCGGGCGATGTCAACATGAACTCCTACAGCCACTACGCCTACGGCGCCGTGGTGGAGTGGATGTTCGATACCATTGCCGGCATCGACCACCGTGGTAGCGGCTTCCAACACTTCACGCTACGCCCGCAACCCGGCGGCAGCCTGAAGCACGCCACGGCGACCTACCGCAGTCCCTACGGCACCATCCGCAGCGCCTGGCGTAAACGCGGCAAGCAGATGCGCTACGAGGTGACCATCCCCGCCAACACGCAGGCCACAGTCATGCTGCCGGTCAAGGAGTTGGCTGCTGTCAAACTCGACGGCAAGTCGCTGCAAGCGCAAGGAATTGCTGTGACGGCTGACAGCAGCTTCGAGCTGGCGGCTGGCGAGTATGTCATGACCTGGCGTGGGTAGTTGGGAGAGGGAGGGATGGAGATGAACGCCCAACAACCAACAACCAACAGCCAAGTTGAGAAGTTTGGCTCTTCAGGTATTAGCGGGGGATTTTCTATTGATGAATCGCGTTCTGGACGGAGGCGGATAGGGATCGTGTAAGT
>JABGQM010000004.1 GCA_018648805.1 Verrucomicrobiota bacterium
TCAAATTGGCGGAGAGGGCGGGATTTGAACCCGCGGTACACCTTTGAGGGCGTACAATGGATTAGCAATCCACCGCTTTCGACCACTCAGCCACCTCTCCTAAATCGGAGGGGTACGGTACGCCATGCATGGGCGTTCTCGCAAGCGAAATCCACGCGTTGCCCCGGAAGTGAACCCAGAATGAATATCCTTGCCTCGGTTGCCGCTTTGAAGGCAACGTGATGTCCGATTGTCGATTAACGGTTTAACGGCAAGATTGGGGAAACGGATGACCTCCACGGGATCGGCCATACAAGCGCTGGAATACAAGCCCGGCTTTGGAAAGACTCGCGCAAGCTCTTCTTCCATGTGGCGCCCGAGGTGCTCGCCGAGTTGCCGTGGAAGTGAGTACGATTAGCTCCTGAGTTCTACATTATTTGAGTAGATGAGCCATGAAGATCCTGTTCATAGCGGCGAAGATGCACACGATCGAACCGTATGGCATCATGTGTCTGTCGCCCCATCTGAAGGCGGCCGGACACTCCGTGCGTCTGTATGAGGCCGAAGATTCTGCGCTTGTTGACAAGGTTGCTGAATACGAACCGCAGGTGATCGCTTACAGCGTGTGTACGGGGTCAGATCGATACTACATTGCTCTGAACCGATACCTGAAGCAGCACCTCACGTTCGTTTCAGTGTTTGGCGGGCCCCATCCGACCTTCTTTCCGGAAATGATACATGAGGCCGGTGTAGATGCCATCTGTCGAGGGGAAGGGGACCACGCATTCACAGATTTCTGCAACGCTCTCGAGAGCAGCGGGTACCTCGTCCCCGTGGCAAACTTCGCGATCAAGCAGAAGGGCCAGGTTGAACGCTGCCCCCCTCGTCCTCTGATCGAGAATCTTGATGCCCTGCCGTTTCCTGACCGGGACCTCTACTATACGTTCTCGCCTGAGGTCTCCGCGCACCGCGTGCGCTCCTTTCTCGCCGCCAGAGGCTGCCCCTTCAAATGTTCGTACTGCTTCAATCCATCCATGGACGCCCTCTACGAAGGGACGTGGCACAGCCCACGTATTCGATCCGTTGGAAGCCTGGTTGACGAAATTGAGGGAGTGGCCAAGAAACATGCTACAGAGTTCGTTGCATTCAGAGAGAGCATCTTTCCTCTGAAGCTGGCATGGCTTGAGGAGTTTGCCCGGGAGTATCCGGCGCGGGTGGGCGTGCCCTTCTACTGTCACCTTCGACTTGATCTTTTGAACAAAGAAAACGTCGCCCTCCTTGCCAAGGCGGGTTGCCACAGTGTCAACGTCGGCATTGAGACCGGCAATGAAGAGATTCGCAGGACGCTACTTGGCCGCAACATGACGAACGAGACGATGATCAATGCCTGCCGTCTGCTCAGACAGCACGGCATCAAGATTCTGGCCAACAACATGCTGGGTCTGCCTGGCGGAACTCTAGAGAACGATATCGAGACGTTAAAGCTTAACCAGCGATGCAAACCCGACTACGCGCTTGCCATGTTGTGGCAACCCTATCCCGGCACGGGCCTTGCCAAGTACGCGATCGCGAACGGGCACTACAAAGGGGATGGCACTGATCTCGATTTTACGTATTATGATCATTCACATCTCGAATTTAGGAGTGCCAAGGAGAAGAGAAGAATTGAAAACCTGCAGAAGCTATTTGCACCAGCCGTTGCGCTCCCGTCGTTGACGCCACTCGTGAAGCTTATGACGCACCTGCCTTCCAATCCCATCTTCAAGGCGATATTCGGGACGATGTATCTGATCGTTCACCAAACAGACATTTTCCCACACAAGATGACCCTATCGGAGTGGGGCTTGAATCTACGTCACATTGCGAAGGAGGCCTGAAGATGAGAAAGTTGAAATGCGTAGTGTCGATCCTGATTGGATCACTGCTCGGACTTGTTGCGTCATGCTCAACAAGACCGAAGCCGCCGCCCGAACCCGAACCACCCGCGGACAAAGAGGTGACTAGCGCGGAGGAGACTCCTGAGCCACCCAAGAAGCAAGAGGAGCTGCCGGTTAGAAGACCGATGCTCGAGTGAGCGAATGGGACTGACGTATTTGCCCAACAAGACAGGGATTAGTTTCGAATGGCACTTGGATAAGGTGTTGTCTCGTGAAATTGAACACCCAATATCCAACAAGGAATATCCAACTCCCAAGTGCGTGCGACTGGCGAATGTCTTGTCCAATGGCACTCCATTCGCTTCCAACGCTCACTTGGACATTGGATATTCCTTGTTGGCTGTTGGACATTGAAATGAGGTAAGCTCTGCTTATCTCATTGCCATTCAGGACTAGTTCCGATTCGAGCTTGCGAGTGGTCGGCGCCACTATTGCCGCCAGGCTGCGGCAACGTGTGAGCGTGAACGTGTACGAGGAAGATTAGGAAACCAAGCATGTATGGATCTCTCAGGAGCGGTCGTGTGCTCGTCGTGATGGCACTGGCACTGTTGGTGTGCGGAGTCGGCACGGCTGCGACGGCTGAACCGGACCCGTTGGGCTTCCGCGAGTTGACCGCCTTCAAAGGCTGGGCTATCGCCGAGCATACGCAGGAGACCGCGGCCGATGCGGTCGTGTTCTATAAGAATCTTGATATACGTATCGTGCTTGATCCAAGTCAGAGTATCGAATCAAAGCAGATGAGTGCCCCGCCCGGGTGCAGCGCTGTTTATGAGCTCCGCAGGCAAGGTGACATACTCCTCGCCTTGGCCGGCAGCGACTCGGGCCGGATTTTGGCTTGGCGCAGTATCAAGACGGCCGGCGCGAAGTGGGTCGTCAGCCCGCCATTCACCCCGATCAAGTCCAGCCCCGCCAGTCTGGCTATTGACCCCCAGGGACGCATGGTCACGGGTGGCCGTCGCAGTGGGGATATCTTCTATCAGAAGGAACCAGGCGGACCGGTGCAGGCCTTCACGTTCCCGCTGCGCGGGCAGGGAAAGAGCATCAACCGCGTTCAGACCATTGTCGGACCGGGCGGCATCATCTGGCTCTTCGAAGCTCTGATCGGCGGCGCCACGAACTACAAGGGGCTTGAAGGCGCGTTGCGCTTCAAGGACGGCGCCATCACGCATCACAAGCTGGGCATAAACGCGCACGTGGCGACCGCTGTCCCGGTATCGGCTGAGACGATCTTTGTCGGTGTCTATGCCAAGCCGGGGCTATTCATGGATGCGCGCAACGGAACGGTCAAGGGTGAGGGCCCATTCGATCTATCGGCCTTCCGGGATCATGCCGTCTCGAGGTGGAGTCGCGCGAAAGACGGCACCCTTTGGATGGTGACGTTCTCTCATTACTACTCGGCACAGAACAAAGAGGAGAAGGCGCGCAATCTCTTTGGCCAGGTGTGGAAATGGGACGGAAAGGAGCTGACGCTCGTCAAGGATGGTTACGACCGCAAGAAAGCGTTCACCGCCAAGGCAAATCCCGTCGTGGGTCTATCGGAAGACCGGGTTCTGGCCGGCTGTTCATCCGGTGGACTGTTCTACGCGGACAAGACCACGTCAGAATGGGTTGACTGGCGACACGGTCTGCCTGCTGACGACGTATTCCATATCCACTCAGGCGACGCGTTCATTCTCCTGACAGATTCTCAGAAGCGGCATTTCATTGCGACGACCTCTGACCCGTCGAAGATTCCCGCCACGACAGATGCCAGCTTGCCACTCTTGCGGACGGTCGCCGACATTGAGACTGATGCGAACGGCCGGGCTTGGACCATCCTGCCCGGCCAGCCTGCGACTCTGGCTATGTGGGGCACAGACCAGTGGCAGAAGGTTGCGCCGGTCCCCCACACACCAGACGAGATATGGGGCTTTGCGTTTGACTCCAAGAACCGTCCATGGATCTACGGGAATCACCGTACGCCGAAGGTCTGGGTCCTGGATGGCGACACGTGGACGACCTATGAGACCAAGTCACAGGCGTACCAGAAGGAATCAGAGAACCACGATTGGCAACTCGGAATCAATTTCATGCAGAGTTATGCGCGCAGCAAGCCGCTGATCGTGAAGAAGGGCGAGATCTGGCACATTTGCGAGTGGGCACGGATCCACATTCTGCGCAATGGCACGTGGTGGTCAGGCTATCATGAGAAATGCGGGAACGGAGGGTCGTGGGGAGCGGCGCCTTACAGGGGGTCGGATGGAGAGGGCCGGGTTGTCCAGGGCAACAAGGTGATGCGTTTCACGGGGGATGATCTCACGGCGGTGCAGGAGGAGATCCAGAAGCCAAAGCCGCAGCAGTTGACGACTGAGTGCGGGAAGCGGCCGGAGCTTGCGGGTGTGCCGCTTAAGTGCGCAGTCAGGGATGTGGGGAGTGGCATCACGTGGGCGGCTGCCACTGGCGCACGGCTATTCGGGATCAAGGGGGAGACCGTGAAGGAGTATTCACTGGCCCACTCACCGGCGGTGTCACGCTCGATTTCGAGGATTGTCGCTGCCAGCGGCGGCACGGTCTTTCTCCGTGTCGGTGGTACGCATCCGACGCGTGACTGGATCGCGTTCTCACCCGACATACCACGCATTACTTTCAGCGCGACGGCAAAAGGCGGGCCAAACCAGATCGAGGTCACACTTTCTGACCTCAGCATCCCGCGTGATAAGCTGTCGATCCGCGTGCGCGTGGATTCGGGACCATGGCAGGATACAACGCGCCTGGCTCCGGTGCGGGAGGGCGACCACATCGTCCAGATCGCTTGTGAGCTTAAGGACGGCCTCTCCTCTTGCGTGCCGCTATCGAAGCAGGCCACTGTCACAGGTGACCTGGACAGCGCGCTGGGAGCACTCGTCCAAAAGCTCGGCGCCCGCACCTATAAAGATCGGAAGCAGGCCATCCGTGACCTGCTTGCCGCAGGCGCTGTGGCCATCCCCTACCTGGAAAGGGCCGCGACCGATGCCGACCCCGAGATAGGCACCAACGCTCAAGAGATTCTTGAGCGTCTGCAGAAGCAAGACAAGCGCAGTGGTGGAGCTCAAGGCGGCCTCTAGAGGCAGAGCGGGCCGCAGTAAGATCGGGATGAGCCGTCATTCCGTCATTCTGCGCCAAGTTACATCTGGATAGAAAATAGTGTGGGACCTATGATGCCCGGCAAGTTCATCGGTCAATAGGCCGGGACAGCCAGATAGAACAGACGACAGTATCAAGCACACACGATCAGGAGAAAGAATGGCAACCAACATCACCCATGGCGTAGTGACACTGGACCCGGGAACCACACTAACGACAGGTGCCGCCGCCGGAGGAAGTCTTCTGGCCATGATACTGTCCTTGATCGCTATCGCGGTAGGCGCCATCGTGGCGGACGCCATTGCCAAACGTGTCCTGCTGAAGCTCGTCCGCCGGTGGGCTAAGCACACGAAAGGAACGTGGGATGATATTCTCGTCCGGCAAGGTGTCTTCACGCGACTGGCCCATTTGGCACCGGCGCTTGTGCTCCACCTTGGGCTGCCATTCGCGATTGGCCTTAAGCCGGAAGTTGTCGCATTCCTACAGGTCGCGATCAGGCTCTACATCCTGGTGGTAGGGGCCACGGCCGTATCGGCCACACTCGCCGCCACGGCACTCATCTGGCAGAAGCGTTCCGGCTACGAGCACGTCCCGGTCCGGGGTTTCGTTCAGGTTTTACAGATCCTGGTATTCTCGGCAACCACCATCACCTGCCTGTCACTGCTGCTGGATCGGTCGCCCACGGTCTTTCTCAGCGGTCTGGGGGCGTTGACCGCCGTACTCATGCTCATCTTTAAGGACGCGATTCTCGGTCTCGTCGCGGGCATCCAGATCGCGGCCAACCGCATGCTCCACATCGGCGACTGGCTCGAGATGCCGAAATATGGAGCCGACGGCGATGTGATCGATATCTCGCTCACGACCGTCAAAGTGCAGAACTGGGACAAGACCATCACCACTGTCCCCACCTACGCGCTGATCTCCGATTCGTTCAAGAACTGGCGGGGCATGTCAGAGAGTGGTGGGCGCCGCATCAAGCGTGCCGTCTATATTGACATGACCAGCATTGGATTTCTTGCAGAGGATGCCATTCAGAAATTCAGGAAGATTGAACGCCTCAAGCCCTACATCGAGCAGAAGCTGGGCGAGGTCGCGGACCACAACAAGACCCTCGCTGTGGATGAGTCCAGTCCCATCAATGGACGGCGACTCACCAACATCGGCACCTTCCGCGCGTATCTGGTTGCCTATCTGAAACAGCATCCACTGATCAATAAGGAGATGACCTTCCTGATCCGGCAATTGGCCCCCACGGAGCGAGGACTGCCCATCGAGATCTATGTCTTCAGCAGCGACCAGGTCTGGGCCAACTACGAAGCCATCCAGGGGGATATCTTTGATCACGTCCTCGCCGCGATCCCCGAGTTTGGCCTACGCGTCTTCCAGAACCCGACGGGCGCCGATTTCAGCAAGCTGGGCTAGGCAACCGCCCGGCCCCCGGGCGTCTGCGAAGGCCGGGGCGGAGCTGTCGGACGTGCTCCGCTTCCAGGTCTCTTGCCCTATGCCCCTCTGGCCCCCCGAATTTCTTCTTGCATCCCAGATAGTTTAGGGCTAAACCAGAAATAGTTAAGGACTGAACTAAGTGGATAGAGACACACAACATGCGCGCGGGGCGGGGGGGCGGTTCGATGGAACGGCCGGTATCGGGGAGACGACTGTGCTGCAGATACTGCGGGTCGCGGACCTGCTGACGCGGGTCGGGGACAGCACGGTGTTCCATAAGGAACTGACCCAGGCGCAGTTCAATGTGCTGATGATTCTCAAGCGGCATGGGGAGGGGGGCATGTCCCAGAAGGACATCCTTGCAAAGCTGGTATGCTCGAAGGGGAACGTCTCCATTCACACGGCCAACCTGACCCGCATGGGCTATATCCGGAAGAAGATTTCACAGACGGATAGCCGGGTGAACGTGATCACGCTGACGGCGAAGGGGAGGCGCGTCCTGGCGCACTTGGAACCAAGATACTTGCAGCAGCTCAATGATGTCACCCGTGACCTGCCGCGTGAGCAGGCGGAAAGGGTGGTCGAACTGCTTGCCCATCTTGAAGAGAAATGCCACGCCGCGCTTGGCGGCATGGAGAGTGCGCAACCGGAGGCGGGCAAACCATGAGCCGCGAAGCAACGACAGTGAAGATGCTGTTGGTCATGCCGGACGCCACCATCCATCGTCTGACGCTCGGATCCTTCAGGATGTCCTTCCGCGAAGCCCCATTGACGTTGACGACGCTTGCGGCTCTAGTACCACCAGAGTTGGACATGGATATCACGGTGGTCGACGAGAGCGTCGATGTCATCCCCCATGCCAAACCGTTTGATCTTGTCGGGATAAGCTGCCTGACCGGTACCGCGCCGCGTGCCTACGCCATTGCAGATCGATTCCGTCGCGAGGGCGTTACGGTCGTCCTTGGCGGGATTCATGTCTCCTTGCGTCCCGAGGAGGCCGCTGCGCATGCGGATGCCATCGTTATTGGATTCGCAGAGCGGGCCTGGCCGCAGCTCCTTCGCGATTTCAGGTTGGGTTGCCTGCAACCGACCTATCAGCAGGAAGCGGTACCCCTGGCGAATCTTCCTGACCCGCGTCGGGATCTGCAGCGTCGCTTTGGCTACACTATGCCGCAAACGGTGTTCGCTACACGAGGGTGTCACCAGCGCTGTTCTTTTTGCGCGGTGCCGGCGGTGCCGTTCGGGTGGCATACCCGTCCCGTGGGCGATGTGATCGATGAGATACGGCGTCTGCCCCGCAAGCGCTTCGCTTTCAACGATGTAAATCTGGTATCGGATCGGGAATACGCGATGGAACTTTTCACCGCGCTCACTCCGTTGCGAAGAAAGTGGGGTGGGTTGGCGCCGGTGGCTCTGGCTGATGATGCGGAGCTGTTGGACGCCATGTGCCGCAGTGGGTGTCAGTATGTGCTCCTCGGCTTCGAGTCGGTTCGGCAGTCATCGCTGGGACAAATCCAGAAAAGCTTTAACCGGGCCCATGATTACAGCCGCGCGATGCAGGCCTTCCATGAGCGTGGCATGGTCGTGCAGGGCTGCTTCATCTTTGGCATGGATGATGATGGGAAGGGCGTTTTTGCCGAAACGGTGGCCGCGATACGCGACCTCCGTATCGACATTCCCCGGTTTGCCATCTACACGCCCTATCCGGGCACGCAGGCATTCGCGACGCTCAGCGACCAGAATCGTATCCTGCATGAGCAGTGGGAACACTATGATACGCAGCATGTTGTCTTTCAGCCGGCCCAGATGAGCCCGGCCGAACTGTTGCAGGGGTTCCACTGGGCCTATCGGAAGACCTTCACCGGCCGATCGCTCATTCAGCGCACGCTCTCATCGCCGCATCCCGTGATCAGTCTACTGGGTAACACGGCCTACCGCCTGTATATTCGCAGGCTCTGCGCTGGCGGCCCGTCACGCCACGCCGGAGGGAGCACCCGATGAAGGTTACGTTCATCGTGCCCGCCGTGGGCCGAAAGCCTGGACAGCGGTATGTGCGGACATGGCAAATGGAGCCCCTGGCCATCGCCACATTGGCGGCCCTGACGCCGCCGCAGATCGAGCGGTGCTTCTTCGATGATCGCGTCGAGTCAGTGGACTATGATGTCGCAACGGACCTGGTCGCCATCAGCGTGGAAACCTACACCGCGCGTCGGGCCTATCAGATCGCTGCCCGTTACAGAAAAAGAGGCGTACCCGTTGTCATGGGCGGGTTCCATCCCACGCTTGCCCCGCAAGATGCGTTGGCGCACGCCGATGCGATCGTCATGGGCGAAGCCGAGACGTCCTGGCCGGAACTTCTGGCAGATGTTGCGGCCGGCAAGATGAAGCGTCAGTACCAGCAGGAGCAGCGTCCATCGCTGGCCGGCCACTTTCCCGACCGCTCCATCTACGGGGACAAGACCTATCAACCCATCGCGCTGGTTGAAACAGCGCGCGGCTGCAGGTTCACGTGTGATTTCTGTTCGATCACGCGGTTCTACAAGCGATCGCACCAACAGCGCCCGGTCGAAGACGTCGTGCAGGAGATCGCGTCGCTCGATCAACGCTATGTCTTCTTCACCGATGACAATATCGGCGTCAACAAGGCGCGATTCCGTGAGCTGCTGACGGCACTGGTCCCGTTGAAGATCTCGTGGTCGGCACAAGTCAGCATCGATGTCGCGCGGGATGAAGAACTGCTCCAGCTCATGCGGCGCAGTGGCTGCGTCTGTGTGCTCATCGGTTTCGAGAGTTTGAATCCAGCGGTCTTGTCGCGCATGGACAAAAGTGTGAATGGGCAGGCCGAGATCTATGACGACGCGGCGCGCGCCCTCCGCAAGCATGGCATCGGCGTCTATGGCACGTTTGTGTTCGGGTACGACCATGATGATCAAGGGAGCTTCGAGCAGACCCTGGCGTTTGCCCAGCGGCATGGCTTCTTCTTCACGGCCTTCAATCATCTGGTGCCCTTTCCCGGCACCCCGCTATACGATCGATTGCACAAGGAGGGTCGGCTGCTTCATGCGAAGTGGTGGTTGGCGGAGGGGTACCGCTTTGGTGACCTTGCTTTTCGAGTCAAGGGAATGTCCGAGGAGCAACTGGCGGACCTCTGCTATACCTTTCGCCAGCGGTTCTATGGACCGCTGTCCATTCTGCGCCGCCTGGCGAACTGGCGGGCCAATGGCCGGTCGCCCCGTCGTCTGTTCCTCTATCTGTCGCTCAACATTCTCAGCCGCAACGATGTGGACGGACGTCAACAGTTGCCCTTGGGGTTGGTGGGGGAGCCGCTATGATCTTCCGCCTGGCCTCACCCTCGGACGATGCCCAACTCAGACGTCTGATGCGGGAAAACGTCATGCCGGGCCATATCAGGATGGTCTACGCGCGCGAACCAAACTTCTTTGCGGGTCAGCATGATGACACACAGACGATCGTCGCAGATCACAACGGCGACATCGTGGGCATGGGCAGTCGCACGTGCAGACGGTTGTACCTCAACGGACGAGCGCAACGTTTCGGATATCTCTCGGGCCTGCGACTCTCTCCCTCAGCCCAACACGGAACCGCGCTGGCCCGCGGCTATTCGTTCTTGAAGCAGTTGCACGCTGACGGCCAGGCACCTGCATACCTCACCACCATCATTCATGGCAACGGGCATGCGAGCGAGACGCTCACGAGCGGGCGGGCAGGACTTCCGGCTTACCGCCATATGGGCCGCTACTTGACCCAGGTGTTTCCGGTCAGAAAACACCCGCTCCACGCCAAACCCCAAGATCCTCTCGTTATAGGCCGGGCGACAGACGTCCCGGCCGTGGACCTATCGGCATTTCTTGCCGCAGAGGGAGCAAAGCGGCAGTTCTTTCCTGTTGCCGGTGTTAACGGCGAGATCTCCGGTCTGCTCAAGCAGGTCGGCGTGGATAACGTACTTGTCGCACAGGAAGGTGGCGCGATTGTGGGCACCATGGCGATCTGGGATCAAGGGCAACACAAGCAACACATCGTGGACGGGTACTCCCGCCTGTTCAGATGTCTGGTTCCTTTCGTCAATCTGTTCTTGCGGCTGAGAGGGTGTCACGCTCTTCCGCTGGCCGGCCAGCAGGTCCGCTATGCCACGGTGGCCCTTGTCTGCATACGGCATGATGATCCACGCGTCTTCCGTGCCCTCTTTCAAAGCATCATGGCGAAGGCGAGCGCCGCTGGCCTACATCAAGTGGCAGTCGGGATGCATGCACACGACCCGCTGCGGGCATGCTTGAGGAAGCGCTTCCGCGTTATCTATCGTAGTGGACTCTACCTGGTATCCTGGGAGGACACGCCTCTGTGTCGCTCCCTTGATGACACGTTCGTTCCGTACATGGAGTTAGGCACACTTTAGCGGCAGGCAGATATGGGCATGAAGATTGACATTGTAGGGTGCGGCCGCGTGACTGCCGATGAACGTGTCGCGATGTACGCGGTGTTTGCGCGCTACTACGAGAATCTCGATCGCGCCCGCTTTGACCAGGATCTCGATACGAAGGATTGGGTGATTCAGCTACGCGACAACGATGGGTCCATCGTCGGGTTTTCCACGGTTGAGCAGTATCGACATGACGGCGCAGCCGGCGCGGCCGTGATTCTGTATAGCGGCGATACGATTGTCGACCGTGCCCACAGAAAGTGTGGCGATCTTGCCGGCGCGTTTGGTCATCTGCTGCTCAGGGCCGTCGCGGAGAGTGGCGACTTGCCGGTCTACTGGCTACTGACCTCAAAAGGCGTCAGGACGTATCGTTTCCTTCCCGTGTTCTTCAAGACCTTCTTCCCGCGCCATGACCAGGATCCGCCCGTGGCCTTCAAGCGGCTGCTTGACGAGGTCGCCACCCGGAAATTCGGCAGGAACTATTCGCCGGCTACCCAGGTGATCCATCAGTGCGGGCAACGCGATTGGCTCTGTGCCGAGGAGCATGATCCGCTTCTGCTCAAGCGGTCTGATGCCCATATCCGCTTCTTCCTGCAACAAAACCCTGGCTATATCAAGGGGGATGAACTGGCGTGCATGGCCCAGATGTCTGAGGAGAACCTGAACACACGGGCGCTGCGTGTCATCAGGAACAGGGAGGTCACCTGGCGTGAATAGGCTGCGGACCCTAGGTTGCAATCTGATCTGCTTCGCCGGCTCTCTGCCCGGCTACATCCGGTTTCAGCACGCGGCGCGCCATCCGAGGCCCTGTCAGCGGCGGCGTATGCGACGTCTGCTCCACCGCAATCGGGCCACCGACTATGGTCGCGAACACAACGTCACTCAGATCGATAGCTGGGAGGCCTTCACGGAGCTGCCTCTAACGGACTATGATGACTACGGCAAGGCGGTGCAGCAGATCCTGAACGGTGCGCAGGAGGTCCTGACGGGCGAGCCAGTCACCATACTCCAGCCGACCAGCGGCACGTCATCAAGCCCTAAGCTGATTCCGTATACCGCGGCGCTGGGGGCTGAGTTCAAGGCGGCCTTGGACGCATGGCTCTTCGATCTCTATGTGCAACGGCCGAAACTGCTTGGGGGTCCGCAGTATTGGTCGATCAGTCCCGCCAGCGAAAACAACGTGCGCTCGGGGGAGCATGTGCCGGTCGGATTTCTCGATGACGCGGAATACTTTGGTGCCCGTCGGCGCTGGATGATGGATTCCATCATGGCGGTGCCTTCGGAGGTCCGGATGATAACGGACATGCAAGCGAATCAGTACGTCACCTTGCTCTTCCTGCTGCGTGAAACAAACCTGCGCCTCATGTCTGTCTGGCACCCGTCCTTTTTGACCATCCTCCTTGGCGTGATGCGCGACAAGTGGCCGCACTTGCTGCGGGATGTGGCGCACGGTGGCATCGCCCCGGACGTGAACGTAGCCGACGAGATCCGGCAGCGTCTCGCCAGTCGATTGCGCCCCGCGCCACGTCGTTCCCACGAGCTGGGGGACCTGGCCTTGGGGGCCGCGAACATCTGCGGGGCGATATGGCCGCATCTCCAGATCATCAGTTGTTGGCGCGACGGGCAGGTGGCCTCTGAGATCGCCGAACTAGAGGGCCTCTTTCCCGGGGTGCTTATTCAGGGCAAAGGCTTGCTTGCTACCGAAGGCGTTGTCAGCATCCCGCTCGGCCCGTCACAGCAACACGTGTGCGCCGTGACCTCACATATACTTGAGTTCCAGGATGACCGCGGCGTCGTGCATCCTCTCTGGGATGTGACGTCCGGAGCGGTCTACTGCGTTATCCTGACCACGGCCGGCGGGTTGTATCGCTATCAACTAAGGGATCGTGTTGAGGTCACCGGCATGTATCACAAGACGCCCTGCGTCCGCATCCTGGGACGGGCGGGTGTGGTCTCGGACGGCGTGGGTGAGAAGCTGCATCTCGAACACGTCGAAGCGATTGTAGCCCGTATCGCCGCGTTCTATTTCAAGCAACCACGCTTCATGGTGTTGGTGCCGTCATCGCACGATGGGACCCGCCACTACCGTCTGCTGGTTGAGACCGGGCGTCGCGAGGACGCGCCAGACCTGGCAGCGGTGGCGGCGGCCTTAGAGGGCGAGCTGTGCCGCAACTACCACTACGCACATGCCCGCCAGCTCGGTCAACTGGCCGCCGCAGCGGTGATCCGCCTTGCGCCCAACGCTCAAGCGCGCTATCAAGAACTCATGGTCAGAGCGGGCGGCATCGCAGGCACCATCAAGTGTCCGGCACTCTGTACGGTGCCGGGAATGGAAGCGCATGTGGTCGCTGCACCGGAGCGCCGTTAGGGAAAGGAGTCGTAGGAGAGACGTGGGGTGGGCCAAAACAGGGATGGACGAATAGAGTGCGAGGCCGCATGACGCGGCGCGCACAGAAAGGTAGAAGAGACATGAAGAACAGTATCATCATCAGTTGTATGGTCGGCCTGCTGTGCCTGGCACAGCAGAGCGTGGGCGCAGAAGAAAACGGTGCCGAGCACGATGCGTTGCGCGCCTTGCGGGACAGGGCTGAGCAAGCCATCAATGCCGGCGACATGGTGGCTCTGCGGGGCTGCCTGGCGAAGGAGTTCACGTTCGTCACATCCGAACAGACCGTGCTGACAGATATGCCCGGCGTGGAGGCTTACTGGGATGGCATGTTCAAGAACGAGAAGTCGCCCGTGACCGCTATGAAGAGCACGTTTACAGCGGACATACTCACGACGTTCATGGCGCCAAACATCGGCTACTGCCGCGGAACCAGTCGCGATGTCTACACCCTGCGCAACAAGCGCAAGGTCGCCGTCCAGAACAGGTGGACCACAGTGCTGATCAAAGAAGACGGCGCGTGGAAGATCAGCACGGCCCATATCGGCATAAACTTCCTCGATAACCCCGTGCTGAAGGCCAGAGAGATGTCGTGGATCGGCAAGCTGGGTGTCGCGCTGAAGCTGCGCAAAATGCCGGGCGAAGTAAAGGAATAGGACCGCATGACTGAGGAGGCTCACCTGGAACGCGCGCTTGGGAAGTTTAACTTTTCGGCAGGGCAGCGTCTTGCTCTGCTGTTTAGCAATTACATCCCCATGCTGCATGTCCTGATCATAGTGGTGACCCTCTGGGTGCCATGGGCGGCGATCGGCTGGCGGGTCTGCAGCGCCGTGGCGGTGTTGTACCTGTTGCCCCCTATCATCGCGCGATGCATCCTGAAGGTATGGCCGATTCGGGAGGGCACCATAGCGATGCCCTCCCGGGACTACTTCGTCTGGTGGGTGGTGCTCAATTTGCAGATCATCTTCTGTCGGTTGTCTTTCTTGGAAGAACTCATGCGCATTGTGCCCGGGGCCTACACCGCGTGGCTGAGGCTCTGGGGGTCGCGCATCGGCGCCTTTACCTATTGGGCGGCCGGACTGCGCATCCTGGACCGAAGCTTCCTGGATATTGGCGACGGGGTCGCCTTTGGTGCCGGGGTAAGGCTCAATCCTCACGTCATGGCAGAGAACGACACCGGCGAGATGGAGCTGATCCTGGCAACGGTCCATATTGGGGATAGAGCCATTGTCGGTGGGTATGCGCTGCTGACGGCCGGCACGCGGATAGCGGACGACGAGATGACACGTGCGTGTGTGACATCATCGCCCTTCAGTCACTGGCAGGGCGGCAAGAGGGTTAAGAAGAAAGCACCGGAGCCAGGCTCTGAGCCTGCGTAAGTCATGACCATCGACATGCATGTACATCTGGCGGATGTGGAGGCCTTGCGGTCTGCTCAGCAGGCTGGCCGGGCTCCGCGTGCGAGTCGGCACCTGTCGCGTGCACTCCGCCGGACGCTGGCGGCGTGCTCGGTGTCGCCGGATGGCGGGCGCGTCAATGAGCAGTGGACCCACTGTCTGGCGGACTGGGTGAACGAGAGTCAACTGGACAGAGCGGTTGTGTTGGCGCTTGATGCCGTATTTGACCGGGAGGGGCACACCCGCCCCGCGCAGACCGTGTTGCATGTCGATAACGATTTCGTCTGTTCCGTCGCGGCGCAGCATCCGGAATTCATGTTCGGCGCAAGCATTCATCCCTACCGGCGCGATGCGGTCGGTGAGCTCGAGCGGCTCATCGGCAAGGGCGCATGTCTCGTTAAGTGGATACCGTCCGGTCAGCATATCGAGCCTGATGATCCCCAGTGCATGCCCTTCTACGAAGCGCTGGCGCACCATGGCGTGCCCTTGCTCTCCCATACCGGGGTTGAGCACACGTTGGGCAGCCGACGCTCAGACTATAACCATCCGCGAAGACTGATTCCCGCGCTCCAGAAGGGCGTCACGGTTATAGCGGCACATTGCGGGACCCATCTCTTTCTGCACGAGCCGTCCCACTTTCACGCCTGGGCCGCCTTGGCGCGCAAATATGAGAACCTGTACGGTGACTCGGGCGCGTTCTCCATTGTGACACGCATCCCATGGCTCAGACGTATTCTCAGGGACGAGGTATTGCGCGCGAAGCTGCTCTACGGTTCCGACTTTCCGGGTATCCCCTCACCATCATGGTGCTGGCAACTCGGGCTCAAACAGATGCGTGACCTATCCGAAATCACCAATCCGCTGGAGCGGAATGTACGGGTCATGAAGGCTCTGGATGTACCGCGCGAAGCATTCGAACGTGTTGAGAGCTTGCTTTGCTTAACCAAGGAGGATGTATCAAGTGAGTGTTGATGCCTGGAGACTACCGTGGCAGGGCAAGATGGTTCCGCATGCCGTAATAGAGATCCTGCGTGAATGCAATATCACGTGCCGTGCCTGTTATAAGAACTGCCCGCCCGAGCCGCCAAAGACCTTGGTGCAGATTGAGGAGGAATTGGATGCGCTGCTGGAGCTGCGCCGCTTGAGTTCTGTAAGTCTTTTGGGTGGCGAAGTCTCTCTGCACCCGCAGCTCTGCGATATTATTCGCCTGATCAAAGGCAAGGGGCTGTGCGTTGAGCTCATGACCAATGGCGTCACTATGGATGCCGATTTCTGTCGAAGCTTGAAGGACGCCGGGTTGGATGTCATCTACTTCCACATTGAGCGCGGCCAGACGCGACCGGACCTTCCGGACACCCATACCGGCGAAGACCTGAACAATCTGCGCCGCGAGAAGGCGGTGACGGCCGGACGGGCAGGCCTGGATGTGGGGCTGACCGCGACCGCTTATCCCGGCGAAATCCGAGACATTCACGACGTCATGTCACTGACCCTCGATACGCCTGAGCTCAACTACCTCCTGATCACACTGTTCAGAGACCATGCCGGCATACAATCGCTGCGTGGCGACATTCGCACTGGATTTGCGGGCAGCGGAACACCCCCGGATGCGTCCAGTTTGCAGAACAACACCTGGTTCGCGGAATGGGTCAGGAACGAGTTCGAGCTGGAGCCGTTTGGTTGGATGGGTTCCAATATGGACCGGGACGATCCGAGGTGGTTATCCTATCTTATTGGGGCGGTCTATGACGGCGATGCTGCTCCCCATATCGAGTACATCCGACCGAGCCTGCTTGAGAAAGTCTCGATGCTCATTTTTCGCATCGCCGGCCGCTATCCGATGTACCTCGAGCAGAACCAGGCACGCTTTCGGACGCAGCTGGCGCTGAACGGGATTCTCGGAGGTCGTCGTCGATCCAACAGGGAGTTGGTGCGGCGATCCGGAAAGAGCGGCGTGCAGCTGACCACCAAACGAATTCTGTTCCAGAACCCTGCAGAGCTGACGGCTGACGGGCAGCTCATTCATTGTGAATGGTGTCCGGATGCGGTGCTCAAGAATGGCGCACTGGTCCCCGTCTGTGTTGCCGACAATGTCTCATGAAAATCGCATTCATTAAGCCTAATATGATTTCTGGTACGCCCGGCGACTCCATGGAGCCCCTGGTGTTCGCCATTCTGTCGGCGTTGACCCCTGCCCGAATCGAACGCTGCTTATACGATGAGCGCATCCAGAAGATTCCGTTCGACACCCCGGTAGACCTTGTGGCTGTCACCGCTGACACGTTCAACGCCAAACGCGCCTACCAGATTGCGCAGGCGTATCGGCAACGGGGCGTGCCTGTTGTTCTGGGCGGCTTTCATCCGTCGCTATGCCCGCAAGAGGCGGGCGAGCATGCTGACAGCATTGTCGTGGGCGATGCGGAAGATACCTGGCCGCAGGTCGTGGCGGACGCCGAGAAGCAAGCCCTGCAGAAAAGGTATGTGTCGTCCTATGGTGTGTTCGGCCAGCAGCAACCCGACCGGAGTCTGTTCCATGACAAAGGCTACGCATCCATCCGCCTGATCGAGCACAACAGAGGGTGTCGCTTCGCCTGTGAGTTCTGCTCGATTCGGGCCATGTATCCCGGCCCGATGCGCCGCAAGCCCCTGGCCCATGTTATGCGCGACATCGAAGCCACTCCCGGGACGCATCTCTTCTTCACGGACGACAATTTCCATGCCGACCTGGCGTCGCTCAAGGCGGTGCTGCATGAACTGGCGCAGCGAAAGGTCCGGTGGTCGTGCCAGATCAGTGCCGACATCGCCAAGCACCCCGAAACCATAGCGCTGATGGCGCGCGCCGGCTGCATATCGGTCACGATTGGCTTCGAATCACTCGATCGCAACAATCTTGAGCAGATGGGTAAGTCATGGATGGCGGATGACTACAAGCGAATCATCGCCACCTTTCATGACAACGGCATCATGGTGTATGGCACCTTCATCATTGGCTACGACTACGATACGCCCGCGGTCTTTGAGCGTACCCTTGAGTTCGCCCTGCAAAACCGCCTGTTCCTTGCAAATTTCAACCCCTTGATACCCACACCCGGAACGCCTCTATACCAGCGTTTGCAGTCGGAGGGGCGGCTGCTCTTCGATGACTGGTGGTTGAACGATGCCTACCGGTGGGGCGACTGTGTCTTCCAGCCGGCCCGAATGAGTGCGCAGGAGCTGGCGGCCGGATGCTTTGGGTTGCGCAAAGCCTTCAACAGTGGACGCAATATCATCGCCCGCTTCCCCGGTTTGAAGTTTCGCCACACAGACGTCTACAAGGCGGGGTTGTACGTGGCGGCCAATGTGGTGTCACGCCGCGAGCTGCACCGCAAACAGGGGCGGGCCCTGGGCGGTGGTTCCCCCGCGCCGGAGTCAGGCCACGAACGCAACAGGGCGGCTGTATGCACCTGACACTGATCAAACCCAACATGGGTGTTCTTGCCGGTGGCAACCGGTACAAGGACACCGGCCGCATGGAGCCCCTGCAACTGGGGGTTCTTGCCGGAATGACGCCACGCAACATAGAGGTCAGCCTCTTTGATGACCGCTGCGAGGATATTCCCTATGAGGCCCGGACAGACCTCGTGGCGATCACGGTTGAAACCTTTACCGCCCGGCGTGCCTATGAGATCGCCGCCGAATACCGCCAGCGAGAGGTGCCGGTGGTCCTGGGTGGTTTCCATCCCACCTTGTGCCCGCAAGAAGCCAGGGCGCATGCGGACAGTATCGTCACCGGCGACGCTGAAGCCGCGTGGCCGGAGGTCCTTGATGACGCAGCGGCCGGCTGCTTGAAGCCATGCTATCAGGCGCGCGCGACCGATCCACAGGTGGGTGGCACGGTTCCGCGCCGGGAGCTGTTTCGCGAAAAAGGGTATCTGCCGATCACGTTGGTGCAATTCGGCAGAGGGTGCCACCACGGCTGCGACTATTGCGCGGTGGGGGCTTATTCCAAACGTCAGCACACCCATCGCCCGGTGGGGGACGTCATCGATGAGATCAGAGCGCAGAATCGTAAGTTTATCTTTTTTGTAGACGACAACATCGTCGCTGATCGCGACGCCGCCAAGGAGCTGTTCCGGGCCCTCATTCCGCTCAAGATCAAATGGGTTAGTCAGGGCACGATCGACATGGTGGAGGATTCCCAGCTCATGACGCTGATGAGGCGGAGCGGTTGCCTGGGGCATGTCATCGGTTTCGAAACGCTCGACCCAAGGAATCTGGCTGCATCAGGCAAGCCCAACCGACTGGACCTCGTATCCGGGTACGACGAGCAGATCAAGGCGTTGAAATCGTATGGCCTGCAGACGTGGGCGGCTTTCACGCTAGGCTATGACTGCGATACCGTCGAATCGCTGCGTGGCATTCTTGATTTCTCGCTACGCCACAAGTTCACGTTTTCCGCCTACAACGTCTTGATGCCATACCCCGGGACGCCGTTCTACGAGCGCATGAAGCGCGAGGACCGACTGCTCTATGATGGACAGTGGTGGCTGCATCCGCAGTACCGGGTTAATCATGCATCCTTCGTGCCCGCACTGATGTCGCCCGAAGCACTGACGGCCACGGCTTTCGACATCCGCAAGCGCTGGAACGGTCCGCTATCACTCGCCAAGCGCTTTCTCGACGTGCGGACGAATCTGCGCAGTGTCAGGTCGGCGGCACTGTTCTGGTCCTACAACAGTCTGTTTCGCTCCGAGACGTTCAGGAAACAGAACATGAGCTTGGGGTATACGCCATGAGCCCTGCCGGCCGTTCCAGGAAAGACAGACTGCCTCTCTTTCGAGACTACCCTCAGCTGGCGACGCGACTGCCGCACGTCTCACTGGCAGATGTGCCGACGCCGGTTGAGAAGATGGAGGCGGTGGGTGCGGCGATCGGGTTGGCGGGCCTCTATATCAAGCGCGACGACCTGAGCGGTGAGCTCTACGGCGGCAACAAGGTCAGGAAGCTGGAATTCCTTTTCGGGAAGATCATGGGTACGCGCGCCAAGGAGGTGATCACCTTCGGGTTTGCCGGATCGAATCACGCCCTGGCGACGGCGATCTACGCCCGGCAGCTCGGCTTGAAATGCTCATCCCTGCTCATGTCCCAGGTCAACGCCCACTACGTCCGGCAGAATCTCCTGGCCAGTCATCACTATGGTGCACGGCTCTGTCATTACCCCAACCTGGCCCTGCTATCACTGGCAACCGGCGGGCAGCTCCTTAGAAGCTGGATAAGGCATGGGGCCTTGCCCCGTCTCATCCCCGCAGGCGGATCGTGTCCGTTGGGCATTCTGGGCTACGTGAACGCGGCGCTCGAGTTGCGCGACCAGATAGCGCGGAACGACCTTCCAGAGCCAGATCTGATCTACGTTCCGCTGGGCTCAATGGGGACGGCGGCAGGGCTTATGATCGGCCTGAAAGCGGCCGGGATGAAGACACGCGTGCTGCCCGTCCGTGTCATCGAAGAGCAGATGGCGAGCCCAAAGCGCATGCTGCGTCTCATTCGCCAGACGGTCGCATTGCTGGCCACGCTCGATCCCTCCTTTCCGCCTCTCACGTTCTCGGATGAGGAGCTCTGCATACGAAACGACTGCATCGGCGAAGGCTATGCACAGTTCACGGCCGAAGGAGTCAAGGCGGCGGATCTGATGAAGCGCGAAGCGGGGATTCCGATGAATGGCGCCTACTCGGCGAAAGCGTTTGCGGCGCTTGTCGGCGATGCGGCTGCCGGTGTCTTGACTGGGAAGAGAGTGCTCTTTTGGAACACGTATAATTCCAGGGACCTGTCTGCTGTCGCTGCGGGCACCGACTATCGAACATTGCCCGGCGGGTTTCATCGATACTTCGAGGACGAAGTCCAGCCACTCGATAAGGGGCAGGGGAGCCGGAAAGGCACCCCATGATCAGGAAGCTTCTATGCCCCGACCTGCTGGATACCGGACCCGTTAACGACAGGATCATGGCTGTCCGGGACGGCGTGGTGAACTTCTATATTCTGAAAGCGCCCGCCGGTCTGGTCTGCATCGACACGGGGTGGCGGCCGGCGTGTGTGTCGCGTGGTTTTGAGGCACTGGGACTACGTACCCAGGATGTCGTAGCCGTCATGCTGACCCACTTGCACTGGGATCATGCGCGATGCTTGCCCCTGTTTCCGGCGGCCAGAGTCTTCGTGGGTGCCTGTGATGAGCCGACACTCATCGCGAGGGGGCTGACGCCGGGTCAGACGGTGGAACCTGTTGGAAGCGATCGGACGGTAACGGTTGGTGGCCTTGCCGTGCGGGCGATCAATACACCGGGTCACACGCCGGGTTCAATGGCCTACATCGCTGAAGACAAGTCGCTCTTCACCGGTGATGCACTCAGTCTCAAGCGCGGCAGAGTGTTTCCCTTCGCGCCCTGGTTTGCCACGGATCGTAAGGCATTGGATCGATCCATTCGCAAGCTGGCCGCTATGCGGGGCGTAGAGTGTCTGTTCACCGCGCACAGCGGTATGGGCCAAGGTGGTGAAAGCGCCTTTGCGCATTGGCATGCGACAACCGATGTGCTGCAGGAAGAGGTGCGGCCGTGAGGATACTGCTGATCCATCCGCAGAACTATCTTCAGCGGCATGCCACGGGGATCTACGGAAGGGGTCTGCGTTATGCGCCTCTGACAATGCCAACGCTGAAAGCGCTGGTCCCGCCGGAACTGGGCGCCGATGTCCGGATCGTTGACGAGATGGTAGAAGACCTGGATGAAACCCTCTCCGCAGACGTGGTCGGCATCACGGCCATAACCGGCACCGCGAACAGAGCCTATGAAATTGCGGATCGATACCGCGCCAAGGGCGCCACGGTCGTGCTTGGCGGTGTGCATCCCACACTTCGGACCGATGAGAGTCTCGGCCATGCGGATGCCGTGGTCCGGG
This sequence comes from Verrucomicrobiota bacterium, assembly GCA_018648805.1. GTDB lineage: Bacteria > Verrucomicrobiota > Kiritimatiellia > UBA8416 > JABMPJ01 > JABMPJ01. Next base: position 21,610 of record JABGQM010000004.1, read on the forward strand.
GATACGCGGAAAGAAGCTGGCCGGCCCTCCTTCTTGATGTCGCGGCAGGGCGTCTGCAGAAAGTGTATGAGGACCCCGAGCCTTTCGACCCGTCTCTCATAATCGCACCGGATCGATCTTCCATTCATCGGCGTGACTATATCGGATGGGGTACCGTCGAGATGAGTCGTGGCTGTCCCAATGATTGTGAATTCTGCATCAGTCACCGCTTTCACCCGAACTACATATGCCGCCGGGTTGAGGACGTCATTGAGGAAGTAAAGGCACTCCGCAGCAAGACCGTCTTCTTCCTCGACCCAAACCTGATCGGTGACCGGGAGCACGCCAAGGAGTTCTTCAGCGAGCTGGCAAAGCTCAACAAGTGGTGGGTGGGCTGCGCGTCGCTTGATGTTGTCGACGACCCGGAGCTTCTTGGGCTGATCGCCAAGAGCGGCTGTCGAGGCTTGCTGATGGGGTTCGAGTCGATTCGCGAGGAAGCTCTGAAGTCATCCAGCAAGAGTCAGAACATTGGGAGGCGATATTCTGCGGTCATCGATACGCTCCACGATCTTGGTATCCTCGTGCAGGCCTGCTTCGTCTTCGGGTTTGACACCGATGACACATCCGTTTTCGAAGAAGCCGCCGAGTACATCGTGAACGCAAAATTCGATCTGCCTCAAATCAGCATCTATACGCCCTTCCCGGGAACACCGGTTTTCGACCGATTGGAGGCTGAAGGCCGGATTACGACCAGGAACTGGTCCCTTTACAACGGCCAGAACGTCGTGTTTCGCCCGCAGAATATGAGCGCGGCCGAGTTGGCGTGCGGCACCGATCTCGTGCGCAAGAGAGCCTATTCGTGGGGTGCCCTGTCCAAACGCCTGTTCGTGAAACCGTTGTGGGTCAAACCACTGGTGTTTCTCTCATACGTCGGCTTTCGATTCTACCAACACCGGATTGCCAAGGTCGGCGGCGAGCTGGCCGTGGCGGAGCACGCGCCTCTATGTGGGCCCCGCGGGCCTGCCGCGCCGTCTTGTTTTGGCGAAGCTTCCGCAGGAACGAACCCGGAAGTTCCGTGAAGCGGGACGAAGCCGGATCCCCTTCGTAGTTCGGCTGTTCGAATGTTCGAATGTTCGGCTGTTCGCTCTTTCTCCGGCCATGCAATCAGCGTATGCTCACCCCTCACAAAAGCTGGCCATGTGTTGTGTCTATCTGGCCAGGATGGAAAGGGAGAGAGTATGCCACTGTTTGCTACCATATGTGCCCTGATCTGGGTGATCGCTCTGATATCGCTCTGTGGTCGACGCGATATAGAAATCCACAGCAAACTCACATGGGTTGTCACCGTCATGGTGTTGAACGCGGTGGGGGCTGTGATCTACTTCGTTTTTGGTCCCAAGCGCGCGCTGGCAGGATCCGCCGCGCCGCCGATTGATGCAGACGCCGTCCCGTTTACCCCTGAGGGAGAGTCGTGGAACCCCATTCTCGGAGAGAATCGATTGGCGGAGGGAGAAGGACTCAACCCCAAGGACCCCGCCACCAAATGAGAAGAAGGCTCATCCGATCGATGGCGCGTATCCTGTGCGCAGTGGTAGTGGTTCTCTCCGTTGCCGCGGGCTGCATATCCCAGCCCACGCTGCGAAGAAACACGGTGTCGGCACTCGTTGTGGACCCTCAACGCCTGAACGACCATGTCGTAATGCTGAGCGAGACCTGCCACCCGCGGGATTGGGAGCATGTCGCGAACCTGGAGCGCTGTGCCGGGTACATCACCTCCCATTTTACGAATGCCGGAGCCGCGGTTGAGGCGCAGGTCTTTGATGTGCGTGGGCAGGCCTATCGGAATGTGATCGGCCGGTTCGGCGTGGGACGCGGCGAAAAGATCGTGGTGGGTGCGCACTACGATGCTTGTGCGGATACCCCCGGCGCTGACGATAACGCGAGCGGCGTGGCCGCACTCATAGAGCTTGCGTATCTTCTGCAACGCAACGCGCCGGACCGGGAGATCGAACTGGTCGCGTATACACTCGAAGAGCCCCCCTTCTTCAGAACTCAGCACATGGGAAGCGCGGTGCACGCCCGGCGCCTTGCGAAAGAAGATACGGATCTGAAGGGCGTTATCGTGTTGGAGATGGTCGGGTGCTTCAGCGACGAGAAGGGCTCGCAATCCTACCCATCCCTCCTTCTCAAACTCATGTATCCCAGCCGTGGCAACTTCATCGCCGTGGCGGGGCCCTGGGACCAGGGCGACTGGATCAAGGCCATCAAGATAGGTATGAAGGGCACTACCGACCTGCCGGTCTACTCGATTCGAGCACCATCGGTCGTGCCGGGCATCGATTTTTCAGATCACCTCAACTACTGGCCGCATGGTTTCAAGGCCATCATGATCACCGACACCGCGTTCTACAGAAACAGGGCCTACCACACGCCGGCCGACACGGCTGACAGCCTCGACTACAATCGTATGGCCAAAGTCGTCGTGGCCCTCTACGAAGCCCTGCGGACACTCTAATCCTCAATGTACGGGGTTCCACACATCAGCGTCGCCCCTGCTTTTTGACCGACTTGATGAAGCGCCCGAAATTCTTGTCCTTCTTTCGTTTCTGGACGTAGGAGAGGTCGTGGAAGTCGGTCTCTTTTCTGAGCTTGAGGTAGCTCTCATAGCGTGCCTTGTTGAGCGTGCCATCGCTGAGCGCAATCAGAACGTTACACCCTGGTTCGTTCGAATGCGTACAGTCGGCGAAACGGCAGTCGCGTGAAAGGTCGTCTATATCCGCAAAGCTGTCATCCAGTCCGTCACTCGTACCGAGCAGTCCCAGCTCCCTCATGCCGGGCGTGTCGATCAGCATAGCTCCGTTGTCGAGGAGGTGTAGCTGACGGCGCGACGTAGTGTGCACGCCTTCGCCCGTCGCGCTGACCGGCTGTGTGCTGAACGCGTCATGGCCAATGATGCGATTGAGAAGCGTGGTCTTTCCCACTCCGGATGAACCAAGTAAACAGAACGTCTTGCCCGGAACAAGCAGATCGCGGAACGCGTCCAGGCCTCGGCCTGTCGTGTTGCTGATGGGGATAAGGGCAGCCGAGATCCCGGCACCTCTGATCCTATCGACCAAGTCATCCAGTGCTTCCTGACTAACCAGGTCCGTCTTACTCAAGAGAACGATCGGCTCAATATGCCCCTCGCGAGCCATAACCAGATAGCGATCAAGTCTCGGGACGTTGAAATCGTAGTGGCAGGACTGGACGATGAAAGCAACATCCACGTTGGCAGCGATCACTTGATAAGCGACGGTTTTCCCGGGTCGTTTGCGACGAAGAAAGGTTTTCCGCGGCAACACAGCATGGATAATCGCGAGCGTCGGTGACGCCTGCTCCACGCACACCCAGTCCCCAACGCAAGGCAGGTCGGGACTCGAGTCAGCGCCAAAACGGAATCTTCCCGACAGCTCCGCAACGGTTTCGCCGCGCTCAGAGCGCACCGTGAAGGCGCCCCGGTCCACGGTCATTACGCGGGCGGCGTCCTGCCCTTCCGGTAGCATCGCCCCGGAACGCTCATCAAACCATTCGTCAAAACCTAGAGTCTCTGAATTCATCGTCCACTACCCGCGAGACGGTCGCATCCCTGCACCAGCCCGTGGCCATCCCTTCTCCCCATTCCGCAGCACCATAACACCATCCCTTCGCCCCCTATCGCTCCATGGCGGCTTCCATCTCCCGCACGGCCCTCTGCGTCTCGGTGAGTTCTTCCTCCATGTCCGTCCCCATTTTCTCCAGCTCCGTGCCCATCTGCTCGAACTCCGTCCCCATGTTCTCGAGCCCAGTAGCCATCTCCTCGATATCGAACCCCGCTTCTTCCAGCGCGTTCTTGCCCCGTATGACGCCGAGGCCGATGATGAGAATGGGTGGCACAATGATTGTCAGCAGCAGTAGGGTCACTCCACCCGCCACCCGCTTCTGCGCCATGGCCACGATACTCAGAACGAACGCCGCCAGGAACAGTGGGCCATAGATGAAAAATGTGAGCAGCGAGACGAATACCAAGATCACGCCCAGCAGGAAACAGACAATCGCCCCGATCAACGCGCCCTGCTTCACATTCGTCTTCACTTCGGCTTCGGCCTCAGGCTTTGCCGCCGTCGTCTGTTCGCTCCCCGCGGCACTCCCTGCGGTCTGCTTCTTGATGATCATCTTTTTCTTTACTGGTTCTGGTGTCACCGGCTCCGGGTCTGGCAACTCAATCGGGCCCTTGCATGCCGGGCATTCAATCTTCTGCCCCATCATGTCCTCAGTGGCCTCAAGCTCTTGGTCACAATGTGGACAGTTAAACGAAAAAGCGCTCATCGACGGTACTCCTCTCGGGTTAAGAATGTACCGACCAACCTATCCACAACACGTCCACCCCAGCAAGCACTATCGCATCACTCCGTCTTGTCTCGGCGAAGCTTCCGTAGGGCCGGGGCGCAGAACGCCCGAACCTACGGCGAGCAAGTAAGAGCGCAAACCTCTACCAAGTGCGTCACGTTCGTGATATGACTCTGAAGTACAAATTGGGAGATGAGTGTAATGGCAGCTGAAAACATTAAGTGCCCGCAGTGCGGGATCGAGATTGAGGTGGCAGAAGTCCTGCGGCAGCAGGTGGCTGAGGAGCTGACGGCCAAGGCCGACGCCGAACTGAATGCCGGGCGAATCGAGATAGCCACCGCACGCAAGAAGCTTGAGCTGCAGCAGGTGGCGTTAACCACGCAGAAGGAAACCCTCGACAGGCAAGTGAAAGAGAAGCTGCAGGAGCGCGAGGCCGAACTGCGCAAGAAGATGAAAGTCGAACTCGACGAGGTCAATGCTGCCGAAATGGCTGACCTGAGATCCGCTCTTGAATCAAAAGACGAGGCCGTCAAGAAGATGCAGGCCCAGGAGTTGGCGCTCCGCAAAGAGGCGCGCCAACTCGAAGAGAGCAAGGCGTCTCTCGAGCTGGATATTGCCCGCAAAATGGATCAGGAACGTGAAAAGATCCGCCGTCAGGCTGTCGACCAGTACGCTGAGCAGCATGCGCTGAAGGAGAAGGAAAAGGACCGTCTCATCCAGCAGCTCAAGGAGTCACTGGAAGACGCCAAACGCAAGGCGGAGCAGGGCTCGGTTGAAGCTCAGGGCGAGACCCTTGAGGATGACCTCGAGGAGTGGTTGAAGAGCAACTTCCCCTACGACGAGATCGAGCCGGTCAAGAAGGGGGTGCAGGGCGCCGATGTCAAACAGCACGTCAAGGACTCGACTGGCAAGCCTGTGGGCACGATTCTTTGGGAATCGAAAAATGCCAGGAACTGGAGTGCCTCCTGGGTGCAGAAGCTAAAGGATGACCAGCGGAACGCGGGCGCCGACATCGGGATGCTGATTACGGCGGCGCTTCCCCCTGATATCAAGCAGTTCGGCCCCAAGGACGGGATATGGATAACGGGCTATCCGATCCCTGTCGGCGTCGTTCGCCTGATGCGCGAGAGTATCATGCGTGTGGCCTACGAGCGCCAGGCTTCCGTGGGCAAAGATGAGAAGATGGAGGCGCTCTATGCGTACCTGACCGGACCGGAGTTCCGTCAGAAGGTCGAGACCATTGTCGAAACATTCGCGGCGATGAAAACGCAACTCGAATCAGAGAAGCGCTCCATGACGCGTATCTGGAACGCCCGCGAGCAGCAGATCGGCAGAGTCCTCGACAGTACCATCGGGATGCACGGTCAGATGGAAGGGCTGATTGGAGGTGCCATGCCCACCATAGCCGCACTGGAGCTTCCCGGAGGCACCGACGATAGCGATACAGGGCAGGCGAATGAGTAGCAGCGATAGGAGACAAAGTATTGCGTGGATGGCTGACTTACTCAAGTGCCCCCATATGTGATATGAGGTCCACCAACAAGTAGAGGGACAATTCGAAACAGTTTACGACAATGTTCACGGGATAGTTACTCCCGGAATAGTTCACCACGATGTTCACGGGATAGTTTGGGGCTCCGCATCTCCTACTGCGTGACCTTTGTCGTGAACTGGATCGGATTTAACTATTTCGAGAACTTTGTCGTAGACTACAACGATTCCATGCGCCGCATTGCTCTGGGCGTCGATACGAGAAACTATCACAAGATGTGGGGCTGCTTGAGTAAATCAGCCACCCACGTTAACTGTTGTGAGAAGGAGACGATTATGCCGAAGCAAGTAGGAGTCATCGTCGGGAGTGTGCGGACCGGGCGTATGGGAAAGCCCGTGGCGTTCTGGATCAGACAGTCACCATCGGGAAGATCTGGGAGTCGATCGACGAAGACGGCAACGTGAAGCCGGAGAGCATGCGAGGGGACATCAACGAGCTCTTTCGCGGTCTGGAATCAGCCTGATCTATTCATGAACATGGTCGACGGCATCTCGCCGCCACCCCGCGTGCCGGGGAGGCGACCTCTTTTCAGATGACTCTAGTTCTAGTGTCTGGCGTAGTAGTGGTACCTGACATTCGGCTCGAATGTCTCTCCGGGTTCAATGGTGGTTATCCAGGTCACGACGGAACTGTTATTCACGGCTGAGCTGCCGCGATAGTTCTGCCAGTCAGCCGCGTTGTAAGGCGCTACTACGGATGTGCCATCATCACTCACAGTCTCAACCTTACCGCCAAAGCGGAATCTGATCTCGAAATCGAGGGCCTCGCGCTTTCGGTTGGCCAACAGCAGTTTAGCTTCGTTGGTAATCTTGGCGTAAGCATGCCGGTCCCAGGTAAGCGCCTTGAGCTCCCGTCCCACTTCATTTTCCGTAGCGGTGCCACGCGTATCGACGGAAACCGTGATCGGCACTCGAACGATCCCGCCCGGTGAGGTGTAGGTCATGAGCTCCTGAGCCAGAGGCTGCTTGCCCTGCATCATCATGGCGGCACCGGTCGTCCACGGTACCTTGGTCGTATTCTCAAGCTCAATCTGATGCCAGACCTCGTTCTTTGACAGTGCCAAGGGAGAGGTTAGTCCCGACCCACTTGGCGCTGTGGCAATATCATGTCGCTTGAGCGTGACCTCCCACGTATAGACATCACGATACGGCACGTCGGCATCGAAAATATGAACCGCCATCCGCTCCCCCGTTTTGAGCGTCAATCTGGGGAGACTATAGACGAAGAGATCGTGTGTCCCTGACCCGGTCAACTCCGCCGGAAGCACTATCGAGCCACCACCATCGCCACCGTGACTGCGCGTGTTGCCTCTAAACTCGCCTGCGCGCTGGGTAAACATGGCGTTGCTGAATGCCTGCCCGCCCATAATCTGGGGCGCCGCTTGTCTCAAAGTGTCTCTCAACACCTTTTCGAGCACCATGGGACTCACAACGGTTCGAAAACGGAAATTGGGCACACCCACAACAATATCAACAGGGACATCACTGAGATCTTCAGCTTCGTTCAACAGCTCTGCCTGCAGTGATACCCTTGCCATCTTCTTCTTGTCTTCGGTCAATCCAATGCGATATGACGGAATCCAACGGATGCCAGGCCGGAAGTATATGAGTGTTATCTTCCTTTTCTTTCCAGGCTTGTCGAACCGAAGCGTAAGCCTCTTCTTCTTTACTATCTCGGTTACAACGTCATTCCTGCTGATCGTCATATCTCTGATGGTCAGAGTCTTTATCGAGTTTACGGGAAGCAGAACATCGCCCTTCTCAGTAGTCAGCACAAAATGGGTGCCTTGCAGCTCGAGCAGCGACACATCAGGTCTAGGCAGAAGCGTACTTCTGGAAGAGATTGCAGCGAGATTGAACGCGGCGTACTCAACGGGCTGAACAACTCGCTTGCCTTCTTTCGTGAGCACCTCTCTTATGGTTCCTGTATAGGTCTTGTCATCAACGTCTACCGTACATGCTTTGCCTTTGTTCTCTGTGAGAACTTCAATCTGCCTCGTACATACAGCCGACTTCTCAATGGTATTGGTCGTACTCTCATAGCCCGCCTTCATCGATATCGGGGATCCGTCATCGGATGTTGCCCAGAACGACCCCAGCACGGCAGCGTCAGGAACTTCATCAATAGTGATTTCACCTTGGTCATCGCACCTGGCTTCACCCGAATGCACAAACATGCTGTAGCCATCTTTGAACACGATGACCTTTTCGGTTGTGAGCTCAACCTTAGACGTGTCCTTCGCGGCCCAGGCCGCGGTTGTCACTCCACACAGGACCACTAGCGCTATCAGTGATGTCACGTAGTCGCTTCTGTTCATTACCGCCTCCTTCTGTTGCTGGTTGTCGTTTCAACTGCGACCATAATGCAAAAGAAGAGGGTTGGCGTCTGTAACAAGCGTGTAACGATGATAGGCACTGCCCTTGAGGGGAATAGAAGGGCATTTACCTTTCGACATGGCGAGATATACTGATGCCGATATGCGTAGCCCGTGCAGGAGGGGCCATGAGCGACCTATAGATCGCGCGTCGGCGGAAAGGGAGATACAGATGAGTAAACTGGATGCGGAGTTTTGTGAGTCGCGTTGCCCGGTGTGTACCCGTGCGCGGGAGGGACATAGGTTGGCGCGGATGCTGCTGAAGATCGAGCTGGTTCTAACACGGGGCGGGTGCCCGGCTGGCAAAGCCCGGCGCGAGAAGTACGGGGTAAGGCCTGATGAGAAAATTCCATCTGAAGTCACGTGAGTGCGCCCCGCTGAGAGCGGCCAATCCGATTGTGTCAGGGCGAACCATGGGGAGAAGCGATGAAGAAGAAACCGATTCACAAGCCATGCCGCAAGTGTCACGACTGCGGTCTCAACCTGGGTGATCACTGCGGAGTGTATGCCGAGCCTAAGAGGATGTGGCATCATCGCGCCTGTCCTGGCTATAAGAACGAAGAGATGCTTGCCACGTTTGAAGCTGAGCAGAAGAAGCACCTCCCTGATCACTTAAGAGAACGGCGTCGCGAGATCGCCAAACAGAGGAACTCAGAACCGCATTGGCAAGGTCTCTTGCCACATGCCAACCGATAACACAAACGCGGACAACCCGTCGCTGAACGGCACCAGAACCCTATGCCGGAAGTACTCTTCTGCCGACGGATTCTCGGGTCATCTCCTCTGCGCCTGGCCGTCTGCTCGCCGTCCGCCCCTATCGTTCCCACTGACCACTAACCACTCGCGTGGCGAGCACCTTTCCCCTATGTTCCTATAGTATCCAGTGCAACCTAATTGGAAGAGTGGCAATAGCCAAGCCGTCTATCGTTAAAAGAAAGGGCGCGAGATATGAAACGAGCAATCGGGGTCGCCGTCGTAATCGGTCTGACGGGGGCGCACATGGCCAGCGCCATCGAGTACAAGAAGAGTGTGATCTCCGGAGCGGGTGGGATCACCAGATCGACATTCCGGTCCGTCTCTTCCAGAACAACCCTTGGTGGATCAAACACGACGACTGTCACATCCGTCACCCCGCCGAAGCACTTTCAGTTTGGAGATTTCGACTGGGTCGATCGGCTTGGCAACAAGACGCTTGAACAGCGCGTACGTGATGCCGAGCAGAAGCTATACAAGCTCTACTTCATACGGGACGTCTGCCGTACACTTGAAGATGAAATCACCCTCTCATTCGAGAAGAAGGACATCCGCGACGTCATGAAGCAGGTGTCGGCCGTCAAGGACGTCGCGCTGCCCTTTGAAGTGCCCGACGGAGCCTTCATCGTGGAGAAATCGGATGTTGCCGGAATGCCGACGGACGACTTCCTTAACAGCGTGGCCAGCGTCTGCGGATTGGCCCTGCAGTATGCGCCAGATAAACTCGTGTTCGTTAAGGTGCAGAAACAACGATCCCATGTCCTTCATCTCTGAATCCATCAAGCCCGTCATCGCCACCATCGACACCACGCCGATGACCACTGGAGGCCCCGGCTTGCCCCGCGAGTTTACCTGGCGCGGCAAGCCCCTCCATGTGGCCGCTGTCCTTCGTACATGGAAAGAAACCAGCCCCTGCACACACGGTGGTTCCGAAGCCTACGTCAGAAAACATTGGTTCGAGATCCAAACCCTCACCCACCAAACTGCCCGTATCTATTTCGAACGAAAAGCCAAGTCGCGCAGCATCACCAAACGATGGTGGCTATACAGCATAGAGCCGGAATCCGTCTAAATGTCATGGATGACTCACCAATAGACCGGGTTGTTCCAGGCTTCAACGCACGTACAGCTTCCTGATAGTGCGTCAAGTGAGTTGCCTGCAAGAGATTGACCAAGCCATCCCTCTGGCTGAGAGAGTTCGAAAGGAGCTTCTACGGCTCCCCTTCATCCTGTGCTGCCTGTTCCATCGCTTCAGTGGCGCTCCAGGACTTGGACAATATGGAACCCGAACTGGGTTTCCACTACGGGTCCGATGGCATTCACCTTCTGGCTGAATGCCGCATCTTCGAAAGCCTTGACCATTCTCCCCCTGTCGAATGTGCCCAAGTCGCCCCCCTTCCGTTTGCTGGGACAATCTGAGTGCTTTGCGGCCATGTCGGCAAAGTCCGCACCGTCGATCAGCTGTTTTCTGATCTTCCCGGCGACCCGTTTGCTCTCAACTCTTGCGGCGTCTCCCACGTTTGGCGCAGCAGCCACCAAGATATGCCGTGCGCGAACAGTGGTCGCGGGAGGTAACGTCTCTGCTTCCCTCCCGCTCTGCTCCGCGTTGGGGGATCGTTTGACGCGCCGGATGTGCTGGAGGCGAATCGACAGGTTGCCGAGCAAGGTCTTGAGCGGGATTACATCGATATCGAGTGTGACGCTCAGGATGTCACCGTTCGTCAGCGTCAGAAGTGCGGTCTTGTGCTCGTCCCCAATGGCCATCTCTGCAATGCTGGCCAGAGAGATGTCCATCGACGCATAGGAAGTGCGAACGGGAACTGAGGAAGTGAGGGGCGTGCCGCCGATCTTCGATCCATCTATGAGTTCTGCAACGAAATGGAGAGGGGCGTTCGTCTCATCTTGGCCGAGAACCGCAACACAGGTGAAGCTGGCCATCAGCAATACCCCGCACGATACCAGCCGGGGCAAATATGTCTGTCTGTATTTCATATGTCGTCTTGCCCAACGCCTTCCTTTGCATTGCATGGAAGAACGTTGGCCGCCTTTCATGAATATGTGCGGCGGGGGTTGTTGGGCCTCCTTACATTGCTGCGTCCATCATTCGTTTGGCCATCCACACGGAGCCGGCCATGGCCACAGGAAGCATCACCACTGACATACCGATCCTTTGCCACGCCGCATACTCCTGTCCGGTTCTGACCTTGTGCGCGACGGCGATTAGCACGGCTAGCACAGTGAACGGTGTAAGCACGTACGTATTTAGCAGGAAGCCTGCGAGTACACCCCAGAAGGACAAGCCATGCGCGACGTGAATAGGCACCAGCATTAACACCGCGGACAATAGTGTGACGACCAGAGCCGAGAGTGCGAGCGTGAAGGCGACCCGGGCAAAAGGTGATGTAACAGCAGTTGCCATTAGCTTCTTTGGTCCCAACGTGTCATTAGCCGGATCCTGTTATCAACGGAAGAGCCACGGATAACCTGAACAGGTGTGTTCTTACAACTGCCGTCAGCATAGTAGTGGAGAAACCCGATGTCCACATGTCTCTTGGCGCACCAGTTGACAGTGGGCAACTCCTTTCACCCCCGTCCACTCGCCTCCCGGAAACATCGGCCAGCATCTATCCACCATCCCGCTTGACTCCATCTCGCTTTTTGTGGTGCTTCCGGGTGTTTCTTCATTGGCCTATGCCCTGCACATGCTCTGCTGGGCCGGTTAAGTCAGGCGATTAAGCGTATCCAAATAAGTGTTGCGGTTAAGAGTGCGACGAAGTGTACGCTTAAGTGTGTGCGCTGCGCTCTCCATACACTTTCTCGGACACTTAACCGCTTCCTTAACCGCCGCCCTTACCCGGTTACCCTTAACCGATCAGCTTACACGATCCCTACCTGCCTCCGTCCAGAACGCGATTCATCAATAGAAAATCCCCCGCTAATACCTGAAGCGCCCTTTTTTGCCCACCTGAAGAGTGACTCTCTTTGGCTTTGCCAAGAAAGGTAATCGTCCCTACCCGCTCCGCGGGCCCCAAAGCGGTGATTCCCTCCTTCGCTGCTTCGCAGCTACGGAGGACAAGCCGTCACCGCACGCCAGAAGGTTGAGGGCGGGCCCATATGGAGTGCGGCGATGAAATCGCCGCTTTGGGTGGCCGCGGAGCGGCGGGAAAACGGACAGGCATCGGTGCACCGGCCCGGCTCGACCCGGCGGCCATCCGCAAAGGGGTTCTCAGGCGTGAGAATAGAGCAAACAGGCGGGTAGGGCCATCTATCAGGATGCTACCAACCGCCGCCCTACCAGGTGGCCTGGCAGTGATCCATGGTGGTCTGCCAGGAATGCGCCTCGACATGACCATCCAGAAACACGGCGTGGCCGAGCCCGAGATGAAGCGTTCCAATCGCCTCTACGGGGTTGTTCGTATCCGACCCGGTACCGACATTCAGCGAGCCGTCCCAAGAGCGGCGCTTCTCATGCATATTGCCTGTATTCCGCTTGAACCAGCGCGGGAAGTTATGCCCCTCGAAGGTCTGATCCGGCTGCGAGTCGGCGAATAACAGGCGCTTGGATATGTCCGTTTGATGCAACAAGTTTTTGTGCCACCGGCTCTTGTTGTCGCGATCATGAAAGTAGGAGTTCATCACGTAGCTGCGTCTCGGGGGACCGTCATCCGACGCCGGTGAGTTTCCCGCGGACCAGAGCCCCGCTTTCGCAAAACGCGGACAGAGGTAGACCTTGTGCTGGTGACCCAGATAGTCCCAGAGCGTACCGGTCTGGATACTCTGAATGGCATCATCGCCCCACCACGGCGTCTTGACATCGTTGTCATCCTCGTGCGACGCCTCATGCCAGTTCTGGTCATCCGGGTACTCCGGATACCCTACCCAGTGGACCCATCCCCTGGTCTCGTGCCATCGTTCCGATCCATTCATGTCGCGTTCAATCTCAAAGCTGCCGGCATGCGGCAGCGATCCATTGTGATCGGTCGCATGGTTGATACAGGCCACTTGCAGGTTGCGCAGGTTGACCTTGCACTTTGCCGACCACCCATGCTCACGGGCACGGCGCAAGGATGGCATCAGCAACCCTATCAATATGCCGATAATCGTGACCACTACCAGCAACTCGACCAGCGTGAACCCGCGTTGTGTCCTCTTCATGACGGCCCCTTTGATAACATTGAGATATGTGTCGTACCGCCATCCATCGTAGGGGCTACATGCGGCAAATGACAAGCCCTTTTCATGGTGCGCGATTCCCCACGTTATCTTTGCACAATCCTGACAACAAATTCATCGCGCCGTTCGGGGGGTATTCGGTATACTAGTGGCGAAACAAAGGGGTCTATTCTATGACGACAATCTCTCGTGTAATCATCCTTGCGACTCTGTCCACCGCGATTTCAGGAACAGCGGTCTCTGCCGATGTCCTGTCGCAGGATTTCAACAGCGTGAGCACAGGTAATGAGTGGCCCACGGCACCGACAGGGTTCACCCCTGGAAATCATTCCAGCACCAATGGCTGGCAGTTGAAACAAGGGTGCATCTTCGACACCTTTCATTACGGGGCCTCCGGTTATTCCGGCTGGCTAGGGCCCTATACCGCGCCTGAGACCCAGATCCTGATCACACCGTTGCTATCCCAGGGCGCCGGCCAAATCAGCTACGTGGTGCGGATGTCGGGTGCGGGAACCAGCATCTATAGTCTCCAGAAATCGGCCACGGGCGGCACGCCGTGGGTTACTCTGGCAACCCGGACCAACAGTTCGACGGTATGGGCATCATCCACCATTGACTTTGATGACGTCTACGGCAGCAACTACCTGCGGTTCGTTCGTGACTCGGGTGCGGGCAGCACCTATCTCGGTTTCGACGAAATAGTGATCACGCAACCACAGGCCGACGTGACCTTCACAGACACAGCACCCGACCCGGCCACGGTCTACGTCGACATTCCTGCCACGATCCAATCAACCGTAACGCCATTGGGTGACGTAACAGGCCTGGTTGTGACGTCTTACTGGAAAGTTGTGAGTGGCGACTGGAACGCCGTACAGATGACCAACAGCGGCGCCAATGTGTGGCGCTCAGTAACACAGGTCCCGGGACAATCATTCGGCACCCGTGTTTCCTTCTACGTTAAGGCCTGGTACAGCGGGAATGGAGCCGTCAGTCCCGAGACCGATCCCGTGTCGGGTGCTGCAGCGCCCTACTTCTATGAGCCGAAACCACGCGCATTCAATACTGACTTGGGCGAACTGAACGTTATCGACGACCTCAGCGCCTCCATGTACCAGATTGCCGACTACACGTGGGAAGGTGTGGCCGAGAGTGCCGGCCCGCTTGTAGAGGGAGCGTTCCGATTCGAGGGCGAAGACACGAACGCGGTCACCCACACCTGGGGCGACAGCACGGCCCCCAGCGGGGTGATGCCCCTCCGGGACACCGCGGCAGAGGATCAGGCCGCCATAACGATCCCCGGCACGCACACGGGACAGTTCGTCTTCTCATTTTCAGAAACCAGCCTGGCCTACGAGGTCCGCCAGTGCGCCTATCACGATTTTTCGGGATGGTCCATCGACCCATACGGCGACGACTCCGACGGCGACTGGGAGGCCGTGAACGCCAGCATCAAGACCGATTCCGACCGGCTGTACGAGGGACAGGCCTGCTACCTCAACAGCAACGGAACCGCCTACGTGCGCTCGCCCTACCTTGAGCACGGCATCGGCCATATCAGCTTCTGGTATCGCAACTGGATCACCAATACGACGGTGACACCGACCGAGTTCTACGTTCAGAAGTCGAAAACCGGCGGCAGCGACCCCGCCGAATGGGTCACAGTGGAGTCGCAAACCGACATCACGACCCGCGATTACGGGCTGTTTCACACGACGATTAACGACCGCGCCTATCCCTATGTGCGCATTCTCAACAGCACCAACGCGGCCAGCCGGGCCCGCCTCTGCATCGACAATCTCCTCATCAGCCAGGCCGGGGCAGGCGTCACCTTCACCAACACGGTGACCGACCCCGCCGCCCCGCTTGTGATTGACACGGTCGATCTGTCGATTGACATTGTCCGGCAAGCCAACGCGGCCGACCGCAGCGCCACGCTCTACTACCGCCCGGGCGAGACAGGCGCCTTCACACCGATAGGGCTCTCTGGCAGCGGCGACACCTTCACCACCATCACCTCGATCCCGGCCCTGACCGGCGATATCACAACTGTGCAGTATTATGTCGTGTGCTCGTTCAGCGGCTACGAGAGCGAACTGGCCTCTCCCATCCTCTACCCGGACGACGGCAGTAACGCCCCACTGAGCTATGCCGCCGGTCCCGCGGTGGCGTTCTCGAACCTGGTGCGCACGCCTGCGAGCCCCACGTTTGCCGACACGGTCACGGTTCGCATCGACATCGCCACGCAAACTGGAGTTGAAGACCTCACCACGCGACTCTGGTACCGCGCGGGCAGCAACGGCTACTTCGACGCTACCGCTCTGGACTTCGTCAGCGGAACCACCTACGAGGGCGCTATACCGCGTGGCCAGCTGGGCCTCATGCAGTACTTCGTCGAAGCCAACTACAGCGGAACCGACACCCCCTCGTATATTTCAAGCTACTACCCCGCCGGTGGCACCGACGCACCCCTCTCATACGTCAACAATAATGCAACGCGAACGCAGGACTTCAACAGCGTAAACACAGGCAATGAGTGGCCCACAGCGCCGACATCGACCACGCCCGCCGACCATTCCAGCACGAACGGTTGGGGGTTGACAAAGGGCACCATCTTCAGTTTCTTCGCGTACGGCGACGCTGGCTATTCTGGCTGGCTGGGGCCCGCCGCCGATTACCCTGACACCGCCCTCCTGACCCCACTTCTGGCAGATGGAATCGGAAGTATATCGTTCGTACAAAGGTGCTCTGCGGAAGGCCGAACCGACTACGCTATCGAGCTGATCAGCAGTGACGGATCAACAACAAACATCGAAGTGGAAGCGAGTATCACCAACACCACATGGGAATCGGTCGTGTATTCTTTCGATTCCGTCGAATCAGGCTACATACGCATCCACAAGCTCGCCGATATCATCGGAGCCCCCTATTTGGGCATGGACGAGATCTCCATCTCATACCCGGCCGCCAAGATCAGTATCAGCGACGTTACCTACACGCCGGCCTACCCCTCGCGTGACCTGCCGACGACCGTTTCGTGCGTGATCACATCCACGACCGTACGCTTCCCGGCCATGAGCATTGGTGCCCGCATACGGCACCGCGAGAAAGATAGCGGCGGTTGGAGCGCCCCAATTGAGATGACGCGCTCGGGCACATCCATTTTCAGTGCAGACATCCCCACGGTGTATGAGGCCGGGGACGAGGTCGAGTACTACATCGAATCCACCTTCGGCGGCAACTACGGCAGTGACCCCGAGAACCACAGCCCCACCTACCACCCCGCCGGCCCGGTCGTGCAGACCACCCAGTACTACGGCCCGCCGACCAGCGGCTTCCCCAGCATGACCTATCGCTACTTCGATTCGGACTACGAGCACCTCGCCATCCTGGGCAACATCCCTGTCTCCGATATGGAACAGGTCGCAGACGACGTGTGGGAGGGGGTCTTCAACACCGTCCCGACGAACCAGCTATCCCTGCGGTTTATCGGTTACGAACGCCTGGAAGACTCACTCGGCACACCGGATGACGACTTGTGGGGTGATGCCAACCAGTGGCGCAGCTCGCCACCGGTCGTGGGTGACATCGACCTGGGCGCAGGCAACGTCCTGCTCACGGGCTCTTTCAGCGGCTGGTACATGGTGCGCATCGACGTCAACACCGGGGAGTACATTATCCACCGTGTCGATTACCAGGATTTCGACGCCTGGTTCCTCGACGAGGATCTCTTCGCCAACGGGGCCCGGGGCAGCGCCTTCTCCGAGTGGCTCCAGGACTTCGACGACTGGACCAACGAAACCGACCTGGTCTACAGCACCGGCTTCGACACTACCGGCTTCGGAGGATGGACCAGCTTTACCGGGCTAAGCTGGACGGCATCCGCTGAGTCCGGGGGCTGGGTGGCCGCCCGCTTCCGCACGGTCGAGGCCGGTGAAGATCGCTACCGCCTCGAGCTCCAAGACGCAGCAGATCATGGCTTTCTCCGCCAGAGCAACGCACAACTCCTGCAGGAGGATGGCGTGGGGGTAGCCATGCTGACCTACCGCGCGGTCGACACCAACACCTACCCCACGATCTACAGCGGCCCCGCCTGGTCGAACAACGTCAAGATCGTAGCCGACGTCGACTGCCGCGAGACCCACGACGACAAGGACGCCTATATCAGTATCTTCTATCGCTACATGGACAGCGCCAACTACTACGAAGCACGGCTGGTGCAGGGCGGGGACAACAACCTGATTCCTTACATCTACAAGACCGTCAGCGGCGTCACCACCGAAGGCAACCTGGGCAATACGGATAGGCATAAGACCGGCACAACACTGGACAACCTGACCACAGTCACCGTCCAGGTCACCACGAACAACAAACATACCGTGTGGGTGGGCAACACCTGGGTCGTCAATAACTGGACCGACGCTTCAGTCCCGGGCCCGGGCACCTTGGGTTTCAGCACGATGGACGCCAGCGCACGTGTGGAATCCGTGACCGTCATGACCAATAACGTCGTAGAATACCAGGAGTTCTTCACCGGCGCCACGGCAACAAACTGGACCACGGGCGGGAACGGCTGGGTGATCAACCAGGCGGCTGACACCTACGAGCGCGTCGGTCGCATCGGAGGGCTACAGATTCAGGTGGGTACCCTGCCCAAGTTAGACCCCAACAACGTCTTTGCGCTTGATGTCGCGGCCGACATCACGGATATAACATCGTTGGATTACGCCACGGCCAATGTCATCATCCACATGGCAGAAGAGCGCTACCTGGCCATCGCGCATCGCGATGGCGCAGGCAGCGTCCGACTGGACGACGTTAGCGTCAGCGGCTGGCGCGCTTTCACGAACAGCTACGGTACCACGGCGGCCGACAGCTGGATCGGCGGCGATACGCGTGTCACGACCGACCGGTCCTCCAGCAGCCCGCACGGCCTTGAGATGCGTGCGAGCCGTGCCATCGATATCCCGGGCGAATCGCAATTCCTGCGCACGCCCGAGATCACGTCCGCCGGATCATTCGCGATGCGCTACTACATTCCCAGCGGCAGCCCCGATGTGACCCTCATCACGTCCTATTCGGATGACCTGAATCGGACTGACTTCCACGCATTCAGCACCAACGTGCTGACGGCCAAGGGGGTATGGCGCACGTGGCCGCTCCCGGTCAATATGGATCTGTCGCCGCGCAAGCTACACCTGCGCGTCACTCACGCCTCGCCCGATCCCGCAGCGCGTTTCTACATCGACGAGGTCTACGTATCCGACTACCACGTCGAGAACACCAATGCCTGGATCACCTACAACGGGCTGCTCACGGCCAACACCGACGAGTTGACCGACAATAGTGACGACCTGACCTACACCGGTGGCAACGGGCGCAGCGGGTTCCTGAACTACAGCACGACCGACGATGTGAACGGCGTGGTGCCACTCGACGAAGACGACCCCTACATCCGCTCGCCCTACATGCCCCTGGGCATTGGCGAGATCAGCTTCTGGTACCAGCGCTGGCCGGTCGCTTCCAGCGCCGGACAGAGCGTGCCCCTGACCATCGAAATTTCACCGGATGCGACGGAACATTCCTGGCAGCTCCTACTCTCCACCAACCTCACCAGCACGCGCTGGGAACGGATGGTTCTGCCTTATTACAACAGCAGCAATCACTTTGTGCGGGTCTCCAACGTTCTCGACCCCACCCCGCCTGACCGGCTTGGAATCGACCGCCTGATGATTAAGGCCCCACTCGCGACCGATCTGACCATCACGAATATCTCGATTACCCCCCCCATTCCGCTCAACACCGACAGCGTCAGGGTGCGCGCCGAGCTCACCGACTACATCCTGAGCCCGACGGTGACACAAGTCCGCGCCTACTACCACGTCGGCACGGCCCCCTGGGGCACCTGGTCTGAGAACGAGTACCTCACGCTCAATCTCGACATGGGGGCCAGTGACACCAACGCGAACCCGCCGGTCTACGTCTATGAGAGCAGCGCCGGCATACCCGCCCAGGCGATAGACGAGACCGTCCAGTACCGTGTGAAGGCTGAATACAGCGGCGCCCTGCTGCCCAACAAGACCAGCCCCAAGATCCACACCGCACCGGGTCCCAACCCGACCTGGTATGAGCCGGTCAATTACAACCAGTCCCTCGGCGGCCCGGATGCACAGAACCCCTACTACGTGGTCTTCTCCTGCCCCACGGGAGCGGTCTGGATCAACGAAGTCAATATTCACACCAACACCTGGCCTTGGGGTGCCGCAGAATATATTGAAGTCTGCGGACGCGCCGCAGCAGACATGCGGGACTGGCGGCTCAATATCGTGAACGTGGACTACTCGATTCACTCGACCTACCTCATCGTGAGTAACACGGTCTTTGCCGACGAAGAGGGTGGTTTCGGGTTCTGGCTACTGGGCGACGCGGGGCTCCCCGCCGATCAGTTCTTCACCAACGCACCCGACCCGACCTACAGCATGAACCTCCCCAGCCAGGGCGGCATCCAACTCGTCAGGTCGTTTGGCGGCGTCCAGCACGCGGTCTCGTATGGCACAGTTCTCGGCTATTCTGCGGCCGAGTCCATGACGGGGTACGAGTTCATCGGGCAGGACCTCTACTATAGCGCCAGCCCGATCACGCTGCTGGGCAGTGGCAGCAACTATAGCCAGTTCGCCTGGGTAACGACGGGCGGTGCGTTCACGCCTGGCGCCGCCAACTCTGACCAGACCCTACTGGGGAATCCGGTACCCCCGGTCTTCGAGTTGCTGATTGAAGAGCTGGAGCTGGGTACAGACATCGTCCTGTGGGCCACCCTCACCAACGGCACCACGCCCTATGTCATGTACAGCACCAACCTGCTGGACACCAATGCGTGGGATGATGTCACGAACGAGAGCTGGGATGTCTCGAATGGGAGCTTTAGGATCTGGTTCCCGGTCATGACCAACAGCCCAGCCTATTTCTACCGCGTGACTGTCACGAACTGATCCAGGTAGGGCGCGGCGTCCCCGCCGCGCCGAGCAGACCTGAGCATGTGAGGAGGAGACCAGAGCGAAGCGATTTCCTCGCTCAGCCATGCGCGTCTCTTGCTCACGGCGCGGCGGGACGCCACGCCCTACCCAACCTACTTCTCCAGCCAGGTAAACCAGCGTACGAAGCAAGGGTGCCGGCCATCGGCGTCGGCGACGGGGTCGCGCCAGACCACAGCCATAGCTCGCTGGTCCGTGCGCGGCACACCAAACGGTGGGCCGAAGGTCGACGGATCACGGGCCGTCTGTCCGGCCAAGAGAATCAGAAAGAGATTCTGACGGGTGTGCAGCAATCCAGGACAGTTCCTGAAGATCGCTTCCTTATGGAACTCGGGGGCATTCGCGGGTACCGCCATGGACGAAGCCGTGAGGCTCTGGAAGATCGCATCTGCGATATCTTTGCGCCCCAGGTCCGAAACGCTTCCCATGGGATCCACGGTCTGGTCAATAATACTCGCCGCCACCAGCATAGCATCGGCCTCTGTGAGCCGATTGCTCAGCCCGCCCGGCAGCGGATCGACAGGCATGTCATTGAGCACAGCAGACAGGACATCAGCGATCTCTGTATTGGGGTTTACGCGCCCGTAGTAGACATCGCCAGGTTCCACCGTAATGTAATCCAACAACCGATTCCACTGCGGCATGTAACCCGCCGGCAGTTCGCAAACACCGTGATCATACAGGCGAACGGTGCGCCACAGACGCGGCCCGATCCATTGACCCTCGGTACTGATCGGCGAGATCTGCGATAAGAGTAGAGGGAACCCACCGATATCGTTTCCTTGACCCGCGAACCCTCCAGGGGAGTAGAGGCAGCCGATCTCACCGGGTGTCTGCATCGGTGCGTTGGCTATGTGAAGGTAGGTCGGCTGAAGCGAGGGGTCCGTATCGCACGCATCACGATTCGCCTGCCAAAACTGCATGGTGCAGTGGTTCGCCGCATTCTTGGTGTTGGTGTAGCTGAACGGGTTGCTCGGGCTGGGTATGGTCGAAAGGTCCCAGTGCAGTTGGTTCCAATTCAACACGGGATCAAGTACATCTTTGCCCGGCCCAATGACCGGTGTGCCCGCCACGATGGGAGTAGGCGCCACCGTCAGAACGATAGGGGAGGGAGCCTGGTCGACCGTGGTCCCGCCGCCCTGGAGGTCGACACGCAAGTTCTCAATCTGAACTGTATAGGCGAGGCCACCAGCAGGGATAGGCCCCGACATGCTGAACATTGCCGCGGGTGCTATCGGATAGGGTTGCATGGTCTGTGCGGGAATAGGAATCGGCGGCGGAACCGGTAACGGCGAAGACGCAAAGGCGGCACCCACAATGCTCACATCGGCATTGACCTCAAATGACACCGACGAGTCCTCCGCGAAGGGGTAGGCACACTCGACCCATACCTGGATCATACCACCATTGAGGTTGTTGGTCGTGGGGACCAGGTGCTCCACCCAGACCTCGTTCAGCATCGGCACGGCCTCGACATACGGTCCGTCAAGCGCCTGCGGCACACTGTCTGCGTCCTCATAGTCGAGCTTGTTCATTGCCAACTGTTGCGCCGCCAATCCCCACGGGCCATCCACCTCGGGAGCGGCCGATCCCGCCCGCATGGCGGTCTCCAACGCGTCCACCAGCGGCTGATCCTCGGCCGTGAGCAATACGGGCGGGATATTGGTCCCGCCGTCCTCGTCTATAGCCGCCGCCGCGGGACAGACGGAATAGACACCCAGATTAACCGGACCACTACTCAGCAGCCCGGTGTTCCGGTCATCAAGAGCGTAGAGCGACTCGTAGAAGTCGCTGTCACGATCACTTATGAAGAGGTCCTCGTCGTCCAGGTCTGGCAGCGCTTCAAGCTCGATCTCGTCAACATCTGTGCCCAACATGCGAGAACTGCCTCCCACATAGTGGGCGTCCAGAAGTCCGGAGAGATTTACAATCAGGTAGGCGACGCGGCCATTCTCGACCCGCGTCCAGAGCGGCACGGCCGGATCGTACACCCGGTAATGGGTGCCCAAACCGATACTAGCCGTCAGCGCCTTCTCCTCATTATTCACCACGACACCCTCGGCGCCACCGATCGACTGGACCCCAAATCCCGCCAGGCTGCCCGGATTCCAGGACGCATTCGGGTCGTCAACATTCGAGCCACCGCCGTTGTTCAGGCCCGGCGACGGCAGCTTCGCCGCGATCTCGTATAGGCCCTGCGGCAGTAGATGGGTGGCCTCGCCTATGTAGAGGTGGACTGCGTTGGCCATATTCGTATCCATCGCCTGCTGCGACCAGCGAGCCGGATAGCTGGCCCCACTCGGCGACGACCCCAGATCCTGGTCCAGATCGGCCAGCGCACGCGCCAGGGCGGTGTGGACCAAGGCACGCGATTTCACGATATCGGCGTAGTTACTGGCCGCGGCGCTCTCCGTACGCATGGAGACGGCAAACGCCACCGCCAGAACCATCAATACACCCAACACGCCCAACACGATAATGATGGCGATGCCGCTCCGAGGATCGTCCTGTCCCTGCTTAGTCATAGTAGTAACGGTTCCGGTTGGCAAGGTAGACACGGGTGGTGAACCTGCGGGTTTCTTCACGTCCCTTATCGACGGTCTTCACGTCCATAGTCACGTCGGCATGGTAAGGAAGCGCAAACGTTGCACTCATAGCCTCGACACTGAGGGCCGGCACGCTCTCGTAAAGGGGCACGCTGTTTCTTACAACGTCTCCTCCCCCCGTGCTATAGGAGATTTGTTCGAGAAGGTTTGTTCCGTCGAGGGCATAGAAACTGAAACCGGAACCGCTGGTGGGCTCGGTTACATCCCCTCCCCACGCTGCCAGGCTGATATCCGCAGCCACATACCCCAGAATGGCCCGCGCCACCATGGCGGTTCGGGTGCGGCGGTAGCCGCTCTCCCAGGCCACCGTGCTCTGCTGGAAGAGCTGGGCCACGGCCAGCACGATGATCGCCAGAATGGACATGGCCACCAGCAGCTCTATCAATGTCAGACCGGATCGTTTCATGCCTACATCCTGTAGTCGTACACTTCGGTGTAAAAGGTGTCACCCAGCGTCCCAACACGCCCGAATCGCACCTCAAGCTTCACGCTGCCGAGGTTGGTATGGGAGCCTCCCATGAACGCGTCCTGGGCGAGGGTCAGCTTGCAGCGCAGGTACTCATTGCCCCCCCCGTCCAAGCCATCCTGCCCGGCCGGATAGACAAACGACCCGTCACTCCAGTCACGGTCCAGTTCCAGCGGCGTGCCGTCTGAGAGCGTGACCTGCAGGCCATCCGGCGGGAACACCAGGCTCCACTCTTCGGCCGCCGCCGCGCGAATTGCCCCAAAACAGTCCTCGGCAAACATCGATTGTCGGGTGAACGCATTGGCATCCACACTGGCGCGCAGACCCGAGGGGAAGAGGTGAAATACGGCAAACAGTCCCAGCGTCATCAGAAGCAGTGAGAACGTTACCTCGATCAGCGTGAATCCTCTTTTCATCTCGCTCTTCATGGCCCGGGCTCCGGTTCAACCACCTTGACTAGTCCTGTTAATCCATACACGGTCAGTGTCCATACCTGGTCAACGTTTACAGCTTCTACCAACTTGATGGTTGCGAATTCCGGATCGGCCGATCCGGACGGACGGAACGTGATGCGGTCCCCATCCCCAATATCTTCAGCTGCCTCCGTCAAGAGGTCCACACCGGGCGGCACGTGCATGACCTCGCCGATACGGGCACCGCTCTCCGCCTCCTCGACCTGGTAGTGCCAGGTTCCACTGGTCACATTGTTTGAGAAGACAACCGACAGGGGTATCTGCTGAAGCACCGTACGTTGGCGTGCGAGGGCCAGGTTGCTCTGGAGCGTGTTCACGGCACCGCGTATACGGGCCCCCTGCCCAATGGAGAAGTAGGCCGCCATCGTCGCGCCCATGATCATCGCCATGATGGCCATCACGACCAACAGCTCCAGCAATGTAAATCCTCGCCGTCCCATAGGGACCGCTCCTTTCTGACACCCTACTGTACAGACACGCCGGCAACAATCGAACTCTGCCCCGGATAGCGGATATCGATCTTAATCGTGTACGGCTCACCCCACGGGTCGCGCAATGGCCCTAGGGGAACAAGGACACCATCAGGATCCACCCGCGAAAAATTCTCTTCCTCCAGAAACAACATGTGCTTGGTATTGAGGACGCTGTCCGGCCGCATCCGCTCGACGACCTCCTCGTTGTCGTCACTGTACGTATAGACGAACTGCGCCGCCGGATCGTCCATATCGGTATCCAGGTAGTCGCCGGGAATCGGCCACTCATCATATTCCGTGTAGAACGCCTTGACCGCGTTGACCAGCACGAGCCGTTCCGTGACGGCCTGACGTTTACGGGCCTGTTCGCGAACGCGCATCATGGCCGGCATCATGAGGCCCACCAGCACGCCGATGATCGCTACCACGACCAGCATCTCGATGAGCGTAAATCCACGGCATTTCATCGGTTACTCCCACGCCTTGACATCGTCGTCGGTGCCCGCTTCACCATCCCTGCCGTTTGACCAGACCGCCACGACGCGATAGACGTTCTCCCCGTTGACGTCGACCATGCCGCCGGTATCGAAGGCCACCTGGTAGGGCCAGTCCCCCGGCTCCGGGCTCCACGGATCCGACATGCCGTTGTCGACCTCCTCCTGCGAGAACTCCATGTAGCGGCGACTGAAATCATTTTCTCCGTTCAGGATCTCGACCATCCCGCTGTCCATATCGCCATCATTGATACCCGCCGCATCGAAGTCGCGATGGTCCTCCAGGTAGGCTTTCCACCCCGTCTCGATCTGCACACACATGGCCCGCGCCTTGGTGCGACGTGCCCGCTCACGCGCGGCGGCCAGGGCCGGCATCAACAAGCCCACCAGCAGGCCGATAATGGCGATCACCACCAGCATCTCGACTATCGTAAATCCGCGTCGTCGCATCATCTTCTACTCCCTTCTGGCGCTCTACTGCGTCCACCCGGTGCCCATGCCGGCGCTCGCGGTCAGGTCGTACGTCTGGTAGGGCGGCTGAGAGTCATAGTGGAAGGTCCCGCCCATGCCGTCATAAATCGTCAAGACACGATTGGTATACGTGAACCCACCATACTCGAAGCCCAGCTCCCCCGAGTCATTGGTGTTGATGGCAAGACCGGCACCACCACCCCCCGCCTGTGCGCTGAATTCCTGCCACTCAAACGCGGCGGCATCCCGGTAGATGTAGGGGTAGAGTTTCTCCCAATACTCTTTGTCAGGATTCTCCCAGGCGGGATTGCCGGCCTGTGCCCCGGGCAGAATGATGTCCCAATCCTCAGGCGGACCGGCACTGGCCCCCGGATCTTCCCAGGTCACGCCCGTGGCCCGCGGGTATTCCCCGTAGACCCCGTAATAGCGTTCGATACAGAGCTTGAGGTGCTCGAGGCGGCTCGCGCCCAGCGCACGGGACGTACGGTTGCTGACCAACGCACCGATTTTGAAGAGCATGCCCGCCAGGATGCCAATGATGACAATGACCGTCAGCATCTCGACCAGCGTAAATCCACATTTGTTCCGCAGCGTTTTCATAGCAGACTCCTTCATTGAGACTCTAACACAAAACCACCCCTTGCGACCAGCCGCAAACCCGCACCTCTTCCCCTACCCCAAAGCGGAGGAGCGGGTGCTCCCACGCCGGCCCTTTTCCCTCAAGCGAGGCCGGAGGGAAGACCCAGCGGCTCCTTGCGGCTTCGCAGAAGCAGCCGGGCCGCAGGGCCTTTCCTCCAGCCGAGCGCGCTAGGCAGACATTGACCCGATAATCGAAATAAGCGGGACGAACATCGCGATCACAATCACACCGATGATGAGGGCCAGCACAATGATCATAATCGGCTCGATTACAGACGTGAGCCCCTCCACCGCCGTGTCCACTTCGTCATCGTAGTTATCGGCCACCTTGACCAGCATCTCGGGCAGGGCGCCGGTCTCTTCGCCGACATCCACCATGCTGACCACCATGCCGGGGAAGACGCCTGAGGATTCGAACGGGGTCGCCATGGTTTCCCCCTCCTTAACGGCGTCATGCACCTTCTGCAGTGCCTGTGCAATCACCTCGTTGCCTGCCGTGTCGCGCACAATGTTGAGCGCCTGCAGCACGGGAACCCCCGAGCTCATGAGCGTGCCCAGGGTACGCGTGAGTCGCGCGATGGCCGCCTTCATGAACATCGGCCCGAAAAGCGGCATCTTCAGCCGCATGCGATCGCGAAAAACACGGCCCGTGGACGTCTTTCCAAACAGTTTGTTGGCCACCACAAAGACCGCCACAACGATCAAGACCACGATGCCGCGGTCTTTGACAAAGCTACTGATCCCGATCACAAACTGGGTCAGCACCGGCAGGGCTTTCCCCTCAAGCAGGTCGTTGAAGATGGCCTCGAACTTCGGGATCACGCTCGTCAACAGGAAGATCAGGATACCCATCGCCGCGATCAGTACGACAATCGGATAGACCATGGCGCTCTTGACCTTGTTCTTGATCTTCTCGGCCTTCTCCATGAACTCGGCCAAGCGCTCCAGAACGATCTCCAGCACACCGCCGGCCTCACCGGCGCGCACCATGGATATGAAAAGCGGATCAAAGATCTTGGGATACTGTCCCAGGGCCTCGGAAAAGGTGCCGCCGCCTTCAACGGCCTCGCCCATACCGGTCAGGGCCTCGCGTAGTGCCGGATGTTTCTCCTGCTTGAGCAGGATGCGCAGCCCGCGCAAAAGGGGCAGCCCGGCATCCACCAGGGTGGCCAACTGACGCGTAAACACCATGAGCTGCTTGGCCTTGACACGCGCCTGCAGGAACTTGGGCATCTTGAGTTCCATGCTCAGCCCCGCGCCGCCCGCCGCCGCGGCCTTGCCGCCGCCCTTCGCGCCGCCACTAACCTGCGTCACCTTGGTCGGGAACAGACCACGCGCCCGCACGGCGGTGACCGCCTGGGACTGGCTGTCGGCATCAATCGAGCCTTGGACTTCGCTGCCCTTGGAATCCATCGCCACATAACGAAATTTTGCCATAAGAAGACCTCCACAATTGGAAGATCATCATACGGGGGGCAATGGTCCATGGCAAGAAGATTGAAGCCATCGAACAGCCGAACAATCGAACAGCCGAACTACGAAGAAGGAAGCAATAATCGCTCCCCTCGTTCGTAGTTCGGCTGTTCGATTACTCGATTGTTCGGCTGTTCCCGCGTTCTACGCGGCGGCTTCGGCTTCGACCTCAGCCGGCTTGCGCTTTTTGTCGGGTACTGCGACACCAACCCACTCAAGGATCGCCATCTCAGACCCGTCACTGCGGCGCTGCCCCAGCTTCGTGATGCGCGTATAACCGCCCGGCCGCTCTTTGAACTGCGGCGCCACGTCATCAAACAACGTGGCCACCCGTTCGGGCCGACGCAGAATGGAGATCGCCTGGCGGCGTGCCGCCAAGGTGCCCTTCAGTCCCAGCGTAACCATCTTCTCGGCAACACGACGGGCCTCCTTGGCCTTCATCAACGTTGTCTTGATCCGCTTCTCTTCTATCAGGTGACAGACCAGCGATGCCATTAGCGCCTTGCGGTGCGAACTGCTGCGTCCCAGCTTTTTATCTCTAACTTTGTGCCGCATTGTGAATTCCCCGGTTAATCGACGAGCTATTCGTCCTCTTCTTCGAGCTCAATGCTCTCGAGCAGGGCCTCGTCAAAGGTCATGCCCAGGCCCAGGCCCAGGTCAACCAGCTTGCTCTTGATCTCGTTGAGCGACTTCTTGCCGAAGTTACGATACTTCAGCATGTCCGCTTCAGATTTCTGTGCCAGTTCGCCTACGGTCGTGATATTGGCGTTGTTGAGGCAGTTGGCCGCACGCACGCTCAGTTCGATCTCGTTGACGCTCATGTTGAGCTTACCACGCAGATCCTCACGCTCCTCGTCGACCTGTGACTCGGCCTCTTCAAACTCGACCATCTTCTCGTCGTAGCTGACAAAGACATCCAAGTGGTGACGCAGAATGGCCGAGGCCATAGTCAACGCATCATCCGGTCCGACACGTCCATCGGTCCAGATATCAATCGTCAGCTTGTCATAATCGGTCCGCTGGCCAACCCGTGTGTTCTCCGTAGCGAAGTTGACGCGACGCACCGGAGAGAAGACGGCATCCAGAGGAATGCGACCGATTTCCTGGTCGCCGTCCTTGTTCCATTCGGCCGGATGAAATCCGCGACCGATCTTCACTTCGAGTTCCATCTCGAGCTTAGCGCCATCCGACAGGGTGGCGATATGCTGATCAGGATTCAGGACCTCGACCGCACCGCTTGAGGCGATCTCAACGGCCGTGACCTCACCCGGGCCCTTGGCCTTGATGATCAGCTTGCCCGGATCGCGGGTATAGGTCTTGAGCAGAACCTGCTTAAGGTTCAGAATGATGTCTGTGACATCTTCCACGACGCCATCCAAGGCGCAGAACTCGTGATCGGCTCCCGTGATCTTCACGGACACAATGGCCGCGCCCTCGATTGACGAGAGCAACACGCGACGCAGGGAGTTCCCGATCGTGCGGCCATAGCCAATTTCAAACGGTTCGGCCACGTAGCGGGCATACACATCCGTAGCGGCGCCTTCATCCTTGACGACGCTGCGGGGCATTTCAAATCTGCTTACACGTATAGGCATGGTTTCTCTATCCTTTCCAAAAATCCAAAGTGCGTGACGACTTACTTCGAGTACAACTCGACGATCAGCTGTTCGTCCACAATCGGTGCGATTTCATCACGCGTCGGAATACGCGTGTACTCACCCGTAAACGCGGAAGTATCTATCGTCAACCAGCTCGCGATCTCACGGCTCTGGGCCAATTCGAGGTTACGGCGGGCTTCCTCGCGACTCCGTTCGCGATTACGCACACTAACCACAGCACCGGCCGCAAGCACCATGGAGGGCACGTTGGCCTTACGTCCATTAACGAGGACGTGATTGTGCGAGACCATCTGGCGGGCAGCGCGGCGCGATGGGGCCAGCCCCATGCGGTACACGATGTTATCCAAGCGCGACTCAAGCATCTGCAGCAGCAGTTCACCCGTAACGCCTTTGCGTGCCGCGGCACGTTGGAAGAAGAGGCGGAACTGTTTTTCGCGCAATCCGTACTGGTTGCGCAGACGCTGCTTAACACGAAGCTGCGTCCCGTAATCCGACATCTTGCGGGGGCGGCGCTGGTTGTGCATGCCGGGGGCCGGACGACCGACCTCGATCGGGCACTTGGCCATACTGCAACGTGCGCCTTTGAGAAACAACTTCATGCCCTCACGGCGGCATTTCCTACACGCGGGTCCGGTATACCTACCCATCAGACTCTCCTCCGCTTGCGCTGCCGGCAACCATTGTGCGGCATCGGCGTCACATCCTTGATCAGTGTCACAACCAGACCAGAGGTCTGCAGTGCCCGAATGGCCGACTCGCGACCCGAACCGGCGCCCTGTACGTGCACCTCTACTTCATGCATGCCCTTGGACACGGCCTGGCGGGCGGCATCCTGCCCCACCATGGTGGCGGCGAAGGCCGTGCTCTTACGTGAGCCCTTGAAACCGGCGCGACCGGCGCTCGACCAGGAAATCACACCGCCACGCATGTCGGAGATCGACACCAGCGTGTTGTTGAAGGTGGCACGAATGTGGGCGATGCCCACACTGGGACCCATGCGGCGACCGCGCTTGGCGGCCGGAGCGGCCTCGGCTTCAGCCGCGGCCTCGCTTTCAGTGGTCATGGCGGCCTTAGCCTGCTCAGCGGGCGTCAGCTCGGCGGGAGCGGCGGGGGCTTCAGCCTTGGCCTCTGCGGCGGGGGCTGCTTCGGCGGCGGCAGGTGCTTCTTCCTTCACAGGTTTTGCGGCAGGTGCCTCTGCGGGGACAGGTGCGTCTTCCGCCACAGGTTCTGCGGCAGGCGCCTCGGCGGCGACGGGTGCTTCCTCCACGACCGGTTCCGCGGGGGTTTCCGCTTCCACGGGTGCGTCCGCTGGTGCGGCCGCTTCCGTATCCACGACCTGCGTCTCCGCTGTGTCGGACACCTCGGCGCTCTCGGGCGCCTTGGGGGTCTCTATCTCTTTATCTTCAGCCATGTGTGCTTATTCCTGGGTTACTACTTCTTTACTGCTGAGCGTGCTTCTTTACCGCGTACAGCGCCAACCGTGCGCTTCGGGCCCTTACGGGTGCGCGCATTGGTACTGGTACGCTGACCCCGCACCGGCAATCCACGCCGATGCCGCAATCCGCGGTAGCTACCAATGCTAATCAAACGACGAACATTCTGTGACGTCTCACGACGCAGATCACCCTCGACGCGGTAGCGTGTCTGGATGACCTCCAACAGGCCGCGCAACTCTTCGGGGGATAGATCGTCCGCCTTCTTGGCTGGATCAATCTTGGCCTCTTCAAGGATGGCCTTGGCGCGGGCCGGACCGACCCCATGAATATAACGCAAGGCATACTCAATGCGCTTGCGGCCCGGAATATCAACACCTAGTAATCTTGGCATGTTCCTACCTTTCCCCTCTATCCAACCTAACCGCCGAGGCCAAAAGCCGATCGGCAATTCTCAATTGGAACGTCCCTAACCCTGGCGCTGCTTGTGACGCGGGTTCGTGCATATCACACGCACGACGCCCTTGCGTCTGATCACCTTACAGCGTTCACAAATTCTTCTGACTGAACTGCGTACCTTCACGTCTCTGTCCCTGCCTTCCCGCAAAAAACGGCGTAGAGTAGAACAACCACCCGCCTGAAGTCCACCACAAAAAGCGCTATTCTTGTCCTACCGTCAGGATTTCAGCCCGACCATCACACACCGCCACGGTGTGTTCGAAGTGCGCAGAAGGGCGCCTGCTCCGTGTCAAAACCGTCCATCCATCCGCCTGCACGTCCACCCCGGCCGACCCCATGTTGAACATCGGCTCGATCGCAATCGTTGTACCCGTCTTCAACCGCGGTCCCCTCCCCGGTTTCCCGAAGTTAGGCACCTGCGGCTCCTCATGCATGGTCTTTCCGACCCCATGCCCCACAAAATCCCGTACCACAAACAGTCCGGCCTGCTTGCCGACCTGCTCAATGGCGTGCGACACATCCGACAACCGCGCCCCTGCGCACGCCTTGGCAATGCCGGCATACAGGGCCGCCTCCGTTGTCTTCACAAGGTTTATCACCTCGCGATCCGTCACGCCGACCATCACGGTCGTGGCCGTATCACCAATATATCCGTCGTAAAGTACGCCGACGTCGATACTGACGATATCCCCAATCTCTATCCGGCGGCTCCCCGGAATGCCGTGTACGACTTCGTCGTTCACGGATACGCAAATCTGTCCCGGGTAGCCGTGATACCCCAGAAAGGCACTCTCGCCACCCAACGCAATGATCCGCTTCCCCGCAAAATCAGCCAGCTCACCCGTGGTCACGCCCGGGGCAACCCGTCCGGCCACCTCGTCGCGTACCGTGGCCGCCATCCGGCCGCTGGCACGCATCTTCACAAGTTCGTCGGCCGTCTTGACGATGATCATGCGTCGACGCCGGACTGCAGCTTGGCGTCGATCTCGGCCATAAGCGATGCCACGCCCTGGTCGGAATCCAGACTAACCAGCAGCCCCTTCTCCTCATACCTTGAAATCAGGCTCTCGGTCTGGCGGTTGTACACTTCCAGACGGTTCGCAATGGTCTCTTCGTTGTCATCCTTGCGCTGATAGAGCTCGCCCCCGCAGGCATCGCACACCCCTTCAACCGCGGGCGGAATATTGGTGACATGGAAACTCGCACCACACGCCTTGCAAACCCGGCGCCCGGTCAGGCGCTGCAGGATGACGTCACGCGGCGTGGCCAGGAAAAAGACGTAGTCAATCTTGGCGCCGCGCCCGGCCAGGCTCTCGTCCAGAAGGTCGGCCTGTACCAGTGTGCGCGGAAATCCGTCAAACAGGTAGGCCGCCGTCGGGTCACCCGCTTCGAGACGCGTCTCGACGATACGAATGATGACCTCGTCCGGAACCAGCTCGCCGCGTTTCATGAAGCCTTCAGCTTCCTGGCCCACCGCGGTGGAGTTGCTGACCTCTTCGCGAAGCATATCGCCGGTGGCAAAATGGACATACCCACCCTTGTCGCCGCGCAGACGCTCGGCCACGGTGCCCTTACCTGACCCCGGGGGTCCCAATAAAATAACAACCTTCATGAAATCCTGTCCTTAGCTCCAGCCGTACGAGCACTGCTCACTGCTCACTGTCCACTGCTCACTTCTCTTTAGCGGCGGGCGCGCAGTTTCCCCTTCTTGAGGAAACCGTCATAATGTCGCATCAGCAGGTGCGACTCCACTTGGCGCATGGTATCAAGTGCCACGCCTACGATAATCAGAAGACTCGTGCCGCCCAGGAACGACGCCACCAGCCACGGGATATTGAACTGCTTATGCATGACCGAGGGAATCACGGCGATCACGGTCAGCGACATGGCGCCGATCAGCGTGATACGCGTCATGGTCTTGTCCAGGAACTCTGCGGTCGGCCGGCCGGGCCGGATACCGGGCACGTAGCCGCCATTGCGTTTCAGGTCATCCGCAATCTGAAGCGGATTAAACTGCGTGGCCACCCAGAAATAGGAGAAGAAGAGGATCAGGACCCCGTACACGATTATGTAGAGTGGCTCCCCCATCTGCATCGAGGCGTGCAGCGTCTTGGCGGCATGCCAGGGGATCTTACCGATCAGGGCCGTCGGGAAGGCCAGCATCGCGCCGGCAAAAATGATCGGCATCACGCCGGCATAGTTGACACGCAGCGGCATGTAGGTGTTCTGTCCCCCATAGACCTTGCGTCCCACGACCCGCTTGGCGGTGTGGATCGGGATCTTGCGCTGCCCCTGTGTCAGGGCGATGGTTCCGGCCACGACCAGGAAGAAGAGGAGCGCCAGGCCCACCAGGTGAAAGACAGAGAAACGAGCCACGCCGTCGACGGCCTTGAACATCCCGGCAGCGTAGTAGATCGCCATCGGCAGCCGACTCACAATGTTGACCGTGATGATCAGGGAAATTCCGTTGCCGATGCCCCGCTCAGTGATCTGCTCACCCAGCCACATCATCAGCATGGTACCGGTCGTCATCGTGATAATGGTCATGATGATGAACGGCACACCGGGATTCTGCACCAGGACCACGCCGCGTCCCATGCCCAGTGCGCCGGGGTTCTGAAGCGTAATCGCCAGGAAGAGCGACTGAATCACGCAGATCACGAGGGCGAGGTAACGCGTATACTGGGTCAGCTTCTGCCGGCCGGAATCGCCTTCACGCGCCAGGCGCTCAAGCGCCGGCACAATCGCCGTCATCAGCTGTAGAATGATCGAAGCACTGATGTACGGCCAGATGCTGAGCGCGCCGACCGCACATTTACTTAAGGCGCCCCCGCTGAACAGGTCGATCCAGCCCATGAATCCACCGCCGGCGGTGGTCTGAATACTGCGGATGGCAGCCTGAAGGGCTGCGGCGTCCACTCCGGGTGTCGGCACACTCGTCACAATGCGGCAGATAAAGATCAGCCCAAAGGTAAAGAGAATGCGCTGCCGCAACTCCGGAATCTTAAAAGAATTTGTGAATGCCGACAGCATAGTGGCCCCTAGTTAGACTTCGTTGCAGGTTCCGCCCGCGGCCTCGATCTTGGTACGCGCCGCGGCGCTAAAGGCATGCGCGGTTACAGACAGCTTGCGATCAATCTCACCCACACCCAGAATTTTGATCCCGTCGTGACGGCCGTTGGCCAGGCCGGCGGCAATGATGATCTCAGGCGTCAGTTCCGTCTCCGCGTCAAAGACATTCAGCGCGCAAACGTTAACCCCCATATACTCGGTGCGGGCCGGATTATGAAAACCGCGCTTGGGCAGGCGGCGAATCAGGCGCATCTGGCCGCCCTCAAAGCCGGCCTTGTGCTTGCCACCTTTGCGCGCCATCTGCCCCTTGTGCCCCTTGCCACTGGTCTTACCCGTGCCCGACCCCATACCGCGGCCGACACGCTTGCGGCGATGTTTCGAACCCGGTTCCCTGCTCAGTGTATGTAAATCCATGATTGGTACCCCTTACGCCTTGCCACGCATGGCCATGACCTCGTCGCGCGACTTGAGCTGATTCAGCGCCGCGAACGTTGCCTTAACCACGTTAAGCTGATTGCTGCTGCCCAGCGACTTCCCGAGGATATCGCGAATGCCCGCCACTTCGAGTACGGCGCGCATGCCACCGCCGGCGATCACACCCGTACCGGGCGATGCCGGACGTAGCAGGACCTGCCCGCCGTCACAGGTTGCCGTGACCTCGTGTGGAATCGTACGATCCCGCATCGTCACATTAACCATCGCCTTGCGTGCAATTTCGCCACCCTTACGGATCGCGTCGGCCACTTCGTTGGCCTTGCCAAATCCATAGCCGACCAGACCATCGCGGTTGCCCACGACCACGACCGCGCTAAAGCTGAAGCGACGTCCACCCTTAACCACCTTGGAGCAGCGGTTTACAAAGACCACCCGTTCTTCGAACTCGGGCTGGCTGTCATTCTTTTTCCATTGAGGTTTCACGCCTACTTCTCCTCCGTACTGGCATCCTGTGCCGGGGCCGCCGTCTTACCGATCGAAAGACCGGCCTCTACCGCGGCATCAACCACGGCCTTGATACGCCCATGAAAATGGAACCCACCGCGATCGACCACGACCTGGCCAACTCCCCTGGCCTCGGCCAGGTCCGCGATACGACGGCCCAAATCGGCCGCCGCCTCCAGGTTCTTCTTACCGTTGCTACGGGCCGCCACGAGGGTCACACCCGCCTCATCGTCAATCAGCTGCACCTGCAGGCTGGTGGCCGACTTGAAGATCGCCATGCGAGGACGTGCCTCGGTTCCGCTAATCTTGCGCCGCACGCGACGGTGCCGCGCCACTCTGAAATCTGTTCTTGTCTTAAGCTGCATCGTTCAATTCCTCTATGCGACCGTCTTACCGACCTTGCGCCGGATACGCTCGCCCCTGTACTGAACACCCTTGCCCTTGTACGGCTCCGCCGGGCGGAACCCTCGGATACGAGCCGCGGCATCACCCACCATCTGTTTGTCGGGACCCGTTACCGTGATGATCGTACCGGCATCGTTCACCGCCAGGCTCACGCCATCCTTAACCGTGTAGATCACGGGGCTCGACATGCCGACCAACATGGTCAGCGTCTGGCCCTGCACCGAGGCGCGGAAGCCGACACCCGTGATCTCGAGCTGCTTTTCGTAGCCTTTAGACACACCCTCGACCGCGTTGGCGATAAGGCTGCGCGTAAGACCGTGCAAACTCTTCTGCTGACGCTGGTCATCGGCACGGGTAACCACAAGCTGGTTCCCCTCTACCGCGGCCTCAATACCGCCGGGCAGATCGACCGTCAACTCGAATTTAGAGCCCTTGGCAATGACCTGTCGACCGTCCACGCGGACCTCGACGCCCGCCACAATATCAATTGGTTTCTGACCTATCCTAGACATCGTCTACTCCTCTACCAGACCGTGCACAGAACCTCGCCACCCACGTGCTGACCGCGCGCCTCGCGATCGGTCAGGATGCCCGACGATGTGCTCAAAATTGCAATGCCCTGGCCGCCCAGCACACGCGGCACCTTGGCGGCTTCAACATAACGACGAAGCCCCGGACGGCTTTCGCGCTTCAGGCCACGAATAACCGACTCATGCTCGGCGGTGTACTTCAAAACCAGCGTAAGCAGTTTGGGCAATCCGTTCTCCACGGAATAATCCACGATAAACCCTTCGCGCTTAAGCACCTGGGCAACCTCGCCCTTGAGGCGTGAGAACGGCATGCTAACCGTCTCGTGTTCCGCCTTGTGCGCATTTCGAACGCGCGTCAACATATCGGCTATGGGGTCCGACCAACTCATTTTCTCTCCTTCTTAGATCTCAGATCGCGATCTGAAACCGCAACACTCGCTACCAGCTCGCCTTGGTCACGCCGGGAATCAGCCCCGATGAAGCCAGCTCGCGGAAGCACAGCCGACACAGTTTAAACTTGCGCATGTACGCCCGCGGACGTCCACAACGAACACAACGGTTATAGCGCCGCACCGAAAACTTCGGCTCCCGCGCTGCCTTGGCAATAAGGGATGTCTTAGCCAACTTGAACTCCTTAGTCTTTCTTAGCAAACGGCATACCCAGAAGGGTCAACAGTTCGTAGGCCGCTTCGTTGTTGTCTGCCGTCGTCACAATCGTTACGTTCATCCCCTGAGCCGACCCGATCTTATCTGGATCGACCTCCGGGAAGATCATCTGGTCCTTCAGTCCGAGCGTGTAGTTTCCCTTGCCATCAAAGGCGTCCTCGGGCACGCCACGAAAGTCGCGAATACGCGGCAGTGCGGCGTTGATGAGGCGGTCGAGAAACTCAAACATTCGGGTGCCGCGCAGCGTTACCTTGGCACCAATGGTCATGCCTTCGCGCAGCTTGAAGTTCGAAATGCTCTTACGGGCACGCGTCATCATCGGCCGTTGACCCGTAATCAGGGCCAACGCTTCGCCGTGCGACTTCAGCGCATCCTTGTCTGCAATACCCAGCCCCATGTTCACCACCACCTTGCTCAGCCTTGGCAGCTGCATCGGGTTACTGATGCCCAGCTTCTCTTTGAGAGCTGGGAAGGCTTCCGTCTTATATCTTTCTTTCAGCGTCGACATGCTAGTCCTCAACTGTCAAATGCGTGACCACAGGCTTTGCACTTGCGGATACGCCGTTCGCCATCCTGGGCCCGACCGGTCCGCACGCCCTTTTTACACTCAGGGCAGTACAACAACACGTTCGAGAGCGCCATCGGCTTCTCTTTTTCTACGATACCGCCCTGAGGCGTGTCCTGCGTTTTGCGCAGTGTCTTCTTTCCAAGATTCACGCCTTCAACGAGGACGCGATTCTTGAAAGGAATCACCTGCAATACTTTGCCTGACTTACCGGAATTTACGCCGGCAATGGCTGCGACCGTGTCGCCCTTCTTAATGCGCGGTATACTCACGCCACCATCCCTCCATCACTCTTAACCAGAGATCCAAACACTCACAACTCAGCCTGCCACGCCGTAGCCCAACGGGCAAAGGCGGGACCGTTTACAGTACCTCGGGCGCCAGTGAAATCACCTTCATGTAGTTCTTCTCGCGCAACTCCCTCGCCACCGGCCCGAAAATACGGGATCCGACGGGGTTCTTGTTGGCATCGAGTATCACTACGGCGTTGTTATCAAAACGCAGATGCGACCCGTCCGGCCGGTGCAAGGGATGCTTCGTTCGTACGATCAGCGCCTCACACACCTGCCCCTTCTTAATCACTCCGCCAGGCGCCGCTTCCTTGACCGACACCTTGATGATGTCGCCCACGTAGGCATAGCGCTTGCGTTGTCCCAG
The DNA here is from genome assembly GCA_018648805.1 of Verrucomicrobiota bacterium. GTDB lineage: Bacteria > Verrucomicrobiota > Kiritimatiellia > UBA8416 > JABMPJ01 > JABMPJ01. Next base: position 59,277 of record JABGQM010000004.1, read on the forward strand.
AACGCGGAAACAGCGGACGCGCTTGGCGCCCGTGTTGTCTGCCACTACTAGATCAGCTTCTTCAGCAATCACGGCTTATCTCCCTTTAACCACCACGGCCATACGTCTATACCGCAGCTTGTGCCGTCTCTACCTCGATCACGCGCCAGCGCTTCAACTTGCTGTACGGACGCGACTCTTCAATTTTTACTTTATCGCCGACCTGGGCTGTGTTCGCCTCGTCGTGCGCATGGAACTTGCGGTGCGTACGCATCACTTTTCCGTAAACCGGATGGCGGCGGCGGGTTTCGACCCGTACCACGACCGACTTGTTACCACTAATGCTTACGACTTCACCGCTGCGCTGTTTGCGCTGGGCCGGCCGTTTTTCAATTTTTTCCGTCATATCACAATCCCCGCCGGGCGCTGGGCGCCCCGCCTTCAGGCCTTCGCGACCCGCTGCTGCATTACCGTCTTGATCCGTGCGACGTCGCGCCGCAATGTCCGCATCTTGACGGGCGACTGTGAGCCATCGCCCACACGCTGCATCATGCGCACGTTGGCCAGTTCACTGCGCGTCTCATCCATCAGGTTGAGCAGTTCCTCATCGGTCTGCTCTCTTAAGCTGTTTGCCTTAATTGCCATGGTCTTCCTGCCTTACCGCGCCGGCTTAACCTTCGCGCGTTATGAACTTGGTCCGTAGACCCAGCTTCGCATCCGCCAGGCGCAGGGCTTCCCTCGCAATCTGCTCAGACACTCCACCCACTTCGAATAACATCATTCCCGGGCGAATCACGGCGACCCAGAACTCCGGGTTGCCCTTGCCCTTACCCATACGCACTTCAATCGGCTTCTGGGTCACCGGCTTGTCCGGGAAAATCCGGATCCACAGACGGCCACGACGCTTCATGCGACGGTTGATCGCCACGCGGCACGCCTCGATCTGGGTACTCTTGATCCAGCCGCGGTCCATGGTCTTGATTCCGTACTCGCCGAATGACAGGTCCACCCCACGGGTCGCCCGGCCTTTACGGCTTCCGCGCTGCACCTTGCGGTGCTTCACTCTCTTAGGCATTAAAGGCATTGTTCAACTACTCCCTCTTGGCTACGCGGCCGGCTCGTTCTTCTTGCAGATCCATACCTTGACGCCGACAAGCCCGGCCGTCGTCGGTGATTCCGCGAACCCGTAATCAATGTTGGCACGAAGGGTGTGCAGCGGTATCCTGCCTTCCTTGTACCACTCGACGCGTGACAGCTCGGCGCCGCCGAGGCGACCGCTGACGCGAATCTTGATCCCCTCAACTCCCATATCCATCGCCAGCTTGATCGAGCGCTTCATCGCGCGGCGAAACGACACCCGCCGCGCCATCTGCATCGCGATGTTCTCGGCCACCAGCTGGGCGTTTGTATCCGCATCGCGGATCTCCTGGATCTCAATGTAGATCTCTTTACCGCTCATCGTCGCGAGCTCAGTGCGGATACGTTCGATATCCTGCCCTTTGCGCCCGATGACGATGCCCGGCCTTGCCGTGAATATGTTGATACGCACTCGGTTGGCATAGCGCTCAATACGCACTTCCGCCACGGCCGCATTCTCGAGGCGCTTCTTTACCAGCTCGCGGATCTTAAGATCCTCGATCAGCAGGTTCCCAAACTCTTTCTTGGGGCTGAACCAGCGCGAGCGCCAGTCCTTGTCCACTGCGATTCGTAGCCCGATTGGATTAGTCTTTTGGCCCAAAACGTCGCTCCCTTTTTCCGCCGACTACGCTGCGTCGGTCTCTTGTCCGTCCGTCAGGACGATCTTGATGTGACACATCCGCTTAACGACCGGACGAATGCCGCCGCGTGCCCGCGACCAATACCGCTTCATGCGCGGACCTTCTTCTACGACCGCTTCCTTAACCGTCAACTCGTCAACCGCCAGATGCGCGTTGTTCTCCGCATTGGCAATCGCCGACTTCAACGTTTTGCTGATCATCGCCGCGGCTTTGCGCGGACTGAAGGCGGTCACCTTCAACGCCTCGGCCACGGGCAGCCCCTGCATCTTCCGGGTCAAGTCGCGTGCCTTGCTCGGTGACAACCGCGCAAATTTGGTTACTGCTGTAACTTCCATGAGTTCTACCCACTTCCTCTGACGCACCCGGCGTCCTACTTCAACGCCTTCGTCTTATCGGTGTGCGACCCGTGACGGCGGAACGCCCGCGTGGGTGCAAACTCGCCCAGGCGATGCCCCACCATGTTCTCCGTCACAAAGATCGAAATATGCTGTTTGCCATTGTGAATCGCAAACGTGTGACCCACAAATTCGGGCACGATCATGGACCGGCGTGACCAAGTCTTGATCGGTCGCCGGTCGCCTGACCGGTTCATCCGCTCGACCTTCGTGAGCAACTTTGCTTCGACGTAAGGTCCTTTTTTAATTGAACGAGCCATGCCTACTTTCTCCGCTTAACAATGAATTTGCTGGATGTCTTCCGGCGTGAACGGGTCTTTCCGCCCTTGGCCAGCTTGCCCCACGGTGATACCGGGTGGCCACCACCAGAGGTGCGGCCTTCGCCACCCCCCATGGGATGGTCGACCGGGTTCATCGCTACACCGCGAACCGTGGGCCGGCGCCCGCGCCAGCGCGCCCGGCCGGCTTTGCCGTCCACGACACTGGAATGCTCCGAGTTACCCACCCGCCCAATCGTCGCCATACACTTCACATTGATCATCCGGATCTCTCCGGAAGGCAACTTGAGATTGGCATACTTGCCCTCACGCGACATCAGCTGTGCCCCGCCGCCGGCGCTGCGCACGATACGCGCCCCACGTCCGGGTACCAACTCCACGTTGTGCAGCATCAGGCCCAGAGGAATTTTCTCGATCGGCAGGGCGTTGCCCACGATCGGCTCTGCATCCGGACCCGACATCAGCTGCGTGTCTACGCTTAAGTTGGCCGGTGCCAGGATGTAGCGCTTGGCGCCATCCACATAATGCAACAGCGCAATATTGGCCGAGCGATTGGGGTCATACTCGATCGCCGCCACGCGGGCCGGGATGCCGAGCTTCTCACGCCGGAAATCGATCTCGCGAAAACGCCGCTTAGCGCCGCCGCCACGATGACGCACCGTGATACGACCGGATGAATTGCGCCCCGAACAGCGTTTCTTGCCCTTCGAAAGCGCCTTCTCGGGCGTGGTCTTCGTAATTTCTTCGAACGTCGACACGGTGGCAAAGCGTCGGCCCGGTGACGTCGGTTTGTATTTTCTTAAAGCCATCTTTGGTTCTCCATCCCGCTGACTGTCCGCGCCCTAGGCGAGGTCAATGCGGCTGCCTTCCTCCAGGGTCACAATTGCCCGCTTCCAGTCGGCTCGCTTGCCGAAACGTACCGTGCGTTCACGCTTGCGCTTACCTTGGTAGCGCATTGTGTTTACCGATTTCACCGACACGTTGAATAACCCTTCAACGGCCTGCTTGATCTCGGGCTTGTTGGCCGAAGTCGCCACGCTGAAGAAGTACTTGTTCTCAAGCTCGGTCTGGGCGGTGCCCTTCTCGGTCAACTGAATCTCTTTGATAATCGCGTCTGCATGCTTCATGCCGATTCTCCCTTCGCCGCACGCGGCGTCAAGCGCGACTGCAGCGCATCCATGGCGGCCTTGCTGAGCACGATTCGCGGATAGCGTAGCAACTGGTAAACATTAAGACTCTCACTCGAGGTCAACTCGATGCGATCGAGGTTGCGGATGGCCTGCTCACACTCGGGTGTCACGCGATCGACCACCACAAGGGCGGGTGCGGCAACCTTGATGGCGTCCAGAAACGCCACGAACGATTGGGTCTTTCCATCCGCCACGATCTCATCCACCACGAGAATTTCGCCGCCGGCCACGGCCTCACTGAAGGCGCGCTGGAAGGCCAGCTTGGCCACCTTGCGATTAATCTTGCCGCCATAGGCCCGCGGTTCCGGACCAAACGCCACGGCGCCACCACGCCAGACTGGCGACTGCTTGTACCCGGCCCGGGCACGACCAGTGCCCTTCTGCTTCCACGGCTTGGCACCCGTACCGGCCACTTCGCCCTTCGAGAGGGTCGAGGCCGTACCGGCGCGGCGACGTGCCTGGTAGCGCACCACCGACTCGTGAACTGCCTGCAGGCCCTGATCGACCTCCATCAGGTCCTCGGAAAAATCCAGGTCTGCCAATTCGGCACCCTTCGAATCACACATGCGAATCTTACTCATCAGCCCTTACCTCCCGCCGAGGCGCCCTTTTTCAACGCCTTGCGCACCGTGATGATGGCACCCTTGGGACCCGGCACCGCGCCACGCACGAGCAACAGGTTGTCCTCGCCGCGCACTTCGACAACCTTCAGATTCTGCGTCGTCACCTTGACGTGCCCCATGTGCCCCGGCATGCGCTGGCCCTTGGCCACACGTGCCGGATAGGAACACTGACCAATGGAGCCGACGCGGCGACGTGCGTGTCCACCATGCGTCATGCGGCCACCGGCCATCTTGTAGCGTTTGACGACACCCGCGAAACCGCGGCCCTTGGTGACGCCCTCGACATCAACGTATGTGACGCCGTCGAACACGTCCGCACCGAGGATATCCCCGGCCTTGACTTCGTCCCCGGCTTCGACCCGAAACTCGCTCAGGTGGCGGCAGGGCGCCAGGCCCAGCTTGACGAAACGGGCCGTCTGTGGCTTGGCTATACGGCTCTCCTTCGCCTCACCGAAACCGAGCTGCACGGCCTCGTAGCCATCGCTCTCACGGGTCTTACGCTGTACGACCGGGCAAGGCCCCACCGCCAGCACCGTGACGGGTACGCGCACACCGTCCTGGTCGTAGACCTGCGTCATTCCTAATTTTCTTCCAATCAACGCTTGCATGATGCTCTCTTAGATCTTGATGGTTATGTCTACACCCGCCGGCAGATTGAGCTTCTTCAACTCATCCACCGTCTTGGCGGTCGGATCTACGATGTCCAGCAATCGCTTGTGCGTACGCACTTCGAACTGGTCCATCGACTTCTTGTCCACGTGTGGGCTGCGGTTCACTGTGTACCGCTCGATACGCGTCGGTAGTGGCGTCGGCCCCACTACCTGTGCGCCCGTCCCACGGGCTGTCTCAATAATGTCCTGGACCGCCTGGTCCAGTACGCTGTGATCGTAGCCCTGCAGCTTAATTCTTATGCATTGACCTTGCATGGTTCTCCCTTGCGACCGGGTTGACCGGTCGGCCATCGTCATTGGTTCAGTAGTCGTTCTTTCAGGACGGCCGGAGCCACCGCAAAATGAGTCGGTTCCATCGTGTAACTGGCCCGGCCGCGTGATAGCGAACGCACCGCCGTCGAGTATCCAAACAGTTCGGCCAGCGGCACCGCCGCCTTGACCACCTGCAAATCGCCCACAGCTTCCATGCTCTGTACTTTGCCGCGGCGCTGGCTGACATCCGAAAGGATCTCACCCATGTAGTCAGCCGGTGTCACCACCTCGACCGCCATGATCGGTTCGAGCACTTCCGGGCTGGCCGCCATGATCGCCTCGCGCAGCGCCATAACAGCCGCCGTACGGAAGGCGACCTCGGAGGAACTCTCCGGGTCAAAAGCACCCCCGGTAATACGCACGGTCACATCGGTCAGCGGAAAGCGCGCCAGAATACCGGTCATCAGGCCGTCGGTCACGCCATCACGTACGGCGGCCTTGTAGGCCGCCGGGATCTGGGTGTCCGAAACCGCCACATCAATCTCAGTGCCGGCACCACGGGTGGCGGCGCTCACCTCGAGCGCGACCTTGGCAAAGTGGCGGCTGCCGCCGAACTCACGGTCAAACACGTGTATGGCCGTAGCACGGTCCGTAACCGTCTCATGGTAAGCCACCATCGGCCGGCCGCTGTTGGTCACGACGCTGTACTCGCGCTCCATGCGGTCCTTCAAAATCTCGAGGTGCAACTCGCCCATCCCGCTCAGGATAGTCTGACCGGTCTCATCGTCGGTACGCACCACGCACGTCGGGTCCTCGGCCGAGAGCGCTGCGAGCGCCGCTTCGAGCTTTTCCTTGTCGGCACGCGTCTTCGGCTCAATGGCCATGAACATGACCGGCTCGGGATAGCGAATACCCATCAGCTCTACGGGGGCATTCTCAGCACAGAGCGTGTCGCCCGTCGTGACGGCCTTGAGCCCAACCACGGCACCAATCTCGCCCGTATGCAACACCTCGACCTCGGTGCGATCGTTGGCATGCAGGCGAATCAACTTCATGACGCGCTCGCGCTTGCCGGTGCGCGGATTGAAAACGTTCTGCCCCTTGGCGATCTGTCCGGAGTAAATGCGGATGAAAGCCAGACGGCCCACAAAGGAATCGGTGGCCAACTTGAAGGCCAGTGCACTGAACGGCCCGCTGTCCTCCGCCACCCGCTCGACCGTCGCGCCATCACGCGGATTGGCCCCCTCGATGGGCGGTACATCCAACGGCGAAGGCATAAAATCTACTACGGCATCCAGCAACTGCTGAACCCCTTTGTTGCGCAGCGACGAACCGCACAACACCGGCACCATACTGCCCGCGATAACCGCACGGCGAATACCGGCAATCAACACCTCAGGTTCCACGTCGGCATCCCCGAGATAGGCCTCCAGGACGACCTCATCGTTCTCGGCCAGCGCCTCAATCAGCGTGGCGCGCGCCTTTTCGGCATCCGCGGCCAGCTCGACCGGAATAGGAAACTGCGACACCTCGGCCCCAAGCGTCTTCTCATCATAATCGACCGCACGCATATTGATCAGATCAATCACGCCTGCGAACGCGTCTTCGGCGCCGATCGGCAGCTGCACCGGGACGGCATTCGAACCGAGTTTGCTGCGCATATCGCCCACGACGCGCACAAAATCGGCGCCCATGCGATCCATCTTGTTAACAAAGGCAACGCGCGGCACACCGTAGCGGTCAGACTGGCGCCACACCGTCTCGGACTGCGGCTGCACACCGCCGACCGCACAGAAGACGCCCACGGCGCCGTCGAGGACACGCAGCGAGCGCTCCACTTCCATGGTGAAATCGACATGGCCCGGGGTATCAATGATATTGACCTGGTGATCACGCCAGAAGCAGGTCGTGGCCGCGCTGGTGATCGTGATACCGCGCTCCTTCTCCTGCTGCATCCAGTCCATCACGGCCGTGCCCTCATGCACTTCGCCGATCTTATGGACGCTACCGGCATAATAGAGCATCCGTTCGGTGGTCGTGGTCTTACCGGCATCGATATGGGCGATGATGCCGATATTGCGCACGTGGCAAAGCGGTCGCAGGCGCTCTGTAGCCGGGCTCGCGCCAGAGCGACCAGATGCCTTCTTTTTCTTCTTTTGTTCCAAAACCGCTACCATCGTTAAACCATCACCACTTCCGACCTGAATCCTGCGACGTCCGACCTCTGTCTTCCGATCTCCGAAACTACCACGCGTAGTGCGCAAATGCCTTGTTGGCCTGGGCCATGCGATGCGTATCATCGCGTTTGCGGATTACCGCGCCCTGTCCGTTGAAGGCATCCATCAACTCCATGGCCATCGCCGGTCCCATCGGTACGCCGCGGCGCGCCTTGGAGGCAGCCAAGAGCCAGCGCAAGGCCAAAGCCAACTGGCGGTCACGGCTGATCTCAACCGGTACCTGGTAGGTCGACCCACCCACGCGCCGCGACTTAACCTCAACCCGCGGCTTCATGTTGTCGATCGCCTGAATCAGGACTTCGATCGGTTCATCCGAAAGCTTCTCGGCGATTAAACCGAGGGCCCCGTAGACAATGCGCTCTGCGGTGGTCTTCTTTCCGCAACGCATCGTGAAATTAATAACCTTGGCCACCAACTCACTATTGTAGGTCGGATCTGGTGACAGGGTTCTCTGCTCAGCTTTACGCCTTCTCGCCATGACGACTCACTCTCCCCATCCGGATCTCCCGGATGCTCACTCTTCTACTTGTCGCGTTTCACGCCGTACTTCGAACGACCTTGTTTACGCCCCTCAACACCCAGACAGTCAAGAGCACCACGTACAATGTGGTAGCGCACACCCGGCAAGTCAGAGACACGCCCGCCGCGCACCAGCACAACGCTATGCTCCTGCAGGTTATGTCCGACACCCGGGATGTAGGCCGTTACCTCAAATCCAGACGTCAGACGCACACGCGCCACCTTCCGCAAAGCCGAGTTCGGCTTCTTCGGCGTCCGGGTCATCACAGCCAGGCAAACACCCCGTCGTTGCGGGCACGCGGCGAGCGCCGGTGCCTTGCTTTTACGACGGGCTTTCTTCCGGCCGTTCCTCACCAATTGGTTGATTGTGGGCATAATATTTTTCCCCTTGGAGCGCAAAAGTCCAAATGCTAACAGAATCGGGTCAGCGAACTCAAGCTCATCCTAACAGTTCTTGCAACTTTTTCGCTGCCTCGTCGGACGGCGCTTCAAATTCGTCGTCTGAAAGTGGCTCGGCCAGCGGTACCAACTTGATATTGCGGTGCATCGGGAATCCAGTACCACCCGGAATCAAATGCCCCATGATTACATTCTCCTTGAACCCCTTCAGATGATCGACACGTCCCAGTGTGGCGGCATCGGTCAGAACACGCGTGGTGTCCTGGAACGAGGCCGCGGAGATGAAGCTGTCGGTCTCCAGAGAGGCCTTCGTGATACCCAGGAGGGCCGGCGTGGCCTCGGCCGGGCGCTTGCCCTCGGTCATGGCCTGCTCATTCACCTCGAGGAAGCGCTGCTTCATGACCTGCTCGCCCCACAAGAACTCGGTGTCACCCGGGTTGACGATGCGCACCTTGCGCAGCATCTGGCGTACAATGATCTCGATATGCTTGTCGTTGATTTCAACGCCTTGCAGTCGATAGACCTGCTGCACTTCGTTGACCAGGTACTCCTGCAGCTCCTGCGGGCCGCACACCTCGAGAATTTCCTGCGGTACGATCGGTCCTTCCGTGAGCTGCTGCCCCTTCTTGACCCGGTCCCCGCGGAATACCACGATGTGCTTACCCATCGGAATGAGATGCTCTTCTTCAGCCCCGGTGGCCTCATCACGAATGATCAGGCAGCGCTTACCGCGCTGATTCTCACCGAAGTCGACCACACCTTCAATTTTCGCGATCTCAGCCGCATCCTTGGGATGACGTGCTTCGAAGAGTTCGGCCACACGCGGCAGACCCCCCGTAATATCCTTGGTTTTGGACTCCTTGCGCGGGGTCTTGGCCAGCATCTCGCCCGGCTTGAGGGCCTGGCCCTTCTTAACCATCACGTGGGCACCGGCCGGAATACTGTAGAAGCCAAGCACTTCGTCGTTGTCTTTGCGACGAATGATGATCTGAGGATGCAGGTCTTCCTTGGTTTCAAGCACGACCGTGCCGCGTAGACCCGTCTGCTCATCGACCTCTTTCTTGACCGATACGTTCTCGACAAAGTCGTGGAAGCTCACCACACCAGCCTGCTCGGCCAGGACCGGCACACTGTACGGGTCCCACTTGGCCAGTATCTCGCCCTTGCTGACCACGCCGCCGTCCTCGTGGGCCACCACCGCACCCATAGCCGTCGTGTAGCGTTCGAGCTCGTGGCCAGTCTCGTCATGCACACTGATCGCACCGTTCTTGTTCAAGACCACGTTCTCGCCTTCGGTGTTCCGCACCACGCGCAGATCGTGGTAGCGCACCGTACCGTTGTTTTTGACGATCACTTCGGGCTGCTTGAACACAGAGCTGGCCGTGCCACCGATATGGAACGTACGCATCGTGAGCTGCGTGCCCGGCTCGCCAATCGACTGGGCAGCAATAATACCGGTCGCCGTGCCGACTTCAACCATGCGGCCGGTCGACAGGTCACGCCCGTAGCAGCGTGCACAGATGCCGCGCCGCGACTCACAGGTCAGCACGCTGCGGATCCGAATCGTCTCGAGGCCGGAATCCTTGATCAGCAGGCAGGTCTCTTCATCAATCGGTCCACCCGCCGGCACAATGACCTTGCCCGAGATCGGGTGCTTGATGTCGTTGAGTGCCGTACGGCCCAAGATACGTGTCGAGAGCGAGACGAGTTCCTCGTCCCCCTCGGTAATACCAGAGACCTCAATGCCGTTGACCGTGTTGCAGTCCTGCTCCACGATGATCACATCCTGCGACACGTCGACCAGCTTGCGGGTCAGGTACCCGGCATCAGCCGTCTTGAGCGCCGTATCGGCCAATCCCTTGCGGGCACCGTGCGTGCTGATGAAATACTCGAGAACCGTCAGGCCCTCACGGAAGTTCGACACAATCGGACGCTCGATAATCTCACCCGACGGCTTGGCCATCAGACCGCGCATGCCGGCCAGCTGACGAATCTGCTGACGGCTACCACGCGCCTTGGAGTCAACCATCATATACACCGGGTTGATCTCTTCGATCGCACGATGCTTCTCGATCGCGTTCTCTTCAATCGCGCGGTACATCGCGTTCGAGATCTCGTCGGTCGTGTGCGTCCAGATGTCGACCACCTTGTTGTAACGCTCACCGTCGGTGATGACGCCCTGCGTGTACTGGCGCTGCACCTGGAGGACCTGCTTGCGGGCGTCGCTGAGCATGCCGTGCTTCTCATCCGGCACAATCAGATCGACCATGCCGATCGATACCCCGGCCAGTGTCGCGTGCTCAAACCCGATCCGCTTCAGATCATCCAGCGCCTCAACCGTACGCTTGTGGCCCGCGGCCTTGTGGCAATTCCAAATCAGGTCGCCCAGCATCGACTTGTTGACGACCTCGTTGACGAAGCCGGTCTCTTCGGGCCAGACTTCGCTAAAGAAGACGCGTCCCACGGTGGTCTCGATGACGCGTGACTCGTTGTCGCCGACGAACGTGTCACGGGCGTAATCCGGGTTGCGGTAACGGATGCGCGTATGCAGTGTAACCGCCTTGTCCTCATAAGCCAGACGCACCTCCATAATGTCACCGAAGATGGGCAAATGCTCAATCGCATCGCTATCCTTGCGAGCAAAGGCCGCCAGGCGATCCTTCTGGGCAAGCGAAGTGAGGTAGTATATGCCCAGCGCAATATCCTGCGTCGGCGTCATAATCGACTTACCACTCGAGGGCGAGAAGATGCTGTTGGTCGACATCATGAGCAGGCGCGATTCGAGCTGTGCCTCGATCGAGAGCGGTACATGCACCGCCATCTGGTCACCATCGAAGTCGGCGTTGAAGGCCGTACAGACCAGCGGATGAATCCGGATCGCAGCACCCTCAACCAGGACGGGCTCGAACGACTGTACGCTCAGGCGATGCAGCGTCGGCGCGCGGTTGAGCATGACGGTCTTGTCACGCGTCACCTCTTCCAGAATGTCCCACACCTCGTCGCTCTGCTTCTCGATCAATTTCTTGGCGCTGCGGACGGTATGGACGACCCCCAGCTCCTTGAGGCGGCGGATCATGAACGGCTCAAAGAGGACCAGGGCCATCTGCTTGGGCAGGCCGCACTGGTTGAGCTTGAGCTCGGGGCCGATCACGATCACCGAGCGACCCGAATAGTCGACGCGCTTACCAAGCAGGTTCTGGCGGAAACGACCGCCCTTACCACGCAGCATGTCGCTCAGCGACTTGAGCGGACGGTTACCCGCACCGGTCACGGCGCGGCCATGCCGCCCGTTATCAAAGACCGCGTCGACGGCCTCCTGTAGCATGCGCTTCTCGTTGCGGATGATGACATCCGGCGTCTTGAGCTGTTGCAGGTTCTTGAGACGGTTGTTGCGGTTGATCACGCGACGGTAAAGATCGTTCAAGTCCGAGGTCGCAAAGCGCCCCCCCTCAAGCGGTACAAGCGGACGCAGCTCAGGCGGAATCACCGGCAGCACATCCAGCACCATCCACTCGGGACGTGTGCTGCTGCTGCGGAACCCTTCGACCGCTTTCATGCGTTTCGAGAGCTTCTTGCGGGTCTGCTTGCTGCGCGTCTTCTCGATGGCTTCCTCGAGATCTTCCATCAAGTCGTCCAGGTTCACCTTGCGCAGCACATCACGAATGGCCTCGGCACCCATGCCGGCCTGGAAGGTCAGGCCATACTTCTCCATCGCATCCCGATACTCCATCTCGGTCAAAAGCTGACGATCCTTGAGCGGCGTGTCGCCCGGATCCACCACGAGATAGTCTTCGTAATAGAGGACGCGCTCGAGGTTGGTCGCCGTCATATCAAGCATCAGGCCAATACGGCTCGGCGTGCACTTGAAAAACCAGATGTGCGATACCGGTACGGCCAGCTCAATGTGGCCCATACGCTCACGGCGTACGCGTGACACCGTGACCTCTACGCCGCAGCGGTCGCAGATTACGCCCTTATGCTTGATGCGCTTGTATTTGCCGCAGCTACACTCCCAGTCGCGCGTCGGACCAAAGATCCGCTCGCAGAACAGGCCGCCACGTTCAGGCTTGTACGTACGGTAGTTGATTGTCTCCGGGTTCTTGACTTCGCCCTGGCTCCACGAGCGCACAGACTCCGGCGCAGCCAGCTTAATGCCGACCGCGTCGAACGCGTCGTATTCCGTTAACCCCATAACTTCTCTGGCTGCGTAATGACTCACGTTGTCGCCTCCTGACCGTCGGGTCTAAAGAATTCCGTCGGGCTCATCTGCACTGATCGTTTGCACGTCCAGGCACAAGCCGCGCAGCTCGTTGATTAACACACTGAACGACTCGGGCACACCGGCCTCCAGCGAGTTCTCACCTTTAACAATCGACTCGTAGATCCGGGTACGCCCGGCTACATCGTCGCTCTTTACCGTCAACAATTCCTGCAGCGCATAGGCCACACCGTAGGCCTCAAGGGCCCACACCTCCATTTCACCCATACGCTGGCCACCGTACTGCGCCTTGCCACCCAGCGGCTGCTGAGTCACCAGTGAGTACGGACCGACCGCGCGAGCGTGAATCTTGTCAGACACGAGGTGATGCAGTTTAAGCATGTAAATCTGCCCCACCACCACGCGTTGATCAAACGCTTCGCCGGTGCGCCCGTCGTAGAGCACCGTCTTGCCGTCCGCCGGCAGATCGGCCTCTTCGAGCATCTGACTGATGCGCGATTCGGAGATCCCGTCAAAAATAGGCGTGAGGCAGCTGATGCCCAAGGCCTTGCAGGCCGCGCCCATATGCGTCTCGAGCACCTGTCCGAGGTTCATTCGTGACGGCACACCCAACGGGTTGAGTACGATATCGACCGGGGTTCCGTCCGGCTGGAACGGCATCTCGCATTCGGGCAGAATGCGCGACACCACGCCCTTGTTACCGTGACGGCCGGCCAACTTGTCACCCACCGCGAGCTTCTTCTTGGTGGACACGTAGACCCGCACCTGTTTGATGACGCCCGCGTCGACATCGTCGCCGCTCTGGACCCGCTCCATGGAACGCTCGTGCTGGACAATCAGCTCGGAGAACTTCGGCCGGAAGTCATCGATGATCTCGTCGATCTTGATCTGCACCGGACTGCTCTCAATCTGGACATGCTCGAAGCGGTTGGCCAGCTTACGCAGCAGGGTCTTCGTGATCTTGCGGTTAGCCGGAATGATGATCTCACCCGCCTCCGCGTCTACCACATCCAGCGGAATCTTCTCGCCCAGCAGCACGTTGCTCAACGCCTCGGTCAGGTCGTCGATCAGGTCCTGACGCTGATGCTTGAAATCGTCTTGCATGGCCTTGACATGCTTCTTCTTCTCACTCGGCGTTGAATCGGCCTTCTTGTTCTGCTTCTGGGCCGAGACCTTGACATCCATCACAATACCGTGTGTGCCACTCGGAACCGTCAGCGAGGTGTCACGCACCTCGGCCGCCTTCTCACCGAAGATCGCACGTAGGAGGCGCTCTTCCGGCGCCAACTCGGTTTCACTCTTGGGGGTAATCTTGCCGACCAGAATATCGCCCGGGTTGACCTCGGCACCCGGACGGATCACACCGTCAGGCCCCAGATTCTTAAGGGCTTCCTCACCGACATTTGGAATGTCACGCGTAATCTCTTCAGGACCCAACTTGGTGTCACGGGCCCCGATCTCGAACTCCTGAATGTGGATCGACGTGAAGACATCCTCCTTCACCACGCGCTCACTGATGAGGATGGCATCCTCGAAGTTGTACCCGCACCACGGCATGAAGGCCACAAGCAGGTTCTTGCCGAGCGCCACTTCACCGTCAGCGGTGGCCGGCCCGTCAGCCAGGATGGAACCCTTCGAGATGGTGTCGCCCACCTTAACGATCGGCTTCTGGTTGAAACAGGTGCCGGCGTTGGTGCGACGGAACTTCTGGAGCGGATACTCTTCGTAATCGGTCTTGGGCGTACGTCGGTTGGGCAGGCTACCGTCCTTGGAGACGATCACCTTGTCAGCCGCCACGTAGGCCGCAATGCCCTTCCCGCGGGCCGCCACGGTGACACGCGAATCGCGGGCCACGAGCGCTTCCATACCGGTCGCCACGAGCGGGCTTTCGGTCTTGAGCAGCGGCACCGCCTGGCGCATCATGTTGGACCCCATCAAGGCCCGGTTGGCGTCATCGTGCTCGAGGAACGGGATCAACCCGGCCGCGATACTGACCACCTGCTTGGGCGAGACATCCATGTACTCGACCTTGGCCGGCGCGACTTCCAGGAAGTCGGTGCGGAAACGGACCGAGACGAGCTCATTGGAGAATTCGTTCTTCTCGTTGAGCGGCGCATTGGCCTGGGCGATCACGAAGCGCTCTTCCTGGTCGGCCGTAAGGTACTGCACCTTGTCGGTCACACGCCCCTTCTCGACCTTGCGATAAGGACTCTCAATAAACCCGAAGTCGTTGACGCAGGCATACATGCCCAGCGACGAGATCAGACCGATGTTCGGCCCTTCCGGCGTCTCGATCGGGCAGATGCGACCGTAATGCGAACTGTGTACATCGCGCACCTCGAAGCCGGCCCGCTCACGGCTCAGTCCGCCCGGACCCAACGCGCTGAGGCGGCGCTTGTGCGCCAGCTCGGAAAGCGGGTTGGTCTGGTCCATAAACTGGCTCAGCTGACTGCGTCCGAAGAAGTCCTGGATAATCGCCGAGAGCGACTTGGAGTTGACCAGACGCTGCGGCGTCAGGACACCCTTACTCGGATCGTACAGCGTCATGCGCTCACGCACCAGCCGTTCGGTGCGGGCCAGACCCACACGACACTGGTTTTCGAGCAGTTCGCCCACCGTACGGACACGGCGGCTTCCGAGATGATCGATATCATCCACGCTTTCCTGTCCGCGACGCACCTTGATCAGGTGGCGGATCGTCTCGATCACGTCCTGCGTATCCAGCACGCGACACTCGTCCTCAACCTTGCCGACCAAGCCGAGCTTCTGGTTGATCTTGTAGCGGCCCACGCGACCGAGGTCGTAGCGGCGCGCATCAAAGAAGAGGCGACGCAACAGCTGGCGTGCGTTCGACGGCGTGGCCGGGTCACCCGGACGCAGACGGTGATAAATATCTTTGAGCGCATCGTCGGTCGTGCGAGCCTGATCGGACTGTACGCTCTTGAGGAAGATCCCCTCGTCCCACGAGACGTCGACCACCTTCACGGCGGTGAAGCCGGCATCACGCATCTGGGCCAACACACCCGGCTCGATCGGCGCATAGCGACGCGCCAGGACCGTCTTCGAGTCCATATCGAGGATATCCTCGAGGAAGACCAGGTTCTCGCAATCCTCTTCGTCGTAGGTCTCGGAGAGGTCGAGGCTGTGAATCGTGTAATAGAGGCCCAGCAGCTCGGAATCTTCACCGAAGCCAAGGGCACGCAAAAATGTAGATACCAGGAATTTACGACGCCGGCGACGGCGGTCCAGGTAGATCCAGATCAGGTCGGAGGTATCGAACTGGACTTCGATCCACGAGCCGCGGTCAGGAATAATGCGCATCGAGTACAGCGTCAGCCCGTTAGGGTGCAATGACGATTCGGAGCAGATACCCGGCGAGCGGTGCAACTGACTGACCACGACACGTTCCGCGCCGTTGACCACGAAAGCACCATCGGGCGTCATGAGCGGCACTTCGCCCATGTAGACATCCTCTTCACGTACCTCGTCCCCATCCTTAAGGCGGAACGTCACGTGGAGTGGGGCTGCATAGGTCTGGCCATCAGACAACGCCTCGAGCGCGTTCGGCTTGGCTTCCGCCAGATGGTAGTTCACGTAATCGAGCACATAACGGCCGTCATAGCTCTCAATCGGGAACACTTCTTTAAAGACGCCCTGCAGTCCCTGGGGCTTCCGCTCTTCAGGATCACTATCCTGCTGCAGAAAGTCCATGTACGACCGGGTCTGGATATCGATCAGATCCGGCGGATGAATGACCGCTTCAAGTTTACCGAAATTCACTCTGTCGCCCATGCGGCACCTCGATGTTATTTGCTAAACCCGACGCTTCCCAATCCCGACACAACACAACGGAACACAGTACTACTGTCCTAACTGACCAGTAGGCCTGCTTCCGCGTCTCTTTCTTCTGAACCCCGTCCCGGTACCGGACAGACCGTCTCCCCGCACTGTGGACCAGGCCAACAGTTACGGGGAGCAGACGGGATGCTGCGCTATTTCACCTCTGCGGTGGCACCAGCGGCTTCCAGCTTGACCTTGATTTCCTCGGCCTCCTCCTTGGATACACCTTCCTTCACAGGTTTGGGTGCACCATCAACGAGGTCCTTGGAATCTTTCAGGCCCAGACCGGTGATCGCGCGAACTTCCTTGATCACGCCAATCTTCTGTCCACCGACCGCGGTCAACACAACCGAGAACTCGGTCTGCTCTTCAGCCTCTTCACCAGCGTCACCGCCAGCTGCAGGGGCAGCAGCCATAGCCATCGGGGCCGCAGCGCTAACGCCAAGGCGATCCTCGAGGGCTTTCACGAGTTGTGACAGCTCGAGAACACTGATGCCCTCGATCCAGTCAATAAACTCAGCCATTTTGCCCTCTACCACGGGGGCATCCGATTTGCTCTCCTCAGCGACAGCCGGGGCTGTCTCCTGAGCTTCCGTCTCCTGTGCAACAGCTGCTTCGGCCATTATGCACTCTCCTCTTTCTTCGTGTCTTCAACTGCCTTCAGGACATACAGAAGACTTAACACCTTTTGGTTCATCACACCCACCAGTTGGGTCATCGGCGCCGCAATCGTACCGGCGATCTGCCCATAGAGCACCTCGCGCGACGGGATCGTGGCAATAGCCTTAACGTCATCCACTGACAGCAGCTGCTGCCCCAACTGTCCACCCTTCAGTACGGGAAGCTTAGCCTGTTTGATAAAGGCCGTGAGGGCCTTGGCTGTCGCACTGGCATCGCCCGACCCACACACTATGGCGGTCGGACCCTCCAGCAACCCGGACATATCCGGACCTCCCGCTGCTGCTGAGGCGTGCCCCAGCATGCTGTTCTTGACGATGGTCATGCTCGTATCGAGATCGCGCAATTTTGCGCGCAACTCGGCCAGCTGATCCACCTTCAGACCACGGTAGTCCACTAGAAATATAAAACCGGTGCCCTTTACGAGCTCCGTAATCTCAGCAATGATTGACTCTTTTTCAGGTCTCATCGTTCCTCTTCCCGCACAGTCGCAACACCAGGGTGCGCGATCAGTCCCTTATGGTCGTGCGAATGCCAACACCCATCGTCGTGCTGAGCGTAACGTTTTTAATATAAATCCCCTTGGCGCCGGCCGGCTTGGCCCCGCGAATAGCCTCGAGCACTGCCGCGGCATTCTCTTTGAGCGCATCCGCCTCAAAAGAGACCTTTCCAAACGGTACGTTGATGTTGCCGTGACGATCCATCCGGAAATCCACCTTACCCGCCAGGGCCTGCTTCACCGCTGCGGCGGTGTCATCGGTCACGGTGCCGGTCTTCGGGTTCGGCATCAGGCCACGCGGACCCAGCACACGGCCGAGCTTACGCACTTCCTTCATCGCATCCGGCGTCGCAATCGCAACGTCAAAATCTGTCCAGCCGCCCTTGACCTTCTCAATCAGGTCCTCCGAGCCCACTTCGTTGGCGCCGGCTTCCTTGGCGGCATCCGCCGCGGCACCTTCCGCAAAAACGATAATACTCACAGCCTTACCCGAACCGTGCGGCAGCGCGACAGAGGCGCGGATCGCGTTGTCCGACTTTTTCGGATCGATTCCCATGCGAAGCCCCAGCTCCACGGTCTCATCGAACGAGGCTTTGGCGTTCTCCTTCAGGAATGCAATCGCATCCTCGATGGCGACCTCTTCGGACGGGGCGGTCTCACGAACCGCGCGGTACTTTTTTCCATGTTTCGGCATCTGGATTCACTCCCCGAGTAGACCGGTGGTTCTACCCTTCTACGATAATTCCCATGCTGCGCGCGGTGCCTTCAATCATGCGGGCCGCCATCTCTTCATCCGTCGCGTTCAAATCTGTGGCCTTGACCTTGACGATCTCCATGATCTGCTCACGCGAGACGGTCCCGACCTTATCCTTGTTCGGGGTCGCCGATCCCTTGGCCAGGCCCGCGGCTTTCTTGAGCAGCGAGGCGGCCGGCGAACTCTTCGTCACAAACGTGAACGACTTGTCCTGGTAGACCGTGATAACCACCGGGATCACCATCCCGGCCTGATCCTGCGTCGACGCATTGAAGGCCTTGCAGAAATCCATGATGTTGACGCCCTGTTGACCCAGGGCAGGACCTACCGGCGGTGCGGGATTTGCCTGCCCGGCCGGAATCTGAAGCTTAATTTGGCCTGTTGCTTTCTTAGCCATGATAACCCTTCACTCACCTGTCTTGCGGGTGACGCGCTGAGACCCTCTACTCGCGTTCGACCTGCCAATATTCAAGTTCTACCGGTGCCGAGCGTCCGAAGATCGCCACCGACACCTTTAATTTGCCCTTCAGGGGCTCGACCTCTTCGACCACCCCGTTGAAATTCATGAACGGCCCGTCGTTAATCTTGACCGTCTCGCCCGGTTCAAACGTAACCTTGGGCAGCACGTGCTCTTCCTTGTCCTTGACTTGGTTGAGGACCTGATCCACCTCGGCCGCCGACAGCGGCACTGGATGATCCCCACCCACAAACCCGATAATCCCGGGCGTCTCCTTCACGAAGTACCAGGCGCGGTCATGCAAGTTCCGCTCGCCATCGTAGAGCGCGATCTCCATCAACACATAGCCCGGGAAGAACTTGCGCGTGGTCGTCGACCGCACGCCCTTCTTCACCTCCGAGACCTTCTCGGTCGGAATAATCACTTCACCAACGTACTCCTCCATCTCCTCATGCTTGAGGCGACGGCGAATACTCTCCTGGACCTTATTCTCCTGGCCGGTGAGCGTATGTACGACGAACCAATCTTTTTCCATCACACGCTCCCTGTGGGGATCAGCAGCTGAAGAATCATAACCAGCACCCGATCACAGAACCCCACAAAGAGGCTCATCAGGACCAAACAGACAATCACAACGATCGTGGACTCAAGCAACTCCTGACGACTCGGCCAGGTCGACTTCTTCATCTCGCCGACGACCTCACTCGTGAAGATCTTGACGCCGTTGACGCTCTCCTGGAGTTTTTTCTTCAGCACACACCTCGTTTCTGCACTCGTGGCAGGAATATTCCTCGGTACCCCGGGTCCCGTTCTGCTTCGCCATCACCATTCAGTGGCAGGCCAGGAGGGAATCGAACCCCCAACCCCCGGTTTTGGAGACCGGTGCTCTGCCTAATTGAGCTACTGGCCTATGCGAACCGTCGATTTCCGATTGGCGAGTGATGATCGCTCGATAGCGGCCCGGTTCGATCCCGGTCCAGACAATCGGCCATCAACATTCAGCAGTCGGCAATCCTACTTGACCTCCCTGTGCAACGTGTGCCGCCGATCGAACCGACAGTACTTCTTGATTTCAATCCGGTCCGTCTGCACTTTCTTGTTGCGTGTGGTCGTATAGTTACGACGCTTGCACTCCATGCAGGCCAATATGGCGAGATCCCTTGACATCCACGCACCCCTTTAAACCCTACGCGTTCGGGCTTCAGATAGCGTGCCGGAGGGCCGTTGGGGCCTCCGACATCAGCCATCAGTCAAACCGTTCGCTACTCCATGATTTTGGTCACCGTGCCGGCACCAACTGTGCGGCCACCCTCGCGGATAGCGAAACGCATCTTCTCTTCCATCGCGACAGGCTGAATCAGCTGAACATCCATGCGAACGTTGTCGCCCGGCATGATCATCTCAACGCCCTCGGGCAGCGTGATGTCGCCGGTCACATCCGTCGTACGGATGTAGAACTGCGGACGGTAGCCCTTGAAAAACGGCGTATGACGGCCACCCTCTTCCTTGCTCAGGATATACACCTCGCACTCGAACTTGGTGTGAGGCGTGATCGTATTGGGATGTGCCAACACCTGACCGCGCTCGACTTCATCCTTCTTCGTGCCGCGCAGCAGGCAACCGACGTTGTCGCCGGCCTGGCCTTGATCCAGAAGCTTGCGGAACATCTCAACACCCGTGCAGGTGGTCTTGACCGTGTCACGCAGACCGATAATCGCGACCTCTTCGCCAACCTTGACCACACCGCGCTCAATGCGGCCGGTCACCACCGTGCCGCGACCCTCGATCGAGAACACGTCTTCAATCGGCATCAGGAACGGCTGGTCAATCGCGCGTTCGGGCTCCGGCACGTAGGAGTCCAGGGCCTCCACCAACTCGGTGATGCAGGCGCACGCCGGGTCATCGGCACTGCCCGCCTGCGTCGCAGAAAACGCATCGCCACGGATGATCGGAGTGTCGTCACCCGGGAAATCGTACTTCGAGAGAAGCTCGCGAATTTCCAGCTCAACCAAGTCGAGCAGCTCAGGATCATCAACGAGGTCACATTTGTTCATGAAGACCACCAGTGTCGGTACACCGACCTGGCGCGCCAGCAGAACGTGTTCACGGGTCTGGGGCATCGGACCTGTATCGGCCGCCACCACCAGAACAGCGCCGTCCATCTGCGCGGCACCGGTGATCATGTTCTTAATATAGTCAGCGTGTCCCGGGCAATCGACGTGCGCATAGTGACGATTCTCAGTGGCGTACTCGACGTGCGAGGTCGCAATCGTTAGAATCTTTGTGGCATCACGACGTCCATGCGCCTCGGAGGCTTTGGCCACCTGGTCATACGCAACGGACTCACTGAAACCTTTCAAAGACTGGACGTGCGTCATCGCGGCCGTCAGTGTGGTTTTACCATGGTCAACGTGTCCAATGGTCCCGACGTTGACATGCGGCTTGGTGCGTTCGAACTTCTCTTTAGCCATGACCTGTTACTCCTTAACTGATACCTAACAACTATCCGCTATATTCTGACACGACTCTATGTGCCAAGCTGGAGCCCATGAGCGGGATCGAACCGCTGACCTCATCCTTACCAAGGATGTGCTCTACCAACTGAGCTACATGGGCCCGGTTATCCTGCTCCGATGCCGATCCACCACCGGGACCAAACAGCACAAGACAACAGACTCACTCTCCGGCTTCACTTCCAAACAATCCGTCCCGGAGTGCAGTTCTGCTGTCTTCCCATCCGCATGTTCCGCGCCTTGAAACGCAGCACTACGGCTAACCTATGTCTTCAGAGCACAGTGCTCCTCAATTTGAAACGCGGTAGAATAGCAAAAGTGCCTTCCCTGTCAACCCCTTTGCGCTCTTTTTTTTGAGACTTTTTCGTCCCCACTTCCCACAGCCCCTTCAGCCGGCCAGATGCGTGTCGCCGCCGGGCGGGTCGCTGATGAGGGTATCCACCCGGTCCACCCCGGCCACAGGGCAGTCGAGCGTGCTGTGCAAACCGCGGCTTTCACGGCGCAACTGGGCCGACCTGATAATCATTTCGGCCACCGCCGCAATGTTGCGCAGCTCAAGAATATCAACCATAACAAGATAATCCTTATAGTAGTCGTAGATCTCGTGATGCAGGTTGCCGATCCGGCGCGCCGCGCGCTCGAGGCGCTTGTCGGTCCGCACGATACCGACATAGTCCCACATACAGGTCCGCACCTCATTCCAGTTGTGCTCCACCACGATCGCTTCATCACTGGGCACCGCATCGCCGTATTCCCAGTCCGGAATAGGCGGCATCTCGAAGTGTGGCGCCGGGGTGGCCACCACGTGGTCAGCCATGCGCCGCGCACACACCACGGCCTCGAGCAGCGAATTACTGGCCAGGCGGTTGGCACCATGCAGCCCCGTACAAGCCACCTCGCCGCAGGCATACAGTCCCCGCATCGCCGTCGCGCCGTTGACCGCGGCCTCAACGCCGCCACAGAAATAGTGCGCCGCGGGCACCACCGGCACCAAATCCCGGCTCATATCGATGCCAAAGCCGAGGCAGGTGGCAAAGATGTTGGGAAAACGCTCCTCAAGGAACGCACGCGTCTGATGGCGGATATCGAGGTACATGCAGGGCGCACCGGTCAATTTCATCTCTTCATCGATCGCGCGCGCCACAATATCGCGTGGCGCCAGGGCCCCGCGCGTGTCGTAGCGTGACATGAACTCCTGCTCGTGCTGATCGACCAGCTTGGCCCCCTCCCCGCGTACCGCCTCACTCACGAGGAACGATTTCGCCTCAGGATGATAGAGACAGGTCGGGTGAAACTGGATGAATTCCATGTTCTTGATGGGCAATCCGGCCCGCCAGGCCATCGCCACCCCGTCACCGGTCGCGACATCAGGATTACTAGTATAGAGGTAAACCTTGCCCCCACCCCCGCTGGCCAGAATGACGCGCGGCGCGCGCACCGCACAGATCTCGCCTGAGGTGCGATCCAGGAAATAGATGCCTACGCAGCGGCTGCCGTCCTGACCCGCCACCCCCGTCTCAACGCCGCGCCGCTCCAGCCAGCCGGTCGTAATCAGATCAATCGCCATGGCGTGCTCACGCAATGTAATGTTGGGCGCCTCGGCCACGCGCTGCAGCAGCACCGCCTCAATCTCACGACCGGTGATATCCCCCGCATGTAACACCCGCCGCTCCGAGTGCCCCCCCTCCCGGCCCAAATCGTACCCGCCACCCTCACCCGCGTCGCGCTGCGTAAAGGCGAGCCCCAGCGCCTCCAGCTCGGCCACGGCCAGCGGCCCGTCACCTACGATCTCACGCACGACCGCTTCGTCACACATCCCCGCTCCGGCCTCAAGGGTGTCGGCCACGTGCGCCTCGAACGAGTCTTGCGCGGCCATAACCGAGGCAATCCCCCCCTGCGCATAATTGGTGTTGCTGTCCACGCCAAGCTTCTTGGTCACAACCAACACCGAGGCCTCGCGCCCCAGGTGCAATGCCGAGAGCAACCCCGCCAACCCGCTGCCTATCACACAGTAATCGTAATCGAGAATCTTCATGCAGCCCCTCTTGTAAGGCCCGCGCCCCATCGTGTCAATGCGGGAGCAAATGGAGTATCCGGCAATGTGACACCATAGGAGGGTACAAGCCGCGCGGAGCGATACCCCTACCAAAAGCGGAGAGACGGGCAGGCATTCCGCGGCCTTTCGATTCCGCAGGAAGCGTCCAGCCGCGGAATGCCTGCCCGTCTAGGAGCAATCCCGCTTGCCCCCGCGCCGAAAAGCGCTACAATCCCCTTTTCTGTTTTATCGACGACTCGATGATTTTCGAGTGCGAGCTTGGAGCGAGGTTGAGCTATGGCGGATGACGCTTTGAAAAATGACCAGAACGGCGAGGACACGTGGTTCCTCAGAATCGACGAAGAGTCCATCTTTGGGCCCGTCTCGGCAGACGCACTGCTGGCCTGGGCCGAGCAGGGCCGTATCGCGCCCGGCAACGAGATTGCCCCGGACCGCAAAACATGGTCCAAGGCCGAGGCCATTCCCTCGCTTAAGATGGAATGGATGGTCGAGGTGACCGATGGCGACCCGTATGGACCCCTCAACATCCGTGCCTTGGCCGACCTGCTGGATGACGGCACCGTCATCCTCGGTGCACGCCTGACCAACATCGCGACGGGCGAGGCCTCAACCGTGCGCGACAAGCTGACCGCGATCATGCCCACCCTCGTGCCCGCGGCGACGGCGGCCACGGTTGACGACAGCACCCTCAAGGACGCCGAAGCCGAGCGCGCCCGTCTGCAGGCGAATCTCGCTGCGGCCAAGACCCGCCACGCCGAACAGCTTGACGAGCTGCAGCAGCGCATCCAGTCGCTCGAAGCCGCTTCCACCGCCGCCCACGCCGAACGCGAAGCCGCCCACGCCTCCGCCAGTGAGGAGAGCAAGACCCTTGCCGTCGAGCTGGACCAGCGTGCCAAGGAAGCCGACGGTGCCCTCAAGCAGGCCCGCGCCGAGCTGCAGAAGCAGCAGTCCATCCTGAAGTCACGCGAGGACGCCCACGCCACACGTGAAAAAGAGCTGCAGTCTGAAATTGAAAGCCTGCGCCGCGCCGCTGACGATGCGGCCCAGCAGGTACAGGCCCTCACACGCGATATAGAAGACGAACGCGCCCGCCACACGACCGTGCAAACCGAGATTGGCAAACAGGAGAGCGACCTCAACGGGCGCATTGAATCCCTGCGCCAGGAATCCGCACGCAGCGCCGGCGCCCTGGACACCGCACGCACCCAGCTCGAGAAATCACGCCAGCAGTGCCGCACCGTCGAGTCGGAGAGCCGCGACCGCCAGAAGGAGCTGAGCGACCGCATCGCCGACCTGACCGCCCAGGCCACCGCCGATGCAGAGCGACTCAAGGATGCCGAGGACGCCCTCACTGACGAGCATGAACAGCACACTCGGACGGCCAAAGATTCCCAAGCACAGACCGAGAAGCTCTCTTCCGAACTGACCGCCCTGCAGGGCGCCGCCGAAACCACTACGGCAGAACTGAAACAGGCCCGCAAGGATGCCGAGGCCCAACAGGCCCGCATGGGCGAGCTTAGCGCCGATGCCGAGGCCCGGCAGACCGCCCTGGCCGCACGCATTTCCGTGCTGGAAGCCCACGACAAGAAACAACAGACCCTCATCAGCGAGGCCACCACCACGCTCGAGACCCACCAGCGCGAGACCACCGAGACGAACCAGCGCACCAGCATGCGCGAGCAGGATCTCCAGCAGGAGATCGATTCCCTCCGAGGACAGGCCGTTGAGCACTCCGCCGAACTGCAACACACGCGCCAGGAGCTGGAAACAGCACGTCTGCAGGCCGCCGACCAGGCCGCGCAAGCCACCACGCAGCAGGCGGCGATGGCCGAGAGGATCAGCGCGCTGGAAAACCGCATCACGACCGCCACCCACGCCCTTGACGAACGTGAATCCGAACTGATGGCCGCCCGCTCTGAGGCTGCGACTCAGGCCGAGGACGCCGCCCTGCGCGAGACTCAGCTCGAGCAAGATATCAGCGCCCTCAAGCATGATGCGGGCGCGCTGCGGACCGAACTCGCGGCCAAACACGCGGAGCTCGAGAGCGTCCGGCAGACGGCTCACGCCGAGCTGGATGCCGCCGGTGAAGCCGCGCGTGCCGAGCTGGATGCAGCCAACACAGCCGCCCACGACCGCCTTCAGCAGGCCGAGTCCGAGCTGGCCCGCGCCCAAGCGGCCCACGGCGAGGCCGACGAGACGGCCAGCCAGCGTCAGACCGAACTCGAAACCCAAGTATACCAACTGGACCAGTCGCTCACCACCCAGACCGCTGCACTCGCCGCCAAAGCCGCGGCCCTGGCCGCGCTGGAACAGACACTGGCGACACATCGTGCCGAGGCCAGCGAGGCCGTGGGCTCAGCCACCAGTGAAACCGACGCGGTGCGTCAGGCCCTCTCTGAACGCGATGCCGACCTGATCGCCGCCCGTGCCGAAGCCGCCGCCCAGGCCGAAGCCCAGGCCGAGGCTGCCACCCGACGTGAGCAGGAACTTCAGAACGATATCAACCGCCTCCAGAACGAGGTGAGCACGCTGAAGGCCGACGTGGACGCCACACGCGAGGATCTCGAAACCACCACGCGCACGGCGCGCACTGAACGGGACGCCGCCAGCGAGGCCGCACGCAACCAACTTCAGAAGGCCGAGGCCGAGCTGGCCCGCGCCCGGTCCGCCCATGGCGAAGCCAACGAGGCGGCGATCCAGCGTCAGACCGAGCTTGAAACTCAGGTGCACGAGCTCGACGAAGCCCTCGCCGCAAGCGCCGCCGCGCGTGCCGAAGCCGAAGCCGAGGCCGAAGCCCAGGCCGGGGCCGCCACCCAGCGCGAACGTGCGCTGCAAAGCGACATCAACCGCCTCCAGGACGAGGTGAGTACGCTGCAGGCCGACGTAAACGCCACACGCGAAGACCTCGAAACCACCACGCGCACGGGGCGCACCGAACTGGACGCCGCCAACGAGGCCGCGCGCAACCAACTTCAGAAAGCCGAGGCCGAACTGGCCCGCGCCCAGGCCGCCCATAATGAAGCCAACGACGCGGCGATCCAGCGTCAGACCGAGCTTGAAACCCAGGTGCACGACCTCGACGAGGAGCTCGCCGCCAAGGTCACCGCCCTGGCCGGCCTCGATAAGGCCCTCTCCGAGCACCGCGCCGCGGCCGGCGAGTCGGCCTCCGAGGCCGAGGCAACACGCCGGGCCCTGACCGAAGAACTCAACGGTGAACGCGCCGCCCTTGAAGCCCTGCAGCAGGAGCTCGAAGCCTCGCGCACCCGCCTGACCGAGCGTGAGAGCGAACTGGCCGCCGCACGCGAAGCCGCCGCCGCAAAGGATCAGGAGCTCACCGCGCGCATCGCCGCCCTCGAAAGCGACCTGGCCGCGCACGCCGATACCATCGCCCTACTCGAAGCCGATCTCGATCAGGGACGCGCCGACGCCGATACGGCCGCCCAGGCGGCCAGTGCCGCAAGCGATGCACTCACCGCCCAGGTTACCGCCCTAACCGCCGAGCTTCAGACAACCCGCCAGGAGCTACAGCGGATCGGCCTCAACCTGCAGGCCGAGAAGAGTCGCGCCGACAATCTCAAGACCCAGGCCCAGGCCCGCCAGGCCGAGCTACAGGCGCGCATCGACGCCATCAGCGACGAGAAGCACAGCACCGTCGATACGCTCGATCAGACCCGCGCCGACCTGACCGCCACCACACGGCGTCTTGATAACATGGTGACGCAGGGCCGCGAGCGTGAGACGTCCGTCGCCACCCAGGTGGCCCACCTGCAAGCACACCGTGCCGCCATGGCTTCCGAACTGGCCGCCACGCGCGATGCGTTAGCCGCTGAGAGCGAACAGCACACCACGACCCAGCAGCAGGCCGCGGAACGGGACGCCACGCTAAGCGCCTCGATCGCGCGCCTCGAAGACGAGAGCGCCGGCCAGGCCAAGACGATCGAAGCCCTGCAGGGCGAACTCGAGCAGGTGCGCACCCAGGCCGCAGAGGCCGCGGCCACCAGCGAGGCCCGCCAGGCGCAGCTGACCCAGGAGCGCGACACGATTCGTGTCAACCTGGACAACACGACCTCTGCCCTTCAGCAGGCCCAGATAGACCTGGCCGAGGCGCGCGCAAAAGGCGATACGCTCGAAGCAGAGAAAGCCACCGTTGAAGGAGAACAGCGCGAGCATACCGAACGCATGAAGCAACTCCTGGTCGAAGAGACCTCGAATGTACAGTCCGAGCTGGAGAGTCAGCGTCAGTTCTTCGATGCCTTGCGCGAGGCGCATAGCGCCAAGGAACGTCTCTTCAACGACCGCGTGCGCAAGCTCGAGGAGCTGCTCGGCAGCGACCTCGAATCGCAACGCGCCCTCTTTGAAAAGCGCAAGCTGGCCAGCGAACGCATCGGAACCCTCGAGGAGGAACTCGAGACGCTACGCTTCACGCGCGACAGCGAGATCGATGAGTACGAAGGGCGCACCAACAAGTTGCGCGACGACTTGCACGAGGCGATGCAGGATCGCGAAGCCATCATCTCGCGCGCCGACCACGCCGAAGGCGAGCTCGAACAGCAGAACTCCACGATCGAAGAACTGAAGAACCGGGCCCAGCGCTCGGAGGGCGAGATGGCCCAGCGGGTCGACCAGCTGCAGGACGAGCTGCGCGACATGACGCGCAAGCTCGGCCAGACTCAACTCGAGCTCGAGGAGGCCATCAAGCTCAAGGAAGACGCCCTCGCAGACGTCACCCAGAAGCAGGAAGAGCTCAACCAGCAGGTGGCCCTCTACGAGGCGTTCAGCGGCAGCACGGGCGACCGCGAGACCGAACTCTCGCAGCGAATCGATGAGCTGCAGGAAACGAACGCCGGCCTGACCGGTCGGCTCGAACAGCTCGAGTGGGATGTGCAGCAGAACGAAGAGACCTTCTCCACCGAACGCGAGGCGCTGCTGAGCGACAAGACCTTCCTCGAGGAGCAACTCGAATTGACCGCCGGCCACCTCACCGAGGCGGCCGAGGCGCTGCAGGAGACCCAGGTCGAACTGGCCCGCGTGACCGACCTCTTGGCCGACCGCACGCGCGACGTCGAGCAGCACGAGCAGGGCGCCGGGCAGCGCATCGCCGGGCTCGAGGCCGAGATTGAGTCCGCGCGGGCCGAGGCTGCCGCCCAAGCCGAGGCCCTGGATGAGCAGCGTCAGCTACGCGAGACCTTTGAAAGCGAAGCACGCGAGCGCGAGGGGCAGCTCACCCGCCGCATTGAGCAGCTCAAGAACAAGATTGAGCAGGGCGAGGAAACCGTCAAGCAGGCCCAGCAGGAGACCCTCAAACAGAAGAGCGCCGCCGATGCCCTGCGCAAACAGATGCAGGCAGGCGAGCTCGAGGTCCGTCAGCGCACTGACGACGCCGGCCGCCAGATCCAGGAGCTGCTGGCCCAGATCGAGGCAAGCAACACCTCCCTCGATGACACCACGGCCGCGCTGGGTCGCAAAGACCAGGAGATTGCCGAAATCCGCAAGCTGCTCGACACCACGACCGAGGAGACCGAGATCCGCGAAGTGGAGATGCAGAAATCACTCGAGGATATTCAGGTCCGCCACGAGGCCTTGCAGGCCGAGCTGACCCAGGCCCAGCGTGCCAGCACACAGGACAAGACCCGCCTGCAGCAGCGCGAAGAGGAGATCGAGCGCCACCGCAAGAGCGTTCAGGATGAACAGCGCCTGCGCCGTACACGCGAGCAGGAGATCAGCCGGCTCAAGGAGCTACTCGAAAAAGCCGAAGCCGTCACGAATGAGCGTGAGGCGCAGGTCCAGGTCGGAAGCTCCGAGCTGGAGCAGACCCGCGAACAGCTCGTGGCCCTGCAGGAGGACATCGCCCACAGCCAGGAAGTGCTGCGCGAGACCGAGGCCCGCTGTGAAGCCATCGCCGCCGAACTCTCCCAGGAAAAGACACTGCACGAAGCCACGCGCGGCCAGCTTACCAACGAGCAGGGCGAACTGGCCCAGCTGCTGGAAACTACCCAGGAAGAGAATCGCACTCTATCGGCCCAGCTCTCCGAAGCCCTGCAGGATATCGAGCAGCAGCGTCTCATGCGCGAAGACGACCGCGCACGCTCCGAGCAGCACAGCGAAGACCTCGACATGCAGATCGAGCGCCTGCAGCATGAGCAGCAGACCCTCGGGGCCGATCTCGAGAAAGCCGCCAACGACATGGAGCAGTTCAAGATTCTGCACGAGGACGAGCAGGAGCGCAGCCGCACCCGCGCCGAGGATATGCAGCAGCAGATCGAGCAGCTGCAACAGGAGCGCGAGGCGGGCGGCGTGCGCTTGCAGCAGCAGAAGAAGTTCTACGATGAAGAGCGTGACCAGCGGCGCCGCAAGGAGCTCGAAGTGCTGCAGATGAAGAAACAGATCCAGGACATGACCGGACAGCTGCGCCAGCGTGAGCAGATGGCCGTGCAGCAGCGCAAGTCGGCCGACGACGATTCCGCACGGGCGCGCCACAAGGAGCAGGTCCTGAGCCGTCGTATCGAACAGATGCAGCGTGACTGGCGTACGGCCACCACCAAGCTCGAGCAGGCCCAGCGGGAGCTGAGCGCACAGAAGAAGCTCTACCAGACCGAGCAGACCTCCAGCTACAAAACGCGCCAGGCCCGCGTGCGCCGCAACCTGATCTCGGAGCAAACCGAGGAACTGCGCCGCATGGTGGACGAGGAGGAGCCGCACATCGAGGAGACGCCGCGGGTTGAAACGGCACCACCGGCGCCCCTGGCCGATCTCGAAGCCCGTGCCCAGGAGGAACTTGAGGAGTGGTCGAACGGCGACAGTGAGCCGGAGGCACCGGCGGACGACAGCGGCGACAGCCCCAAACGCCCCAAACGGCCCACACGGCCGCGTGGTCCTTTCCGCCCTAAGCCATGGATGAATCTTAAGTAGGATCGCAGGGATGTCCGACGACGAGGTCACAGAGATAGAGCTGGAGCCGCCGCAACTGCTGCGTGACCGCGTACGCCGCGAACACACGGCCGCACTGGCCCCGCGCCCCCGCGCCGCCGAAACGCCCATACCGGTCAATCGCGCCGAGCTGACCGAACTGCTCAAGCCCGATATGTTGCGCCGCCATGCAGAGTCTCTACCCGTTCTGGCTGCATTTCAGGAGTTCCTCGACGTCGAACGCCGCCGCGCACGCGGCCGCATGCTGGTCCTGACCTCACTCTTCCTGATCGTGCTCCTGGCCGCCGGGGGCGCCGCCGCTCTGGTGGGATACAGCTACTACCTCAAGACCAGCAACCAGGCCGCCACGATGCAGGCCAGTCTGGAGCGTCTGAGCTCCCGGGTCGAAGAGGACCAGGGCGGCGCCCTCGGTGCCCTCTCGAGCCTGCAGGCCCGTGCCAAGATTATGGAACAGACCTTTGACAGTCAGATGGCCACATTCGAAGTCGAACAGAACGGGCTCTCCTCCCTGCTGTCCGGCATGAACACCAACCTTGCGGGCTTGCACGGCACCATCGCACGACTGCAGAACGCCAATGCGCAACTGCACAACCAGGTTGAGAGGAATGCGGCTGACTGGCAGGCCGTCACCAACCGGGTCGAAGAGATCCTGGCTCTCCTGGCGCCCCCGGTCAGGCTGCCCACGCCGGAACCCGTCGCCACGGCCCGGCCGCCCTCACCCGTGCCGGAATCACCCGGTGCGGCAGCACCGCCGCGCGACAGTATGGTCCTGGCCATCCTTCCCGTGGGGGGGAAACGTGCCGTGGATTGGCGTGTATCGCTGCCGGCTATTCAGGAATAAAGAGCTTCTGGCCAACCCGAATCGAATTGGCATCCTTCAGCCCATTGGCCCGTACCACCGCCGTGACCGACACCCTATACGCCGAGGCAATCTCGGAAAGCGTTTCGCCCTGCTTGACCCGGTGTTCGCGCCCATACTCGACGCCCGGTGCGGGCTTCTGGCTCTTGATAAGCGCCGCCATCTTCTTGCTCAGCTCGGCCACGATCTGTTTGTGCATGGCGTCCAGCGCCGCATCCTGTTTGCGCACGCGCAGCTCCAGCGTATCCAGCCGGTCGGCCAACTCCTTATCTCCATCCGACTGCTCCCGACGCACGCGGGCGATATCAGCAAAGATCTGCTCGTAGCCCGAGGAGGCACTGCCGGTCTGCTCCTTAACCCGGTAAAGATCCGCTTTGAGCGCATCGAATTCGCGCTGGCGGCGCGCTTCACTCAGGCGCTGCTGCTGCGTGGTTATGCAGCCGCCGGTCGCCATCACCATCACGATAAGAAAGAGATATGTTTTCATGGGCCCACCATAACAAGCCGCCCCAACAGATGCCAGTCTATAGCCTTTCATCCTTGCCCCCCCTGTAGGCGATCGTCCATACTGCAGCACTTCCGCAAGGGAAAGGACTTTATCATGGCCTGGTTTCGAAAGTCGGGAAAAAAGACGCCCGGAGCATCCGAAGAAGATCTGTGGACCGTGTGCCCCTCCTGTAAGGCGCACATCTATAAGCAGGAATGGGAGGCAGAGCTCAAGGTCTGCCCCAAGTGCAACTATCACGCCCGTAT
This sequence comes from Verrucomicrobiota bacterium, assembly GCA_018648805.1. Classification (GTDB taxonomy): domain Bacteria; phylum Verrucomicrobiota; class Kiritimatiellia; order UBA8416; family JABMPJ01; genus JABMPJ01. The sequence continues at coordinate 91,153 of JABGQM010000004.1, forward strand.
CAGCTGCACCGAGCGGCGCGACCTGCTGATCGACGCCGGCACCTGGCGCGAGTATGCAGGCCACGTGACGACATCTGACCCTCTCGTTTTCTCGGATGCCAAGGGCCCCTACAAAGAGAAGGCCGCCGCCGCCAAGGCCAAGACGGGGCTTAAGGAGTCTGTCCTGACCGGCGACGGCAAACTGGGCGGCATTCCGGTCAGCATGGCGATCATGGATTTCCGATTCCTGGGCGGCAGCCTGGCCAGCGGCACAGGCGAAAAGATCACACTGACGGCCGAACACGCGGCACGGCATCGCTGGCCTTTCATCATCTTCTCCGCGTCGGGCGGTGCGCGCATGCACGAGGGGATCATTTCGCTGATGCAGATGGCCAAGACCTGTGCCGCCATCGCACGTCTTAACGAGCTGAAGGTCCCCTACATCTCCGTACTGACCGACCCGACAACGGGCGGTGTGTCGGCCAGTTTCGCCATGATGGGCGACATCAACATTGCCGAGCCCCGTGCCCTGATCGGGTTTGCGGGCCGTCGCGTGATTGAAGAGACCATCAAGCAGAAGCTCCCCGACGATTTCCAGACCGCGGAATATCTGCTCGAGCACGGGTTTATCGATCATATCGTCAGCCGCAAGGACATGAAGGAGTACCTCCACCGCGTCCTGCAGTATGGCAAACGTCGCTAGGAGCGTTCATGCACCGGGAATTGGTCGAAATCGATATCGATGAGGTCACCCTCAAGGAGACCATCCGCGAGGACATAGGGGACCTCACCATGCTGAAGGCCTCCGTAACCAAGCTGGGCCTCCTGACCCCGATCCTGATCGACCGCAACAGTGTATTGATTACCGGGGCACGCCGGCTGGAAGCCTGCCGCGAGGCCGGCATCCGGCAACTGCCGGCCATCCGGCTCGACACGGCCTATGACAGCATGACGTCGCTCGACATTCAGGTGGACATGAACCTGTGCCGCCAGCCTTTAACGAACAGTGAAGTAGAGAAGCTTATCGGCAAGAAACGACTTGCCGCCAACAGGCAGAGCGGGGCACCGAACGGGGTGCTGACCCGCATCAGGCAGCTGTTTGGAAACGACTGATGAAGGAGGGGCAACATGGCTCTTGATTTTGAAAAGCCGCTGGAAGAGATAGAGAACCGCATTTCTGAACTGAAGAAACTCAACGAGAAGGCGGATGTTAGTTTCGACACCGAGATTTCGGCCCTGGAGCGCAAGCTGCGGAGCACAAGCAAGCGTGTCTACTCCAAACTGAGTCCATGGGAGACGGTGCAGATTGCGCGGCATGCCGAGCGCCCCCTCCTGCGCGACTATATCGCAGGCCTCTGCACCGAGTTCCTCGAACTGCACGGCGACCGCTGCTTCGGCGATGACCAGGGCATCATTGGCGGCTTCGCCACACTGCGCCAGCATCGCGTCATGGTCATCGGTCACCAGAAGGGCCGCAGCGTCGAAGAGAAAATCGAGGCCAACTTCGGCATGGCCAGTCCGGATGGCTACCGCAAAGCCATGCGCCTGATGCACCTGGCCGCCAAGTACAAGCTCCCGATCGTAAGCTTTATCGACACGCCGGGCGCCTACCCGGGACTCGAAGCCGAGGCCCGCGGCCAAGCCGAAGCCATCGCACGTAACCTGACCGAGATGTCACTCCTGCCCGTACCCGTGATCGTCGTCGTTACCGGCGAAGGCGGCAGCGGCGGCGCGATCGGCATCGGCGTGGGCAACGTGGTCCTGATGCTCTCCAACGCGGTCTACTCCGTCATTTCACCCGAAGGCTGCGCCTCGATCCTGTGGCGCGACGGCAGCAAGGCCCCCGAGGCCGCGGCCGCGCTCAAGATTACAGCTGACTCGCTGGCCGAACAGGGCATTATCGACGAGATCATCCCCGAGCCGGAGGGTGGTGCCCACCGCGATCCGAACGCCGCCATTGAATCCACCGGCGATGCCATCGTGAAGCACCTGCGCCGCCTCAAGAAGATGTCGGCCAAGCGCCTGATCGATCATCGCTACGATAAGTTCTCGAAAATTGGACGTTTTAAGAGTCGGAAATAGAGAGGTCATACCATGCCAAAGAAGACAGCCAAGAAGAAGACCACCCCGCGCAAGAAGACCGCAGTGAAAAAGGTCGCCGCCAAAAAGTCGCCCGTAAAGAAGAAGGTTGCCGCCAAAAAGGCACCCGCGAAGAAGAAGGCCGCTGCCAGGAAAGCACCTCTAAAGAAGAAGGTCGCCGCTAAGAAGGCACCCGCGAAAAAGAAGCTCGCCGCGAAAAAGGCACCGGCCAAAAAGAGCCGTGCAGCCAAGAAAGCGCCGACCAAGAGGGCCGCCAAGCGCGCCCCCGTGACAGCCACCGTCGTGACACCGCCGGCGCCGAAACGGCAACGCACCACCCTGCGCATTACCGACACCACCCTGCGTGATGCGCACCAGTCCCTCTGGGCCACGCGCATGCGCACCAGCGATATTCTACCGATCCTCGATACGATCGACAATACCGGCTACTACTCACTCGAGGTGTGGGGCGGCGCGACCTTTGACGTCTGTCTGCGCTTCCTGCGCGAGAACCCCTGGGAACGCCTGCGCCAGATCAAGAAGATCTGCAAGAAGACACCGCTCCAGATGCTCCTGCGCGGCCAGAACATCCTCGGCTACCGCCACTACCCGGATGACCTGCTCGACCGCTTTGTCGCGCTGGCCTGCACGAACGGCGTCGATATCTTCCGCATCTTTGATGCGCTCAACGACAACCGCAACCTGGAACAGGCCATTGCCGCCGTCAAGAAGCACGGCGGCCACGCCCAAGGCACCCTATCCTACACCATCAGCCCCGTGCACACGGTCAAAGAGTACGTCCGCGTTGCCAAAGAGCAGGTCCAGATGGGCATCGACTCGCTCGTCATCAAGGATATGGCCGGCATTCTGACCCCCATGATGGCGGAGCGCCTCGTATCCGCACTGTTCAAAGAAATTTCTGTTCCGATACAGCTGCACAGTCACATGACCAGCGGCATGGCCACCGCGACCTACGTCGAGGGTGTACGTGCCGGTGCCGGCGCGATTGATTGCGCCATCTCGGTCATGTCCGGCTTCTCGTCGCAACCCCCGGTCGAGACCATGCTCTCGATCTTCGACGAAACCCCCTACCACGCTAACCTCGATCGTGATGCCCTGCGCGTTATCTGCAAGCATTTCACCGAGGTGGCCCCCAAGCGCATGCTGAGCCATCATCCGCTCAACATCATTGACCCCGAGATCCTGATCCACCATATCCCGGGCGGCATGATCTCGAACCTGCGCTCGCAGTTGGAGCAGCAGGACGCACTCGACCGTCTACCCGAAGTGCTTGAGGAGCTACCGCGCGCACGCGCCGATCTCGGCTATCCGCCCCTCGTCACCCCCACCAGTCAGATCGTCGGCGTACAGGCCGTCATGAACGTCCTGGCCGGGGATCGCTACACCATGGTGCCGCAGGAGACCAAGAATTACGTCAAGGGTCTCTACGGCCGCTCGCCGGCTCCGATCAACCCCGCGGTCAAGAAGAAGATCCTGGGTAAGGAGAAGTCGATGACCGGACGGCCCGCCGCCGGCATGGAACCCATGCTCCCGCAAGCCACGCGCGAAGTCGATGCCAGCCTGATCCAGGCCGAAGAGGATATCATTTCCTACTGCCTCTTCCCGGAGCCGGCCCTCGAGTTCTTCAAGTGGCGTAACATGGTACCCGAGGACCGCCCCTCTATTCCGGCCGACCTCGAACGCCGCAAGCAGGATAGCGACACGCCCGCGCCGGCACCGATACAACCGGCCAAGCCCTTCCTCTCACAGGCGGACTACAAGGAGCTGAACGGATTGATCGACAAGGTGCACAATTTGCAGCTTAACGAGATCACCATTCGCCGCAACGATCTCGCTTTCAGCCTCAAGGCCGAAGGCATGACCAGTGGCACCGTGCCCGTAGCTGTCGCGACGGAGACCGCTCCCGCAGCGGCCGCCGAAGCGGCTCCCGAGCCGGCGGAGGCCACCCCCGAGCCGGAAGCCGCGGCACCAGCCGTAGCCGACGGGCCCACGATCAATGCACCGCTGAACGGCACGTTCTATCGCTCGCCGGGACCCGGCAAGGATAAGTTCGCCAACGCAGGGGACAAGGTCAAGACGGGCGATCCGGTCTGTATCGTCGAAGCCATGAAGCTGTTCAACCAGATCAAGGCCCCGACCGACTGCACCATCAGGGCGTTCCTGCTCAACCACGGCGACCCGGTGAAGAAGGGCCAGCCCATGGTGTCAATCGAGGAGTAGCAGGCTTACCGCTTGCGGCGTTTCTCGAAGAGGTCGAGCTGACTATCCTTCAGCAGTCCGTAGTTCTTAAGAATACGGATGGTCTGAAGGAGGTCGCTCTTCTCGTAGTTGCGGTTGATATCCACCCGCGCAATTAGATCGGTCAGCATCGTCTCAAACGAGATGACGCCATCAATGCCCTTCTCTCGCAGCAGCAGCATCGCCTGATCCTTCAGGTCGCCCGAAGCCGGTAACCGCGGCAGACACAGCACCTTCGCCACCGGCCCGCTGCCCAGCAGTTCCTCGGCAAAGCTGAGGGCTTCATCCTCGACGAACCGGAGAATATCGGGGGTCTGCTCAAAAGTGGAAGGGTAGAACCGTTCGGTATGCCATCCCCGTACCGCCACGATGGCGCGGGCCACTCCCGCCAGGTCGGCACGGGTCCACATCATCTGCCCGGAAAGCTGCTGCTCATGGACCAGGGGATTGCAGACGACCAGGTCGATCTCCTCTGCGGCACGCTTCTGCCGCCCCGGCACCGTATGTTTGCGCGGCTGATTGACGAGGTAGCCCAACCCCTCGAAATACTCCCGCACAATCCATTCGCTTACGGCTGACATGGCATCATTCCCCCGTGAAGGCCCGTTCCAGGTCGGCATCCGACAGCTCGCACCCGTAACTTACGGCGCCTAACCTTTCGGCCAAGACGAAGCGTGGGCTGCCGGCCACGCTCTTCTTGTCGGTCACCATGGCCGCACGCAACGCCTCCCAGGAGAGCGAGCGGATATCCGGATGATCAAGCCCCGGCAGACCGAGATCGGCCTGCAGGACCCGCATACGGTCAGCCTCCGCCACCGGCATCCCCTTGTGCTGCACAGAGAGGTTGAGGGCGTAGTCGGCCCCGACCGCCACGGCTTCGCCGTGCAGCCAGCGCTCATATCCAGCCACGGCCTCGACCGCGTGGCCGAGAGTGTGCCCGAAATTCAGAATGGCACGCACGCCGGCCTCCCGCTCATCGACCGAGACCACTTCAGCCTTGATCGCGCACGAGCGTGCCACGATGGATGCCAGCACGGCATCATCACGCTCGCGCAGGGCTGCGCGATCAGATTCAAGACGGCGAAACAGCGCCGCATCCCAAATGATGCCGTACTTCACCACCTCGGCCAACCCCGAGAGATACTCACGCGGCAGCAGTGTGTCCAGGCAGGCCAAGTCAGCCACAACCAGCTCCGGCTGGTAGAACGCTCCGACCAGGTTCTTGCCCTGTGGCAGGTTCACACCCGTCTTGCCGCCCACGGAGCTGTCGACCATGGCCAGCAGGCTGGTCGGCACCTGGATCAGTCGAATGCCACGCAGAAAGGTGGCCGCCAGAAAACCCGCCAAGTCCCCGACCACCCCGCCTCCCAGGGCGACGATATAGGCGCCGCGATCCAGCCCGGCGGCCACGGCTTGCTCGTAAAGGGCGGCCAGGTGCGTGACCGATTTTGTAGTCTCACCGGCCGGCACGACTGCGCGCGTGACCTGCCAGTCAAGCGCCGCCAGGGCCGCGTCACAACGCGCCCCGTAAAGTGGATCCACATTGCTATCCGTCACCACGAGCGCCCGCTTGCCACGCGGGAGTCCCTCCCAGCCCTGCTCCAGCATCCCGCGTCCAATGCGGATGTCGTAACTGCGTGCTCCCAATCCAACCGCTACTGTTTCCATTCCTCTACTCCAATCGATCGCCTGGCGCCAGCCTATGCCCGCGCATGTACGCTCTACCGTCCATCACCTTACCACCCTCAGGCTGGACTTCAAGCAGGCGGATGCCACCCGCCCCGGTAGCGATCACAGGATACCCCTCCTCCACGGCCACGACCGTGCCGGGGACACCCTCCCCTACCGCCGCGGCCGGGGCCACGCGCCACAGCTTCAACCGTTTACCCGCCGCCGTGCCACAGCTACTGCCCGGCCAGGGGTTGAACCCACGCACACGGTTGTGGATGTCGGCCGCCGTGCGCATCCAGTCGATCCGGCCATCAGCCTTGCTCAAGAGCGGCGCCATGCTGGCCACGGTGCTATCCTGTGGATGGCGCGGCACGTCACCGCTCGCCAGCCCATGTAGCGTCTTGCCGAGCAGCGCGGCACCGGTCACGGCCAGCCGGTCATGCAGCTCGGCGGCGGTCTCGTCAGGGCCGATCGACAGGGCTTCCTGCAAAATGATGTCGCCCGTGTCCATCCCGGCATCCATGTACATAGTCGTCACGCCGGTCTCAGTCTCACCATGCGCAATGGCCCACTGAATCGGGGCCGCTCCGCGATACTTGGGCAGCAGGGAGGTATGCACGTTGATGCAGCCCAGGGCGGGAAGATCCAACAGCGGCTGATGCAGGATCTGGCCATACGCCACCACGACAATAACGTCGGGCTGCAGGGCCGCCACAGCAGCCAGTGATTCGGGCGTGTTGACCCGTTCAGGCGTTAGGATAGTGCCGACCCGCCCCGTCGCATGCGCCGTGATCGCGCCGGCACATACCTTCCGGTTGCGACCGCGCGGCCGATCCGGCTGCGACACCACACCCACCACCTCGCACTGCTCCAGCACGACGTCCAGTGAAGCACAGGAGAGCGGGGCGGACCCCATGAATAATGCGCGCATCCGTCCCCCCTCGCTTCCGGATACGGCCCGTGCCCCATTCCCCGGTAGTCAGTGTTCAGTGTTCAGCCCGGCCTACTGAGACATCTCAGTCTCTCCAAGATACTCAATATCCAACAGCCAACAAGGAATATCCAATGTCCAAGGGAGAGAGAGGGGAGAGAATGACATGCCATGGTGATCACATTCGTATTCATCTCTCACTTGGGAGTTGGATATTCCTTGTTGGATATTGGGTGTTGAATTACGTATGTGCTAAGAAACAACCGCTCAATGTTCGGTGTCTACCCCTCCAGAAGCATCTTGAGGTTCTTGCGCGTGTTACGCTCAATGGTCCGGTGCAGACTGCGGCCGCGGGTGTCCATCGTCACCACGGCCGAGAAGTCGCGTACGACCAACTCCCACATCGCCTCGGTGGGCCCAAATTCCTGCAAAAAGTGCACGCCCTCAACCCGTTCAATACTGGCGGCCAGCAGGGCGGCGGCGCCGCCCACGGCCTGTAAGTACACGCATCCATTTTCGCGGCACGCGGCGCGGGTGGCTTCCCCCATGCCCCCTTTGCCGATGATGACGCGCACGCCCAGGTTTGTGATAATCCGGGGCATGAAAGGATCCTGCCGCATTGAGGTGGTGGGCCCGGCGGCACGCACCACCCAGCCGTCCCCCTCCTTCATCACAACCGGCCCGCAGTGATACATCGCGCCATCACGCAACCCGACCGGCGAGGCGGTCCCATCGGCCAGCTCCTGGTGCAGGCGGTCGCGCCCCGTAAAGATGCGTCCGCTCAGCGCCACCGCGTCGCCCACCCGCAGCGCGCGCACCTTCTCTTCGGTGAAAGGGTATTCAATACGCTTTATCATAATCTAGTACACCCAGCGGTGCACCCCGCCCTCGGGACCCAACAGAACCCCGCGGCGCCGGAATGCCCAGCACATATAGGATACGCTCACAAAGAACGACGCCGGCAGCCGGCTGAGCGTCCCCACTTTTACGCCCAGGGAGGATGTCTTGCCGCCCAGTCCCATAGGCCCTATCTCCATCTTGCGGATATCGCGCGTGAGACGATCTTCCAGGCGCGCCAGCACCTTGACCTCGGAGCGATCGCCCAGCTTGCGCAGAAACTGTTCCTTGGCATGCGCATAGCCCGTGGCCCGGTCGCCGCCAATGCAGACCCCCAGCACCCCCGGCGCACAGCCACGCCCCTGCGCCTTCCACACCGCGTCGAGCACACAGCGGCGTACGCCCTCCAGGTCACGCGACGCACCGAGGGTTACATCGGGAAGACTGTACTGCTGCCCCACGTTTTCGCACCCGCCGCCCTTCATGATCAAGCGCGCATCGACCGTCTTGCGGGCGCCCTGCAGGAACGTCATCAGCGGGGCCGCAGGCGCCACGTTGGTGACGTACAACTCACCCGAGACAGAATCCACCGTGTTCTGGCGCAAGTAGCCCAGGCGCGTGGCCTTGGCCACCGCACTGCGCGTCAGGGAGGCCAATCCGTTCGTGTCGAAGCCGGTCGGAACCGTAAACCGGAAACTGAGCGTTCCGGTGTCCTGGCAAAGGGGTACACTCTCACGCCGGGCCATGGCCGCGTTCTTCAACATCATTGAGAGGAAATTGTGGGCGGTGGAATCTTTCTTCTCACGGCCCAGTGCACGCCGGATGACGTTCTCCACGTCTGCCGGCAGGTCCGTCGAGGTCCGCCGAATCAGTTCAACCAGGTTCTTCTCCCAATGCGCTTTTTTCATCCGCGGCGCTCCTCCAGCTCTGCCACCAGTTCGTCCGGGACACGCAGGCGTCCAAACCCGATCCCCATCCGGATCCTCGGATTCGAATCCCCGTGAAAATCACTGCCGCCACTGCGGGCCAACCCCAGGTCTTGGGCCATGGTCTCGAAGGTCTCCTGAACATGGGGCGAGTGCTCAGAGTAGTAGACTTCAAGGCCCTGCAACCCCATCTCACAGAACTCCGCCAGTGTCGCGCGCAACGCCTTATGACTCAAGCCCAACGTGAACGGGTGCGCCAGCACAGGCACCCCACCGGCTTGGCGGATCATCGCGATGCACTCCTGCGGCGACATGCGATAGCGGTCGGCATAGGCCGGCTTGCCTTTGCCCAGGTAGCGGTCGAAGGCCTGGGTCTTGCCCGAGACGTACCCCTTCACCTCTAAAGCCCGGGCAAAATGCGGCCGCCCCACCACCTCTTCAGCGGCATGTTCGCGCACGTCACCCCATTCCAAAGTACACCCCAGGCCATTCAGTTTCTTCAATATCTCCTGGTTACGCGCTTCACGCCCACCGCGGATCCGTCGCAGGGCATCCTCCAGCGCCTCGTCGGCCGGATCCACGAAGTAGCCCAGGATATGCATCGTGCCCTTTTTCACCTCGGCACTGATCTCCACACCCGCAATCCCGCGTACCCCCTCGGCCGCGCAGGCGGCCTGGAAACGCGGCACGCCGTCGAGGCAATCATGATCGGTCAATGCTATGGCCGTCAGCCCAAACCCGCCCGCCAGTTCCGCCAACGCTTCGGGCGGTAACGTGCCGTCCGAGAAAGTGGAATGCATGTGTAGGTCGATCATCCCTATTCCCAGTAGACCGCACGTGACGTGGGGGTCTCGAACACCGCCACGCGATGCACCACACAACGTGCATCATTGATATCGCCCGAGAGACGACGATAGAGGAAGCGTGCAATGTTCTCGGAACTGGGGCTCAAATCGCCAAACGCCTCAGTGGCATTCAGGTCGACATGGTCGATCTCGTCCAGGACGCTATTGACGGCCGCTTTGACATCCTTGAAGTCCACCAGCAGTCCCGAAGCATCCAGCTCCTCACCGCGAAGATAGACCTCCACATCCCAGTTGTGACCGTGCAACGTGGCACAGGAACCGTCGTACTCCATGAGACGGTGTGCCGCCGAAAAATGACCTTTAACCGATAACTCGAACATGACGTCTATGCCCCCTCGATCTGGTACCCGTCACCGATCGTCGCGACGTCCTGTCCACCAAAATAGGCGGCGATGGCGCTGTCGTAGGCGGCCGTGTGCGCAAACGCCTTGCGCGCCAATTCAAAGCGGCGCGCCAGGCTGATGGCACCGCTGTGCGCCTGCAGCTCAGACAGGATGCCGTCGTAATCGCCCGGATCGGTCACGGAAGCCACGCGTAGGAAGTTCTTAGCCGAGGCACGAATCATGCACGGGCCGCCGATATCAATGTTGGTGCGCGCCATTTCAGGTGTCACGTCCGGCTGGGCCACGGTCTCCTGGAAGGGATAGAGATTCACCACCACCATGTCGAGGGCCACCCCGCCGGTGCGCTCCAGGTCGCGCACGTGGGCCTCGTTGTAGGTTTCGCTAAGCAGTCCCAGGTATATTTTGAAGTCGAGGGTCTTGACCAACCCGCCCTGCATCTCCGGCTGGCCGGTATAGGCCGCTACGGCCACGAGGTTGCGTGCGGCGGCTTCCGGGCCCAGGAGGGTCTCGATGGCCGCGTACGTACCACCCGTTGAGTAGATCTTCACGTCGGGGTTCGCCGCCACCAGTCCGGGCACAAGACGGTCCAGTCCGCGTTTGTCCGATACGCTCGCCAGCACATGCTTCACGTTCACTGCTTCGTCAATCTTCTCTACAATATTCAAGGCCATATCTCGATCTCCCTGCTTTCTTGTCCGTGTATTAAACTCTATCGGCGCGAAACGCGATGGTAGATGGAAGTGGCGCACCACTTCAAACTTTCTTTTGCGGCCATACCAGCTTACGCTCTCCGCATGTTGACCCTCGCCTTAGAACAGTCGACCCCCGAGGCCGGTATCGCGCTGCTGCACGACGACGCCCTCATCGCCCTGCATAGCTGGCGCGAGGAGCGCAAACGCGACCAAAACCTCTTCCGCGTCCTGCCGCAGCTCCTCACTGACGGCGGCGTCACACTCGAGGCCATCGACCGCTTCGCGGTCGGACTCGGCCCGGGCTCATTCTCGGGCATCCGCATCGCTATTGCCGCCCTCAGCGCGCTGGCGCTGCCGGCCGGCACGCCCATGGCCGGGGTCAGCAGTGCCGCAGCCCTGGCCCGACAGATGATGCCGGATTCCGCGGGGAGCAGCGTCGCCGTCATCGGGGACGCGCGACGGGAGCGCCTCTGGATGGCGGTCTACCAGCAGGACCCGACTCAGGAAACGCTCCCCCTCTGCCTCATCGCACGCGATGAGCTACGCAATCGGCTGCCGCCCGGCTGCCGCGTTGTCAGCCCCGACTGGGGCCGCCTGGATGCCGTCCTGCGGCCGCTCGGCGAGGAGGGGTGGGACGTGATCAGGGAGGTCCGTACCCCCACGGCCGAGGCGGTCGCACGGCTGGCGGCTGCCCAGCCGGCCACAGAGCTGGCCACACCGCTCGAACCCCCACAGCCGCTCTACCTGCATCCGGCTGTCTTTGTGCCGCCGCGCTTTCCGGTCGCCTAGTCCTGGGGTCCGACCTCAAACTCGCGGCCATACTGTGCCAGGTACTCGACACTGTAGAAGCGGAAGAAGACCGTGATCGGCAGGAGAATGACCGCCCCCAGGTAGGGTATCGCCATCACCACCCCACCCACAAAACAGGTCACCAGTACAAGGGCCATGACCGCCATCCCGGCACAAAGCTGCAATACCAGGAAGAAGAGCCCGTACAGCACGAAGCGTCCACTGTTGGCGCGGTAAAGCCCAAGGAACTTCCCCCACGCCTCGCCGGCGGTCATGTCGTACTTGTACATCAGCGGCACGATGAAGTCCTTGAGAAAGCGTCCGATATAGAACGTGATGATCCCGTAGATGGCGAACAACAGCACGACCGTTACGATGCCGCCGACCGCCGGAGTGACAAAGGCGCGCGCCTCCACGCAGGGCTTGAGTACCAGCGGCCAGCTCAAGGCCAGCAACCCAAGCGTGATCAGGAGACAGATGATGCCGTAGACCAGTGACCAGCGAAAGAGCGAGTTGCCGTGCTCCTTCAGGACCCGCCAAGGCTCTGACACGTCGCCACGGTTCTTCAGGACATTGTCCAGCAGCATGAACTGCCCGCGCGATTGCAGCCAGAGAAAGACCAGGCCGAGTACCACCCCCACCAACACGATCGCCACGATGACACCGACAATAAGCGCGCCCCAGCCCTGCAGAGTCTCGTTGGCCTGCGCCCAGGTCTCTTCGATGCCCGTCAACATGCCGTCAACAGTGACAGTGCCATTGGAGCTGTTGCGCCCCATGTTGCCGGGGCTACCGTTGAACGAGCCGCTCCCACCGCCACCGCCCAGGGAGGCCAGCCAGGCCGAGAATCCAAGCGCAAACCACTTGCCGATCTCAAAGGGGCGAAACAGAATCAGCACCATGCGTGCCCATGCGTCCTTGACCGGATCAACCAGCTTCACGCCATCCGTATCCCGTGCGTCGTGCACGTTCCGCGTCGACGACACCAGCGACAGGCGATCGGATGCGGTGCCAGACAGCCCCTCCACCGTAGCGGCCCGAACCCACTCCTCGCCCATGCTGCTGTTCCAGACCAGATCATCCGCTTTCAGCGTGCCGGCCTTTGCCAGCGCGGCCAATTCAGTCTGGCTAACCGGGCCGCACGAAGCGCCATCTTTCACGTAGAACCATTCCATCGTCACTATCCTTTGCCTGGGAACACTATTTGGACGGCAGCGTGGCCGGCTTCCGTTTCGGTAGCGACTGAATCCGAACAGTCCGCTGCGACTCCAGCGTCAAGCGTGTCGCCGCCGACCTGACGTTCGAAATCATCATCTGGGCGCGGTTGATCTGGTGCGAGACCGTCACAGTGCCAGCGTGGTCCATCGTGAGGGTGGGCCGCACCACCCGAATAACGGCGCCCAGGGCCACCGGGGCAAAGATGCGTCCACGCGGCTCATCCGACACGCAGAGGAAGAGCTGCTCTTTGCGCTCACGCGCCCAGTAACGCAGAGCGAACGTACGGCGTACGCCCGGTGCCCCCGGCACGGCGCCGCTCACCTTGGTCAGTTCCAGCCCGGGCACCACATCCACCATCTGCAGACGCGAACGGCTATCCGCCCTGCCCCCACTCACCAGGCCGCGCACAAAATAACGGCCGGTCTTCTGCATCGCGCACAGCATCGTGAGATCCGCCGACACCGTCTGCGTGCCGCCTACCGGCACCACCACGCGCCCAGGTCGTGGCGCACCACGCCGCGTCGCCACGGAGTCCCCGTTATCGCGCTCAATATAAAAACGAAGCTGGACCCCCGTACCATCCGGAGCATTCAAGGTCACCGGCTGAATGCCGGTATTGTGGATCGTGACATGCGCCAGGATCGGTTCGTGTGTCAACACGGCGGCATGCTCCAGACGGAGCTTCAGATCGAGCTGCCCCTGTGCGCTCACGGCCATCAGCATCCCACCCATCGCAACAAGACATAGTCTATGCATGATTCGCTCCAAAGACACGCTCAGCCGCGTCCAGTAAAAGGTGCAGGATCACCTGGTGGGCCTCCTGGATACGTTCCGTGGCCTCCCCCGGCACAATGATCTCGTGATCGGCCAGGCCGGCCAGTGGGCCGCCATCACGCCCCAGCAGGGCCACCGTCACCATCTCCGCCTCGCGTGCCGCCTCCAGAGCGCGCGCCAGGTTGGGCGCGTTGCCGCTGGTACTGAAGACCACCAACGCATCACCGGCCCGGCCGAGTCCCTCGACCTGACGGCTGAAAATGTAATCGAACCCGAAATCGTTGCCGATACAGGTAAGCGCCGTCGGGTCCGCCACCAACGCCACCGCCGCCAGGGCGCGTCGGTTGTCCCGAAAGCGTCCCACGAACTCCTCCGACATGTGCAGCGCCTCAGCCGCACTGCCGCCGTTGCCCGCCGTCAGGATCTTCCCGCCGCCATGCAACACCTCTACGAGGGCGTCACCGATCACACCGATCGTATCGGCCGCATCCACCAGTCCCCCAATCGTGGCCGCACTCGCCGCAATCGCGTCACCGATCCAACTGCTATCTCGGTTCATTGTCGCTCCTACTGCCCACTGCTCACTGCTCACTGTTCCAAAAGGCATGCCCGGGGCGGGACTCGAACCCGCACGCTCTTGCAAGCAGGGGATTTTAAGTCCCCTGTGTCTGCCAATTCCACCACCCAGGCTCTTGTTTCCCATTCAGATGACTACCATACTGGCAGATCCCCGCCCCAATGTAAATCCGACGCTGTCTCGCCCATCGTAGAGAACTGGCGTAGCACGCTCTGGTCCGCTACACTGTTCTGCCATGAGACGCACAACCCTAGCCCTGTTCGCCGCATTGGTCCTCACCGCTTGCCGCCGGCCGGACGGAACGCCCCCCATCGTCCAGGATGAGCAGATCCTGGTGGGGGCGCACTACCACGTGTGGTACCCCAAGAACTTCAGTCAGGGCACGTTGCGTGCCCGGCTCGACCCGCCGCAACAGCCGGTCCGGGGACGCTATGACTCGACCGACCCCGCCACGGCCGAGCAGCACATTGCGTGGTGCTCACAGTACGGCATCGATTTCCTGACACTCGACTGGTGGCCCAATCGGCCCTCGCAGAATTCCGCGATCGAGAAGGGCTTTCTCCAGGCCGCCAACCTGAATGACATCCGCTTCTGCATCTTCTACGAAGCGTGGGACCTGGCATTCGACACCACTACGGCGGCCACGATGTTCACCCCCGCTGTGGCCGATCGATTCGTGGCGCAGATGCACGAGCTGGCAGATCGCTACCTGTCGCATCCGCGCTACCTCCACATCGACGGACGCCCCGTCATCATCCTCTACCTCTCGCGCACCTTCTCTGGTGATTTCCGGGACGCCATCACGCGCGCGCGCAGTGAACTGGCCGCACGCGGCGTGGAGCCCTTCTTCATCGGGGATGAAATCTTCTGGGGTGTCATGGCCGCGCACACCAAGCTGAGCGGAGCCCCCATCCCCGCGCGCGGGCCGCAGATGGGACGCATTGAGCTCTTCGACGCCATTTTTGGGTACAACCTCTACGACTGGAGCCAACCGCCCCAGGCCGGCTACGGTGCGCAGAGCGACTACGTCAAGGATGTCTCCGCACTCTACGATGAGTTCTCTGCGGCGTCATCCAACAGCGTCTACTTCATCCCCGACATCATTCCCGGCTACAACGACCGCGGGGTGCGCCTCGACGTGGACAGCTTTGCCATTCCCCGCCGCTGGACACGCGACGCCGAGGCCGGCTCCTTCTTTGCCGAGTGCTTCGACCGGCTGGCCGTGCCGCACCTCGATCCACGCCTCAACATGCTCTTCATCACCAGCTTCAACGAGTGGAACGAAGACACCGCCATCGAGCCGCTCGCCAGTGGCTCACCCACCCGACGCGACCACAGCCCAGGTGGCTATGACTACACGCAGGGCTATCGCTACACGGGGTACGATAAGCGCTACCTGGAGATCATCCGCGACAAGGTGGTGGCGCTGTGTGGGACGCTGACCACTGCCGAGGGCCAACCAGCCGCTGGCATCACGCTCGAACTGAAGCAGGGACGTCGCCGATTGATAACGGTGTCAGACTCGCGTGGCACCTACCGCTTTGCGCGCAAAGGCCTGACTGCAGGTGACGCCCTCCTGCGCATCCCCGCCCGCACACTGAAGCAACCGGTAACACTATACGCCGACCGCGCCCTGATCCTCGATCTCTAGAAGTCGATCAGCAGCGTGCGATCGACACCCACGATCCCCTCTTTCACGGCGCCGGTGGCGCGCAGGCGGACGCGACAGGGACCCGGCAGAATGTGACCACGCGGCACGCGGTAGTACCCCCGACTGTCGGTCTGCACCGTGCGGCGGCGTCGCCCTTGGATGACCGTGACAGAACGCGCGGGGAGCCCCGCCCCCGTCGCGTCGCCTACCTGTCCGGCGACGGCCACCACCTTGTCACGAATGACTTCGAGATAGCGCGTTCCGTGCCCCGCATAGGCGTAGCCCTCCGTATAGAACCCCGGCTGCCGACTGATATCCTTCGTCGTCGCCTCGGCCTCACGCAGCGGTTCAATCGCCGTATCTTCATTCCACTCGTTGAAACTTGTCACCAGGATCATGTTCAGCTCCGGATCGACAAACGGGAACGCCAGCCGTTCAAAACTCTCAGCCAGGAAGGAACCCTCCGCGCCGCCCGGCGCCCACTGCCGCGGAATGGCGTGATGCTCGACCGAGGGACGCACCCCGCGGTCGTTGTAGCCCGGGATGACCGACGGCACAAAGGCGCGACCAGGCGGCAAGGCGCAGCGGAACCGGTCGAATTGTGCCGCGACATCGGTCGTGAACGTGCTATCGCGGCCGTAACCGCGCTGCGAGAGATGGTTGTTCTCGTACATGTTGTAGGCCGTGATCGCATCCAAACAGGCCATCCGCTCCGGCTGGGGTTCGGAAACGAGCGGGAACGGAATCTGCCCCTCCTCCACCAGCGGCGACACCTGCCAGAACACCTCGTCCCCCACCAGGTAGGGGTCGTATCCACGTGCCCGCGCGGCACGGCGGTAGGACATGATGGCGCCTTCGAAGTCGCCCGTGAACGTGCGCGAGAGGTAGAGCACCACCACCGGGCGGCCCTGTACGTGCAGGTAGGAGGGGTGATCAAAGAACCGCTCGGTCAGCTCGAGCATTTCGGCCACAAACCGGTCGCACCGCTCGGGCGTGAACTCCGTGCAGCCATAGTCCTTGTTGAACCCCAGTCCCCACGTTTCGTAGAAAATGCAGAAACGGATATCGGCGATGTTGGGCGCCTCGAGAAAGCCGGTCGTGATGGCTGCGTTCTGCTGGGTCCGGCCGGGCCACCAATCCAATGTTAGAAAGTCGACCCCGTATTGTGAACACCACGCGATATGCTCCGTGGCGGCATCCGGCGTGTCGGAGCGGTAGAACCCCAGCGCGGGCGACTGGGGTGGGTCGAGACGGGTGCGCAACATGCCGTGACGGAAGTTGTCCGGAAACCAGACATAGTAGTGCGCCCCCACCAGGTAGCGCGGCGCAGCGGCGGGCGGGCGCTCGGTGGCCACGCGACCACAGCCGGCCACGGCCACGGCCAGCAGCAAGAACCAGCGGCGCCCCCGCCTCACGTCAACACCGCCCAGAGCTCCCCGATGATGGTGTGTCCGCGCCAAACCAGCTTGTTCCAATCGAGGAACACCCCAAAAAGCATCACATGCAGACCGAGCGGCACCAGGTGCCAGCGGTTCCGGCTCCATACGGCGCTGAGCACGAGGAATACCCCACCCGGCACGAGCACGCGTCCGTAAGCCCATGGCTCACTCCAGACATAAGCCGTCATGACAAGCGGCATAAGGGAGAACCCAAGAAAGCCCAGCGTAATGGCATTCCGCTGCTTGCGCACCTCCCACACGGCCAGCAGCAGGGCCAGCAGCGAGGCCAGCAGGAAGAGAACGAGGTAGACCTTCTCAGCCGGCAGGCGCTGCGCATCCGGCAACACCAGGCGTAGCTGCTCCAGCAGGCCTCGCAGCGGCATGCCGAAGTTCCGCACCCCCTCACGCCACGGCGCTTGGCCGACCCGCAACGCCACGTAGCCCTGCCAGCCCATGAGCGGCAGAAGCGGCAACCAGCTGATCCAGCTACGACGCCGCTCCCCTTTCATAAACCAGGCAGCAAACCAGAACACCGGTAGCATCACCGCCAGCGACTCACGAGTCAGCACCGCCCCACTCATCAGCGCGGCGGCAAGCCAGTGCCGTCGCTGCATGTGCGCCAATACCGCCCAGACCAGCCAGGCCATGGCCACCGGGCCGGCCAGGTCACGGAACAGTGCGATAAGCAAGCCACTTAACAAGGCGTAGGCCAGCCCATACCACGGCGAGCAACGGCAGAGCCGGCAGAGCCCCGCGACCCCCAGCATACCGACCAGAACGGCCACAAGGTTCACGGCCACCATGACCTCCGGAAACCAGCGTGGCTGCCCCAGGGCCACCAGCCATACGAGCAGCGGATACCCCACCCGTTGACAGCGATAGGCGGGCGCATCCATGAACGCGGCCAGGTCACCCCGAATGAACGGATCGTGCGCCATCATATAGAAGAACGTACCGTCATAGCCCACCGAGTTGGGCCGCACCACAATACCGGGCGGTACCCGCTCAGCCGGCATGTACTGATCCCCCAGGCAGATAAACCCCGAGAGATTCTTATGGTAGATGAAGGAGTGCATCAGAATCAGCCCAGCGTAGAGCACGCCCACGATCAGCAGCATCCAGAACCACGAACTGCGCCACGGCCGCACCATCGCTACTCCTCCAGTCTGAACCGTACACCAAAGACCGTCTCACCGGCATGCGCCTGTCCATCGGCCGTGATGTAGTGCGCCTTCCAAGCCGCCTTGACCGCAGCCCGATCGAGGGCCGTGAACCCACTCGATTCAACGATCTCCACGTCTTCGGCCTTTCCGGTCGCATCCACGCGCACCGCCAGGCGCACTAGCCCCTCTTCGCCGCGCAGGCGTGCCCCCAGTGGATAGCGCGGCCGCACCGCCGCCGAGCTGATCGCCGAGGCCTCAACCCCCTTGTCCTGCATATCGGCATCCATCTCCTCGACCGCAGGCTGTTCCGGCGGCGCCGGCACCACCGGATCCAGTACCGGCGCGGGAGGATCCTCGACCGGTTCTTCCTCCGGCGGCTCCTCAACGGGCAGTGGCAGCGGTTCCGGATCAAACAGGGGCAGGAGGTCAGGGGGCTCGGGTTTGGGAGGCTCGGGAGGGGGCGTGGTCGGTGGTGCCGGCGGCGTGGCTACGAGGGTCAACTGCACGCCCGACTCACCAAACTCGAAGGCTGGCATGATGGGCCGCTGACGCACCATCCACGCCGCACCGGCGGCCAGCCCAACGTGACAGAGCACAGCCAACCCAACCGCCACAAGGAGATCACCGCGCCGCCTCACGGGTCCACCTTCACCTGGAACGAGACACTCTCAATACCGCCCTGGCGCAGCGCCGAGAGCAGCTCGATGGATACCCCCAGGCCGGCCTGACGATCGCCGCTGATCAGCACCGGCAGAGGCGTATCCGTCACCCGCGCCTGGGCCCGGGCCACCGCCTCTTCCACAGTCACCGGTGTCTGATCGATCCAGAGTGTATTATCGTTGGCAATGGCGATCACCAGCGTCTCGAGGTCCTCGGTCTGCCCCACGCCCTGCGGCAGCGAGACACGCAGGCCGCGGTAGACGGTCATCGAGAGCATGGCGTAGATAAAGAATACCAGCAGCAGAAAGACCACATCGATCAGGGGAACGATTTCGATGCGAGCGCTTCGGCTCTCATATCCCGAGGTCAAATGCATGGGTCAAACCCCATTGCTGCAGCTGCGGCGATAGGCCACTTCAAACTGAGTCGCGATCTGTTCAAGGCGACGCGTCTCACGCTGGGTGCGTGACACAAAGTAGTTCAATGGAATCAGCGTCACGATCGCCACGGTCAGTCCGGCCGCGGTGGTTAGGAGCGCCTGCGCAATGCCGCCTGTGACCGCCTTGGGATCCTCGATGCCACTGGCCCCCAACAGGTCGAACGAAGTGATGATACCCAGTACCGTCCCCAGGATCCCCAACAGCGGCGCCATCGTCACAATCGTGTCAAGTACGGCGAGGCCCTGCTTCATCGAATCGATGCGGCGCCCCGCTTCCACCTGCATGGCCTCGCTCAGTCCATGCTGGCGGTGCTTCAATCCCGCGGCCAAGGCGCCCGAGACCGCATCGCGCCCCACCCCGTCGACCGCTCCAGCGGCAGTGTATTCGCCCGTATCGGTCAATTCAAGGATGCGGTCAATGCGCGCCGTGGAGAAGGCCCATTTCTGGCGCATCCAGTAAAGCGACCGCTCAATCGTAATCGTCAGCGATACGAGGGAACAGCCCAGCAGAGGCCACATGATGGGACCGCCGCGCTCTATAAGTGTCTGTATGACTTGGTTCAAAACTCGTGCAGCCCATCCCGAATGGTTCGTGTATGGTTATCCTTATAGCCTTTCGCACCATGTCTGGCAATGTTCAGTAATACGCCGGTGCCGGCGACACTCATGATCAGGCTCGAGCCGCCATAGCTAATAAAGGGCAACGGCAGCCCTTTCGTAGGCAGACATCCGGTCACCACGCCAATGTTGATGACCGCCTGCAGGACAGT
Organism: Verrucomicrobiota bacterium; assembly: GCA_018648805.1. Lineage (GTDB taxonomy): Bacteria > Verrucomicrobiota > Kiritimatiellia > UBA8416 > JABMPJ01 > JABMPJ01. Next base: position 111,217 of record JABGQM010000004.1, read on the forward strand.
CATCATCGTGAAACCGAACGCCAGCATTCGGCCGAATGGATCAGGTGCATAGTGACTAATCGTCAGGCCGCACACCAGGATCCCAAGAAAGAGCAGCACCACCACGCCCGTGGCCAGCAACCCCAGCTCCTCGCCAATAATGGCCAGAATGAAATCGGTATGCGCCTCGGGCAGGTAGAATTGTTTCTGGAGGCTATTGCCCAATCCCACCCCGGCCCACCCGCCATGGATGAAGGCGATCTTTGACTGGGCCAGGTGGTACGCCGCATCCGGGTACTTCTCGGGCATCACGAACGCGAGGATACGCATCATGCGCACGGGGTCGTGCATCACGGCCAGCGAGAAGAGGCAGAGGCCCGTGACAGCCGCCACGGCAAGGTACCCGACCCGTGTGCCGCCCGCATAGAGCAACAGCATGGCGACCGACCCGCTCAGCATCGTGGTGCCGAAGTCGGGTTCGAGCAGGAGCAGCCCCAGCATGAGCGACAGACCACCCAGCGGAATCAGGAGCCCCTCCTTCAACCGTTCCATGCGCCGACTGTTCCAGATGACCCAGTTCACCATCAGGATCACCATGGCAAATTTAGCCAGCTCAGATGCCTGCAGGCTGAACGGGCCCACGCGCAGCCACCGATAGCTGCCGCCAATCTTGGTGCCAACCCCCGGAATAATCACCGCGATCAGTACCAGGAGGGCCAGGATGCCGGTGCCAAGTACAATCTGGCGGCGTTGCCACCAGTGATAGTCGAAGCGTGCGGTCAGCACCCCCACCAGACCCGCGAGGGCCAGCCAGATGAGCTGGCGCTTGATGAAATACCCAGCGTCATCAAACGTGGCGGCACCACGCACACTGCTGGTGCTGGCGAGCATGACGATGCCGATAGAGAGCAAGGCCAGAACGATCGCGGTCAGCGTGCTCGCGGCCTTGTGCATGAACGTGCCCCGGCTGCGACGCTATTCGCCGATCGGAATCTTGATCTTCTGTCCGGGGCGTACCGTGCCATCGACCAGCGTGTTGAGCTCTTTGAGCTGCGTCACCGTCACGCCGTAGCGCATCGCAATGCGGGGCAGGTCCTCGCCATCGGCCACGACGATCTCACGCACGCCGCCGCTCACGCCCATGTCCAGATCCGGATCCGGCAACTCGACCGGAGGGCTGTCGAGACTAAGCGGATTCGCAACCACCGGCTTCTTCGCCGTGACAGGCTTCTTTGTCACGACAGGCTTTTGGGTTGGGACCGGCTTCTTGGCCGCACCGGTCGGAATGGTCAGCTTCTGTCCCACGAAGATCTTCTCTGCCGTGAGGTCGTTGGCGGCCATCAGCGCCTTGGTTGTGCAGCCATGCGCTACCGCAATCTTCGAAAGACAGTCGCCCGATGTCACTTCGTATGTGCCAGCGGCAGATACCTTGACCGGATTCGGCTTCTTAACGGCCGGCGTGGCCGCCTCTTTGACCGGCGCCGCGGGGGCGGGGGCAGCGACATCCTTCTTGCCCGGCAAGGTCAGCTTCTGTCCCACCCGAATCTTGTTCGGGTCATCGATACCATTCAACGCGGCCAGCTCACGTGTGCTCAGCCCGTAGCGGGCCGCGATCTTGGAGAGCGACTCACCCGGCTTCACCTTGTACTCCGTCGTTGTGGAGGGGGGCCACTCCGTTACCGTGGGCGGCGCGACAGGTGCCTCCTGGACGGGCGCAGGCGTTGCCGCCGAGGGCGGCATCACCGTCTCAACGGTTTCCGGCAAGGTCCCCTGTTGCGTTGTACCACAGCCCTGGATCAGCATGATGCCGGCGACGGCCAGTACGTGCGCTCCTGCTACGATTCCGATTACCCATGGCGTCTTCATATCATCTCTCCAACTGGTTGACTGATTCTGCAAAATGATTCCCTCTCGCTTTGTAATCCGGATACTGGTCAAAGCTGGCACATCCAGGTGACAATAGCACCCAATCGCCGTTAAACGCATCCGTTGCGGCTGCTTTCACAGCGCACTCCATCGTGCCGCAATTGCGGCATAAAACAACATCCTCCCACGCCGCCTGCATGGGGCCCTCAGCGTCGCCGATAAGATAGACCGTCTTGACGCAGTTGGCGAGCAATTCTTTGACAGATTCGAGATCGTCTTCCTTGAGTTGCCCGCCGGCAATCAGGTGGACCGGTCCGGTGGCCATACGCAGGCCCGCCTTCATTGCCGCGAGGTTGGTGGCCTTGGAGTCATCCACATAGGTAACCCCTTTATGGACAGATATTTGCTGCATGCGATGCGGCAGAGACTGAAAGGCCCCGATCGCTTCCGCGAGTGCATCGCGCCCCACCCCGCAGGCGGTCATGGCGGCCCAGGCAGCAGCGGCCGTCTGCCCCACGATCGGGTTGGCAAAAACACTTCCCGCAAGGGCAAGCGTCTCATCCCCGTGATGCAGCTTCTGATCGCGGTAGCAGTAGTCAGCGCCCTCGCCTGTCGCGAAGGTCTGCCACGACGGGCGGTTGGTCAGCCCGGCAGCGACCCGGTCACGCTCCGAATGCGGCACAATGACGGCCATGCCATCCGCCATGTTGGCCAGCATACTCACCTTCAGTTCAGCATAGTGGGCCAGCGAACCATGGCGATCGAGGTGATCCGGCTGGATATTAAGAATGACCCCCACACGCGGGGCGAAGGCATGACAGGTCTCCAGCTGAAACGAACTGACCTCCCACACCAGCCACTCCAGTACGTCATCCCCACATACGGTCTCACAGGCCGGTGTACCGTAGTTGCCGCCCACTTCCACGCGCAGCCCGGCCGCTGCCATGGCATCGCCGCACAGCCGCGTCAGCGTGCTCTTCCCGTTCGTGCCCGTAATGGCCAGGATGGGGCACGGGGCGTGGCGATAGGCCAGCTCGAGTTCAGAGATAACCGGCACCCCCCGCTTCACCAGAGCGGCGACCCAGCCCGAGTCAACCGGTAGTCCGGGCGAGGCCACACAGAGATCATACACGTTCGTCGGGAGCTCCATCGCGCCTGTCACGACGCAAGCGCCCTGCGACCGCAACGCTGCCGCCCGCGCGTCAACCACCGCGCCGTCGGAGCGATCGATCACCGTGACCGCGACCCCACGCCCCAACAGCAGCCGTGCCGCCGCCTCACCGCTGGACCCCAAGCCCAGCACCAATGCATTGGCAGGGCTAGGAGCGGGTTCAGACTTGGAAACTGGAATTTGGTGCTTCATGCTTTTCAATATCCAACAGCCAACAAGGAACTCCCAACATCCAAGTGAGCGCATACACCAGCATCAGGGCCAGACCGTGTGCTCTCCCAACCTAACCTCAGCGGAGGTCGGGGTGAGGGGTACTTGGCCTTTGAGCGTGGTATTCCACGCTCTCCAGCCAAGAACCCCTCATCCCGACCGAAGCGCTACCTCACCTTCAGCGTCAAAATCCCCGCCAGGGCACAGATAATTGAGAGGATCCAGAAGCGCACCACCACCTGGGTTTCGCTCCACTGCTTCATTTCAAAATGGTGATGGATCGGGGCCATGGCGAAGACACGCTTGCCGCGCGTCTTGAACGAAACAACCTGTATGATCACACTGAGCGCTTCCATTACAAACACCCCCCCCACGATCACCAGAACGACCTCCTGCTTGATCAGGATCGCCACCATCGCCATCGAACCGCCCAGCGCCAGGCTGCCGGTATCACCCATGAAAATGCGGGCAGGATGACAGTTGAACCACAGAAAACCCAGACAGGCCCCCAGCAGGCAGCCACAGAAGACCGCTAACTCACCGGCGCCGCTCACGAAAGGCACCATCAGGTAATCGGCAAAGGCCACGTGACCGGCCATGTAGGCCATGATGAGGTAGGAGATCGCCACCGAGCTGCTGCAGCCGATGGCCAAACCGTCCAGACCATCGGTCAGGTTGACCGCATTGGTCGCACCCACGACAACAACACCCACAAAGAGGCAGACACCGAACCAGCCCAGGTCATGGATCAGCGGTTGCTTCATGAAGGGCACCATGAGGTGACGTGCACGCTCCCCCGTCTCCGGGTGCAGCATCAGCACCGCGGCCATGGTCAGGGCCCACACGCCCTGAAGAAGGAGTTTCTTGCGGGCACTCAGTCCGGCCGTGTTGCGCTCGACCACCTTCTTGTAGTCGTCCCAGAAGCCCACCATCCCCATATAGCAGAGCGTCGCCACGGTCAGCCAGGCCAGTAGGCTGTGCAGCGGAATCCAGAGGAGAGCCGACACCGCGATCGCGAAGATGATGATCAAACCGCCCATGGTCGGTGTGTCCTGCTTGTGCCCGTGCAGCTCAAACAGTGGCGGAGCCTCCTCCTTGCGCTCGGGCTGCGACACGTTCAGCCGCTTGAGCTGACGGATCACCCACGGCGCCAACACCAAGGTTAGGATGAACGCTGTCCCTGCCCCGGCCAGGGCACGGATCGTGATGTAGCGGAAGACGCGCAAAGGCGAAAACCACTCCTGCAACAGATGTAGATAATAAAGCATTCTATCCCTTCAACAGTCGGCGCGCCCCCGCGTCCGACCTCCGCTTGCCCTCCATAGCCCGCAGGGCGAAGGAGGGATCTCCAACTTCGGACCTTCTACGCCTCATCGCCCCACAGCATGACGCTGGGGGGATCGCCATTCGGCATGTGGTCAACCAGCCGGGCATTCACCCCGGCAGGCTTGCGCGACTCCGTCCGCAGGGGACGCGGCGTCCCCAGCCGTCCCGCCGGGCGGCCGGCCATCAACGTGCTTGCACTGTGTTTGGGTTTACGATCAGCAACCATCGAGCTTCCCTTTCTTTGCCTCTCCAATCAGACTCACAATCGACTCCAAATGCATACCGCGTGACCCCTTCAGCAGCAGGGCGTCGCCGCCCCCCAGCCGCTCACACAGCCACGCGCCGGCCTCAGCCGCCGTGGCACAGTGCGTCAGCACCCCGCGCCAGCCGGCCGCCTGCGCGGCCGCACCGATACCGGCCGCCAGCGCACCCACGGTAACCAGCCCGGCCCAGGTGCCCTCGGCCACACGCCGACCCAGCACGCGATGGGCCTCTGCGGCCGCGTCGCCCAGCTCAAGCATATCGCCCAAGGCCAGCCAACGGCCGCCCTCAACCGGCAGATCGTGAAACGTCTCGAGCGCGGCGCGCATGCTGAGCGGATTAGCATTGTAGGCATCGTTGATCACGCGGATGCCGCCCACATCCTCTTGCGTCCAGCGCATCGGCATCGATTCAAACGCCTCGATACCGGCCCGAATACCCTCCCACGACACGCCGGCCTCGCGCGCGACAGCGACAGCCAGCAGGAGGTTGCGCACCTGGTGGATTCCGGGCAACACACACGGCAGGCAAGCGGTCTCGCCCGCCCGCCGGTCTTCAACCATGATGGAGGCCGCCGTGGCCGCCACGGCCGGACACCAGATATCCGCGGCAGAATCGATCCCCACGCTGACCACCCGCGCCGAGGTGCGCGCCTGCAGAACATCAAAGAACGCGCCATCACGGTCAAGAAAGGCGACACCATCGTCCGGCAGCCCCGCCAGGAGGTCCCCTTTCTCAGCGGCCACAGCCGTCTCGCTGCCAAAGTGCTCGAGGTGAGACGGCCCGATGTTGGTCACCAACCCCCACTCCGGCCGCAACAGCTCGCACAGCCCGGCAATCTCGCCGGGGTGGTTCGTGCCGACCTCGAAGACACCGAATGTCGTATCCGGCGGCATGGCCAGCAGACTCAGTGGCAACCCGATATCATTGTTCCAGTTTCCCCGCGTGCACGCCGTCGGCGCCATCGTGGCCAACATCGCCGTGACAAGCTCTTTGACGGTCGACTTGCCAACGCTACCGGTAATGCCGATGAGGCGCGGCGAGACCTGGTTGCGGCCCCCCCGCGCCACGTCCACGAGGGCACGGTGCGTATCGGCCACGTGCAGCAGGACCGCCTCAGTCGGTCCACAGGCGAACCCGTTCTCCACCACGGCTGCCGTGGCGCCGGCCTGGAGGGCGGCACCCACAAAATCGTGTCCGTCGAAACGCTCGCCCTTGAGGGCGATGTAGAGCGCACCGGGCGTCATGTGGCGCGAATCCGTCGACACGGCAGTGAACCCGGACGGGGTCGGCCCCGACCATGTTCCACCGCACCAGGCGGCTACGTCATGGACACTCAGTCGCAACATGGCCCTTCCTGAAGCAGCGCTTCTTCAGCAACCTGCCGGTCATCAAATGCGATGGTCCGGCTCCCGACATCCTGGAAATGCTCGTGCCCCTTGCCCGCGATCAGTACAATGTCGTCATCCTGCGCCAGTTCAATGGCCAGCTGAATCGCCGTGCGGCGATCGACTTCGACTCGAACCGCCGCGCGCTTGTTTACCCCCGCCACGATCTCATTGATGATGACCGCCGGGTCCTCACCGCGTGGATTGTCAGAGGTCACGATGGCCATGTCGGCACCCACCTCAGCCACGCGTCCCATGAGCGGCCGCTTGGTGCGGTCACGATCGCCGCCGCAGCCGAACACCACAATCAGCCGCCCACGCGTCACCTCGCGCAGCGTATGCAGCACATTGCTCAAGGCGTCATCCGTGTGTGCATAGTCCACAAACACCTGGAAACCACGCCCCGTGGGCACCTCTTCGAGACGACCGGGCGCACCGCTTGCATTCGCTACCGCTGCAACGGCCGCATCCATATCAAGTCCCAGGGCGCCCGCCACGGCCATCGCCGCCAGGACATTGCTGACGTTGAAGCGCCCCATCAGCGGGGTCTCGACCTCGTGACGGCCCCACGGACTTTCCATGGTCACGCGGCTGCCACGCGCGTCGAGCATCACTGCCGCCGCACGCACATCCACCCCGCGCCCCGTGCCAAACGTGATCACGTTGGCGGCCAGGCGGTGGGGTTGGGCCAGTCGCCGGCCGAAAGGATCATCCGCGTTAATCACCGCATAGGCCTGCTTGGCGCCGCGGCCAAGCTGGCGGAACAGCTCAGCCTTGGCGGAGAAGTAACGCTCCATATCATGGTGATAGTCGAGATGATCACCGGTCAGGTTGGTAAACACCCCCACGTCGAAATCGATGCCGGCAACGCGCTTCTGGTCAAGCGAGTGCGAGGAGACCTCCATCACAGCGGCCTTGCAGCCCGCCGTCACCATCTGCGCCAGAAGCCCCTGTAACTCGGGGGCCTCGGGCGTGGTGCGCGAGGCCGGAATGGCACGCTGCCCGAACTCATACGAGATCGTTCCGATCAAACCGGGTGCCAGACCGGCGGCCTTCAGGATATCGCGCAGCAGATAGCTGACCGTCGTCTTGCCGTTCGTGCCGGTCGTGCCGACCACGCGCAGATGCGAGGAGGGTTCCGAATGAAAACGTGATGCCAGGAGGGCCACCGCCAGACGGCTATCCGCCACCGCCACCACCGGCACGCCATGTGCGGTTGCGGAGGATGGACCGCCCTCAACCACGCAGCAGACCGCGCCACGCTCGGCCGCGTCTTCCACGTAATCACGGCCATCATAGCGCCCCCCCGTGATCGCCACATAGATAAAGCCCTCGCGTACCTGGCGCGAATCCGATGTCACGCCCACAACATCGAACGCACCCGCCGCGCCCAGCGGCACGTCAACGATCGTCTTAAGTAGCTGCTCCACGTTCATATCGCTTTACTCAGCATCCATTCCCCACCGGCGGCGCCAGCCGCCATCCGTGTCTATCCGTGTCATCCGTGGTCAATACCCCTGAGCCAGCATGCTGTCCGTCCCCGGCACATTGAGGTAACGGATCGCCGGACCCGCAATCTTGCTGAACACCGGTGCCGCCACACGGCCACCGGTGTGCAGTGGCTGCGGGTTGTCCACCACCACGATCACCCCGATCTCCGGCTGATCGACCGGAAGAAATCCAACGAAGGAGGCCACATGCTCGGTGCTGGAGTAGCCGCCCGCCACCGCCTTCTGAGCCGTTCCGGTTTTGCCGGCCACGGTGTATCCCTCCACCTGGGCGCGCCGCCCGGTGCCGCCCGACTGCGTGATGCGCCCCATCAGGTAGCGCATCGTTGTGGCGGTCTCGATCGAAATGGGGCGCGATACCACTTCCGGTTCGTAGTGATGCATCACCTCACCCGTGCCCGAGCGCACCTCGCGCACGATATAGGGTTTCATCAGGAAGCCGTCGTTGGCGATCGCGCAGACCGCACCCAGCATCTGCAGCGCCGTCACCGCGACGCCCTGGCCGATACAGATCCGCGTGGCGCTAATGCCCGACCAGCGCTTGGCCGGCGCGAGGATCCCCTGTTCTTCGCCGGGCATATCAAAGCCCAGCTTGCGACCGAACCCAAAGGCGCGCAGGTGGCGATCCAGGCCCTCATCGCCCAGTGTCAGGGCCACCTTGGCCGTCAGGATGTTGCTCGATTTCTTGAGCCCGTCCGCCACCGAGAGGCGGCTATAGGGATGGTAGTCATGCAGGATACGGCGGCAGTACATCCACGCCCCATTCTCGCAGTCGAACATCGTCTCCGGCGTCACCGTTTTCTCTTCAAGCGCCGCCGCAATCACCATCGGCTTCATCGTCGAGCCCGGTTCGAAGACATAACCGATCGCCCGGTTCAGCTTGGCCATATCGGGGGCATGCCGGAACTCGTTCAGATCGAACCCCGGCCGGTTGGCCAAGGCCAGGATCTCGCCCGTGCTGACCCGCTGCACCACGGCCCAGGCGCCCTCGGCACGGTGCTCGAGCATCACCTCGTCCAGCGCCTTCTCGACGATGTACTGGATATTCTGGTCAATCGTCAGCGTCACATTGGCGCCCTCGAGCGCCGGCACGTGACGGCCGCGCTTGATGTAGAGCTCCTCACGCTTGGCGTTGACCCGTCCCTCCATGATGCCCGGCGACCCGCGCAGGTAGCGGTCGTGCTGCTGTTCAACACCGGCGCTCCCGCTGCCCACGTCGTTGACAAAACCGAGGACGTGACAGAGAAAATCCTTCTGCGGATAGTGACGAATCGTCGCGTCCTTGAAGAAGAGGCCCTTGATGCCGAGCGCCGCCACCTCGTCGGCCAGCTCGTTGGGGACGGAGCGCTTGATGGAGGCAAAGCGGCGCGGCGCCTGCTTCATGCGCACCACCACCTCGTCGGTCGGCACGTCCAGCAGGGCCGACAGCGTACAGGCCGTCTTGATCACCGATTCGCCCTGCGACGTGATCGACGGATCGATGCAGATGTCTTTCACGCCCAGGTTCATCGCCAACACGTTGCCGTTGCCGTTGCGGTCGTAGATCGCACCGCGTCCGGCCAGGATCTTGCGTTCGTAACTGCGCGAGCGCGTGAAGCGCGCCCGTGTCTCTTCGTGGCTGCCAAGATGCAAAAAGGCCAGGCGAAAGCCCAGCCCAGTGACGGCCAACAGCAATGCGGTCCCGCTGGCAAACACGCGATATGGAGCCTTGCTACTCATGCAATACGTTCCGCTTCACCTGCGCCACACGCACCCCACTCGACAGCGCCCCCCGACCCAGTCCACGCTGAGTGGCGCCACGCTTGAGCCGTACGATCTGTCCGGCTCGCGGCCAGTCCATATCAAGCCCGTGCCGCTGCAGGGCAATCTCCATACTGCGCGGCGACTTGGTGCGGACCCAGCGGTACTCCGCGTTGAGATACTTCTTGTTCAATTCCACCCGTGCCGACTCGACCATCTTGATTTCATCACCGAGCGCCTCGCACTGACACCCCAGCCAGACATACCCCAGCGCCAGCGCGGCGGCCACCACCACGATCCCCGCGAAGGGAACCGGAAAGGCGAATCCGTTGACCTGCTGCTGTTTCTTGCGCTTCTTCCTGCTGTTCTTACGTGCCATGCTGTCCCCCTCTCGGACGGCTTTCAGCCGCCATCCACTGCTCACTGCTCACTGCTCACTGCCCACTGCCCACTGCTCACTGCTCACTGCTCACTGCTCACTGCTCACCTAAATCTTCTCTACAACTCTCAATTTTGCCGACCGGGCGCGCGGATTTTCCGCCAGCTCCGTCTCACCGGCCATCACCGGCTTACGCGTAATCCGCTGCAGTTTCGGCTCCCGGCCTTCCCACGCTTCACCACCCGCTGCCAGCGACACCATCCGGCCGGCATGATCGGCAAAGCAGTGCTTCACAATGCGATCCTCTAAACTATGAAACGAGATCACCGCCATGCGCCCGCCCGGCGCCAACAGCCCGATCCCCCCTTCGAGTCCCTCCCGCAGCGACTCCAACTCCGCGTTGACCTGCATCCGCAACGCCTGAAAGACACGCGTGGCCGGATGTATCCGCCCACGCCGCCCGCCCACGGCCGCACCCACAATCTCAGCCAGACGGGCCGTCGTCACAATGGGGGCCTGCTCACGCTCGCGAACGATCGCCCGCGCCGCAGCACGGGCGCGACGCTCTTCGCCCAGATCGCGAAAACAGCGCGCCAACTCCGCCTCAGACATCTCCTTCACCAACGCCGCCGCCGTGGGCGGCCGGGTTGGATCCATGCGCATGTCCAGGGGCCCGTCATCCTGAAAGCTGAACCCCCGTTCGGGTGTTCCTATCTGGTTGGATGACACGCCCAGATCCATCATGATTCCATCCGCCTGTGTGATGCCCGCCTCGCGGGCCACCTCCTCTATCGCTCCAAAATTCGCATGAACCAACCGCACCAGATCGCCATACGGCGCCAGTCGTGCACCAGCCCGTTCCAGTGCCTCGGGATCACGGTCAATCCCGATAAAGAGGCCCTGCCCCTCCATCGCCTTCACCATCGCCTCGGCATGACCCGCATTGCCCAGCGTGCCGTCGATATAAACCCCGCCCGGCCGCGGCTTGAGCCGCTCCACCGTCTCGGTCAGTAACACCGGCAGATGCATAGTCTCCGCCCTTACTCATCAAAAATCCACGTAGCGCCCGGCTTCCGCCAGGCCCTCTTGGTCAATATCCATCACCGGCTGCTGTTCCGGACTCCACAGCTCGATCCGGTCCAAAGCCCCAATCATCACCACCTGGTCGGTCAACCCCGCAAAGTCCAGCAACTTATCCTTGATCCGGATCCGCCCCTGCACATCCCAGGGCACCAGCTCCGAGACCGAACCCAACCGCCGCGCAAACTCCATCGCCTTGCGGTCCGACATCGAATGACGCCGGATTTTGTCCAATTTGCGGACCATCGCCTCGGCCGGCAGCACATTCAGACAGCGCGCATGGAAATCGGGCAGCACATAGAGGCTTTTAGGCCCCGCTACCAACGCTCGCCACGTCGAGGGAATCGTCAAACGCTTCTTGGGATCCAAGGCATGCCGGAACTCCCCGACAAACATCCCCAATGCGCCGCCCTCAGGCTGATCTATAGAACCACCAGAATCCACTATTTGACCTTTCGTGACACATCTCTACACCTTGCCCCACCAGCTGTCAACAGGTTTTGGAAATAAACAGAGAAAAAAGAGGGGTGCGAATTCCCCCGCTTTTGGCCCACCGGCTTGCCCGTTCTCCCCATTCGCCCGCGTGACGCGATCTTCGGCTTGAACTGATGGATCTTCGGGGTATAGTCCTCGCCACAACTGGTTCACGCATAGCCCAACGTTTCCCACCAAGGATGACCTCATGACAACTCGCCCCTTCATTCACGACGATTTCCTCCTGCAGTCAGGACAGGCCCATGCGCTATACCATGACTACGCGCGCGATCTGCCAATTATCGACTACCACTGCCACCTCCCCCCGTCCGAGATTGCAGAGGACAAGCGTTATGCCGATATGAGCGAGATCTGGCTGGGCGGTGATCACTACAAGTGGCGCGCCATGCGCAGCAACGGGGTGGCCGAGCGGTACTGCACCGGCGATGCGCCCGCGCGTGAGAAATTCGACCAGTGGGCCGCCACGATGCCGCACCTGCTGCGCAATCCGCTCTACCACTGGACCCATCTCGAGCTGGCGCGTTACTTCGGGATCAGCGACCTGCTCAGTCCGAAGACGGCCGACGCCATCTGGGAAGCGGGCAATGCGCGCCTGGCCGATCCGGATTTCTCGGCGCGCAGCCTGATGACCCGCTCCAAGGTCGTCGTGGTCTGCACGACAGATGACCCCATCGATACGCTCGCGCACCACCAGGCCATCGCCGCCGACCCAAGCTTCGACGTGCAGGTCCTTCCCACCTGGCGGCCCGACAAGGGCATGGCGGTCGAAACGGCCGCCCCGTTCAACGCCTGGGTGGAGGCGCTCAGCGCGGCGTCCGATATGGAGATCGGCGACTATGCCGCCTATGTCAGCGCGCTGCGGCAGCGCCACGACTTCTTTCACACGGTCGGCTGCCGCCTCTCCGATCACGGAGTCGAAACACTCTATGCGGCCGACTACACCGAAGGTGAGATCGTGCGCATCTTCGCCAAGATTCGTGGCGGGGCCGAGCTGGATGCCGACGAGGTGCTGGCCTTCAAATCGGCCATGCTCGTCCTGTTCGGCGAGATGGATGCCGAGAAGGACTGGACCCAGCAGTATCACTACGGAGCGCTGCGCAACAACAACACGGCTATGTTCGAGCAGGCCGGAGCGGACATCGGATTCGACTCCATTGCGGACGTGGAGGTCGGGCGCCCGCTCTCGCGCCTGCTCGACCGGCTCAACCGCAACGGCACGCTGCCGCGCACGATTCTCTACAACCTGAATCCGCGTGACAACGAGCTGCTCGTCGCCATGTGCGGCAATTTCCAGGATGGATCGATCGCGGGCAAGCTGCAACACGGCAGCGGGTGGTGGTTCCTCGACCAGATGGATGGCATGCAGCGCCAGATGGAAAGTCTCTCACAGCTGGGGCTACTCAGCCGCTTTGTCGGCATGCTGACCGATAGTCGCTCGTTCCTCTCCTACACGCGCCACGAGTATTTCCGCCGTATCCTCTGCAACATGCTGGGCAATGACATGGTCAACGGAATCATCCCGGACGATCTCGCGATGGTCGGCGCCATGGTCGAGCGCATCAGCTATCACAACGCGGCCGGCTATTTCGGCTTTGACCTGCCTTCTCTCTAAGGATCCCGCATGAAAAAGACAGCCAAGATCAACCTGCTGACGCGCGAGACGCCGTCCGAGCAGACCATGGCGGCATCGCCGCCAACCATGACGCAGGGACAGCTGCAGCGCAACTACCAGTCGATCATCGACACACGGGCAATCTACTACCCGGTCGCCTACCAATTCCTGCGCAAGCTGGGTCAGGGGCGGCAGGGGGCCGTCTTCCTGGGGTTGCGGCAGGGCGCGCGCGGCTGCATCACGGAGCATGCGATCAAGGTATTCGATCCAAGCATCTACCGCAGTCCGGAGGAGTACTGGACCGATATGGGCCGTATTGCGTCGCAGATCTCCCATCTGCAACGGCTGCAAAGCCCCAACATCGTCACGCGCCACACCTACGAAGAGACCTACGGCATCGGCTACGTGCAGATGGAGGCGGTCGACGGCATTGACCTGCGCACCTTTCTCTCGCGCAAGCATCTCGACCTGGCCATGGAGCAGAGTACCGCCGGCGAAATGGCCGAGTTCACGCGCCTGCTCTTCCACCTGGAGGGCGACCGGATCAGCGTCCGCCCGGGATTGGCGCTCTATATTCTGCGCGGGGTGCTGCGCGGACTCGAGCGACTGCATGCCATGAATTTTCTACATTCCGATGTGAAGCCGGCCAACATCATGTTCGACCGCCTGGGTTACGTGAAGCTGATCGACTTCGGGCGCGCCGTGACCACAGGCGAGGAGATAAACTTCCTGTTCGGCTCGCCCCTCTACATGTCGGTTGAGACGCATGAGCGGCGGCCGAGCGGACCGGAGTCGGACCTCTTCAGCGTGGGACTGGTCGCCCTCGAGATGTTGCGCGGACGTCCCCTCCTTGACGACCCCAATCCGGGCGAGGAGAAACTTCTGGAGATGAAGCGAAGCCTCGCCACAGAGCTGCCCAACCTGTTGCCGTCCGAGGTAAGAGAGAACAGTGATATCGTCTCAATGGTGCGTAAGCTGCTGCATGCCAATCCGGCCGGCCGTTACGCCAACGCCAAGGAGGCCGATGCAGGACACGAAGGGCTGAGCCGTATTGACAAGCGTCGCGTGCGCGCGGGGCAGGATACCGAATACGAGCGCGTCCTCTCGGACTATCTCTCCAAGCTGGTCGACCTGCGCACCGACCGCATCGAACTCCCCGCCGAACACACGGCTATCGCGAGTGATATACTCACCTAACGCTCCGCATAGGCAGCGTTACAACTGCTTGAGTTGCAGGCCTTGTTTCTTGAGCAGGGCGACGAGGCCTTCTGTGCCGACGAGGTGGCCGGCACCCACAACGATCATGTGCACCTTGCCGGAGTCCAGCTGCTTGCGGATCAGGGGAATCCAGTTGTGGTTGCGATCGGTGACGAGGCGTTTGTAGACCGTCGGATACTCCTTGAAGTTCTTAAGCAGAGCCGCTTCGAGCTTGGGTAAATCGCCCGTCGCCCAGGCCCCCACAACGGTGTCCATCTCATCCTCGATCGTGGCGATGTCCTTGAGGGTCTGGCGCACGAGCGCATCCTGATCGCCTGCGGCGATGGTGTCGAACAACTCCATCTGGTAGTCGAGGGTCTCGAGTCCGACAATCGGCTTGGCATCGGCCGTGGCACGGTTGAAGAAATGCCAGTCCAGGCCGTCAAACGAACTGAAACCAAGCGTCTGCAGACGCGAAACGGTGATAGTCATGGCAAAGAACCACGGTTTGAAACCGTTGAACATGGCAATGTTCATGCCCATCTCGCCCAGTTGTTTCTGAGCCATGGCCCAGGTGGTCGCGCTCAAGGTGCCCTTGAGCGTCGCCCTGTCCTCGAGCATGCCTTTACGCATCATTTTCATCTGCGCGGCAGGATCACTTGCGGCAGCGAGGTCGGCCTCGAGCACGAGCACAGCCGAATCGGCATAGGCATCCTCGATCACGGCCGGCAGCGGATAGTGGCTCTTCTTGAGCAGGTGTACCGAGCCCTGCAGGTAAACATGGTGGGTGGCGTCGCTAACACGCCAGAGAGAGTGCGTATCCCCCGCCACGACCCGCCCCGGCAGTGCGGCCAGCGCAACGGTTAGCGTGGCCAGCCAGCCTGCCAGGAAACCGCGACGACGCATCAGGACTCTTCCTGTGTCATCGCGTCATAGAACGAGACGTAGTCATCCGGAGCCTCGCTGGCACGCATGGCAATCGCCGCGCGCGGATGCTGGTTGAGCTTGCCGGTGATGGCGTAAGGGATGCTGTAGCCCCAGTCAAGCTCCTGCTTGAGCGGAAGAAAGACGTCCTGAACGGTCTGCAGCACCGGACGCAACCGGAACTTGGGGTTGTGCAGGAAGCCGATCAGCAGCTCGAGCGGACAGTTGCCCGCGCCGCGACCGATACCGTTGAGGGTACCATCCAGCCGATTGGCGCCCGCGACAATGGCCTCGACCGTGTTGGCAAAGGCGAGCTGCTGGTTGTTGTGCCCGTGGAAACCGACCACCTTGTCGGTGCCCTCCATGGCTTTGACATAGAGCTTGGTGAAATTGCGCACCTGCTCAGAGTAGAGCGACCCGAAACTGTCAACCAGGTAGACGCCGGCCGCCTGGCTCTCGGCCGCGAGGGCCAGGGCCTGCTCAAGGTCGGGCATATTGACCGTCGAAACGGCCATCAGCTGCAGCATGGCTTCATAGCCCTTGTCGTGGGCATCCTTGACCATATCCAGTGCGGTCGGTATCTGATGGATGTAGCAGGCGATGCGATAGCAGTCGACCACGCTCTGCTCGCGCGGCAGAAAGTCTTCCTTGTAGTCGGTGCGTTCGGCATCGGCCATGACGGTGATCTTGGGGCCACCAGGCTCGTCTTCGATGATGCGCCGGATATCGTCCTCATTACAGAACTTCCACTTCCCGTACGTGTCAGGCGAGAAGATACGCTTGGAGGCCTTGTAGCCGAATTCCACGTAGTCGACCCCTGCCGCGACGCCGGTGCGATAGACCGTACGCGCAAAATCATCATCGAAATGGTGATCGTTGATCAGGCCACCATCACGAATGGTGCAGTCTAAGATCTGGATTTCCGGACGGTAGGCCACCCAACGGGCATTTGAATCTTCTGTGTTTTCACTGCTCATGAGCTCTTCCCCATTTCTTTTCCAAACAAAAAACAGCGGCCATTCTAGGCTGCGCGTCGCCGAATGTAAACCACTACCATCCCATAAGCCCTGACACCGAACAACAAACATTCGACTTTGCTAACGATCTCGGCATCTGTTGCCCGACCTGTATTCGAGAATTCGACAGAATGATTGCTCGTCGTCTGCGGGGGAGGATTCTCGCGCAAAGGCGCAAAGAGCGCCAAGGGGGGAGGGACCCGGGTTCTGCTGGGGGAGGTGACAGAATGATGGGTGACAGAATGATGGGACTCGGCTTCTGCTGGGAACGGCAAAATCATTATGGGGCAAAATCATTATGATAGGGTGGCAGTCGGAGTCTCTTGAATATGCGGGACGTTCTGTTTTGGTGGCCGCTGCGCGGCCTGTTTTGTTTCCTACAGGCAGATTGTCTCACCGACTCTTGGATCATCTGGGGCGAGAGAATTGATCATTAACTCCGGCGTTCACCCTCGCAACCTACCCACATATGCGCCCCGCCCACATCTGCAATCCCGCCCCAACCCAGTCATAATTATTCTGTCACCAATCATTCTGTCAATTCCCCCACAGACGACGAGTTCCCCTTGGCGATCTTGGCGTCTTTGCGCGAGAATCCTCCCCTGCCGAAACCGAGTCCTGGCAGGCGATTACGCAACCTACTTCAGCGGCAACAGATGCCGGATCAGCTCATCGCGCTGCGCCGCCACGGCCGCGCGCCCGGCATCCATCAGCAACTGCTGCTCACGACGCGTGATGTTGAGGGATGTCGCCACCGCACGCGCCTCATGATAGAGCGCGATCATGGCCGCGGTGTCTTGGCGGCCCGGTGCCGGCCGCAGCGAGTCGAAGCTGAGCGTGATCACCTCGATCGGCGTCTGGCCCACCGCGTCACTGGCCGGAAGTAGGGAGCAGATGTTCGCATCCAGTCGATTGTGATCACTGTCGAGCGCGATATTCATGATGCGATAGCCCACCTGCGTGCCTGCGGGCGAGTGCTCGCGATGCGAATGCGGCCGCGATCCCCCTTTATAGGCATCGATAATCAGGAGCACCTTCCTCTTGGCGCGGTCCTGCCGCAACAGCTCGATCGCCGTGCGATACCCCATGTTGTCGACCAGTCCGCCATCCATCAGGTGCAAATAGGGGTTGAGCGTGTCTGCGACCGGTGCACAGCGCAGCGTCGTGGCCGGGAACGCCACAGGAAACGATGCGCTCGCCTTCAGCCCCACTGCCAGGGGCAGGTCGTAGCAGGCCGCATCCAGCTCACGCTTTTTGAGG
Source organism: Verrucomicrobiota bacterium (assembly GCA_018648805.1). Lineage (GTDB taxonomy): Bacteria > Verrucomicrobiota > Kiritimatiellia > UBA8416 > JABMPJ01 > JABMPJ01. The sequence goes on from JABGQM010000004.1 coordinate 128,629, forward strand.
TGGTGGGTGTAGCCAATCACGCTATAGCGCGACAACATGTCCGGTGTAAACTGGAAGCGCGCCCCGTTTTCGTAGACCGTCGCATTGGCCACCCAGTAAGGCAGCCGCACGGCCTCGGTGCTGCCGGCAGGCCGAAAGACATCCCGCAGGGTCAGGCTCCGCTTCGCATCACGGTACTTCGCGCCCAGCACGTAGCGATCCAGCTTGCGCTCAAAGATATCGCCGGCATCGGCCGAGCCCAGGCAACGCAGACACAACAGGCCGCCGAACACCGTATCGTGATAGTCCCGTTCCAGGTTGACCTGCAGACGCCCGCGGTCGCGCCGCAGCGCATGCGCCAGCGAATACCCGGTCCGGCCGCCTGGAAGCTGCAGGTGATCGTGCAGCGTGGCCATGTAGACCCCCGCCGCAAAGCCGCCCCCCGATACCGTCGAGAGATAGTCGATCTCTTTCAGCAGGTCAAAGGCATCGGCGTCGGCCTCGAACGATTCCAGCGCCAGCAGCACTCCCATCGCAAAGTTGGCCGCGCGGTGGCCACCACCCGACATCGCCGCCGCCACGGCCAGTTCAGGATCCTGCCCGTCGTCGCGATCCTGCACCGAGCGGTAGGCGTCCAGCTGCACCGTGGGCGGATCCTCAATCGGCAGGAGATGATCACGCGAGACATCGCGCAGACTCGAGCACCCCACCACCCCCGCCACGAACATCAGAAAAAAGGCTCGCATCACGTGACTACTCCCTCTCCCGCGACCAGGGCACATCATCCACGCCGTTGAGGTGGTTGCAGGTGCGCGCCAGCGCATAGAGATAATCCGAGAGTCGGTTGAGGTAGATCTGAATCTCGCGCAGATCGGTCTCGTCCACCTCCGCCACCAGCGAGATCAGGCGACGTTCGGCGCGCCGGCAGACCGTGCGCGCCACATGCGCGGCGGCCGCCGCGCGACTGCCGCCCGGCAGAATGAAACCCGTCTGGGCCGGCAGCTCATCCAGCATGCGATCGATCGCCTGCTCCAGAGCCTCCGCCTCCGGCTTGCCCGGCGGCTTCAGTCCATAGGCCTCGGCCGTCGACTCCGTGCTCGCCAGGCGTGCCCCCGCATCCAACAGACGGCTCTGGACCCCGGCCAGCTCTGCCGCCAGCATGCTCTCGCCCAGCTCCGCGGCCACCATCCCCAGCCATGACCCCAGTTCGTCCACCGTGCCGTAGGTCTCCGTGCGCAGGCTGTCCTTGCGCACACGCTCCCCACCCAGCAAGCTGGTCTCCCCGGCATCGCCGCCCTTCGTATAGATTCGCCCTACCGGCATCGCGCCTCCTGACTGGCTGGTGTAGGCCACGACCCTACCCGTTGCACCGCACCCCATTCAAGAGCAAACCCGAATGGCACTAACTGAAGAGGTCCCGGCAGGGGAATTGAACACCCAATATCCAACACTCAAATCCAATGACCAAGTGCGTGCGGCTGGCGAATGGACAGCCCCAAGGCCTCCCATTCACTGTGTACGCTCACCTGGACATTGGATATTCCTTGTTGGGTGTTGGATATTGAAGATGCCGCAAGACCGTGACGGAACAGCTTAAGTCAGTGCCATTCAAGAGCAAACCCCGGTGAGGATTCTGCGATGCGGAAACGACAGTGAGCAGTGGCGCTGCGTGGCTGTATGAGCTACTGTGTTTTGAGAAGCCCTATGGTATGAATGGGGTCAATACAGGGCCACACAGCACACGCCATGAATGAACCGCCAACAGCACCTGAGAAAGCGCCGCTTGAGGGCAATCCGGAAGATCTGGTACGCCTCGCCAATTGGCGTATGCCCTTTGGCAAATACAAGGGCACCGTGCTGGTGGATCTACCGGAACCCTACGTCGTCTGGTTCTTCAACAAGGGCCTCCCCAAGGGCAAGCTGGGCGAGCTGATGCAGACACTCTACGTGATCAAGGCCAACGGACTCGAGCCCTTGCTCGACCCCTTCCGCAAACAGACGGAGTCGAGCCCCTCACCCGGCAACCACTGACCTAGCGTCTACGGCGCTGTTGCCCCTGACGGGAGCCCTGGGGCCGGTTGCGTTTGCCGCCGGGGCGGCCACTGCGACGCGGTCCACCGCCCTGTCCGCGACCGAAATTCGTGGGCGCAGGCTGGGTGGAACGGAAGGCCTCATCAGAGTGGTAGGCATGCTCCATCTCAGCCGGCACCTGCTGGCCCAGAAGCTTTTCGATGTCACGCAGGTAGGCCCGCTCTTCGCTGCAGCAGAATGAAATCGCGTCGCCGCCGGCCCCCGCGCGGGCGGTGCGCCCGATGCGATGCACGTAGGTTTCAGCTTCCATCGGCAGGTCGTAGTTGATCACGTGCGTGATGTCATCCACATCCAATCCGCGCGCCGCGACGTCGGTGGCCACCAGCACTTTGAAGCGACCGCTCTTGAAACCGTCCAGGGCGCGGGTACGTGCGCTCTGACTCTTGTTGCCGTGAATGGCCGCGCCCGAGATACCCTCTTTGCCGAGTCTCTCGGTCACACGATTGGCGATGTGCTTCATCTGTGTGAAGATCAGCGCCTTGCTGATCGACTGCTCATTCAGCAGCGACACCAGGAGCGCATCCTTGTCCTTCTTGCCTACGAAAAGCACCTTCTGATCAATCCGCTCCACAGCCGGCTTGTCAGGTTCGATCGTCACCATCACCGGGTTGCGCACCATGGTCTGGGCCAGTTGCACCATCTTGGGTGGCAGGGTGGCCGAGAAAAAGAGAGTCTGGCGTTTGACGGGGATCTTCGACAGGACCCGTTTGATGTCGGGGATGAAGCCCATATCGAGCATGCGGTCCACCTCATCCAGCACAAACACCTCCACCTCGCCGAGATGGATGAGGCCCTGCTGCATAAGGTCGAGCAGGCGGCCCGGTGTGGCCACCAGGATATCAACCCCGCGATTCAAGACCTTCACCTGGTGAAACTGGTTCACCCCGCCAAAGATGACCGTGTGGCTGATCCGCAGGTGACGGCCGTATGTGCCGATGCTCTCGCCAATCTGTGCCGCCAACTCGCGTGTCGGCGCCAGGATCAGGGCCCGCGGCGTGCCCGCGGACGGGCGGCGCGACGTGGCATCCAGGCGCTGCAGCAGCGGCAGCGCGAAGGCAGCGGTCTTCCCGGTGCCGGTCTGGGCGCTGCCCAGGATGTCCCGCCCTTCCAGCAGGTGCGGAATGCACTGCTCCTGGATCGGCGTGGGGGTGACGTAGCCTTCGCTGGCCACGGCCCGCTGGATGTGGGTGTTCAATGCGCCAAAGACCCCTTCAAGGGGCTGACGCGACAAGGGTGCTTGGGGGGCGGTGCTTGCGCACCGTCCCTGTTTCTTTTCGTTCATGGTATTCCTGGTCCGGCGCTGTATAAGATCTCTACCCGCCGGACGCGTGGAAAAGAAACAACCGCGTTGATCGCGGCATAAACCACAGGGCAGAATCCCCGCGGCGCATGAGGTGATACCCGAACCCGCCTCCCAATGCAAGCCCCTTGTTTGGCCCTGATCTTTGAATCGCCAAGCCACCACCCCGCCGTGTAGGGTGTTCGCATGCCAAATCTAGAGGAGTCAACCTTTCGCGCGGTCGGAATGTCCGACGAGAAGATGTATGGACATCCCGCCGTCATGCTGGCGGGGGCCACACCGGAGGAGCAGAACGCTATCCGCGCCCTGATGGATGCCAAGGGACTGGCCGGCATCGCCGCGATCGCGGTGACACCCGCGACGATCAACACCACACTGGATGAGCTCGCCCGGCTACCGGACGCCACCGGGTTCGGGGTCGCGGCCAAGCTGCCGCGTGCCGTCGTCATGTCCGGGCTCAGAGAGACAGAGTTCCACGCCCTCATGAACAGCTACCGGGCCGGCGACCTGCCCCGGCCCATCTGGGCCACGGTCACCCCCACCTCCGGCAGCTGGACCATCAAGGCCCTCCTGATCGAACTGCTCAAGGAGGGCGAAGCCCTGCGCAATGCCACCCGCAAAACCGACGACGAGAGCGGAGCTGCCGTGCCGGCGTAGCCCTTTGCGATGGGCTCCAGCTACAGCAACGCCAGCACGTTTTCGAGCGGGCGGCCAACGGCAAGACCGCCATTGTAGCTGACAATCGGGCGCTCAATCAGAATCGGGTTAGCCACCATCAGCTCGATCCACTCTGCCGCAGGGCGGTCGTCCGTCTTCGATAGACCCAACTCCGCGAAGCGGGCCTCCTTCGTACGCATGATCGTCAGCGGTGCCACACCCAAACCCTCACATATCTCAGCCAGCTCGTCCTTCGTCGGCGGCGACTCAAGATAGAGCACCACGTCAATGTCCACGTTGCGCTCCTCCAGCAGAGCCAATGCCTGGCGACTCTTGCTGCAGCGCGGACTATGCAGTATCAAATTACGCATCACTCTTCTCCTCTTTCTCACTTTCCAGCGGCATACTGTATTGAGAGGCCATCTCCTGCAGCATGCCACGTACCGATTCTTCAAGTCCGGCCGAGACCGTTCGTACCGTCGCGCGCTTCTCATCACGATAGGCCGCCAGGTGATCACGCAGATCGACCGTTTCGCCCACGCGTAGAATCGCCCGGCGCGGTCCCCACACGCGGCGCTCACCCAACACCTCCATCTCAAGCAGACAGAGCACATCCATGAACCGCTCCACCGTCATCAACTCGTTCACATAGTCCTCGTAGATGGCGACAAACTGCAGCACGCGCCAGAGGTCTTCGTACAAGTCGCTGGCGGCCTTGCGCCGCTCAGCCATGAGCTTCTCGGCATAGGGTCTCGCCTCTGGCTCGCCATTCACCACCGCATCTACGGCGTTGAAACAGGCGCGGATACGATCGATCAGCGACTGTTCCTCGCGCGGCGCCAGGCGCAGCTGGCCTTCGACCTCCCTCACCACGATCTCCTTCATGGTCTGAATACGCCCATTCAGGTCCGCTGCGGGGTCCGGCCGCACGCCGTGTTTCTCCTCGTTAAAGGCCAACACCGCCTCGGCAATACGCAACAGACGGTCGGTCAACTTCTCCTCACGCTCACTTCCGGGTTCGAACAGGTGGGCCTCCAACCGTTTGAGCGAGGCATCGATCTCAGGCTGCATGTCACGCAGGTAGACATACTTAATCGCAACCGGAATGCAGACCAGCGAGGCATCCTGATCATCCCCCAGCGCATCCTCGTAGCCCTTGAACGCCAGTTGGGTCACGCCTTCCTGAAATGGCAGCACGGTATCGTTCTGCCAGACGGTCTGTCCCTCGGGAAAGACGACCAGCCAGCGACGGGCCTCGCGCAGAACGCGGCGCGTCATCTGGAAAGATGGCCGGTCAGCCGTGCCGCGGATCACCGAATAGGCGCCCGCGCGCTGCATCAGCCACCCCATCACCGGATGGCGCTCAAACGCTTCGATCGCCGCCAGATAGAAGAAATTCACCCCGATCCGGCGCGAGAGGTCCATGATCATGAAGGGCTCAAAGCCACCCGAATGACTCGGCATAAGGAGGCAACGTTCACCACGCAACGCACGCAGGCGTGCCAGGTCTTCCTCGGAGATGGCGACATCCACCACTTTCAGCCGGCGACGCAAGTTGCGTCGCGAGAGCCATTTACCCAGCCAACAGATCAGCCGATTGTCCTTGGGCGGCCAGAACACATGTGGGCGCGGCCGGTTACGCGGATCCGATTCAAGCCATGTCTTTGCATCAAGCGGCATCGTTTTCCCCCAGGAAAAGGTTCGGCATGCAGGATAGACCGCGTGCCCCATCCTGTGAAGGCCTTTTCACTATTGGGATAGCCACTAATATTTATTGGCTTCACCATGCAATAAGGATACGATGCCATGCGTTGTAGTGAGACATGCCGGATCCATGGTGGTTACCGGTCAGATTAACCGGAGGAGTAGAGATGAAGGTACGAAACATTCTGTTGGGGACGCTATGCGTCGCACTCGTGGGCGCCTCGATCGCATCCGCGAAAGAGGGAGAGAAGAAGGACAGGGACGCCAAAAAGAAGGATCCGGCCGCACGCGCTGCCGCCCGCTTCAAGGCTGTGGACAAAGATGGCAATGGCGCCATCTCCCTGCCCGAGTTCAAGGCCGCGCATGAACAGCGCATTGCCAGGATGAAGAAGCGCATGGGCGACAAATGGGATCCCGCACGCGCTGCCAAGCACCCCACGGCCGAAGTCATCTTCGCCAAGATCGATACCGACAAGAGCACATCTCTCTCGGCGGACGAAATGAAGGCCGCCCACAAGCGCATGCACGCTCGTCACAAGAAGGGCCCCAAGGGCAAGCGTGACGCCGCAGCGAAGAAAGCCGTCAAGGCCGCAGGCGATGCTAAGGTCGAGTGCAAAGCCGCAAAGGCATGCAAGGCCGACGCCAAGAAGTAAGGCGCGTTCAGCCGTTAAGAGACCCCGCCATGATGCCACATCATTGCGGGGTCTTTTTTTTGCCTCCGGCCACTGTGAATGTGCTACCGGAACGGGAAATCGGTTGACGAGAACGGCGACGAGAGCGGATAACGAGGGAGAACCGTCCCATCGTCCGCCGCAATCGCCCACCGGAATAGCAAGAAAGGGGGGAGACGCCGCATGAACTACCTGGCCCACGCCCTTCTTTCGCCTACCGATGACACCATCATGGTCGGAAACCTGGTCGGGGACTACGTGCGCTCACTGGAGGGGATCGACCCAGGCATTGGCAAGGGCGTCATCCTGCACCGCCGCATCGACAGCGTGGCGAACAGCCATCCCGCCTTCCGCCGCAGCGCGCACCGCCTCATTCCCGTGATGGGCCACTATGCCCGTGCCGTACTCGACATCTTCTACGACCACCTGCTCGCCCGCCACTTCACCGACTTCGTGCCCGCCACCACGCTCGATGCCTTTGTGGACGCAATCGACCGCCGCTACCAGGGCCAGCGCCAACGGCTGCCACCGGACATCGCCACGCGCTGGGACGACCTCACCTGGCTCACCACCTACGCCCACCACGACGGTATCGCCAGCTCCCTGCGGCGCCTCTCCCAACGCAGCCGACGCCACGCAGATCTGACGACCGCCCTGCCCCTGCTCGATGAGTTCCATGATGCGCTCAAGAGAGATCTGGAAGAACTCCTGCCGGATTTGGCGAAGCTGGTCTAAGACGATAGCCATGACAGCACCAGGCCAGTGGACGAACAGAGGACGTCATGCGGCGCGATACCATTGAACCCCGATGCAAGATCGGGGTGGCCCGGTGCGAATGCACCGCCGGGGCTCAGCGCGGCGCGCTATCGGACGGAGACCCCGATACCAGTGCGACGGGTCGTGAAGCGTGTTGGGACGGGCATCCCCCTCAGCGTCATACGGCCATCCCGGCCGCGGGTCACGACGGGGATCACATCGTACGCCACCGGGTAGCGGTACTCGGTTCCCACAAAGAAACCGGCCCGGCGCCCCACCTTTACCGGGGGTTCGGCTACAGGTTGCGAATTGGCTTGCGGCAGAACGGCCCCCGCCAGCATTCGGTCCACACGTGCCTGCGCGGCGGCCAGAGAGAACTGCGCCCCGTCACCCGCATAAATCCACCCCCCATTGGCCATCGACACCAGGCAAGCCACGTGGCCGGGCTGTGACAGGGGTATCCCCAACTTCAACAGGTATGATTCGCCGTCCGCGCCAACCAGCATCGCCCGCTCTCTGCCTTCAGCCGAAAAACTCTGCAACGTGTAATCGCCGACGGCCTCCCCGACGCGGGCAAACACCGTACGCCCATCCATGTGATTGAAGGCCAGCGTCACAGGCTCCCGCGATGACACGACCGAGGTAAAGCGGTAAGCAAACACCTCCTGCTGCACCGAGTGCACCCGCACCCTATCCAGCGTCGTCCCCGCTGCCACCGACGCCGCAACCAGCCAGACCAGAGCCATATACCGTGCAGACATGAACGGGATTATACCACCCGCCATCTCGCCGGGTCAACGTATCCACACGACGAGGATCCTCCGTGAGAGCTGTAGTGGTCTATGCCTCCTGCGGAACGCGTATCAGACTGCTGAAGAAGAGCATGGCCATGGCCACGCCGGCGGCACCTAGGAAGACCCAGTGGTGACCGAAGCGCATCCAGATTAGTCCACCCACCGCGGGTACGCTCATCGAGACGGCGTGGTTGATTGAGATGCCGAGCGAGAGGGTCGGGGCCACGTGTTCGCGCGACTCCGCCAATTGCGCGAGATAGATCTCGCGCGCCATGTTGGCACCGAAGAGCAATTGGTCACCCACAAAACAGGCATACAAGATCCAGAGGGCGGCTCCATTGCCGATTCGTGAGGAGAACCCGTAGCCTAAACAGACGGCGATGATGCAGACGGCATCGGCCATCAGCACCACGCGAGGACCGAAGCGGTCAATCGCGTGGCCCAGCATGGGCTGAAAGAAGATCCCGATTAGTGAGGCCGCGATCCAGAGTTGAGCAAGCACATAGGCTTCCTGGTCGAAGATGCGAACGAGCACCCACGGCCCGAACGTAATGAAGATCTGCTTGCGCGCGCCGAAGAGGGCGGCCAACACGTAGTAGAGCCAGTAGCGCTTGCGCAGCACGAACTTCGGTCGCGCCAGGTGGGCGCCGGGCATACGCATCCGGGCAAACAACACCAGCGCGACCAGCGCCCCGATCCCGGCCAGCACAAAGATCACGCGATAGTCGAAACCGAAGAAGCGCATCCCGATGTAGACCACCCCGCACCCGACAACCGAAGCCCCGATGCCCACACTTCGTATCTGACCCAGCCGCTTGCCGCGCGCCCCCTTCTCGGCCAATACCAGACTGAGCGATGAACGGATCGGCATCAGCAGATGCATCCCCACGCTCCACAGAATCATGAACCCCAGCATCCCCGCCCAGCGGTCACCCAGGAACGCCATTCCGAAAAAGCCGCCCGCGATCATCAGCGCACAGACCGCCGCAATGCGCGTTTCGGCCAGAAAAAAGAGTAGCCCGGCAAAGAGGGCGGTCAGGAAACCCGGAAGCTCACGCGGGAATTCGAGAAAGCCCCGCGCTCCCGCGCTGAGGTCAAACGTGTCTGAGATGAAGTTGTTGAACGTCGTCTCATACATCCCACCGGCCGCGCCCAACAACGCGGCGCCGCACAGGAACAGGACCAGGTTGTGCCTGTAAGATCGTGGATTCATCGCGGTCTCTACGGCGCACGGAAAATGGACGCGGCGCCGTCGCGCTATTCTTCGCGGACGGAGCGTTTGTATTGGGTCAGGAAGTGACCGATCACCTCTTCGCTGGTGACGTCGGTCAACGCGAAGTCGCTGCCGGAGCGCAGCATGCTCTCGGTGCGAATCATGCGGATGCCCTTGCGTTCGCGGCTGACCAGCTCGGCAAACGGCACCACGCCATCGGGGAGGGTGCGGCCCTGCAGGCAGTAGCGAAACTCCTCGGCGCCGTTGTGCTGCACCACCAACGTCGCGGCGGTGGCGGTCTCCCGGATCGTGATCTGGCGACCGTATTTTTCCAGCTCATCCTTCAGCTGGGCATAGGCAGGCATAGCCACATCCGTGATGAAGCGTTCCAGCTCGGAGCGCTCCTGCTCTGCATGCGTCTGCTCCTTCTGCTGAAAGAAGCTCCCAAGATCCTGTTGCCATTCCGCCATACGCCTTCTCCCTTAGTCAGCGCACTATGTCATACTTATCTCTCGCTCACAGCCATAAAGACATCGGCCCCGGCGAATTACGGTCGAGGCGGGTGGACGCCAAAAGGGCATCCAACTGGTTGAGGAGCTCCGCCTTGTCGCGAGGCAGGCGGGCTTCGATCGGAATGATATTGGAACTGTGATTGGCGCGGAATACGGTGCTCTTCAACTCCAAGGCGGCAATCATGTCGCGCAACTCCTGGATCAGTTCATGCTCCGTCAGGAGTTCAAAAGTCCCATCCTCCACGGCATCATGCAGCTCTGTGCCCGGGATCGGGGTCACGCGCAGTGCCGAGAGCAGGCGCGGCTGCATACGATTGAGGGCCTCGGCCGTATGGCGCGCATGCGCCTCAGTCTGCGCCTGCCCGCCCAGTCCGAGCAACACCATCACCGACATCCGCAGACCAGCCCCCCCTGCCCGCGTGCCCGCTTCTACCATCCGGTCGACCGTCTCCCCCTTGCGGCAGTTCCGCAACACCTCCGCATCACCACTCTCCATTCCGAGGTAAAGCGTATGCAGCTTGAGTTCGCGCAGCGCCTTCAGCTCGGCATCTGTCTTGCTTGCGATCGAGCTCCCGTTGGCATACAGGCTTACCCGCGCCAGCCGCGGAAAGCGCCGATTCAGGACGGTCAAGATCTGCTCAAGCTCCACGAACGGGCGACGCATGACATCCCCATCGGCCAGAAAGATCCTGCGCGCCGTAGGCTCACGCTTTGCCGCGTCATTGATCAGGCCCTCGACCTCGTCCATGCAACGCTTGAGATAGGACACGTCACGGTACATCGCGCAGAAGCTGCAGCGATTGTATGGGCACCCGCGGTCCACTTGAAGAATCAGACTATGCGCCTCAGCGGGCGGACGAAAACGGGGTTCGTTCATTGCTTGTCTTCAGGTGATTCCGATTCCGGCGCCCGCTTACGGCCGACCAGCCGCGTCGCCTTGCGTGCCACACTCGCAGCACCACGACCCACCAGGCCCGCGCCTCTGCCCGTCAGCTTGACGCCTCTGGATGAGAGTCGCCAGCCCTGCCGGCCGGTCCAGGCCGCCGCACGCCCGGCCTCGGCACCCGCGCGCCGCGTGCCACGCCATAACACCGCGCCCGTGGTGGCCACGCCTTTGTAGCCCACCAATACCGGCTTGCGGACACATGAGTCGAGGGTGTCGCTGGTCGCATCAATCGCGTCGTTGATCCCGCTGCGGGCGCGATCCATGAAGTTGGGCGCACGCCGCTCTTCCGGCGTCTCGGCTTCGATCCGGCCTTTCAGCGCCGGCAGGATGAGATCCGAGACGATGCCCTTGAGGTCGGCCATGAACTGTTTCAGCTTGGCGGCCATCCCGCTGCGGGCCTCGGCTTCATCCCAACCGCGGAAGGCACGACAGCGGTCGATCGTGGCATAGCCCGTGACCGAGGTGAAGAGTCCGGCGCCGATGCCCTGCGCGATATCGTCCGTAAAGCGACCCAGTACAGGGATCCACGAGGTAAGATTCTCAACCAGTTTGCTGCCGATGTTGAGGAACTGGACCGTGGCCGCAACTCTCAATACGTCAGCGAAGATACGCCCCTGCTCACGCAGGCCGGGCCGGCCGTTGTAGATGCTGGAGACCTCGAGCACCATCTGGCCATTGCGGTAGAGCACAACCAGCAGATCCATCGAGCGCCACGGACTGACCGTCACGCCTAGCATCGTATCGCGCACACAGGTGCGTACCCGCTGCGCCGCCACCTCATCAAGTGGCTCAACCGCCGGTATGATCACGTTATCGACCGTCGTGACCAAGGTCGTGACCAGGGCCGCCCTATCCGACTTGCTCCCGATACGCCCCTTCAGGGCGACCGCCGCGCGGCGCAGACCGCTGCGATGCGCTTCGGCAACCCATGCATTCTCGGCCAAGCGGTTCATCACGGCGACCAAGTAGCGCGCATAGCGCTGAACATCACGTCGGGAGGCCGTGTTAAGGTTACGTCGCGGCGGAGGCAACAGGACCGCTGGCCGACGCGTCATGGCCACCGTATAGTAGGCCACCGCCCACCCCACAGCCCCCAGTAGCACCACCAGGAACAGCCAGCCCAGGAGAGGATGCACACCGCCCAGAACCTGGTAGGCCTGCACACACTCAATCAGCGCGGCAAAGGCGAGGAAAATTCCCACGCCCCACACGACGACCTTGGTAGCCCGCCACAGGTTGCCCAACACACTGTACCGATATGCATTCATCGTCCACGCTCCCCGGGCCGTCTTTGCCGCCCCGTTTCGCTATTCCAAATGTTTCGGGCTGTCACTCAACCGCAGGATCGGAAGATAGTGAAGCCGTCTACGCACCGACATGATGCGCTCACCCTAATGCACCACTCATTCCAATGCAATAATCGGCTCGCGGCGATGGGCTGCGCAACCCCGGGCACGCCGTCCTTTCGCATCAATGAGAACAACTCCGCGGCGACACGCCATAAAGCCCAATGTTTGGGTGGACTGGAACAGAACCTGCTGATGAAGGCGGGTAAGTAAACCCACTATGCAGGAGGATGAAACATGTCACGTTACCACCTATTTATGCAGACGCTGACCTGTGCGGCCGTGCTGACCATGACCGCCCTGCCATCCACAGCCCAGGATGCTCCCAGCACGATTGAGGCCGTTGTGATCAACCCGGATACCCAGACACCCATAGCCATTGGCGGGCCCTGGCCGTGGGCGGACCAGGCCTGGTCGATTCCCTTCGTCCCAATGGGCATTGAATTGGAGCTCCTCGTCACCGTCCGTGACGCCGAGGGGGACCCGGTCTTCCTGGCCGAACAGATTGGCTTCATAATCAACCCGGCCCAAGTGGGGCCGATTGCCTCGCTGGACCTGTTTGCCGTAACCGGCGGCATTCATCTGATGTCGGGCCCGCAGGCTGACCTCGGCGTGGTGCCACTGATTCCGGCTGTCGGAGTCGCGGAACTGATCGTCGACATCAAGCCGGGATCGGACGCCAACCCGGTCAACGTCAACTCGCGCGGGGTTCTGCCCGTCGCGCTCGTGGCGACCGAAACCATCGACCCGACCCTCTTAGACCCGGCATCATTTGTACTCGACGACATCCCCCCTCTCAGGTGGCAGTGGGCCGACGTCTCGAGCCCGGACCACACCGGTCCGGATGGCTTGATCGACCTGCTTTTCTTCTTCGACAGCGTTGAAGTGGGTGCCGCCCTCGCCGATTTACCAGACGGCACCGTCACCGCCATGGCCCTCGAAGGCCTGATCGCAGAGAGCCAACTGGGCGCCGGAGGCGACAGCGTACGCATCATCGCCACGCGCGGCAGGAAGCCGCGCCGCCAGAATGGACGCACAACCCGGCCGAAAAAATAGGCCACTCATCAACTCGAAGCCGCGTAGGCCTGCACCGCACTGTCATCCAGCACGAAATCGGGTGAACTGGTCTCGGTCTTGAATACGGGCACCTCGAAACGGCTCTGATAGTCGATCCCCGGTACGCGCGCCTTCACCTCGAGCCGCCAGACGATCGTGCTGTCCGAGTTCGAATCATCTGTCGCGCGCGCCTCGTACGGGAGGGCAAAGAGCACCGGGATGGCCGACTGGGTATGGTCATCCGGCAGCACCTCACGCGACATGACCCGCTCATCCTCATGCAGAATGCGCTCTGACGTGGAACGGTTTTTGCCTGAACCGGTTGTAACACGGTTCACACAGGTCAGGCGCAGACGGAACCCGTCTTCGGGTGCGATATGCACCGGGGTCTGGATCACCCCGGCCAGCTTGCCGCCCAGCACGCCGGGCACCTCGGCCATGCGAAAGATCGACTCACCGAATTTACGCCAACGCAGCACATTGCGGATCACCCAGATGAGCAGGCCGATCCCGACGGCGGGGAAAAGCAACCCCACCAGCGCGGCGCGATTGCCCTTCTTCAGTTCGGCCGGCACGACAAACCAGAGCGGGGAGGAGACCAGATTCCAGAAGAGACAGAAACCCATCGAGAAGACCATCATCATCCGGTTCGAGGAGCGGATCTCTCCCGCGGCCCACGCCGCTTTCCAGAGCCAGGGCGCCTCGGGGTTGGCGTGCTTAAGCTTGCTGTCCTTGCGGCTCCGCTTGGCGGCGATTGCGCCACCGGCCATCAACCCGAAACCTACCCCACCGAAGATCAAGCCGAACAGCAGTTCGAAGCAGATCATCTCAACCCGCAGCGACGTGTAGAGTACAGACGTAGTGGGTTCTTCGGGATTGACGTGACAGGCAAACGGCTCCTTGCGCTTGCGGTAGCCGTCGAGTTCGCGATGCGTGCGCTGATGGAACGACCCGATATTGTCACTGCCACCGTGCAGAGAGATACGGTCGCCGGTATAGCGTCGTCCCTCGTAGGTATACTCGTAGCGCGCCACGGCCTTGTAGGTGGTCGAGTCATCGCCGCGGTGCGACTCCAGCTCCGCGTGCACGATCATGGCCGGCACTTCGTCCCAGCCGCGCATCTGCCGCGAGGTGGTGAACTGCTTCACCACCAGCCCACTCATGAATACGCCCACCCCCGCGAACGGCAGGGAGAACAAAATCAGGAACCACTTCCCTTTAGCGCTGTTTTTCTTCATGCCTCCAGAGTGTAGAAACTCTAGGGCGCCACCTCAATCAGGATCGCCTTCCCATCCAGGACCACAATGACCCGCTCGCCCAGCGCGAGGCAGGGCTTGAGCTCGGGGTGATCGTCCAGCAACTTGAAGTAATCGTCGGAGGCAAAGACAATGCGACGCGTCTTCATATCCTTCTTGTAGACGCTGTCAACCCACTGTCCCTCGATGCGGTAGAAGACCCGCTTGCCGACGTAGCGCACGGCGGTCTGTCGCTCATTGGTCACCGTGTCGCGCTTGTAGCGCTCAATCGCACGGCTCAGGTCGATCGCCTCGGCACCACTATCGGCCCTGAAGTAGGACTTCACCTTGCCAGTGCTACCGCCAACGACGCGCTGTCTGCGTTTGGTTGCTGGCGCCGCGGCCGACATGGCATCGGCAGCACTCTCGCTAAACATGGGAACCGGGGACAAGGCAGGAGGGGTACGCGCGCCCGCCTTGCCTGCGGAACGCTCTGGGGCCGCAAACATCTTCACGGCACGATTCTCCTCGCGCTCCTTCATCACGGCCGGGGCCTGGTCGCGGTCGATACCGTGGGTGGTGTAGGCCTGGTCGTCCTCGAGAACGAGGTAGGAGGTGTAGGGGGTCATGATCCCGTATTCCTTGCTGAGCCGCATAACCTCGTCCTTCAACTCATCCTCTTCGCCCTGCAGACGGATCGCATCGAGCAGGTAGCCGACGCGACGGGTGGCCCACAGGCGGGGAATGAAAGCGTTGTCGCTGTTGCTGGCCTGGAAGTCGCCCTCGTAGACGAACTCACGCTGCTTACCCTCAACATCGCCGAGTAGCCGGATGGCCACATGCCCACTGCCATCGTAGCGCCCCAGCACGACAAGCTGGTCGCCGCAGAAAATATCGGCGAGCTCGCGCGGATGCACCTGGGAGGTCTTCAGCTTGTCCACCTCCACCTTAACATTGGCCAGGACGGGATGGCTGAGCTTATCGACCAGACTCGACACCTTGGTCTCAATATCCTCATCGGGCAACACGTACTGCGACAGGCCGCCATTCTTGCCGGACAGCTTGTCGAGCAGGTGCGTATTGACCTTCTCGCCCACACCGAACACAAACATCCGCACCCCGGCTTGGTTGGCCTTGGCCACGTTGCCGACGATGATCGCGGGGTCCGACTCGCCGATGGTCGGCTTGCCGTCGGTCAGAAAGAGGACGATGCGCGGGCGCTTGGGATCAAAATCCATCGCCAATGCCGCGGCCAACGCCCCGTCGATCGCCGTGCCGCCACGCGCCACCAACTTCTTGGCAAAGGTATCCGCCTTGGCCCGATTGGCCTTGTCGACCGAGAGCAGCTTGTCGGCCAGCGGCTCGACATCCGTGCTGAAGCGGATGATGTTGAAGCGGTCGCCTTCATTGAGCCGACCGACGCACTGCAGCAGCGCCTCGCGGGCCTGCTCCATCTTACGGCCGGCCATGCTGCCGGAGGTATCGAAGACGAAGATCACATCCTTGGCCACGACCTGCCCATCAGGCGGCAACACACTCGGCGCCAGCATCAGCATGTAGAAGCCATCCTCGCCCTTGACGGCATGCGTCAACAGGTTCAACCCAAAAGCCTTCTTCGAAACGCTGTAGTACAGCACGAAGTCGCGATCGAGCAGGGCATGCTCCTGCTCAAATCCCACCACGGCCTCGTGTTCACCCTTACGCGTGATCCCCACCTCGTGTGAAGGCGAGTAGACCGTCTTGATCGGCGTGGCAGAATGGAGACGCAGCGAGGTCGTGAAATCCTCGAGGGTGCGTGAGGCACGCTCGCCGGTCTTGAGCGGATAGACAAACTTGTAGAGCCCGCCGTCGAAAGACAGCGTCTGCGAATACTCAAGCTCAATGCGTTGCTCGCCGTTCTTGGGCACCGGGTAGACGCTGATGCGAAACAGATCACCGCCCATGTATTCGAGCAACCCCGGATCCTTCATGCGCCGTACGATGTCCTGGTAGATCTTGCGGGCCTTGCCCTTCTCAACCAGCTCGCCGCTCATGCGCTTGCCGTTGATGTACATGGCAAAATCCGAGATGGCCGCATTCGCCGGAAGCGGGAAGACGAAGACGGCTTCGAGATCGCGGTTGACGCTGTTCTTGAAGACCTGTTCGACCTTCGTCGTGGCGACCCCATCCTTGATCTGAATGTCGACCCGCTGGTGCTTGATGGCCAACGGCGCCAGCGAGCTATCCTTCGGAATCAACATCCCGGATCCAAAGGCCGATGCGGCCGTGAACAGGGCAATCGTCAATGCAGTGGTCAGGTATCGTTTCATAACAGCTTCCTTCTCCTTAGCGCTCTCTACGTGGTTGTGGCCGCGGCTGTATCGTCATCCGCGCGGGAAACAGTCCCGCATGCACCACACCGCCAAAATGTTCCAGTGATGTCCCATCCGCTTCAGCGTGCACACCCCACAGCTTGCCGAGGCCCGGTGTGGAGCGCCGACTGAAACGGGCGCGCGCAATCCCATCCAGGAAGCGCCGTACCTGCGCTTCGCGCACGGGCGCCACACGCTGCTTGCTGTAGAGATCAATCGGCGGACGCGACGCCATCACCTCAGCCCCGTACGAGCGACACAGCTTGGGCCACAGGGCTGCAAACAGCTCCGGATCACCAAAGAGATCACACCCCACGATGCGGTGCCCCCGAACCACCACGCAGCCGACCGTGCGCGGACACGGCAGCGGACGCAGTCGCTCAACACAGCTCGCCAACCGACGACGACGTTCAGGCGATTCAAAGAACTGCTGGTAGTTGGCCGTTTCCGACTCTACCTCGGCGGCCTTAAGCTGCGACCCGATCTCGCCCCAGATACGGTCCTGCCCCACCCCACTGGAAGCCATCTTGCGCAGGGCCGGCGCCGAGAGGGTCCCACCGCTCTTGAACAGGCCGCTCTCGCGCCAGCGATGCTGCTCACCGCAATAGACCGCGATCTCGCGCCAGCCGGAGCGACGCGACAACAGGACGTCATCGCGCACCATACGGTTCTGTTTGCCGCCAAGGATCAGCTCGCCCGCCATCAGAAAGACTGGCCGGGTGGCATCGTTGCGGACCTCCAGGCGTGATACGCGGCCCTCACCCATCTCCCGAATCGCCAGCTCACCGCGATGAAGGGCCTGGTCGAGGGTCAGGATGCGCGTCATGCTGTGGCGCGCGCGAAGTTCAAGCGGATAGAAGGTCAGGCCCGACCAGCGGTGCACCCCGCCAATCGTGACGCGCTGTGCCAGGGCCGGCAGATGGACGCCCGTTTCAGGGCGTACGGGGGGGATGGGACGCACCGGTTTGCTCAGCGGGCGATCCCCCTCCGATTCCAGGTAGGCCCCCGAGGCAACGGCAGCCGTCATAACAATTGTGAGAAGTAGCTTCATGGTCCCGCCCTCGCTTTCAAGAGTTTAGACGCATGCCACCCCCTGTTTGTTCCAAAGAACTTCAGGGCACGATCTCAACCTGGATTTCGATGAGGTCCCCCTCCCCACCGCTCGTGGGCAGAGCGGAGACCGTTAAACGCCCTTCCAGCGCGTTCAGGCGCTTGAGAAAAGCCTGCAGGCGGGCGGGCGAGAGATGCAACACAATGAACTCCGACCGCTCAACATCCTTGGCTTCGGCCTCCTCGCGCCTGTCGGCAGGCTTGGCGGCAGGCTTGGCGGCAGGCTTGGCGGCAAGCTTGTCGGCCCTATGCTCCACCTCATCCGCAACCAGCTCCGACACTGCATCCAGCTCTACCGCCGGGGCGCTGCTAGTCATCACACCGTCAGCGAGGAGCTGCCGCGACGCCTTTTTCTTCACAGCATCCTTGTCGTCAACGGGTTCCTCCACCGCCTGCAGCACCGCGTCGCGCGAGAGGCCCTTAACGCTGATCTGCACCACGCGCACCGCGGCCCCTGATTTGGACCGTCGTGTCGCCACCGCGGATTCAGCCACCACATGGCCTGTCATCATGGGGGCCTTGCGTGCACGCGCCAGCTGTCGACCCCCGGCCCCGCGATTCGCCTGCATCTCGTTCCCCACGCGCAGACCGCCCTTCAAACCAGCCGGGGCCGCGTCCGCCCAGACCGCCTCATCGCGAGCCACACGCGCCGGAGCCACTGCGGGTGCCGGGACACGCTTCGGAGGTGCGGCGATAGAGCTGCGCAAGAATTCAGCACGCTTGCCGCCCATCGCCTGGGCCACCACCGCTTCCGCGTCTTCCATTGCGTCTTCCTTCTGCATGCGGTCGTCCTCACCGAGCGCCGCCTCCTCAAGCATCACAACCGCTTCCGCAGGGCTGTCAACCGGAAGCGCGGCAGCGAGAGCGGGAGAAGCGGGAACAGGGCCCGGGGCCGGGGCGGACATCGACGGCGCAACGGAACGGGCCATAGATAAAGCAGCAGGGGCCGTCGCGGGGGTCTCATCAGGGACCACGATCCGTTCCGCCGCAGGAGCCACGACGGGGACACCCGACAGTGCATCCGTGGGGGCATCCGGCGGGAGAGCCTTGATCGCCGTATCACGTGGGGACGGATCGAGATACTGGATGCCGAGCAGCCCCACCACCAACACCACGGAGGCGGCCAGGGCCACACGCATGGGCGGTGTATTGAACAGGTTCCAGTTCAGGTGTAGACCGTGCGGCCGGTCGATCGCAGCGTTGATGCCCACGATCAGATCGGCCGGCGGGGTAACGGCGGGAAGCTCATGCAGCTGCGCCACGGTCTCACGCAGCGCGTCAAATCCCTCGCGACAGCCTGGGCACGCATCCAGGTGGGCATCGAATGCCGCCTGCTGCTTGGCGTCCAACATCCCGTCGAGGGCCTCAGACATCTGTTCCGTTATGACATCACATTTCATTGCGTTTCACCATCAAGTCATCACGCACCCGCATGCGTGCCCGTGCCAGGCGGGACTTCACCGTCCCGATCGAGCAGGCCAGCGCCTCGGCAATCTCGTCGTAGGTCATCCCCTGCAAATCGCGCAGGATGATCACGCTGCGAAAGGCTTCGGGCAGTCTCCCGATCGCCCGCTCAATCGTCGCCTGCGTCTCGCGCCGTTCAATCACACGGTCGGGCCGATCGCCCGGATCCACCGGTTCGTACACCGCCCCTTCGTCCGGTCCATCATCCAGACAGAGCCGCTCACGATCACGTCGCCGTCCCAGCTTGCGCATTCCGCTGCGGCACGTATTGGCCGCCAATGAGCAGAGCCAGGTCGAAAACTTCGAGCGGTAGCGAAACTGCCCGATTGCGCGATACAATTTGACAAAGATCTCCTGCGTCAGGTCGGCCGCATCATCCGCGTTACCCGCCATGCGATAGGCCAGGTTATACATCGGCCCCGAGAAGACGTGCACCAGCTTCGTAAACGCTGCCCGGTCACCCGCCTGCGCCGCGCGAACGAGTCCGTCCACGTCCACGCCCTCGGTCGCCGCCGCCATAGCCGAAACCGGCCGATCTGCGCTCTCTGTAAGATTAGACGCCATGGCCCCCCATAATGTTCCCTGCTGATGGATCCTTTTGGAGGGACCATACACGGAGGAACGGTGGGGTGCAACATGAGAGGCCTCACTGCCCGGCTCCCACCACTGCCGCGACCGGGGCGGCCCAGCTCTTGTGCTCGTCGGTGTAGTAGAGGTAGGCCCGCGAGGCGGGGGCGGTGTAGCTGCCGGGGATGGCGGCTACGAGACTGAGCGGGAGCTCGACCTTCTGTTCGGCTTTCAGCTCACGCCAGTAAAGCACGACCTCGCGGCCACGCACTTCATAGGCCGCAATCCGACCGGCCTTGACCAACTCCTTGAGTTGATCGTGGCGCACTTCGAGTCCACCCGGAATCCCGACAATCGCGATCGGCGTGGGGATGATCTCATCCTCAGCGCGGTTGGTGACCGTGACCGTAGCCTCGGTCACGCCGCCTTCTTCTACCGTTCCCGATACCAGGGCCACAGCAATACCGACCTTGCAGGCGTCGCTGGAGTCGGGCTTCTCATTCGCGTAGTCGACCGTCACTGAGCAGGGCATGGCCGACCCGCCAACCATGCGAATCTCGATCACATGCTTGCCGGGCTCAAGCAGCTCGGCTATATCGGTCAGCTCAATCGCGCCCTGTGTATCCTTGTTAAACGCAACAGCGCTACCGGCCTGCCGCCCGTCCACCATCAGCTCCACGGAACCGGGGGCCTTGGGTGTCGAGCGGGCGGCGTCGTAGGCGAGGATGGCACGCAGGGCCAGAACCGTCGACTGCGTGCTGCCGTAGCGCCCGCCCTTGCAGATCTCGGCCAGCCACTGGATCCCCTTCTCGACCGCTCCGGCCTGATCGGGATCTTGGAGCCACGCCAACACGGCCAGCGCGGTGGTCTCAACCTGCAGCGAGGTGCCGCCGCTGCCGACGATCGTGGTGATGCCACCCTCGACGCCACCATCCTTGACCTGGTGGGTCGCCAACGTGCGACAGAGCGTCTTGGCAGTCGAGGCATCGCCCGCCAGCCAGGCGACGTTGGCGCCCAGCGCGATCACATAGCTGTTCTTGCTCTTGAGGGCCGCCTGCTTGACGGTCTCGATCTCGTCGGCCAGTGCAGAGGCCGGCTCGCCGGCGGTCAGCAAGGCCCACACGATGTAGGCGTTGGAGCAGTCGGGATCAGCAATCCACGTGTGCAGGGCGCGCCGCTCGCGCTTGAATCCGCCCTTACCATCCTTGGCCTTCATCAGCCAGGCGCGGGTCCGTTTGAGCATGCCGGCATCCACGTTGTGTACCTCGGCCATGTCGGTGAACTCAAGCAGACCATAGGCCGTGAGGGCCTCGTGTCCGGGATCGCCGCCGAACCACTCGTAGCCGCGCTTCTTGCACTCGTATCCGATCAGCCGCTTGTAGCCCTTCTCCAGCAGGGCGCGACTGCGCTCGACGAGCTTGGGATCGACGCCCTGGTGCGACAGGAAGTACTGCTGCGCCATGACGAGCGGGTAGGTCGTGGATGAGGTCTGCTCGAAACAGCCGTTGGGTTCGCGCATCAGGCGTTGCAGCGCCTCGGTCAGGTTAGCCAGTGGTGTGGGACAGATCGCCAGCGCGCTCTTCACACTACCGGGGACACGCGTCTTGGGAATGTCGATCGTGAAGCTGAGCGTGGAATCGGGCTCCAGCATACCGCCCTCACCGATCTCTACTGGGAATCCACGCGGCACCACGCGCAGCGTGCGTGTCACCGTGTCGCTATAGGGACCCGCCGTGGCTGCAATCACCACCTCGCCCTCGCCGGTCAGCTCTCCGACCGTCAGGCGCACCACCTGCCGCACGCGGCTGTCAGCGGCCAGGCTGAACGGTGCGACCGCACCAATGGCAATGCCCTTGGCCGCCGTCAGCGTAAAGGTCACGTCGTTGAGCGTCTCCGCCGTGCCATTGACGAAGGCAATCGGGAGCTCGATCACATCACCCATCGTCACCTCGAGTGGAAGCTTGGGCTCGAGATAGAAAGGCTGTACCGAATCCACGAGCGTCGAACCGCTACCCAGCGCGCCTTTGCGGGTGAACGCATCCGCCGAGATGCGGAAACTGGTGACCGCATCGCTCAGCGCGAAAGCCAGCGTGGCCTTGCCATCCTTGCCGGTCTTGATTCCGGCATGCCAGAAGAGGGTTTCGGCAAAGTCAACGCGGTCGTTCGGCTGCCGGTTGGGTCGCACCGTGTGGGCGTATTCGCGCACCGAGATATAAACAGTGGCACGCAGCTCTGACATCATTTCCATCTCGGCGTCATCGGCAAACAGACGCCGCTTGCGACGGACCTGCTCTTCCTTCTCAACCACCTTGGCCAGATCCTGGCGCAACTCGTCACGCTTGCCGCCTACCTCACGTTCACCCAGCTTCTCGTCGCGATCCTTGTCCTCTTCGTTACCCACAATCACGGGTTTCTCAGCGGGCGGGGCTACGGCGGGCGGCATCGCGCCCATGGGCCGGGGAACGGCCGCAGCCTGCACGTCCATGCCATCCGCAACCATCCCGAACCACCTGCCGCCACGGCGGGCACCGCTCTTGACCGCCATGTGGCGGGTCACAATGCGTAGTGCCAGGGCGCGGCGGGCGGCATCTCCATGCTGGGCAATGAAGTCGGTTGTGCGCATGAAGGCGAAGCGGCGCCAGCCCTGTGTGCCAAGCAGGAGGTCGAGGGCGAGTGGGGCCTCGGGATTGTCGCGATCAAGATAGACCTGCGCATCGGCCAGCTCACGCACCTCGGGCTCAAGCAGAACCATGACCGGCAGGCGCGGGGCCTGCTCGCGTGTCTCGATCATCTCGAGCACGCTGTCGTCTGTCACCGTGACGCCCACAACCGCTTCAACCGGTTGGCCGTTCTCATCCGTGGCGGTCAGGGTCAGATTGACCTTCCCGGCCGGGGTATAGCGATCGTGATCAGGCTCAATTTTGACGGTTACATGGTGGGTCGGCTGACGATAGACCAGCCGTTCGGCCAACGGGACACCGTCACCGTTCCAGACCGTGGCCACCAGCACGCCGTCGGCCGAGGCCGGGGCGGTGAGGGTGACATCGGCGGTGACGGGCTGCCCCTGCTGCCGGGAACCGCGAACCGTCAGCGAGGCCAGCTCCACCTCACGCTTGCGCAGCGTCACGGTCAGCGGACCGGCGTCGGTGCTCAGCACGCGCAAGGTCACCGCTTCACGGGCGGCGTAGACATCTGTGGTCGACTGGATCAGCGTACCGCTCTCACGCACGGCGGGCAGATCGAAGGTGGTCGTGATGCCGGCCGGTTCGGTGATGGCAAGGTGATAGCGCTCACCCTTACGCGGGGTAAAGACAAAGCGGCCGCGTCCCTCGTGCTCAGTGCGGAAGGTACCGACCTGACGCTTGTCGGCGGTCAGCACCACGCCCGCGACATCGGCCGGCTTCTGGGAGGGGGTACGCGTTTCCACGTAGACGCGACAAGGCAGCTCCGCCACCAGATCACCACCCTCAGGGAACGCAGCCAGGTCGACGGTCTGCAGTAGAATCGGGATCGTCTTGGTGGCCGTCTCGGTGACGCCACCATCCGCGATCGCGAAGACGAGCGTTCCGTCGCCGCGGGTGATCTTTTGGGGCAGAGCGAAGCGGGCCGTGGCATTGCCGTCGCGATCCAGCGTGGCGCTGGCGCGGTGGATTTCCTTGCCGTCCACGCGGGCCGTCACCGTTACGCTCGCCCCAGCAGGCGCACCGCCCTCAGCGCGGGTGGCTTCGAGCGTGGCGCCGACCTGGTCGCCGGGCCCATAGCCGTCACGAAAGAAGGTGATCTGGGTCTTGATACGCGGAGCACGGTAGGCACGCACGTCGAAGTTCCGTTCCGCCGGGGGCAGGCCGAGGGCCGGATACGTCACCCGTGCAGTATACTCACCGCCCGCCTGACCCTCTGGCACCTCCCACGCAAAGCCGGTAACGCTCTCCTCGGTTGTGGCATGCCCCGAGCTGACCGTGTTGCCCTTGGGACCTTTGATTTCCACGAAGCCGGCGATGCTATCCTTGAGGGGCGTGCGATCGGCGGCATGCAGCACCACGCTGCGGACGTAGACCTTCTCGCCGGCCCGATAGATCGGTTTATCCGTACTGACATGCGCCAGATAGCGGTCTTTGCCGCCCAGCGTGGCGCTATCGACCACCTCGGCCGGTTGCGGTTTCGTGGCCAGGGCCACACTCCATGCCAGAAGCGATCCCAAAGCCAGCAGGATCGATGAACACCGTGTAATGCGCGAAAAAGCCGTCATAGTGAATCTCCTTTTGCTAACTAAGACGCATCTCACCCCCAGTTTGTTCCGGATATTGCGACTCAAACACCATTCTCTTGCCCCAACCCCGCTTGCCATGATGGATGCCTGCGTGACGTACAGAGCTACGATCGTAGCCCTGTACGTCACGCACTATAGACTGTTTTGACTGGAAACATTGAGTCTTGCCATCTAGTGCGTGTCATCACAGCTCACGATCGTAGCTTTATATGACACGCTACCCGGGTATGGGGGTACTGGGTGAGAGAGAGATTCGGGTATGATATGGGCCCGATTACTTGAGAGTGGTGATCAGTTGATGATGGAGGTGATCGGGCCGCCGAGGCGTTTGCCCTTTCGGCTGCTTCCGCCACCGGAGGAGGCACCCCCCAGGGGCGTGATGGGGCCACCGAGTCGCTTGACGGATCCGTTGTCCCCGCCCGGCATGTTACCGCCACGGCGGACGAGCTCGAGCTGCGCTTCAAACATCTCCATGGCCTTGGCCTTGTCGGCCTCACGGTCGGCGGAGGAGGTGGAGCTGCTACGGGTGGGCTTCTTCAGGCGGGAGGGCATGGAGGAGGACAAGCGCGAGCCGCCCTTGGGGGTCAACCGCTGCGCGGCGCGCGCTTCGAGCGTGCTGCTCTTAGATTCAGCGGCTTCCCGGCTGTCGCAGAACCCGAGACAGCGAAGTTTGGGTGACATGTTGAGCTTGAGCGATGGAAACGATTTGGGGCGCTTGCTCTTGTCATAGGTGATGGTCGTCTGGTTCTTCTTGTCCTTGTTGTTCTTGTTGTTCGCCTTCTGGTTGAGATGCTCCGCCATGGTCTTCTTCTTGATGCCGAGCCGTTTCTCCTCCGCGTCCTTCCATTCGCGCCGTGCGTTGGTCAACGCCTTGCGCATCAGGGCCCCCTCGCCGCGTACCCGCTTAGAGGCCTCGCGGTACTCATCCATGCTCATGACACTGTATATCTCTTCGTGGGCGTGGTTCTGCTCGCAGACCACGGCGTAGCGCTCGGCGGGTTCCGCCGCCCGCGCTGACGGCACGAGCACAGCACAGAGAGCCAACACGGCAACCGGACGCGCCAGACTGTTCATCTCAAATTTCATGGTAAAATCCTACGCCATGTCGGCGCTATTCGCAACCCGTAATGATGTGATGCTTTCTACGCTGGCGCTTCCTTCCCGATACCCGACACCTCTACTCACTTTCCCACGCTATACGGGTTGAACAGCACGCTGAGTCTGGTATGGTTTGGGGCGATTGCATAAGAGAGGTATGACGCACATGAATACGAAGGTTCAGACTATTGGTGAACCCACGCGCATTTCGCCGCTGGGTCTTTCGACACAGTTGGATGATGGCCTCGGTGATTTCGTACCGGACGGGATGCGCGTGATGTTCGACATCACGCTGGGCGACCGGCTCGAACTGCCGGATGTGACGTTTGAAAAGGCGGGCCCGCGCGAACACATCTTCTTCAATCCGGCCGACGTACGCGCCGCGATCGTGACCTGCGGCGGGCTCTGCCCCGGACTCAACGACGTGATCCGCTCAGCCTATTTCGCCCTGACCCACAACTACGGCGTACCGGAAGTGCTGGGACTGCGCTTCGGCTACCGCAGTCTCAACCCGGAATACGGGCTCGAACCGATCGTGTTGAACGAGGCGATCGTCGACCACATCCACTATGCCGGCGGCACAATCCTCGGCTCGTCACGCGGCGGGCAGCCGACCGATGTGATCGTGGACACACTTGAAGCACGCGGCATCAACGTGCTGCTCTGTGTCGGCGGCGACGGCACCCAGCGCGGGACACATGACATCGCCACCGAGGCCCTGCGGCGCGGACTCAAGATCGCCGTGGTGGGCGTCCCCAAGACGATCGATAACGACATCCAGTTTGTCTCCCGCTCGTTCGGCTACAGCACGGCGATCGACAAGGCTCGCGACATCCTGACCTGTGCCCACAACGAGGCCAAGGGCGCCTACAACGGGGTGGGCCTGGTCAAGCTGATGGGCCGCGACTCCGGCTTCATCGCCTGTGGCGCCACGCTGGCCAGCCAGGAGGCCAACTTCTGCCTGGTGC
This sequence comes from Verrucomicrobiota bacterium, assembly GCA_018648805.1. Taxonomy (GTDB): domain Bacteria; phylum Verrucomicrobiota; class Kiritimatiellia; order UBA8416; family JABMPJ01; genus JABMPJ01. Next base: position 154,717 of record JABGQM010000004.1, read on the forward strand.
CCGAGATTCCCTTTGCCTTGCAGGGCGAGAACGGCCTGTTGGCCGCACTCGAGGCACGCATCCGTCGTCGCGGCCACGCCCTGATCGTGGTAGCTGAGGGCGCGGGGCAGGATCTAATGGCCGACAAGGATAGCGGCACAGACGCTTCCGGCAACAAGCTGCACTCCGATATCGGACTCTTTCTCAAGGCGCAGATCAAGGCCCACTTCACAGCAGCGGGCCTGGACCTCAACATGAAGTATCTCGATCCGAGTTACTACGTTCGCGGTGTGGCCGCCAACTCGGACGACAGCCTGTTGTGCGACCAGTTTGCCCGGCACGCCGTGCATGCCGCCATGGCCGGCAAAACAGATCTGGTGGTGGGGCACTGGAACGACGCCTTCATCAATCTGCCCACCGCCCTGGCAACCGGCTCACGGCGTAAGGTGGAGCCCGAGGGCGAACTATGGAAGAGCGTCATGGCCGCCACCGGCCAGCCCGTGCGTATGATCTGACGACCCCAGCGTGCGGCACTTCGCAGGGGTAAGCCCTGAACGAGAATGGGTTGACATTGTACACCCATTGTACTACATTTGACACGATGAAGGTGTTCAGGTGGAATGCGGAGAAGAACGAGATCCTCGCCAGGGAGCGAGGCATCACGTTCGAGGAGGTCGTTGAGCGCATCGAGAATGGCGCCACCGTGATTGAGACCGCCCACCCAAACAGGAAGCGATACCCGAATCAACGCATCATGATCGTGGATGTCGACGGGTATGCCTACCTGGTTCCGTATGTTCAGGATGGAGAAGAGTGTTTCCTCAAGACAATCATACCGAGCAGAAAAGCAACAAGAGATCACCTTGGAGGACAACATGACTAAGAAGACAACAATGGTTCTTGATGAAGACGAGAATGAGATCCTTGAGGCCTTTGAAAGCGGCAAGCTTAAGCCCTCAAGAACGCAGCAGGACTTTCAGTCGATCGCGCGCAATACGATGAAGAAGAACCGTAAGATCAACATACGTATTTCAGAGAATGATCTCTCTGCGCTGCAGAGAAGGGCCGCCCGGGAGGGCCTGCCCTATCAGACACTCATTGGAAGCGTCCTTCACAAGTTTGCCAGTGGTTTCATGAAAGAGGCACACTGATCTGTGTTGGAGGGGTGGATCAATCACTCTCGGGTCAACGGTTAGGACGAAGCGATGTTCAGATACGAGACAACGGTCAAGGTGCACAACATGGACGCGGCGCGGCGGCTGTTCTTTGCGGAACAGTTCGTGATGGCGCACGAGGCGTGGGAGGCCTGCCTCAGTTCGGTCGGGTTCAGCATCGGGCGCATCCTGGCCGAGGACTCATTCATGGTGCCGGTCGTGCATGCCGAGGCCGATTACTCGGCGCCGGTCGCACTGAGCGACAACATCACGGTTGAGGTGAGCTGCGATCGCATCGGCACGAAGTCGTTCAACATGGGCTATGCCATCAGCAAGAACGACAACCAGCCGATCGGACGCGTCACGCTGATCCATGCCACGGTTTCACAGGCGACCGGACGGGCCATCCCTATTCCGGACGAGTTCCTGGACGTCCTCAACCGGATCACCCAAGCCGAGTAGCGGTGGCGCTGCTCGCACGGGGGCCGGACTATGGGTGGCCCTGTGTCCTGTCAGGAAAGTCAGGGCCGCGTTGGCCATTGAATGCGGCACGAAGACGGCTGTCAGACGAGCTGCGCTTGCGGCGGACCGGGAGCGGACTAATGCGATCGGTTACAGCGCGGCGCGCCTTGCGACTACGCTGCCACTCCTCCCACGTCCATGCGATTTTGAGGTTACCTTTCGAGCTCACGCTGCACCTCCTGTCGAAGGCCCGTAAGCTCGTTCGCAACATTGAAATCGGGCAGGGCTGCGAGCCGCGACACCTCGTCCCAGTCCACTGGTGTCTCACCGGATTCACATGCGGCGATCAGCTTGCAGGCCACCTCACGTGCCTCTGCATCGGGCTGTGGATAGAAAGCCAGTAACGCCCTTTCAACGAGAGCCATTTCAGGCGGCAACACACTAACAACGCCAAAGGGGGTTTCGATGCGGCGACATGGCGAGACCGACTCATTCTCCAAAAATCCCAGCAGGTCGACATAGAGGCCCGCAACCAGCCAGCTGCGAGGACCTCCCCTCGCCCCCAAGGCGCCCATAATGTCCTGGGCTTGGCGAAGCGGGATTCGAGTCAGTTCGAGGCGACAGAAATCGATGTCGCCCGACATATAGGCGCCCTCGGTATAGAATTCCACGGCAGAACCACCCACCACCACCAAGTTGCTGCCGGCTTCTGCAAATATACGCGTCACGAGGCCAGCCAACTTGAGCCCCCGCTCAAGCAAGTCGTCCGTGGCCTCAATGTCCCTAACTGCTTGCGCCGCATCCATGTCCAAACCCTACCACCGCCCCACCTTTACCTGAAAGCTCATTTATCACTCGCCGGCCTGCTTGAGTAGTTGCAGCGCACGCCGCCGCAGGAAAGGGCAATCCGCCTTGATGCCGCCGGCGGGATAGTCGGCCGGCCAGGCTAGGATCTGGTCGGGCCGCTTAAACGACTCCAATCGGCCGGTCAGCGCCGCGCGGATGATGTCGGTCTCTACGTCCACCCCCGCTTCCACCCGCACAAAAGCCACCGGCCGGGCACCGTACTCGGTATGCGGCACCGCGACCACGACGGCCTCCTCAATCCCGGGCATGGCAAGCAGCGCGGCCTCGATTTCCTCGGGATAGATATTCTCCCCCCCCGAGATGAAGAGGCGATCGCGACGGCCTGTCACGGTGAGATAGCCCTCCCCATCAAAGGCACCGCTGTCGCCCGTATGAAACCATCCCTTCGCGTCGACGCAGGGGCTAATGGCCCCGTCAACCAGGTATCCAAGGCAGAGGGTGCGTCCCCGCACGAACAACTCGCCCGTGTCGCTAACCTTCGCCTCGCGGTAGGGCAGTAGGCGGCCGGACGAATCGGGCCGCCTGCGCAGGTCGTCACAGCCGGCGGTCGTAATCTGCGACCCCATCTCGGTGGAGCCATATGAGAGATGCAGCGGCAGGCCCAGCGCCACGGCACGGCTTACCAGAGTCGGCGGGATGTGTGAGCCACCGGCCAGGACTGCCTTGAGCGACGGCAGGGGCGCATCGTTTTCGCAAGCCGCCACGAGCTCGCGCAGCTGGGCGGCTACCACCGACACGTGCGTAATGTTGTAGTGCCGGATCGCATCGGCCAGTGACCGTCCGCTATCGATCACCACCGTGGCACCCGTGAGGGCGGTGCGGAAAAGAATGCCGAGTCCGGAAACATGGTAGAGCGGCAGCGCGAGCAGCCAGCGGTCGTGGCGTTGCAGGGGAATCACGGACGCGGCGCCGAGCGCGTTGCAGGCCAGGCTATCATAGCTGTGCACGACCGCCTTGGGGGTCGCGCTACTGCCGGATGAGAGCACTACCACGGCGGGTGCGGCGACCTCACGCGGTCCGGGAGCGTGGGGCGATCCCGCCGCTTCCGGGAGCGGCGCGGGTATGGATGGAAGGACAGTGAAACAGTGACGCAGCCCGAGCGTGGCCGCGAGCGACGTGAGCGCCCCGTCCGGCTGCCGCGTGGAGATCGGGACCGCGACACCGCCGCGCCGCATCACGGCCTGCAAGAGGACAAGATAGACATAGGACGGGACGGCGCAGATTCCGACTCGCTCGCCCGGCGCCACGTCGAGCGAGGCGGCCAGCCGGGTGATGGCGGCATCATAGTCGCGAAAGGTGTAACAGGCCTCTCCCTCCACCACGGCCACATCGTCGGGGTGAGTCTGCGCGGCGTGGGCAATCGGCCAGTCGGGCTGCTCTCTCACAGCGCCACCTCCGTCAGGTAGGGCGCCAGCCGGTCGAACGTGTTGACATGGCTGCGCGCCACATCGATGCCACCGTCGCGAAAGCAGTCCGGTGCGCAGCTCAACTCGGGCGCAAAACAACGCTGCGTGTCGAGTCCGGCATGCGGCGCGTGCAGGGCGGCGCCGAGCTGCACGAGAAACGACCAGCCCACGACTGTATTGAAGGCACTGCTGATGATCGCAGCCTGTCCACGTTGGCGCGCCGTCGCGGCCAGCGCGAGACCGGTGGCCAGACTACCCGGGATGCGGTCCAGCTTGAGGACCAGATGCGAGGGCCAGGTTCGGATCAGGTCGGCATGGCGCTCCGGCTCACTCAGCGTCTCGTCCAGAGCCATAGACACGCCGCTGCGGGTCTGCAGTTCGGGCAGCTCCACGGGATCGGTCAATAGCTCTTCACCGTAGCGCAGCGACAGCGGTGCCAGCATGCTCAGAAACATCTCGGCCTGATCGAGCGTCCAGGCGCGGTTGCCATCCAAAATGAAGTCCACCTGATCACGCAGCGCAACCGGTAAGGCCAGGAGGGCCTCCGCCTCGGTGGTCGGATCGGTGCGACCGACCTTGATTTTAACCAGGTGGAATCCCTCATCCACGCAGCGCGCCACTTCCGCGGCCCACCCACCGGGCGGCCCCATCACGAGTCCGTTGAGCGGCAGCAGGTCGAGCGGCGCGGGATCAAGCAGGTGCGCCGGCGTCACCCCCTGGCGCGCGGCCTGCAGGTTGAGCAAGGCCATGCAGAGGCCGAAGTGGAGGGGCGGGAGGGGGAGGAGGTCGGAGGTCCCTCCTTCGCCCTGCGGGCTATGGAGGGCAAGCGGGGGGGAAGAGGGAGGGAGAGGGAGGTCGTCGAGCAACGCGCGATGGGTCCGGAGGAGAGCGAGGCAGTCGGCGGTGGTGGCGCGGTGGAAGCCGGGCAGGGGGGCGACCTCCCCCACCCCGCGTGCGCCGTGGCCGTCCTCGAGCGTGATGAAGAGGCCGCTGCGCTCGCTCAGGGTCTGCCCCCCCACTACGAGCGGCGTCTGCAAGGGCAGCCGAAAGGCGTGCAGGGCATGGAGGTGCGCGCTCACAGGAGCCACCCGATGGCGAAGGCGAGGCTATACAGAAAGAGGGCGCGGCCGGTGGCGGCCAGGGTCACGTTGAGTGCCGGCCCTGTGGCGCCCTGCATAACCCGGCGCAACGCGGGCACGACCGGCAGCAGGCCGACCACAGCCAGTAGCGACAGATAGTGGGCACGCGTGAGCAGGCAGAGCACAACCGGCAGGGCGGCGGCAGCCAGGATTGTGACGAGGTATTCGCCGCGCGCGAAGCGGCTCCCAAACCGGACGGCCAGGGTCCGCTTACCGGTCTGCAGATCCGTCTCACGGTCGCGCAGGTTGTTGACCGCCAGGATCGCGGTGGAGAGCAGGCCGGGGCCGGCACCCGCCAGCAGGACCAGAGCGTTAATCGATCCGGTTTGCAGGTAGTAGGTGCCGCCCACGGCCACGAAGCCGAAAAATACCAGCACCAGGATATCGCCCAGCCCGATATAGCCGAGCGGACGCGGGCCGGCCGTATAGAAGATGCCGGCCAGGATCGAGAGCACCCCGATCAGCAGGATCGGCCAGCCCCCATGATAGACAAGGAAGAGACCCAAGGCAGCGGCGATAAAGAAAGAGAGCGTAATGGCCCAGCGCATGCCGACCAGTGAGACCAGGCCGGCCTGGGTGACGCGCGTCGGTCCCTTCCGATCCGGCGTGTCGGCCCCGTGCAGAAAATCGAAGTAGTCGTTGGCAAAGTTGGTGCCCACCTGGATTGCCAGGGCGGCCAGTAGCGCGGCGATGGCAATCGACGCGACGCAGGCCCCATCGGCGGCCGCCATGGCGGTGCCGACCAGAACCGGCGCGACGGCCGCCGGCAGGGTTTTGGGGCGACTGGCCATGATCCATGTTTGGAGTGACGGCATGTGGATCTCTCAGGGGCGACGGGGAAACTTGCTGAAGTCGGGTTTGCGTTTCTCGAGGAAGGCGTTGCGGCCCTCTTGTGCCTCTTCGGACATGTAGTAAAGCATCGTGGCGTTACCGGCCAATTCCTGCAGACCCGCCTGTCCGTCGCAATCGGCGTTGAGGGCAGCCTTGAGGCAGCGCAGGGCGATGGGCGAGTTGGCCAGGATCTCGCGACACCAGGTCACGGTCTCCTCTTCGAGTTGGGCATACGGCACCACGGTGTTGACCAGCCCCATGTCGAGGGCCTGCTGGGCATCGTACTGGCGACAGAGGAACCAGATCTCACGCGCTTTCTTCTGGCCCACGATACGGGCCATATAGCTCGCCCCGAAGCCACCGTCGAAGGAGCCGACACGGGGACCGGTCTGGCCGAAGATGGCGTTGTCGGCCGCGATGGTCAGATCGCACACGAGATGGAGCACATGGCCGCCGCCGATGGCATACCCCGCCACCATGGCGATCACCGGCTTGGGACAGGTCCGGATCTGCCGCTGCAGGTCCAAGACGTTCAGGCGGTGGACGCCCTGCCCATCCTTGTAGCCCGCGTCGCCGCGCACCTTCTGGTCGCCGCCGGAGCAGAACGCCTTCTCCCCTTCACCGGTTAGAATGATCACGCCGATGGTCTCGTCGTCGCGTGCCTCCTCGAGGGCACACCCCATCTCTTTGACTGTCTGCGGCCTGAAAGCGTTGCGCACCTCGGGCCGGTTGATCGTGATCTTGGCGATGCCTTCGGCTTTCTCATACCGGATATCCTCGAACTCACCGGCTGTGTCCCATGTGGGTTGTGTCATTGGCTTTTCCTTGTTCTCTCTAGTTTGACAGAGATTAGGGCGAAAGATTAGGGCGAAAGATTAAGGGGCAAACGAAACGCACCCTAATCTCTTGCCTTAATCTTTCGCCTTAATCGATCCCCTCCCCCTCCAAAAACCTTTTACAGGCATCAACAAACTCTACGGGCTGCTCCACATGCAGGGCGTGACTGCAGTCCGCGATGGCTTCACACTGCCACCCAGGGTTGGCCAGCGCCATGCGCATGGCCGTGTCACGGTACGCGTCGTCCTGCGCTCCATAGAGCAGCAGGGCCGGCGACCCTATATCGGCCAAACGATCCCACAGCGGTTCCTGCCGCCCCGTGCTCACCGCGACCAGCGCCCGGGCAAGCTGCACGGGGTTGTTGGCAAGCCGCCGCTGCAGCATGGCCGCATAGCCGGTACAACGTTTGACCGCGCCGAACAGCGGCAGATCATACCAGTCGTCCAAGAACCGTTCAAACGGCTCATGTTGCAGGCGCATGGCGAGTTCCGCATCAGAGTGCTGGCGCGCCTCACGCAGCTCTGTGTCGGCGATACCCGCACCGGTCGACACCAGGACCAGCCGGCCAAGTCGCTGTGGAGCCGCACACGCCAAGGCCAGCAGGATCCGTCCGCCCATAGAGTAGCCAACCGCATCTACAGACTCAAGACCGAGGGCGTCAAGCAGATCGGTGACTGTTACGGCTTGGCGTCGCACATCGCCGTGTATCCGTGGGTCGAAATGAGACTGCCCGTGGGCGGGCAGGTCAGGTGCGATGCAGTAGAACGAGGAGTCCAGGGCTTGGGCCACCGATTCCCAATCGGCCGCACACCCCATGAAGCCGTGCAGAAAGAGCAGTGGAGGATCGGTGGGATTGCCCCACGTGAGGCAGGCCAGGGGTCCCCGCGATATCACGCGCGCCTCACTCATGGCGGCCGGCCATCGCATGATAGACCGCCATGTTGGCTGCCTGATCGACACTGAGCTCGAGCAGGGCGTGCTCACCGCCCGCGATGGCTGCCTGGAGCGCCTCGACAAAGGCGCCATTGGTCTCGACGATCCGGTAGGCCAGCGCAAACTGACGCGCGAGCGCTTCGAATGTGTAGGCGTGGGGTGTCGTAAAAAAGGGCTCAAAGACATCCGTCGCCTCTGCCACAGGCAGATGATGAAAAATGCCGCCACCGCGGTTGTTGACCACGATGAAGATGATCGGATGCGGGGCATCGCTCAGTTGGGTCAGCGAGCTCATGTCGTGCATCAAGGTCAGATCACCCAGCAGACAGACGACCGGCCGGCCGAGTCCGGCCGCATACCCAACAGCGGTCGCAATCGTGCCATCGATACCACTCACACCGCGATTGGCCACCACACGCGCCGGAAGCTGTTGGTGAACGGCAAAACGGTCAACAAACCGCACCGGCATGCTGTTGCCCAACACCAGGCCAACAGCGTCAGAGAGATGTTGCGCAAGCCAATAACCGATGGCCGGCTCTGAGAGCGCGGCGTCCGGCTGCGCGACGACTTCCAAGCGGGCCTGCAGCGCCTGCAATGCGTGTGTGCCATCCCCCACCAGCGCCGATGGCGTCAGCGATGCGGCCGGCGCCATCAGTTCACTACAGAGCGTCGGCACATCGCCTGCCACGACCAGACTGCAGCGGCCGGTCGGATCGACCGGCTGGGTCGTTCCCGGCAGCTTGAGATAGGAGCCACTGTAGGTCGTCGTGAAATAGTCGAGCAGCGGTTTGGACACCACGTTGCCCCCCACATGCAGGATGCAGTCAGGCCCGCGCACCGCATCAGGGCCAGGGCTCAGTAGCAGGTCCCGCAAGGCGGCGGTCTGGGCAGTGAACGGCGCGCGGTTATGAAGCCCCGAACGAATATCCGCCCAGAGCGGCCACCCCAAAGCCTCAGCCAGGACCGCGACGGCGTCCTGCTCTGCAGGGGTAGCAAGAGCTCCGGCCACGATCATGCCGCGCTCTGCCTGCGCTATGGCGCTCGCCACTGCGGCGAGATCAGGTAACGGACATTCCTGCTTCCCCGTTGGATGTTGGGCGTTGGCTGTTGGATGTTGGGCGTTGTCAGAAGCGTCCGGGGCAGTGAGCTCGAACGGTTCGCGGAACATGCAGTTGATATGGACCGGTCCCGGGACAGGTCCAAGCGAACTGTCGAGAGCCGTCAGGACGGCATCGCGTGGCGTGGAATCAGGCCGAGAGGGGTCCTGTGGCGGTAGATTGATGAAGGTTCTAACAAAGCCGCCATAGAGATTCTGTTGATCCATGGTCTGGTTGGCGCCCACGTTATGCTGCTCGGGTGGCCGATCGGCGGTCAGGGCGATCAGCGGCAGGGCATCGTTCGACGCTTCGGTCACGGCGGGCAGGTAGTTGGCCGCGGCCGTGCCGGAGGTACAGATCAGAACGGCGGGGCGTGCCGTGGCGCGTGCATAGCCAACGGCGTGGTAGGCCGCACCGCGTTCATCGTAGGCGATCACGGTAGTGGCGTCAGGATGGCGTGCGGCGGCCAGCGTGAGCGGGGTCGAGCGGGAGCCGGGCGAGATAATGAAATAGCTCACGCCCTGCCGGATCAGCGTATCGATAACGGTGTCGCTCCACATAACTCTATCCCGCATGGATCACGTGCATGAAATTGGCAAACTTGATCTCGGTTTCGGCCCATTCCGATTCCGCTTCCGAATCCTGCACAATGCCCGCGCCACAGTAAAGCGAGAGTCTGCGGCCATGCAGCAGGCCGGAGCGTATGGCCACGGTGAGATCCACGTGGTCGTGGCTGACGCGGCCCAGCGGAGCGGCATACCAGCCGCGATCAAACCGTTCGTGATCGCGTATGGCCGCCAGCGCACGGTCGACGGGCAGGCCGCCCACGGCCGGCGTCGGATGCAGCGCGGCCACGAGGTCGCGGTCAGCACAGCCATCGACCAGCGTGCCCGCCATCTCCGTAAGCAGATGCTGAACCAGGATAAGCTGCAGCACGGTGGGTAATTCCTCTACGACCACCTCCCGGCAGCGTGGCGCCAGTGCGGCGCGTATATGGTCATGGACCAGCCGGTGTTCGTGGCGATCCTTGGGCGAAGCCAGGAGCGACGCCTTGAGCGCCTCGTCATCCGTCGGCATGGCTCCGCGCGTGCGCGTGCCGGCCAGCGCCTCACTACGCACCTGGCGTCCCGACCGCTCAAAGAGCCGTTCGGGCGAGCTGCCCACAAACGCTGAGCCGGAATCGAACTGAAAACAGAAATAGTAGGCCGGACTCTTCATCGCCTTGAAATGACGAATAAACCTGAAGGGATCGGGCGGCGCGGCAAAGGTGACATCCTTGCGGCGCGCCAGGACGACCTTCTGCAGTTCGCCCGCTGCAATGCGCCCCGTGATGGCCGCGACCGACTCCACCCAGCGGGTCGGTTCGCCCTCCTCGGCTGCGACCCCCTCGACCTCCGGCGTCAGCCCGGGCGCGGGCACATCCAGGACCAGGTCCACCAGCGCCTCATCCAGCCGCGCGTGCCACTGCGCCTCGCTGGCGTCGGGCGGAATCACAAGGTTGCAATGCAGGCGGGTGCACCTGTCATCCTGCTCAACGACGAACGTGGGAAGGAAGAAGGCGCCTTGGCCGAAGGCGGCCCATTCCGGACCAACCGCACGCTGAGGATCAAAGCGTAGACCGCCGAAGAGGCCTGCCGTAGGATGGGTCTGCCCGAACGCATCCAGGCGGTCCCACAGATCGGGACCCTCAAGCACGACGGCCGCACCCACGCCGGCATAGGCCGTGGTGCTGCCGCGGCCCTGCCAATACACCTTGGGGAAGCGGGGTTGAGCGGCCAGCCATACCGTCAGGTCGAGCGGTTCGATCGGGATCGACAGGCAGAGCAAGCCGTCTGCGTCCACGGGGTGCGACGCGAGAAGGGTCAGCTCCGCGGCCAGGGCGCCCTTAACAGCGTCACACATCATGGCCGTGGGGGTCAGCATGGCTTGCGTCCGCTGTAGAGCGAGGCGATACCGAAGGTCAGTGGCGTGCATGTGACGTCCACGAATCCCGCGTCCTCGAGCAGCCGCGAGAAGGCGGCACCATAGGGATAGGTTTCCACGGTCTGGTTGAGATAGCCATAGGCCTGACGGTCGCCCGATACAAGTCCACCCAGGCGGGGCAGGATGTGTCGAAAGAAGAAGAGGTAGACCCCGCGCACGACACGCTGGCGCGGGAGCGAGAACTCGAGGATCAGGGCCTGCCCGTCCGGCTTGAGCACGCGCAGCATTTCGCCCAGTGCCGCGGGGGTATCCATGACGTTGCGGATGCCGAAGGCGGTGGTCGCCAGGTCGAACGAGGCATCGGAGAAGGTAAGCGCAGTGGCGTCGCCCTGCTGCAGCTCAATCGCCTGCGCCAGGCCAAGGCGTTCCACCTTGAGGCGACCGTGGGCGAGCATTTGCTCCGACAGATCCACACCCACCGAGCGCACGATGCCGGGCCGGCCGCGGCGGGCGGCAATCAGCACATCGGCCGTACCGGTCGCAAGATCCAGATGTGCGAGCGGTTGCGCCGCGGAAATACGACCCACCAGCCGCCGGCGCCACGCCACGTCACGCCGGAACGAGAGCAGGCGGTTGAGCAGATCATAGGTCGGCGCAATGCGATCAAAGAGCTGGGCAACCCCCTCCCTCGATGGTGCTTCCTGCTTTCGATCCACGGCGACCTGCGGGTTAGGATTCACGTACTGCTGATAAGGCTAACGACTGCCGGCACGATAGCGGCATACCGCCCCCGGCACAAGACGCGTGTGTGGGGGGGGAAAGTAGTCAGGAGTCAGTAGTTGGGAGTCGGGGAGAAGATAACGGTTTACGGCTACGGCGCAGCAGAGTAGTGTGCGCGCATGTCTGATACACCCCCCACCCCCGATAAGCGTGAGCCGTTTCTGGCGGCTTTGCGCGACAGCCTTGCTGAAGAGACGTTTGTTAAGCTGATACTGGGCAAGTACCGCGGCGACGAGCCGGGACTGCGCCGTATTCTGATCCGACAGATCACCGTCAAGGAGGAGCCCTGCCTCTCGATGGTCTATTGCTACAAGGATCGGGAGGTTACGAAGAATGTCTCCCGGGCCCAGGGGCTGGGATCGATTTACGGGATGCTGGGCGATCCCTTCATGAGCGCGCATCTCTTCCTACTGACGGCAAACGTCCAGATCGAGTACAGCCGCAAGGGGCGCTGCACACTCAGTCGTGGCAAACCCAGCTGCAACGCCGTGCCTTCCGCTGAGCACGACCGCGAGAAAGAGCGGATGATTGACCCCGCCAAACCGTTCCTGGCCGCGTTGGGGGTTACCAACAAGGAGGCCCGCGTGCTGCCCTCCATGTCGCGCAAGTGGAAGCAGATCAACAAGTTCCTCGAGATCTTTCAGCACGCCTTTGAGTCATCCGGCCTGGCGGAGGCGGAGCGCGTTCACGTGGTCGACTTCGGATCCGGCAAGGGCTACCTGACCTTCGCCGTGCACGACCTGCTGAGCGGCATGGAAAACGTCACGGGAGAGGTCACCGGTATTGAGTTGCGCGACACACTGGTCCACTTCTGCAACAAAGCGGCCACGACACTCGAGCGGGAGGGACTATCGTTCCAGCAGGGCGATGTCAGCAGCTATACGGTCGGCCCACTCGACATCATGATTGCCCTGCACGCCTGCGACACCGCCACCGACCTGGCGATTCACATGGGCATTCGCGCGGAGGCCAAGATCATCATGTGTGCGCCCTGCTGTCACAAACAGATCCGGCCCCAGATGAGCAGTCCCGATGCCATGGCACCCATGCTTCAGTTCGGCATTCACATGGGACAGGAGGCCGAGATGGTCACCGACAGCGTGCGTGCCCTGTTGCTGGAGGCCTCCGGCTACAAGGTTAAGATGCTAGAGTTTGTCTCACTGGAACACACCAGCAAGAACAAGATGCTGCTCGCGGTAAAGGACGCCCGCCCGGTGGACCGGCAGGCGATCCTGGAAAAGGTCGCCACGCTCAAAGCGTTCTATGGCATTCGTGAGCACTGCCTCGAGACCCTCCTCGCCGCAGAGGCCTAACCGCCCGGCGATGCGATCGGCCGCGGCATGAACAGCCGCTTGGGCCTTGTCAGACGGGTTCATTCCGCGTATGGTGCCGCCCGTTCAAACAGAAACCACAGGTCTAAACCAAGGCGGCCGTCCCCGTGACACGAATACTATTGATGATCATATTTCCCTTCTACCTGATCCCCACGCTGGGGCTGATGGTTTATGGGTTGAACTGCTACGTGTTGCTGCTGCTCTTCCGGCGACGCTACAGGGCTGCCCAGCAAGCCAGCACCGACATGGACCAGCGCACCAGCGACGCGGCACCGGGTGAGGCGTGGCCGGCCGTGACGACACAGATTGCGGTCTACAACGAACTGAACGTGGTGGAGCGCATCATGCGCGCCGTGGCCGCGATGGAGTATCCGGGGGGGCACCACGAGATCCAAGTGCTGGATGACTCCAACGATGAGACCTGCCGCGTGGTCGATCGGGTCGCCGCCGAGCTGACGACACAGGGCCATGATATTAAAGTGCTGCGCCGCGAGAAGCGTCTGGGCTACAAGGCCGGTGCACTAGCCGAGGGACTACGCCAGGCCAGCGGCGAGTTCGTGGCTGTGTTCGATGCCGACTTCGTGCCGCCGCCCACCTTCCTGACCTCCACCGTGCCTTTCTTTGCTGATAATCCTGAGCTAGGCTTGGTGCAGACGCGCTGGGGGCACCTCAACCGCCAGACCTCACTCCTGACGCGCGCGCAGTCCGTCGGGATCGACGGCCACTTTGTGATCGAGCAGGTGGCGCGCTGCTGGAACCGCCTCTACATGAACTTCAATGGCACGGCCGGCGTGTGGCGCCGCGCCGCGATAGAGGCGGCCGGGGGATGGTCGTGGGACACACTGACCGAGGATCTCGATCTCTCCTATCGCATGCAGTTCGCCGGCTGGGAGACCCAGTACCTGCCCAACGTGGTCGTGCCGGCCGAGCTGCCCGAGAACATTAACGCCCTGCGCGGTCAGCAGTTCCGCTGGGCCAAGGGTTCAATCCAGACGCTGATCAAGCTCTTCCCGCGTCTCGTTCGCTCACCCGCACCGCTCTTCAAGAAGGTCCAGGCGGTGCTCCACATGGGCGGCTACCTGGTCCACCCCATGATGTTCATGCTGGCGCTGCTGGCGCTGCCGGTCCTGGCGATCAAAGAGGGGCTGCACCTCAGCCCGATCTTCTATGCCACCTTGGCCCTGCCGCTCTGCCTCTCGATCCTGGCGCCCAGCACACTCTACTTCGTGAGCCAGCGCGCCATCTACAGCGACTGGAAACACCGTATTGCCCTGCTTCCCTTTCTGATCGTGGTGGGGGTCGGGTTGGCCATCTCCAACACGAAGGCGATTGGTGAAGCGATTATCGGCAAGGAGTCCCCCTTTGTCCGCACCCCCAAGAGCGGCGAGCAGGAAGTGAAACGCTACCGCGCCAAGTGGCCTTGGCTGGCCCTGATCGAGATTGCGATGGGCCTGTTCAGCGCCTCCACCTTCGGCATCTATGTTGCCGCTGGACAGTATCTCACGAGTCCGTTCCTGGCCATCTACGCGGCCGGTTTCCTCTTTGTCGGCATGCTGACCCTCTGTCACTCGCTCAACCTGACGGGCGGCACCATGCTGCGTGTGACGCCTAAACCGGTCCCACAGCCCGCGTAACCATGAAGCCACCTCACCCGCAAAGCGCGCCGCCCCTGCCCCGCCAGGCCTGGCCGCTCTTTACGGTCTGTGCCGGCATCATCCTGCTGCTCGCCATCGTGGCGGCCCGCGCGGGTGCGCCGGGCCTACATGGCCTGAGGCTGCCCTGGCTGGGCACGCTCCCTGCCGGTCGTTTCATCGCGATATGGTGCGGCACATGGGTGGCCGGACTGGGCCTGCTGCTCGCCCTGCCGCGTGGGCTGTCGCCGCGGCAAGCCGGCGGCCTGATCCTTGTCCTGGCCTTGCTCTGCCGCCTCGCACTCTTGCCCATGCCGCCCTCGGATGACATCAACCGCTACCTCTGGGAAGGCCGGCTTGTTGCCGCGCAGGTCAACCCCTACTGTTATGCACCGCACGATCCCGCCCTCTCCGGCCTGGCGGCCGGCGACCCGTACCATGCGGCGATCAATCACCCCGATATGAGCGCGGCCTATCCGCCCGTCATCCTCCTCATTTTTGCCGCCATCGCGCAGCTCTGGTATCACCCCATGGCGATCAAGCTGCTCATCACAGCCTGCGACCTGGGCACGATCGCGCTGCTGCTGGCTCTGCTGCGTCATCGTTGCCTTCCGCCGCGCTGGGCGATCCTGTATGCCTTCAACCCGATTACGCTCTTCAGTTTTTCCGGCCAGGCCCACTACGATGCGCTGCAGGGGCTTTTCCTGCTGGGCGCCCTGGTCTGCTACGACCGGCGACGCTGGATCGGGATGTTCCTGCTGGCTGGTTTGGCGGTGCAGACCAAGTACGTCGCAGTACTGGCACTGCCCTTCCTATTGCGAAGGGATAACCTGCGCTATGCGCCCTTCGCACTCGCCACCATGCTGCTACCCTATATCCCCTTCAGCGGAGAAGGCGTGACACCCCTCTTCCGGTCACTGGTCACTTTCGGCGACGCCTATGCCTTTAACGGATCGGTGCATGGCGTTGTGACCGGTCTGACAGGAAGTCGCCCCTTCGCCACAACGCTCTGTAAGCTTCTGCTCGTGGGCGCCATCCTGTTCGGCTGGATCCGTTACGCACCACTCTGGTCGAACCGCTACCGCAACAATCCCCTGCCGGGCAGCTGTTTCGTACTGGGGGCTGCCCTGCTGCTCTCCCCGACCCTGCATGTCTGGTATCTCGCCTGGATCCTGCCGTTTATAGCCCTGCGTCCCAGCGGTGCGTGGCTGGTCCTGAGCCTTTGTGCCGGGGCTTACTTTGTAACCGTCGGCATTGATTATCACAGCGGTCTGTGGCGGCTGCCACGCGTGGCATTCATCATCGAATGGCTGCCGTTCTGGATGCTCCTGGCCGTGGAAGCACGGCGCACCTGGCTACGGCGGCGGATACCGGTCGCGGCGGCACCGGTGGCATCGGTCTCGGTGATCATCCCCGCCCGCGATGAAGCCGACAACATCGAAGCCTGCATCAACGCCGTGCGCAACGACCCGGCCGTTCATGAAATCATTGTCGTGGATGGAGGATCCCGCGACGGTACGGTTCACGTGGCCACCGAGGCCGGCGCCGCCGTGGTGGTGCACGACGCGCCACCCGCTGAAGGGGGCGGACGTGGTGGACAGTGCGCGGCCGGCGTGCGAGCCGCGACAGGTGATGTCATCGCAATCGTGCATGCCGATGCACGCGTAAACACTCCGTTTTTTTCGCAGTCCCTGCACGTCCTCAGCCAGGACGCAACCCTCATCGGCGGCGCCTTCGGGTCCGTCTTCACCGGCACCGGTGTGCCGCTGGGCCTCCTCGAATTCGCGAACGATCTGCGGGCCGCGTTCCTGGGCATTCCCTTTGGCGACCAGGTCCAGTTCTTCCGGCGCGACCCCATCGTACAGCTCGACGCCTACCCCGCCATTCCGCTTATGGAAGATGTCGAGCTCGCCGTGCGTCTGCGCGAGCTCGGACGCACCACCTATCTCTTCGGCGACGTTCAGGCCTCCGCGCGTGCCTGGCAGAGCGGCCAGCTCGGACGCGCCGTGCTCATTGTCAGGCTGGTGACGGGCTACCTCTGGCACCGCCGCTGTGGACGCGCCGACCCGCTGGCGATGTATCGGCGCTACTATGGGGGAGTGTAGGGGCATACGTGTCAAGTTAAGCGAAGCTTCTTGAACTCAATATCCAATAATCAACAAGGAATATCCAATATCCAAGGTGAGAATTCGAGCGATACACACGGGAATCGCAGGAGGTCCCGCGAAGAATGGCAAAGGATCCCCCCTTGGAAATTGGAGTTGCCGCTTCGCTGCTGCCAGAATACTGGCAGCCCGTCTCCCTTCGGTCGGCTGAGTGTTGGCTGTTGGATATTGAAATCTCCAGGAGCGCAGATGCCCTTTCGGACAAGCTCTATCTAAGTGCTATTCGCGACTCGCGTTCTGTGCTCTGAGCGACCGCATTCCCCAACTTCGCGCTTTGTCCCACTGCCCGAGTGGGCTAACCTCGGGGAGTCGGGCTCAACGCCTGGGCCGATTCTGAATTAGCGGGGATAGATCCGTATGACGAAGCGTTTCCGTACACGCCTACCATCTCTTGCGGGAGGCATGGGACTACTCCTGGTTTTGAGCATGGCTCTGAACGTCACGGCCGCTGAGGCGGCGGACTGTTTTGTCTGCGGTGGCCCCGCGGCGGACAGTGCCACCCGCGTGACCTACCGCGGCGTGGCCCGCCCGCTCTGCTCCCCGCCCTGCATGGCCCACTGGAACGCGGCCGAGGCAGACGGCAAGCTGGATGCGCTGGTGCAGCGGCACGAGCCGCGTGCCGCGCTGTTCCAGGGCGACAGCCGTTTTCTCAACCCGGAGTTTCAGGCCGCGCATCCCATCCAGCCCGTCTGGCTATGGGCCGGCGTCTGGATCCTGGCCGCCATAGTCTCCGGCGCACTCAGTGCCGCCCTGGCTGTTCCGGCCCACCGCTCAGGGCTGGGAGCCTTTGGACTGGGCTTTGCCCTGCCCCTGCTCGGTATCGCTCTGACGGGTCTGCTGCCGCGCCGCAGCGGCGAGCTGCCCCTGCGCGGGAGCAAGATCCCGCAGACCCATGCCGAGGACCGCTGCAGGAGTTGCGGGCGGCCGTTGCACCCCGCAGCGCTGTGCTGTTCCGGCTGCGGGGCCGCGCATACGCCCGCGATGGAATCCGAGGTCGCCAAGCTCGAAGGAGGGTTGGCATGACCCATCCATTCAAACGCCTGCAGACCGCCTTGCTTGACATCCTCAACAGCGGCACCGCCGAGGCGCCACGACCGGCCTTCGACAAGCACGGTGAAACCAATGTCCCCGGGCTCTACGTCATCGGTGATATCGCCGGGGCTCCGGTGGTCAAGCTAGCCATGGAGCAGGGCTACGACCTCGTGAACCATATCGCCACCCTCAAGGATGCGCGTAGCGGCGCTGCGGATGTGTACGACCTGATCATTGTCGGGGCCGGGGCCAGCGGATTGAATGCCGCCCTCGAGGCCAAGGAGCTCGGCTTATCCGCGGTGGTGCTGGAGAAGGACCAGGTGGCGACCACCATCGTCAACTTCCCCGAGGGCAAGTGGGTCTACGCCGAGCCCGACAGCGTGCCGCCCAAAGGCAAGCTGTGGTTGGACGGCGCCACCAAGGAGGATCTGCTCGAACGGTGGAACCGCATGGTGGCGGATAACCAGCTGGATGTGCGCACCCAGGACGGTGTCAGCCGAGTCAGCCGCGCAGACGACGGGTTCACCGTCACAACCGACTCCGGGGCCGTCCATCGGGGCCGCCGCGTGGTGCTGGCCATCGGCCAGCGCGGTAACGCCCGCAAGCTGAACGTCCCGGGCGAAGATCGCGAGCAGGTCTATCACCGCCTCTACGCACCGCGTCACTACACCGGCGAGGCGATCCTGGTGGTGGGCGGCGGCAACAGCGCCGTTGAAGCGGCCCTCACACTCGCCGCGCACAACCGCGTGACGCTGAGCTATCGCAAGAGCGAGTTCGCCCGACTCTTCAAGGACAACGCGCGCCAACTGGATGAAGCCGTGGCGGCC
Source organism: Verrucomicrobiota bacterium (assembly GCA_018648805.1). Taxonomy (GTDB): domain Bacteria; phylum Verrucomicrobiota; class Kiritimatiellia; order UBA8416; family JABMPJ01; genus JABMPJ01. Next base: position 173,114 of record JABGQM010000004.1, read on the forward strand.
GGCCGCGTGCGACTGCGCATGAGCTCAACCGTTACAGCGTTCGGTGATGACGAAATTCACTTGGCTGTGGTCGATGGATCCGACACGCGTGAAGAGCGCATTCCCTACCAGCATGCCTTTGTGTTGATCGGTGCGGAGCTCCCCGTCAAGTTTCTCAAGCAGCAGAACATCCGTCTTGAGGGTGAGTGGACCGGTGCGCCCTGGTCCACGCTGGCCGCCGTCGTGGCCGCCCTGGTGGGATTGGCCGTCTGGGGCGGCGACACGCATGCGCTGAGCCAGCGTCTTTTCGGATGGATCCCCTCGCTGGTGGGGGCTAGCCTTTTTGCCGCATCGATCGGTCTGCTGCTCTACAACGGCTGGCGACGGGCCCACCGTTTCGCCTGGCTGGGCATCGCCTTTCTGATCTGCCTGACCGTCTATGGCGTCAAGCTGGGCGGGGGGGCGGAACTGTGGCCCTTCAGGGGGTGGGGTCATGCGCGCTTCTCGTTCTTCGGGCGGCCCTGGAGTTTCTGGTACACCGTGCTCTACTGCCTGCTCATGACGGGCTTCGGCATACCCGCACTCAAGAAATGGGGCATTGATCACAAGGATCGCTACCAAGTCTATCGCTATGCCAGCCTATTGTCCTTCCAGTGGATTCTCTTCTTCATCGTGCCCGAATTCCTCTTCCAGGCTGCGGTGCAACACCAGTGGATCGGGGCACAACTGGCCAGCGATCCCCAATTCGCCGGGCAGGCCTGGCGCGCCTACGGCATCGTGTATGCCTGGCCGCTCTTCTTCTACACCTTCTTCTACGATCCCCACCAGGTCTGGATCGTGTGGGGCGTCATCCTCACCTTCGTGATCATCCCAATCTTCTGCTTCTTCCACGGCAAGCGCTATTGCACCTGGATATGCGGCTGTGGCGGACTGGCCGAGACGTTGGGTGACCGCTGGCGCGTTCTGGCCCCCAAAGGCCGCACCAGCATCCGATGGGAGTCTATGAGCCGCCTCATCCTCGTCACGGCCGTGGCCGTCACGGCAGCGGTGCTCATCAAGGATCTCTTCGGCTACTTTACGCAGCCTGCCGGCGCCAGCCTGCACTGGTACAAGCTGCTGGTGGATGTCTGGCTGGTGGGGATCATTCCGGTGACGCTCTACCCCTTCCTGGGCGGCAAAGTGTGGTGCCGCTACTGGTGTCCGCTGGCCAAGATGATGGGTGTACTGAGCCATCGTCTGAAAGGGCGTTTTGCGATCCACTCCAACGACAAGTGCATCGCCTGCTACCAGTGCTCGCGCCACTGCCAGGTGGGGATACCGGTGATGCAGTTCGCCCTCAAACAGGAGTCGTTCGGCAACTGGAACTCGAGCTGCATCGGCTGCGGAATCTGCGTCACGGTCTGCCCCATGGACACGCTCACGTTCAAGCCGCCAGAGGAGGAGACCCCCTCCTCTCATCTCCTTCATGGTGATGAATAGACCGGCTATGTTGACGCGGTGAGGTGGGCATCGACGCGGGGGCTTCGTCGGCCAGCATACGGGTCACTGGGTCGGCAGGCGCATACAGCCCAAGCCAAGTGCGGAGCGTGCGCCGGTCGAACCCATAGCCCGGTAGTGCATTGTGTAGTCCCTACTGCAGAGCGGCGCGAATCGTGGCGCGTTCGTCAGCGATGGAGGTATCGGGGTACGTTTTGCTGGCGCGCCGGTACCAGTAGTTCGCGTTAGCCAGGTCGCCTTCCTCGCGGTGGAGATTGGCGTGGATCCAGGCGGCCGTGGGGTCGTCGAGTGCCTGGGCAACGCGGTGCGCGCCATCCCAGTCGCCGGTCTCGGCCAGATCGAGCGCTTGGAGGTATTGCGTGTTCATAAAGCCAGAATAGCGTGCTTGCGGTGTGCGCGCGAGCGGATAGTTGGCCGTGGTTGACTTTGGATGCGGACTACCCTATTCTACCGCCTCTCATTTACCCAGTCGGACTTGTCCCGGCGAAGTAGAAAAACGAAGACGGAGGGTTGGCAGAGTCCGGTTGAATGCGCATGACTCGAAATCATGTGTGGGCGCAAGCTCACCGGGGGTTCGAATCCCTCACCCTCCGCCACAACCAAAAACTGCCGACACTTGCCCTGAACTCCAGCTAGAGAGTGAGGGATGAGAACCCCGGGGTCGACTCGGAGGCCGCGCTATCGTACCCTCTGAGCAATTGAACCGATGCTTATCAAGGAGACGATCATGGCTACAGCAAAGAGTTGGATCACATCACTGCCTCGCGTGGGCATCCGCCCCACAATCGACGGTCGCTACGGCGGCGTTCGCGAATCGCTTGAAGGCCAGGTCATGGCTATGGCCCAGAGCGCGGCCGACCTGATCAGTCAGACGCTAAAATACCCCAACGGCGAACCCGTCCAGTGTGTCATCGCCGATAGCTGCATCGGCGGCGTGACCGAGGCGGCGGCCTGTGCCGAGAAATTTGACCGTGAGCATGTCGGCGTTTCCCTGACCGTGACGCCCTGCTGGTGCTACGGCTCCGAGACAATGGATATGGACCCGCTGCGGCCCAAGGCCGTATGGGGGTTCAATGGCACCGAGCGTCCCGGCGCGGTCTACCTGGCCGCCGTGCTGGCTGGCCACACCCAGAAGGGGCTGCCCGCCTTCGGAATCTACGGACGCGATGTGCAGGATGCCGGCGATTTCTCCATCCCGGATGACGTTTCGGAGAAGGTGCTGCGCTTCGTCCGCGCCGGCCTGGCGGTTGCGATGATGAAGGGCAAGTCCTATCTCTCGATGGGAGGCTGCTCGATGGGTATTGCCGGCTCGATCGTCGACCAGGATTTCTTTGAGGAGTATCTCGGCATGCGTGTCGAGGCGATCGACCTGACCGAGTTCACGCGCCGCATGCGCGACGGTATCTACGACAAGGTCGAATACGAGAAGGCGCTCACGTGGACCAAGACCCACTGCACCGAGGGACACGACCCCAACAAGCGCGGCAAGAAGCGTCCGCGCCGTCAGCTCGACCAGGAATGGGAAGATTCAGTCAAGATGGCCCTCATCACGCGCGACCTGATGTATGGCAACCGCAAGCTGGCCAAGCAAGGCTACAAGGAAGAGGCACGTGGCCACAACGCGATCTTGTCAGGATTTCAGGGCCAGCGTCACTGGACCGACACCAGCACCAACGGCGATTTCCTCGAAGCCATCTCGAACAGCTCGTTCGACTGGAACGGCATTCGCATGCCGCGCCTGGTCGCCACCGAGAACGACAGCCTGAATGGCGCACCGATGTTGTTCTCCTACCTGCTGACCAACACGGCGCAGGTCTTTGCCGACGTGCGGACCTACTGGAGTCCCGACGCCATTAAGCGTGTCACCGGCTACACGGTCGAAGGCGCTGCCGCGGGCGGATTGATCCATCTGATCAACTCCGGTTCGGCCTCCCTGGACGGCAGCGGCCAGCAGAGCGTGGATGGCGAACCGGCCATGAAACCATTTTGGAAGATCACGACCCGAGAGAAGAACGCCTGCTTGAAGGCGACCACGTGGCATCCCTCCGTGACCGAGTACTTCCCCGGCGGCGGCTGGTCCTCCAAGTTCGTCACCAAGGGCGGCATGCCGATCACGATGAGCCGTGTCAACCTGGTCAAGGGGCTGGGTCCGGTGCTGCAAATCGCTGAAGGCTGGACCGTTGAGCTGCCCGAGCGGGTGCACAAGAAACTCGACGCCCGCACCAACGACACCTGGCCGACCACATGGTTTGCTCCGCGCCTGACCGGCGAGGGCGCCTTCCGGGATGTCTACGAAGTCATGGCCAAGTGGGGCGCCAACCACGGCGCGTTCAGCTACGGTCACATCGGGGCGGATCTCATCACGCTGGCGTCGATGCTGCGCATCCCGGTCTTCATGCACAACGTGGATCCAACAGATCTCTACCGGCCCACGGCCTGGAACTCGTTCGGTACCGCCGACGCCGAAGGCGCCGACTTCCGCGCCTGCCAGACCTACGGTCCGATCTACGGATAGGGTCTAAGCCGCGTGGCAGGCTTTGATAATGAAGCCGCCGGATTTCTCGTCGCGTTCGAGCTCGAGGATTCCTACGGCTTCGGCCTGTTCGAGCAGTTCGCCAAATGAGCGGAAGCCGTAGTAGGACTCGCTGAAGCCGGGGTGGCGACGCTTCATGGTCTGCTTGATCATGGAGCCCCAGATCTTGTCGCCCTCACCGCGTTCCTCTATCAGGGCCTCGTAAGTCTCTACCACGAGATCCATGGCTTCCTGCTTCTTATCCTTGGCGGTCGGCTTGGCGGTCGGCTTGCGGGCCGCCGGCTTACGCGTGGCGACCTTGCGCCCCGCGGCCGCCGGCTTGGCCGCTGGCTTGGCGGCCGGCTTACGGCGGGAGCGGAGGAGAGGCTTGCGCACGAGGTCGTCGTAGTAGATAAACTCGTCGCAGTTCGACATCAACAGATCCGAGGTGGAGTTCTTAACCCCCACCCCGATTACCACCTTGTTGTTCTCGCGCAGCTTGGCCACGAGCGGAGAGAAGTCAGAGTCGCCGCTGATAATCACGAAGGTATCGAGATGCTCCTTGGTGTAGCAGAGGTCGAGCGCATCCACGACCATGCGGATGTCGGCCGAGTTCTTGCCGGACTGGCTGACGTGCGGAATCTCGATCAGCTCAAAGGCCGCCCCATGCATGCGAGGCTTGAAATCCTCGTAGCGACCCCAGTCGCAGTAGGCCTTCTTGACCAGCAGGTTGCCCTTGAGGAGCAGTCGCTCGAGCACCTTGCGGATATCGAAGGGCGCATAGTTCGCCTCGCGCACCCCCAAAGCGACGTTCTCGAAGTCACAGAAAAGTGCCATGTTGCGTGTGTCGGCCTGATGTGTCATGGGGTCGTCCTCTCGTTCAATGCCCCCACTCTAGCGGCCGAGACCCATGACGTCTACACCCATTAGGAGTAGCTTTCGCCCGCTTTGAGCGCGATCTCACGCGTTTGATCGCTATGCGTCAGGAGCACCACCGCATCCCGGGTCGCCGTGAGCGTGACCGATGTGACCTGGCCGGCCGCCCAGCTCAGGCTGACCACCACCCCGCCACGGGCACGCAGCCCGGAGACGCTGCCGCAGGACCAGGCGTCCGGCAGGGCCGGCAGCAGCTCAATCACCCGTTTGCCGGCTTCGCGCTGGTGACTCTGCATCAGCATCTCCGCAATGCCGGCCGTGACCCCGAAGTTGCCGTCGATCTGGAAAGGCGGATGCGCATCCCAGAGGTTGGCATAGAGTCCACCGCCGTTGGTGTAATTCATCTCCTTGTCCGCATGGACGTAGCTCAGGAGGGCTCCGATCACACGCAGCGCGCGGTTGCCATCACGCAGACGCGCCCACAGTGCCACGCGCCAGCCCATGGCCCAGCCGGTGCTCTTGTCGCCACGTGCATCCAGCGACTGGCGGCAGGCCTCGTAGAGATCGGCGTGCTGGTGCGGCGTGAACATCCAGCCCGGGTACACCCCGTAGAGATGCGACACATGGCGATGGCTGGGCTCAGGCTCTACGGCCTCGATGCTGAACTCGAGCAGCCGGCCATCGTCGCCAATCAGCGGCATCGCCAGGCGATCGTAGGCGGAGCGCACCTCGTCGACTACCGCATCCTGCTGCCCCAGCAGTAGGCTCCCCTCAAGGATGTTCTCAAAGAGCTCGCGGATCATAGTCATATCCATGGCGCTGCCTTCACAGACGCTGGCACGCTCCTCGCTGCCCGGCTCAAGGAAGCTATTCTCAGGCGAGGTAGAGGGACAGGTCGCCAGCTGGCCTTGACCGTTCTCGGTCATGAAGTCGAGCAGAAAGGCCGCGGCGTCCTTCATTAGCGGCAGCGCCTCGGCCAGAAACTCACGGTCGCCACTGAACGCGAAATGCTCCCACAGATGCTGACAGACCCATGCCCCGCCTACCGGCCAGAAGGCGTGCTGGGCATGGGCACCGCCGGTGTAGCTGTAGCGCCAGAGGTCACTGTTGTGATGCAGACACCAGCCGCGCGCGTTGTAGAGCTCGCGGGCCGGCCGCTTGCCCGACAGCGACACCTCGCGCACAAAACGCAGCATCGGCTCGGCACACTCTGCCAGGTTGCATGTTTCCGCAGGCCAGTAGTTCATCTCCAGGTTGATATTGGTGGTGTAGTTGCAGCGCCACGGCGCCACGAGCTTGTCGTTCCAGATGCCCTGCAGGTTGGCCGGCTGCGTGCCGGGACGCGAACAACTGATCAGGAGATAGCGCCCATAGTTGAAGACCAAGTTGACCAGGGCAGGATGCTCCTCGGGAGTCGTGCATCCCTTGAGGATCTCGTCGGTGGGGCGCGCATCCGCCTCGCCCAGGTCGAGCGTCACCCGGTCGTAGAGCGCGCGGTGATCCGCCACATGGGCGGCCTTCAGACCCTCCCAGCCGACCGCAACCGCGGCCGCCAGCGTGCGATCACAAGCCTGCTCCATCGCGGCCAGGTCATCCGAGGGATCCTGGTCGAACGAGACAAATCCGGTTTCAATCGCGACCAGCAGCACGAGCTCGTCCGCATCGCTGACCACCAGGCTATCGCCCGCGGCACTTACGCTGCCACCTTGGTTCAGCAGTTGCACCTTAACGAGATAGCGCATGCCCCCCACCCCATCCTGCTCCCATACAATGTCGTCCGCCCCACGCGACCGGTTCTCGCGGGGACACTGTCCGCTCAGTATCAGGGCCGACCCATCGACGCGGCAGCTATGATGCAGCTGTGAATCCATTGTGAGCGTGCATGCGAGTGACCCGGGCGCATCGCCCTTCAGGCGCGTCGCCATGATCTGGTGGGGCGTCGAGATCAAACTCTCGCGGGTATGGGCCACACCGTTTTGCACGAAGCAGGCGGTCGCGACGGCGTCGCCAAGCTCCAGCGTCCGTTCATAGTCATCCGCTTCAGAGCCCTCGCCGAAATCGAGATAGAGGTTACCGGCCATCTGGTACGACTGGCTGTCATGTGGGCCGACCATCTCATTGGTCTGCTGTGTCGCCTTCGCGTAGCGACCATCCCGAATAAGCTGACGCACCGCTTCAATCTGCTCAGGGATTTGATAGCCCGTCTCGTGGCCGGGCCGCCCCGACCAGAGGGTATCCTCGTTGAGCTCGATGCGTTCGCGCGCCACCCCGCCATAGACCATCGCCCCGATACGTCCATTGCCCAGTGGCAACGCCTCTTCCCAGAATGTTGCTGGTGCCTGATAGGATAGTGTGTTCATGGGGCTGGAGTATTGACGATCCGCATGGCAGGTGCAAGAATGATGGCGAAGGAGAGAGAAACATGGGCCAAGCAGCACTCAAACGCGAAGGACGCTATACGTGGACCGACTACCGCACGTGGCCCGCCGATGAGCAGTGGGAACTTATCGGCGGCGAGGCCTTTGATATGTCGCCGGCGCCAGGCACCCGGCATCAAACGGTGGTTACCGAGTTGGGCAGACAGTTCGGCAATCATTTTCAGGGCAAGCCCTGCAAAGTATTTGTGGCCCCAACGGACGTCAAACTGTCTGAAGCGGACATCGTCCAACCTGACTTGATCGTGGTGTGCGATGAGAACCGCATCAAGCCAACCCACATTGAGGGGCCGCCCACGCTCGTCATCGAGGTGCTTTCGCCTTCGACTCAGGCCTACGACCGTGTGCGTAAACTCCGGCTCTTTGCAGCCAGTGGCGTCCAGGAGGTATGGCTGGTGACCCCCTATCCCTCGCTGGTGGAAGTGCTCATGCTCGACGGTGCCAGTTACCGCATCGCCGGCGGCTACACCAGGGATGAAACACCCGTCAGCGTGGCCTTTCCGGAGCTGCAGATCGACCCAACCGCCCTCTTTGACTTCCCCCTGACACCCGAAGACGCCATCCAGCGCGTCAAAGAAGACCACGCGCCCTACGGTAACCCGGCCGTCGCCGCAGAAACAAACTGATCGATGTCGACGTCGGTGTGGGCCGCGTTGACAAAGCCGACTTCGAACTGGCTGGGCGGCAGGTAGATACCGGCGTCGAGCATGGCGTGGAAGAAGGCGGCGTGGCGCTTCGTATCACACCCCTTGGCATCCGTATAGTTGTGGATCGGGCTGTCGGAAAAGAAGGGGGTGAATAGGCTCTCCTTGACCGCCACGTGTAGCGGAATGCCCGCGGCCTGGGCTGCGGCGTTCGTCTCGTCGGCCAGGCGTGCGGCCAGCGCCGCCATGCGCGCATAGGGTGGTTCGGAAGCGAGAAGGTGCAGCGTGGTAAGCCCCGCCGCCACGGCCACCGGATTCCCGCTCAATGTACCGGCCTGGTAGACCTCACCCAGCGGAGCGAGATGGTCCATCACGGCCGCACGCCCACCCACGGCACCGATGGGAAGTCCACCGCCAATGATCTTGCCCAGGCAGATGAGGTCAGGCGAGACGCCACACTGGCTGGCATAGGTGGTTGGCCCCAGCCGGAAGCCCGTAATCACCTCATCGAAAATCAGGATCGCCCCGCAGCGGTCGGCCGCTGCACGCAGGCCCTCGAGGAAACCCGCATCCGGTAGCACCAAGCCCATGTTGGCCGCGATCGGCTCAAGGATGATTGCCGCCAGCTCGTCACCGTGTGCCTCCACAATCGCGATGACGGCATCCAGGTCGTTGTACTCCGGCACAAACACCTCGGCCGCGACGGCATCCGAAACGCCGGCGGAAGAGGTCACCCCACCGGTCATGAGTCCGCTACCAGCGGCCACGAGCAGTCCGTCACTGTGACCATGATAGCAGCCCGCAAACTTGATAATCTTCGAGCGACCCGTCGCGCCGCGCGCCAGGCGCACCGCCGTCATGGTGGCCTCGGTGCCAGAATTGACCAGGCGCACCTTTTCGATCCCGGCCATTTCGCAGAGCCGCTCGGCAAACTCCACCTCGCGCGGCGTATTGATTCCAAAGGAAGTGCCCTTGTCCGCCGCCTGCTTGATCGCATCGATCACGGCCGGGTGGCTATGCCCCAGCACCAGCGGCCCCCACGAGCCACAAAAATCGAGCAGCTCGCGGCCAGCTTCGGTATGGATGCGGGCGCCGGCCCCGCTCACCACGTAGAGCGGGTCGCCCCCCACCGCATTGAAGGCCCGCACCGGGCTGTTGACCCCTCCAGGAATAACGCGTTTTGCCCGTTCGAACCAGTTGTTGCTGCCTGCTGTCATTGTCCCGCTTCCTCTCTAAGGCTCAGATATGGCCACTAGCATCGAATCGCACCTAGATAGACCTTGTCCGAAAAGGTATCTGCGCTTCGGGAGATTTCAATATCCAATATCCAACACTCAAATCCAATGTCCAAGGGGGGATCCTTTGTCGGACGTCACGCAACCTTCCGCAATTCCCGTGTGTATCGCTCGAGGTCTTTCCTTGGACATTGGATATTCCTTGTTGGATATTGGGTGTTCATTCTTCCCATAGGATGCCAGGCGATCACCCACCACTCCCCACAATCTCATCATACTGGTTGGCCCAGTAGGAGATGATGATATCGGCACCGGCACGATCGAGGGCCACGATGCTCTCGCGTACCATGGCATGGAGGTCACCCCAGCCACGCTCAGCCGTGGCGATCAGCATGGCGTACTCACCGCTGACGTTGTAGGCCGCGATGGGCAGATCGGTCCGCTCACGCAACCGTGCCAGCACGTCGAGGTAGAAGAGCGAGGGCTTTACCATCAGGATGTCCGCGCCTTCGGCTTCATCCAGATCGGACTCACGCAGCGCGGTGGCGAGGTCACCATAGGAGGCCTGGTACCCCTTGCGATCGCCCGCCTGCGGGGACGACTTCTCGGCTTCGCGGAAAGGACCGTACATCGCCGAGGCGAACTTGGTCGAATAGCTCATCAGAATGGTGTCGGTCAGTCCGGCGGCATCCAGTGCCCCCCGGATCGCTGCGACCTGGCCATCCATCATCGCGCTGGGAGCCACGCCATGCGCACCGGCGTCGGCATGCGACACGGCCACCTTGGCCAACACGGCATTGGCAGCATCGTTGTTGACCTGGCCCGAGGCGAGCAGTGGCCCACAATGGCCGTGCGACGTGTAGGCGCAGACGCATACATCGGTGAAAACCAGTAGATCAGGGAAGGCGTTCCGTACGGCACGGACGGCATCCTGCACAGTGCCTTGCGGGTCGAAGGCAGACGTACCGGCCGCATCCTTGCCGTTGTCGTCGGCCAGTCCAAAAATCAATATGCCGCTGATCCCCATGGCGGCCACAGGACCCAGGGCTTCAATCAACGCGTCGACGCTGTAGCGGCATTGGCCCGGCATGGCGTCAATCGGCTCGCACACGCCCGAACCCGGCACCACGAACACCGGCCACATAAACCGCTCCGGTCCAGGAAATGGCGCCTCCAGCATCCGCCGCATCTGCCCCGTCTGCCTCAGCCGCCGCAACCGTATATTTGGATAACTGTTTGTCATGCCCTGAAGAGTATCGCTCAGCTACACCTCCCGCAAGCGGGAAGCACGGCAAGGTGCATGGAGAAAGACTCTGACCGTGACAAAACCATGACATGCGGGGGGCACACTGAGGGTGGAGATTGGAGATAGAGCTCTCCGACGTGACAATCATATCGACAATAAAAAGGTGACACGATGAATGCAGATACTACCGAAACACCGACCGCCCCACCCTCATCACAGTGGCGATCGATTGTGGACCGCTATCGCGGACCGATCCCGGGACGCAGCGCCTGGCAACTGATCAACACCCTCGTCCCCTATGCCGCCCTGTTGGTGCTGATGCACTGGAGTTTGGGCGTCTCCTACCTGCTCACACTCCTGCTGGCCATCCCCGCGGCCGGCTTTGCCGTGCGCCTCTTTATCATCTCACACGACTGCGGCCACCAGTCGTTCTGCACCTCCAAACGGATGAATGCCTTCTGGGGGACTATAACGTCACTGCTGGTATGGACCCCCTATACCTACTGGAAGAATGAGCACGCCCGCCATCACGCCTCGGCCGGCAATCTCGACCGACGCGGCACGGGCGACATCTGGACCTTTACCGCCGCAGAGTACACCGCCAAGCCATGGCCCGTGCGTATGGCCTATCGGGCCTACCGCAGCCCCCTGACACTGTTTGTGATCGGCCCTGCTTTCCTCTTTGTGGTGAAGTACCGTTTCTGGAACCGATGGGCAGGTCCGGTGGAGCGGCTCAGCGTGCTGCGCACCAACCTGCTTCTGGCCGCGATACTGTGCATCTGTCACTACACGATCGGTCTCAGCGCGTTCCTACTGATCCAATTTCCCATCACGGCACTGGCCGCCGGTCTCGGCGTGTGGCTATTCTACGTGCAGCACCAGTTCGAAGATGTCTACTGGGACCACGCCGACAACTGGGACTTCTTCAGCCAGGCCATCGACGGCAGCTCTTACTACAACCTGCCGCGTATTTTGCAGTGGTTCTCGGGCAACATCGGATTCCACCACGTGCACCATCTCAGCCCGCGTATCCCAAACTACCGCTTGGCCCACTGTCACCGTGAAAACCCACTCTTCCAGCGTGCGCGTCAGCTCACCTTGCGCACCAGCCTCAAGTCGCTACGCTTCCGCCTCTGGGATGAGCAGTCGCGCAAGATGGTCGATTTCCGCTTCCTGGCCCGGTCGTAGGGGGAAGTGAGCAGTGCTTCGCTCTTTCTTCCCTGCCGCCGTTGGGCTATTCTTTCGGCTTTTCTTAAGCAAATGAGGAATAGCGCATGAGCACAGCGACACAGGGAGCACTAACCGCCGGGGCAAGCTTGGGCGGTTTCGATGTCACGCGGGTCACCCCGCTGGAGGATCTCAACTCCACGGCCTACGAGCTGTGTCACCGCCGCAGCGGCGCGCGCATCCTCCACATCCACAACGCCGACCGCGAGAACCTCTTCTCGATCAACTTCCCCACCCCGCCCCCCGACGACAGCGGCGTGCCGCACATCCTCGAGCACTCCGTGCTGGCCGGCTCGGAGCGGTTCCCGGTCAAGGAGCCCTTCTTCGAAATGATCAAGATGAGCATGGCCACCTTTATCAACGCCATGACCGGACCCGACTGCACCTATTACCCGGTGGCAAGCAATGTGCCCAAGGATCTGTTCAACCTGGCCGAGGTCTATTTCGATGCGGTCTTCCACCCCCTCCTCTCCGAGCACACCTTCCGCCGCGAAGCACATCACTTGGCTCCGCTCGATCCGGCCGACCCGACCGGCGCACTGACCGTCAACGGCATTGTCTACAACGAGATGAAGGGCGCCTTCTCCAATCCGGAGGCCTGCCTCTACCGCGCCGAATCACGCGGCCTCTTTCCGGATACCCTCTACGGACTCGAATCCGGCGGCGCCCCCGAGGCCATTCCTGATCTGACCCGTGAGGAACTGACGGCATTCCACCGCACCTACTACCATCCCAGCAACGCCCGCATCTTCCTCTATGGCGACGTGCCGACGGCCGACTACCTCGCCTTTCTCGAGTCACGCCTCGACGCCTTTGAAGACACACACGTGAGCGCTTCCATTCCCCGTCAGCCCGCCTGGTCGACCCCGCGCGAGGTGGCCGACACCTATCCCGTCGGCCACGATGAACCGCTCGAAGAGAAGACCTATCTCGTCATGAGCTGGCGCGCCTACGACGCCACCGATCCGGTCGTCACGGTTCTGATGCGCATTCTCGAGCTTGTCCTGTTCGGCAACGAGGCCGCCCCCATGAAGAAGGCCCTGATCGATTCCGGGCTCGGGGCCGACGTCATCTTTACGCACGCCGGCGCCATGGGATGCGAAGGCACCTTCTCACTTGGACTGAAAGGCAGTGAGGCCGCGCGGCGCAACGCGTTTCAGACCCTCGTCGCCGAGACGCTGGCCCGTATCGCCGATGAGGGGATCGACCCCGCCGAGATCGACGCCGCGTTCCAGCAGGCCGCCTATCACTATCTCGAGATTCAGTCGCTCTATCCGCTGCACGTCATGGACAACGTGCTGCAAAGCTGGATCTATGGCGAAGATCCGCTCACATTTGTCTGCATGCAACACCACCTTGAAACGTGTCGTGCCCGCTACGTCGCCGACCCGAACCTTTTCAGCGATCTGATCCGGACCGTCCTGATCGACAACCCGCACCGTCTGACCGTCACGCTCACGCCCGACCCCGCGAAAGAGGCCCGCACGGATGCAGCGTTTGAAGCGCGCATGCAGGCGACCCGCGCCGGAATGGATGATGATGCCGCGCGCCAGATTGCCGCCGATGCCGCCGAGCTCGACCACCTGAACGGCATCCCCAACTCGCCCGAACAGCTGGCCGGCCTGCCTCAACTGAACGTGTCTGATCTGCCGACCGCCCTGACCCCCATTCCGACCCACGTGGAATCGGCCGCCGGCGTCACCCTCCTCCGCAACGAGGTCCCCTCCAACGGCGTCAATACGCTCATGATCGATATCAACCTGCAGGGCATGCCTGAACGGCTGTGGCCCTGCCTGGCACGCTACAGCGAAGCGATTGGCAAGCTTGGCGCCGCGGGCATGAACTACGAGGCCATCGCCCACCGCAAGGCCGCCTCTACCGGCGGGATTGGATGTGGACCCATCCTGATGACGCATGCCACCGATGACGCACGCCCCGTGTGGAGCCTGCGCTTCTCGATGCGAACGCTGGATGACCGCATCGTGCCGGCGCTCGGCGTGCTGCACGATCTCCTCTTCGCGGTCGACCCGCGCGACCGCGACCGCCTGCAGGATGTACTCGTCCAATCCCTGGCCCACTGCCGCACCGGCATGGTCCATCACGGTAGCAGCACCGCGGGCACGCATGCCGCGCGCGGCCTCTCGCCCGAAGCACACCTCGAAGAGCTGCTGCATGGGCTGCCCCAGCTCGAGCTTGCCGAGGCCCTGGCCGAGCAGTTCGACAGCCGTTGCGAGAGCCTGATGGCCGATATCGAAGGGATTCGCGACCTGCTGCTCAACCGCGACCGCCTGACCGCCAGCTTCACGGGATCGGCCTCCGCATTTGATAGCGTGCAGATGGCCCTGGCCGACTGGGCCGGCAGCATGAGTAGCGGCCTTCCCGCGGCCGCCCCGACCGGGTTCACGCCCTACGATCAGCCGCCCTGTGAAGGGTTGGCCGGGCCGATCCAGGTGGCGCACTGTGCCCTCGCTATGCCGGCCCCCCACGTCTCGCATCCGGATGAGCCCCTGCTGGCCGTGGCCTGCCACATGGTGCAGATGGAATATATCCTCAACGAGATCCGCTTCAAGGGCAACGCCTACGGCGCCCGCTTCAACCACAATCCCTTCCAGGGCCAGATCACGATGGGGTCCTACAACGACCCGCACGTGACACGCACGCTGGACGTGTTTGCAGGTGTGCAGGCGTTCGTCGAAGCGGCCGACTGGTCGCAAACCGATATTGACCGCGCCATCATCGCCACGGCCAAGAACCTGGAGCGCCCCATCCGGCCTGCCGCCGCCACGTCCGACGCCCTGCAGCGCCACGTGGCCGGGATCACGCCTGAGGTACGCGCCGGCCGCTTTGCGTGTCTCAAGCAGGCAACGCCCGCCGAAGCCAAGCGCGCCATGCTCGAGGCCCTCACGGCCGGCACCCCCCAGGCCGCCACCTGCGTTGTGGCCAGCCGCCAGAAGCTCGAGGAGGCCAATCGCGAGCGGCCCGACCGCCCCCTCGCCATCAGCGATATTCTGCGCCAACAGACCTGAGCCTACGCCGCGGGAGGCAGCGCCACCGGCACATACTCGCTCTCGGGAGATCGCGTCTTCTGACGGCCGATCGCCAGCATCTCGCGCCAACACTGCAGCATGCTGCGTGGCTCGGCCAGACCGCTCTTCAGCAACGCATGCAGCTGGGGCAGATTGCGCGACGGCACACTCGGGAACATGTGATGGTCCACGTGGTCATCCAAACCCCAGTAGATCAGCCGAACGAGCCAACCCACACGGATTGAACGGGTACAGAATCTCTGTTCGTCCACATTGTACATCCGGCCGATGTGCTCTGTGTTGTGCCACAACCCCTCGATCGGAGCGCCAATCTGCCACGCCACCGTGAAGAACACCAGGGGCTCCCAGCGGCGCAACCAGATGGCCAGCCCCACAACGACCAGGTGAATCAGAAGGATCGCCGCCGACTCGATGCGGATCGCCCTGGTATCACGGTCACTGCAGTGGTCGCGCATCATGCGATCCTTCTGCCCCAGACTACGACGAATCAGCACCATCACGGTGCGTCCAAGTGCCACCGGCATACGAATCAACAGCACCGTCAGGATCTGGTCGCGCAGCATCTTGCGCATCCACCGGTAGGTGAAGACTTCCGGCCAGTCGGTCTCCGGATCGATCCCGCGCACCATTGTGTAACGGTGATGCAGCCGGTGGGAGATGCGCGCGTAACGCGGACTGTTCCACATAATCACCTGGACGACGAAGTAGATAATCTCGCTCAGCCAGTCGAACGCGCGCGACAGCACGATCTTGTGCTGCAGCTCGTGGCCGATCGCCACCCAGAAGCCGTAGAAGAAGTAATAGACATAGAGCAGTGGAATCGCCAACCAGATGCTGACGCCAGCAGCCCACATCGTGGCCACGGCACTGCCCGCCAGGAACAGGACAAACAGTCCGATACGCGCCAGCCCATTGAGTGTGCTTCGCTCCGACAGCTCTGAAATGATCGCACGATCTATATCGGGCCGCCTGAAGCGGCCGTTCTGATTGTCCCACTCGTAGTCGCCAAGCTCACTACGCGGCGTAAATGCCAGGTTCATAGTCCTGCCCCTCTAGGATGGAGTCTTTTTTGACCACGGATTACACGGATGAAACGGATGGACCCCGGCAAGCCGGTCGGTCGGCGAAGCCACCCATCAGTGACATCCGTGTAATCCGTGGTTATCCCAATAAGGTCTTGCTTGGTCGTGTTTTGTAAGATGAGATGACGAGTTCGGGAATAATCCAGATTAGAATCCCTTAAACCTGCCGAAGTTGTCGCGCCAGGCCTGCCAGCTGCCGAACTTCTCCGGCGAGCGCTTGTTCAGCTTGATCAGCCGCGGGATGGCATACTCCTTGGGAGGCAGCTGGTCGGCGGCAAACTTGCTGAAGGCTTTCAGGTTATAGCAGGGAATACCGGCAAACATATGATGTTCGATGTGGTACTCCATGCGCCAGTAGAGGAACGACGTCAGGGGATCAAGAATCGCATCGCCGCACGAGATCCTGAAGTCGGGATCGTTCGCATCGCAGCAGGCATGCTGATGTGACGCGGCCATGAAGCCAAGGAAGCCAGCCCCGTAGAACGGGGCGAATGTGACAAGGAGCGGGATGAACCAGTGGCCGGTCGCGATGCAGATAGCCACGAACGCCACATGCCCGAGCAGCGAGGCCACGGTCATCCGTCTGATCTGGGCCTTCTCCTTCGGGGTGGCTTTCTCCCAGACGAACTCCTCCCACGTGTCCCACTTGAACCCGCGGCCGCGCCAGCCCATGCTCGTCGGTTTGAGCGTGAGCAGGCGGCCCACATTCTGGACCAGTTGCCGTAAATGGATCACGCGGAAAAAGATATCGAAGAGCAGACGCGGCGTCATGCTGACGTAGTTGGGCACGTCTTCCCCATCGCTGCCCTGGTGGAGCGTGTAGCGGTGGTGAAACTTCTGGTGACTGGCCCGGTAGAAATGAGGGTTGTAGACCCAGAACAACCATCCGTAGAGATTGGTCACCACGATATTAAGCCACTTGCTCGCGAACACCGTATTGTGGCTCAGTTCGTGAAGCGGATTTCCCAACATGCCGTAGAACGTCCCGTGCACATACAGCGCCAGCACCAGGAGAATCCACTGCCCCTGGCTGAAGGCGTAGTAGGCCAGTGCGCCGGTCAGCGCCAGCAGCGCCAGGTTGCCGACCGCCATGCACAAGCCCTTGAAATTGCTGCGCGTCGTGAAACGCTTCAGGTCTTCGCGGCTGATATCGACCTTTACCCAGTCGACCGTCGTGTCTTCCCATTCCGTCAATGCATTCCATGCTGGAGGGTGCTCTGTTGTTTTCATGCGCGGAATGATGAGTAAGGTGGTCACCTTTCTGCAAGTTTAAAAATACCCGATGTAAAGAAAAGGATCGAAAGACGATTTCAGATGACGGCAGCTTGACGTGGCAGGGCCAGCCTGATACCTTCCTGCGATTGTCAGTTCGGCCCGGCAACACCTGTTGCCACCCCCAAGGCCGTTTCAGAGCTGACAGCACAGCCAACGGGGCGTAGCGCAGCCTGGTAGCGCGTTTGACTGGGGGTCAAAAGGTCGGGAGTTCAAATCTCCCCGCCCCGACCATTTTAAGGCAATGAACACAAGGGTATTCGCAATTAGCGGATGCCCTTATTTTTGTGCAGACCTCTTGCTGATACGGTACCTGATACCACTTTGTGCTTGAACTCCTTGGCTGAATTGCTATGGTGGGTGGTGAAAGGCAGTGAAAAAAGGAAGGGGGACGAAATGGCGACAGTATTGAAACCCAAGGGACGTTCAGTCTACTACGCCAAGTTCCAGCACAAGGGCAAGGCGTACTTTCTTTCGACAGGCGAAACCACAAGGAAAGCGGCGGCGACATGGATGGCCGACAAGCTGGCAGAGGTAAAGGGA
>JABGQM010000040.1:0-610 GCA_018648805.1 Verrucomicrobiota bacterium
GCCGCTACCCGGAACTCGCCATCCGCCGCCACGTGCTCTACACCGCCGGCGCCGCCGCCTACCGCTTCTTTACGCTGGATTAGCAAGCTCAGCGGGTTACAGATCGCGCGGGGGTCCCGGGGTCAGCCCTGGGTCCCGGGGTCAGCCCTTAAAATAATAGTTTGCAGAGGCCTGTAACCTATGGGATGCTGCATGCATGGCCCGACACCTCAGAATTGAGTTTCCGGGAGCGTTCTACCATATCAGTTGCCGGATGGTAGGGCAGTGGAAGGACGGGAACGCGTTTCTGTTCAAGGATGACTCAGATCGATTGCGCCTATTGGATCGACTGGCCGATCGAGTGGATCAATACAGCATCCGACTTTACCTCTTCACCCTGATGAGCAATCAGCTCCATATGGTCTTCGAGCCCCCGGAAGGCAACTGCTCGATGAGGAGTTCAAGATGGTGCTGGGAAGGAGCCCCCGGAGCATCGGAGGCGAGAGCTTTCGTCTCTGGGTGGACGAGCGGTACCAGGAACTTCTGCGGGGGCATAACGCGCCGGAAGACGCGTCATTTCGCCGGGTTACGGAGCCGCTTCCGGTGAGGGTGATCCTGGACACCGTGGCCA
>JABGQM010000040.1:618-6014 GCA_018648805.1 Verrucomicrobiota bacterium
CATAACGCGCCGGAAGACGCGTCATTTCGCCGGGTTACGGAGCCGCTTCCGGTGAGGGTGATCCTGGACACCGTGGCCACGGCCCTGCAAGTAGATCCGGCTGCCCTCAAACAGCGCCAGCGCAACAGTCCGTTGCGTGCGGTGGCGGCACGCATGCTATGCACCTACGGGGCGCAAACGCAACGTCAGGTGGCGACACACTTGGGTCTGAGCACGGGGGCTGCCATCAGCATCCAGCTGCGGAACCTGCCGGGCCTGATGGCCAAAGATCGGCACCTGAGGCACACCGTGCAGACGATTGAGAAGAAGCTGTCTACCCAAAGGGTGTCCAGCCAAGCGAAACCTTCGCCGAGAGCGGAAAAATGCCGTTAACTAGTATTTTAAGGGCTGACCCCGCCCCCCCTTCATCCAGCGGCCGAAGTAAATCAAAGGCAGCACGCCACACACAACCCCTACCCCACCGCTCGACCCAGCGGGGCGGGCAGCGTGTCGCGATCGCTCTCTGAGCGGTAGTTGCAGGCCCAGACGATCAGTTTGTTCTCCGCCTCGATCAGGCGGCAACCCACATCGTACTTGTAGCAGAGCGTGGCAATCTCCTCGCGGTGTCCGAACAGGAACGGCTTGCGGCGCTTCCACCGTATCGCCTCGTCACCGTCGGGGTAGAAGACCGGCCCCTTCAGCAAGCGCGCCCCGTTAAGGTAGCCGCAGGCCCACTCGGCGGGCGTCTGACCATCCTTCAGGAAGATATCGGCGCAGGAAAAGTGCCAGAGATAGCAGCGGCGCAGGCGCCAGGTGAAGACCATCAGTTTGACGCCGATATCGAACTGCGTCTGGATGAGCGCCCATTTCCGCGGAATACGGAAGGCGATGTCGAAGAGCTCATACGGCAGGCGTGCGTCTTTACCATGATCCTGAAATGACGCGGCCAGGCGCTGCACGAGGGCCACGGGCTCCTCGCGGTCTTCCGGCATGATGTGCAGCAGGAAGAAACCGAAGATGGATGATTCAGGACAGAGGTAGAAGGCGGTCACCAGATCATGCTGAACAATCTCGAGCTTGTCACCGGACGCATCGGGGGCCGTCTCCTTGAAAATGAAATGGGTGGCGTGCCAGCCGGCGGGCAGGTCGGGGACATCGTGGTAGTCATCGGCCTTGAGCGTCAGGGGTTTGGCGGCGTCCTCATAGCGCTTCATGATGCGCTTGAGTTTGAGTTGCTTCTTGTGCGCCCGAATCCATTCGGACTCCAGACGAATCGAGTACTCATCCTCGAGTTCGACACGATGGCCGCCGCGGCGGAGCGACTTGTAGACCGCCATATCCCAGTTGGCGGGAACCATAAAGGAGATGCCCTGCCAGGCAATCCGCCGTTCCCCTTCCGGCAGCGGGTGCGCGTAGCAACCGACCATGTTGTGAAGACTATCTGTTTTCATGATGACCCTAAAACATGCCTAGCCCAATCCGGGCCGCGCGCTTGGCAAGCGCGGGCTACATGAAGATCGTACGCATTAGCCCCAGTGAAAAGCCATGCTGTCCCACCCGAGGAGGATGGCCAGCAGATGCCCGAGGACGAGGCCGATAAAGAAGCGGCGTATGGCGACATATTGTGCGTGGCTGCAGTATTTGCTGACCATACTCTTGGCGCACCAGCCGATCATAATGGAGGCCCAGAATCCATACATGCAGCGATTCATGATCATCAGCAGTCCCAGCGGATGCGGAATGCCGAAGACACGGCGACGCCCGAAGAGGAGACCGCCCATCAGGACGGCGCCAGCGATGAACCAGCGGCGGTCGGAGCTCTTCACTCCGCCAAGATCTTCCGCCATCCCCTGCGCAGATCCGACGATGGCGCGGGCCGCGTGTGTGTTGAGCCAGCCATCCAGGTTATCGGCGCCACGGTCATAGGAGATCAGGATCAGGGTGACGAGCGAAACCACGGTCGCGATGACGATCGCCGACCAGATCGCGATATGAAAATGGGAGCGCCGCATCTTGAACTCTTCGCGGATCTTGAGCGAGTTGGCGAACATAGGCGCGATGAACCCCTTGCCATGGCCCGTCAGGAAGCCACCGAAAGCCGCCATGGGTGCCAGCAGGATCGGCGCGCACCATGGCTGACTCATCCCGAAGAGCCCCTTCATGATCATGCCCGCGCCACCTTCCATCCCCAGGATGCCACCCTCCGAGACCGCACGGATAATCGCAATCGCCACGATCAGCGAGATCATGAACGAGATGATGACCCAGAAGAGGTTGGCCCCCAGGCCGAAGGAGAGCAGCGAAACAAACGCGACGACGCTGCCGACGAAGCACACCGAAGACCAGCGCAGCTCCCTGGCCTCCGCACCATCCAGCCCTTTGAGCACTTTCGGCATAAAGGCACATAACAGGTAGCGTCGGCAGGTCCACAGGGTGACCAGCCCAAAGATAAGGACGGCGCCCGAGCCGATGCCGTTGCGTACGTGTCCCATGGACTGCCGGTTACCGCCGTAGCCGAGCAGGACGTAGACGACGGTCAGTGCCATGTAGAGGGTCTCAAAGGACCAGAGCGAGAAGGAGATATTGGCGGGAATCAGAAAGGAAACCCCGATCACCACGAAGATCATGCAGAAGTAGGTGGCGTTGAGACCACGGAAGATGCCGCTACCCATGTGAGCCCACCAGCCAAACTGAAGCTTCACCGGGTTGATGTTGGTAATGATGCTCTCCTTGGCCAGATAGTTCCATCCTAGGATGCCGATCGCCAAGCAGAACCCGAACCAGAAGAGTCCGCTGCCAAAAAGCTTCTTGCCGTCCTCATCCGGCTCGCCGCCGCCAGCCACCAGTGTGGTCACCTCGGCCAGAGGATAGATCAGCTTCTCATTGTGGGCCCACTGCCGGAAGATCAACATATTGAAGGTCATGAAGATCATGTAGCCGAGGAAGATGATCACCAGCCAGTTGCAGATGGGGCCAACCCAGAGTCCCCAGCGTGCATCACCCAACCAGAAGCGCCGCGCTGTGGCATCAAAGGTTGTATAGGTGGCCATGCTTGCCGCAAGCCGCTCCTGCAACGCCGGATAGTCACTTGGCAGGGCCGTGCCCGCCTCGTCGGCCAGTGCGACCAGCTCATCGCGCGTCTGCTGGACAAGCTCACATACCACGAGCAGAGGCCTCACCTGAATCTCAACTCGATCCCGCAACTGCTTGGCGTCGTCGTTGAGCGTGGCCAGTTCGGACTCAAGTTCCTTGATCTGTTCCTCATAGGCCTCGAACTCGCTCTGCTTGGAATGGCGGCGAAGATGGCGTAGTTGGCGCATCTGGGCATCCTGAAGGACAATGCGATCCTCGAGCTCTGTCAGCTCTCCCGTCAACTCACCGTTCAGTGTGTCCAGGGCGGGGATATCCGAAATGGGGGCGAGCAGATCTGCTGCGGCCACGAGCGCGGTAGACCACGCTGCCGGCAGTTTCTCTCCCGCGGCAGTGGCCTCGGCCAGTTCCGCCTGAGCCTGCTCCACTCTATCGAGCGACTTGCTACCGACCTTGAGCCGCTGGATGCGCGAGGAGTAGCCGATCTTGCCTTCACCACTGGAGTAGAAGACCCCCGGAATGCCGCGCTTATCTTCGGGTAGCCCCTTGCGTACCTCCTCGACGGCCGCAAAGGCATCCGCGTTCAACTCCTTGAGACCCGCACGCATCGCATCGCGCTCGACCTTCAAGGCCTCGATCTTCTCGCTGTAGCTGTCGACCACCACCTGTGGGTCGAGCCCCTCACCCACTTCAGCCCACTTCTCGGTTGCCATCTCCACCAGCTTGGTTGCCTGCGTGAACGACCACACCATAGCCCGCTCACTGGCGGCCCGCTCCGCGGGGTCGACCACAGCGGCGATCAGCTTGCGGTCCTGCTCGATCCGAGCCAGCTCCGCCTCGCCAAGCTGCAGGTCCCGCGCCGTCTGATAGACGCGCCGCATCGCTTCATACTGCAGATGGACCTTGCGCAGTTCCTTGGCTGCCGCCTGCGTGCCCTCCTCGGCGATAAAGTACTTCTCGTTCAGGAACGCCATCCCGCTGACGTCCCAGCGGCTCTGATCGGTATTCCACGCCTGGTTGGAAAGCCCGGCGATCGTCGGGACCAGTGGGCCGCTCAGGCCCCATGTGGCCGTCACGCCCGAGACGAAGCACATCACAAAGATCAGCAGCAGCTCCGCCTTGCTCAGGATGCGGATCAGCTTCAGGCGCTTGAGCAGCGGATTGATCAGTATGCCGGCAATCAGCAAGGCAATATAGGGGAGTACGGGCGAAACGTTGCCAGCCAGGTAGGTCTCCTCGCTGCCCCCCGTAACGTTGTCCCGCAAGGCGATCACCCACGCGAACACGCCCGAGAGCAACAGTCCCAGGACAAATGCCCGGACCGTGACCGCCCCCACTTCCTTTTCATTCAGCTTTGCCATGAAACAACCTTCGCTATATCTCGCCCTTTCAGGGCTAATCTCTCTGTTCCTGCGTTCCCCAGGGCGTTGCCCTGGGCTGGTATATCATGCCCTTTCAGGGCGCGAGACATTGTCGGACACCTGATCACTGCCCCCTGACACCTGACACCTGACTACCACAACGTGGGCTTGATCATCCTCGAAATCACATTGAAGGCCATCGAGATCATGGAGGTCACCCCCATGCCGCAGCCAAAGCCGGCCATCACCACCATCATATACTTGAGCCACATCTCCTTGAAAATGCGCTTGAAATAGAACTTGGCGGCACAGGCACCCGCCATGGTGCAGAAGAGTGCGCCCGGGTTGCTCTGATTGAGCCCCCAGACCGCTCCGAAGACCAGCATCACGGGCAGTCCGAACACGGAGAGCACCGAGAAGAGAGCCGTGCCCGCGGCCAGGCCCCAGCCGGTATATTCAAAGTGGAGCGCTTCGAGGAACTGTGAGCCGCCCTCGAGCGTCGAGGTGAGCATGATGCACTGGTTGCGCAGATCCAGCTCCCACATCCGCTCCGTCCACGGGTAGGCCGACGACGGAATGGGGGCCATGCGCCACAGAATCTCGGATGTGACGAAGGAGGCAATGATCACGATGGGCACCGTCAGCAGCAGCGTCTTGACCTGGCTGATGATCTTCGTGCCGGTAAGCTCCAACACACGGAACCCGACGGTCTCCGCCCCCAGATTCTGAATCGGCATCGGGGCAAACCAGATATCCGCCCCCTTATAACCGGTCAGCAGGACGGTCAACTCCTTAAGGTAGGGAATATTGACGGCCTGGCCACAGACGCCTTCCAGCTTCGCGGTGGCGTACGAGATCAGCGGGGTGTAGACCAGCGCGTAGAAAAGCAGGATTTCCCAGGGGTAGGCATCACCGATCAGAAAAGCACCGAGAATGATCCATGACGCCGTCGAGGCCAGATAGATG
>JABGQM010000040.1:6139-41018 GCA_018648805.1 Verrucomicrobiota bacterium
GGCGGCCTTCTTGAGCGACATCGAAATCGAAATCACCAGCTTGCTGAAGGTGACGGCCAGCGTGAGCCCGATACCAAAGGAGATATAGAAATCAATACCATTGACGAAGACGGTGTCAATGAACGACATCTCGGGCTGCCAGGTCGACAGCACCCCTTTAGCCTGCAACACGGGGTTGGCAATCCAGGTGATGAGCAGTCCGATAAAACTACCCACCACGCCCCACCAGGGCACGATCATACCGGAGAGGAACGCCCCGAAGTTGAGGACGAGGTTGAAAGGCACCGCCGGCAGGATCTTGCCGATCTGCGGGGTGAAATCGATAAAGATCATGGGAATCAGCTCCAGCCGCTTGGGCAGCAAGACCTGCGTGATCATGGGGACGCAGATATACACCGCCCCCCAGACCACCCCCAGCATCCCACCAATGGCAAAGCAGCGTTGGCGCCAGCTCTTCTGGTCGTCGCGCCCCT
The DNA here is from genome assembly GCA_018648805.1 of Verrucomicrobiota bacterium. Taxonomy (GTDB): domain Bacteria; phylum Verrucomicrobiota; class Kiritimatiellia; order UBA8416; family JABMPJ01; genus JABMPJ01. Next base: position 6,613 of record JABGQM010000040.1, read on the forward strand.
CCGATAGGGCGACGATACCGGCCGCCTGCATGGGGGCGAATGGGAAGGGAAGCTTTTCCACATCACTGGCCATGCGATAGAGCACATAGCCCAGCCCGTAGTTGTCGATACGACTGACAATCATCCCGAACATGGTGATGGCAATCACAGGCAACCAGGCGGTTGTCATCAGCGTACGTCCGGCCATCTCGATCGACTCGGCAGGAGGAAATGCCCATATGGGAAGGTTAAGCCCGAGGCCCTGGACGTACTCGGAGGTCGCCATGAACTGCTTGAAGAGGTAGCCCTTGAACGGATCCGCCAACGCAGCCCCCACCATGTAGTGGAGCACGTAGAGTTCCTGGGTCTTCAGCTTGGTAAACGAACGCTTGGCAATCTCTGCGAAGAAGATGACCAGGACCCACTTCATCGACCCACCGATATTGGCATCGTTGCCGATCACCAGACTCAGGTAGTCGGTCGCGGGATTGACAATGAATCCCAGGAAGATGGCGCCAGCGACGGCCTTCCAATTGAAGCCGTCCTCAAAGCCATCCACATCCGGCGGCTGCATAACATCGCGATATTCTTGCAGCTCTTTGTCGTCGGTGAAGCCCATGCCTACTCCTTGCTCGCCGTTGACCGGGGAGGCACGCCAGCCTCGAACATCGCTACGGCATTCTTCACAAACCAGGTCTGTCGGGTCGGATCGATATTGCGCCAGCGGATGAGGAACTTGCGCATCCGCTCGAGGAATGGCTTGTTCGTGGTCACCCAGTTGGTATCGCGTCCTGAAATTCGGTCCACCGCCATGTGCAGGCGGAAACTACTGACGACCTCGTCGTATTGGGTCGTAAAGGTCACATCCTGCGTCACACCCAGATCGTAAGGCGCCAGCGCCACGTGGTAGCGCAGGGAGAGCACCGGGTGGCCGGCCTCGTCCTGGTCAGAGGTGATCTCCTCCAGCGTGGCCATCAGGTCACCGGTAGACTGATCGGCCAAAGGCTCGAAGAACTGCTGGAGGTAGAACATCACGCCGTAGGCCAGACGGGGGCGGTAGATGAAGGGGAAAACAAGGCTCATAAACTGACCATCGTGATCGGGCATGGACCACTTGCGCTTGCCGGAAGGCACCGCCGTGCGCGTGGCGACGTAACCGGGGTAGATGGTAGAAAGAATCACCAATCCCATCGTGAAGAGCACCGCGTAGACCACCATCAGTGACGAGAAGTTGATGTTCACATCCTGTATCAATCCCGCGCCTTTCAAGCCGATCGTCAGAATCTGACCGATCAGATAGCCCCCCACCGCCCCAATGAAGCTGTAGACCGTGGCCTCCGCCAGGAAGAACATGAAGATATGGGTGGGGTTCAGGCCAATCGCATTGAAGACCGCAATCTCACTCTTTGCGTTCATAGACCGTTCCCAGCATCGTGTTCAGAATAATCGAGCCCGCGATAATCAGCGGAATCAGCAACTTGGCCAGTCCACCGATGGCGGTGCGGTAGCTGCTGCCCACGTAGTAGACGCCCGGCTTGATCGCAACCGCCGTATCCGTGTCCAGCTTGAAGGGCGCCCCACTACCCACGTAGAACTTCGCATCGGTAACCGCCAGCACGCGCTGGAGTTCCGTTCCCAGCTGCAGGTCGTCCATCTTGCCACGGAACGCAATGGAAAGGCTGCGCGGCAGGGCACCGAGCTCCGCGGCAATCCCCTCGGGAATGATGGCCAGAGCGGCTGTGTCGATCAGCTTGTCGGTCACATCGGCGACCTCGACATCCAGTGAATCATCGCCCCGCTTTGACTTCGGTGGCGTCTCCATAGGCACGAGCGGCAGATTGGGATTGAGGTCGCGGGCCAATTTGTAGCGCTGGTCATCGATGATGCCCCTGAGCACCCATTCGCGACCGAGTAGACGGATGCGAGCGCGACCGATGTCGTCTGCCCCCAGGTCCAGTGCATCCGCGGCCGTCATAGGCAGCATGATTTCGGCAGCATGCGCCGAAGAGAACGGCGCGCCTTCGACGAGGGCCATGGAGTCACGCAAGACACCATCATCCATCGGCAGACCTGTGACCGCCAGAATTTCGAGGGACGTCTCGGCGTCGTCCACCAACTCCAGCCGCATCGGATCATCGCGCTTGAGCAGGCGGCGCACCTTGACGTCGGCGCGATCGGCGAAGAGTTCACGGATCAGCTTGTGCGTATCGCCATCAATCGGCACACCACCGGGCCAGTGATAGAACAGCCCCGTATAGGGAGCCGAGTTCGACTTGGGTACCAGCGTCGGCTTGGCCTTGCGGGAGACACTCGAAAACGCCAGCATCGTAAACACCACGAGCACGATCGTCGCCGTCGTCAGCCCGGTCCGCACGCGCCGCCGACGCATGTTCTGCACCCCAATCAACATGGCCGTCGTTCCGACGGTTCCGTAGCCGACCTCCTCGCCAATGCCGCCCATGCCGCGGAAGAGGATCGTCATCTCTTCATTGAAGCGCGAACGCAGCACGCCGGTGGTAAAGACGCCGATGGCCCCCAAGACGAAGGCGATAAAGATCGCTTCCGGGCACATGGCCATACGGAAGGCAGGATGGATGAAACGGAATAACAGGAACATGCAGACAAACAGGGCAGAGAAGCCCGCCAGCTCATGCTCCAACTTCTTGAAATTAAACAGCAGTTTTTGCAGGAAGAAGCAGAAGGGAAGCATCAGGGCCATAAAGGCAATGACCGCCTTGAGCATATCCTCGTTCATCTTGGCCAACTCACCATAGGCCTTGACGTGATTGCCAAAGGCTTCATAGATCGTGCTCAGATAGCCGACGTGATCGTGCGCCGCCTTCAGCGCCTCGGCCTTCAGATTGAGTGCATCGCCACGATCCATAAAATCATCCAGCAACTGGTTGACGACGCCCTTCATGTTGGCATTGCGCGAGCGATTAAGCAGCGCCATATCCGCTGAGGCGCGGCGCAGAATGTCACCCCCGAGCTCCTGCTGATTCTGGAAACCAATGCCCTCCGGGTGCTCTGGGGTGGCATTCAGCACGCACCGCTTGGTGTCGGTAATGATCATCAGGGCGTCCTGGGCCAGCTCGGCGCGGCGACGGTAGAGATAGATGCCAATCGGCCCGCTGGCCACATGCGACCACGCTGGCGAAAGTGACTGGGCGCCGTGTATGCCATACTTCTCCGGGTCGGACTGGCCATTGGCCTTCTTCGGCCAGACCTGGAAAATGGTGCTGGGCTTTGACGAGACACCGGTCGGGTCACGGCGATCCTTCACCACAAACTCACGGCACTCGAACATCGGCAGCGTGGCGCGCGGTGACATCTGCACGTTGCTGTTGATCTGCTTCGAGCTCTGCACGCGCCCCTTGTCGATCGTCATCAATACCTCACGGAACTCCGCATCCATCTGATAGGCTGTCGGCGCCATCTTACGGTTCCCGCTGAGTCCATAGAGATAGGCGTTGCCGGTCTCATCGCTCATCCCCATAGCGCAGTTGATCACGTCGCCGGCGGTGATCGAGGGCGTGATCGTCGGAGGATAGCCGGCCTCATTCAGCATGACGAGACAGTTGGAGATCGGGCGCGTCGGGATGGGCTTGCCGCTATACTGCTCGAGGCTGTAGGTGCGCAACAGGGACGACCACGTCTTGAAGTTACAGCCAGGCTGCTTCAAGGCCGAGGCGTCCACAAGCTTCTCCGCATTTACAAGCCCCATAATAAAGTCGGTCGACCACGTGGCTAGCCCATGCAGGCGCTGCGGATCCAGATGGGGCAGGCTGTCGTCCGTCCCGAAAAGTCGACCTTCGTCCGCGAAAGCCGACTTGAGCGCGAAGGCAGGGATCTTGTCGGCTGCGTGGAAGTAGGTAATGGCGGAACCGGGAAAACGGAAATAGTGCCCCGGTTTGTGAGCACTGCCACCACCGAGTGCATCGACATAGCGGGCCTCTCCCTCTTGCGTCACCGCATCGGCGACGTCCTGACAGGTGGCCGCAAATCCGTTGAACCACCCCGGGCCGAGTCGGAACGACTGATAGGAGAATCCGACTTGATCGGCATGGCCATCCAGCTCCAGCGCCAACGCCAGCGCCACCTTGCGCCGGCCGATGGCGCGACGGATCGAGCCACTCGCCTTGTCGCGTGCCAGCTGGGCATTGAAGACACCCTCCCAGCGGCCATACATCTCAACAAAACGATCGACCGACTCCCGGAGCAACTTGCGCTGCACATCGTTGACCGCAATCTGTCGATACTGGGTGCGGCTGCGCCCCACGCCGATATCGATCTTGTTGAACAGAACCAGTACCTTGCGCAAGTTGTCGCGGTGCGACGCCAGCTCGACAAGGCGCGCCTCGCGCTCGTCGGCCGCCATGGTCGTCATGTTGGTCGAAGCCACCAGGATAATGTCCTGCATGGTCCGGTTCACCCGCCCCTTGAAATCATCCTGCAAGACGGTCTTGATGTAAATGCGCCGTCCGCTGCTCTTGTCAATATCCGAGCGCCACTTCTCAAAGAGCTTCTCATCGTCGAAGACATGCTTGACGCGTCCGGCCTTCTCCATGAATGCATCATAGGAGAGCGCTGCCAGTGCATCGAAGTGAGCCATATCCTCCTGCTTCTCCTGCTCGACCTCTTCCGGATCCCGGCCACGTTTGGCAAAAAAGCCTCTGTATGCTTTCACCATCTCGTCACGCGCATAGCTGATGGCAGCAGCTAGCTCGGCTTCATCAAAGTCGGAGAGGTCCAAGACTTCATCGCGCTCGGGCATCTCCAGCCGCTCTAGCGTCGCCACGATGGTGCCCTCACTCTTGGCCGCCTTGATCGTGCTCTTGCGGGCCTCCAGAGCTTCCTCGTAGGCCAGTGTCCTTACGTCCTGCTGCGTCTCGTCAAGCCGCCCGAGGACCTCAAGCATCACATGCAGATCCGCGCGATCCTGAGCTGGCGGTGCCTTGAGAGTGAGCTTGTCATACTCGGTGGTATGGAGCCGTGCGAGCCGCATTTCCTGGGCAATCTGGTCGCGCATCGCTTCGACCCGTGTCTCATCGGTCATCAGATGCCAGGCCAGCTCTCTCTCACCCGCATACTGCTGGGTATGCCCATTCACGGCCACCAGCATCACGGAATGCAGCGGAGGCTGCTGCTTTAATTCATTGAGCAAGGTCAGTAGCAGATGCAGATTGATGGCGCGCTGGGCCCCCTGCGCTCTGACCGGCACGACCGCGTTGGCATCCAGCGCGGCGGTCATAACCACCAGCTTCTCGTCCAGCTCCGGATCGCGCCCGGGGATCAGCACCCACAAGTCGCGCAGATCTCCCTTGTGCCACGTCGACGGCACGGCACGCGCCTGAGCGGCATGGCCAGGGCTCTCCTGGGCCAGCGTGCGCAGCTGTTCCCCCGCATCCCCATCCATATAGAATCGCGGCACCGCCACTTCGGAATTGAATACCTTGGAGACGCTCTGATCATGTGGGTAGTCGCCTTGCCCGACAAAGATGACCCCCTCGATGTCAAAGCGAAGGAAATCCATCCACTTGTCGCCGCAGCCATACTCCATTACGGCAATCGCCCCGTCCAGGTCGACCCCCTTGAGCCGCTCGAGATCGGCCATGTCGCCTTGTCCGAGGTAAACCAGCCGCGTGTCAAATGCAGCGCGCGCAAAGTTCCCCGGTCGCATCAGCGTCGGATGCATCGCATCGGCGGTGAACGTACCGGCCTCGCCACATGACAAGCTCAGGCTGCCGGGCTCGAGCAGGGGCGCACTGAAGACGATCTCGCCATGGTCGAAGCCGCTCTGTTCAAAGCGCTTGGCCACGCGGGTCTCCAACGCCAGATTGCCGGCCGAGCCCGGCATGCGTCCTCCCGCCACCTGCGTGATCTCGGCGATGGCGTCGGCCGTCTCTTGACCCTCAACGGCCTGGGCGGATCCCACGGGCACCATCAGGCCCAACAGGAGCAGTGCCAGCGCTGCAGTCTTGGCTCCCTTTGCAGGGAGTGCCGCGTTAGGAACCACGACACCTACGACATTCCGCTGCATCAACAATTTAAAGAAGGCCACCACGGAAAGCTCCACCTCTCGGCGCGACATCTGGAATCGGTCCTCAAACGCATTCACCACATCGAGGACGCTTCGCTGGCCATTGACCAACGAGATCACAAAGGTCCCGAATTCATCCAACTCATAGGAACGATGCGTCTGGGGCGGACGCAGCTTCTCAAAAAAACCGGGGCCCCGTCCGATCGTCATGGTGACGCGGCGATTGCCATCTGCCATCTCCTCGACCCCGACACCGGGGTGGAGCGTCGGAACACCCTCCAGCGCCATGCGCCGGTCCACTCTATTCTGCTTTCTTTGTCTAAGTATCCTCATCGCTAAAGCACCGTCTCCCCGTCAATCGTCCCCACCTTGACGTTGACGTCGGCCTGCGTGTCCACCCGCTTCACACTACCGTCCTCGATCCGCACAATCTTATCGGAGCAAGACAGCATCTTCATGTCATGCGTGGCCGTGATGATCGTCACGCCCAAATTGGCCTTCATCTCATTGAGCAGATCGATAATTTCCTCGCCCGTATGCAGGTCCAGATTCCCCGTGGGCTCATCGGCCAGCACAATCAAAGGCTCATTGACCAGTGCCCGTGCAATCGCAATCCGCTGCTGCTGCCCGCCCGACACCTGCGACGGCAGATGATCCAGACGGTGTCCCAGTCCCACCCGATCCAGCACGCGACGGGCCGCTTCACGCGCCGCGCGGGGCGTCTCGCCGGCGAAGACCCGTGGAATCGCCACGTTCTCGAGGGCACTCATGGTGGGGATCAGATTAAACGACTGAAAGATGAAGCCAATCTTGCGGCAGCGAAACCAGGCCAACTGCGAGGAGTTCAGGTCCGCCAGCCGGCAGCCAGCCACCTGCACCTCGCCCGTCGTCGGCGTATCCAACCCCCCCACCATATTGAACAGGGTCGATTTGCCCGAGCCGGAGGGCCCCATGATTGAGACATACTCCCCCTGCTCAATATCAATGGATACCCCACGGAGCGCATGGACCTCTTCCTTGCCCATGACGTAAACCTTCGTCACCCCGCTACAACTGATCATGCATTCGCTCACTATTCCTCCACCCGTAACGCTTCCACGGGCTGCTTCCGCGCCGCCATGTAGGCAGGAATGATCGCGGCCACCACCGAAAGCACCGCCCCGGCGCCCAACGACACCAGCAGCGCGACCACGACGCCGCCCGCCGGGAACGTCTTCAGAGCGAACCACCCGTATGTCTTCAAATTCACGACCATGGAGACCACCAACCCGAGCACCATCCCCAGCGCCGAGCCACACACGCCCTGTACCGCCGACTCCACAAAATAGGTACGCACCACGAATTGATCCGTTGCGCCCAGGCACTTGAGCGTCCCAATCTCGCGCACACGCTCGGTAACGGCCATTAGCATCGCATTGATAATGCCCACCAGGCTGGTCAGCAGCGTCAGGCCGATCAACAGGACCGTCATCTGATCCGTCCCACCTCCGGAAAGAATGTCGACGTTCGCATTCTGCAGCAAGATGTTCAGGTCGTCGCTGCCCTCCGCGATCATCGACTGCACAAACGTCTCGTTCAGCAGCATGTAGCAGAGAAAGGCAATCGCCAGCACCACACCCACCATCGTGATCATCGCCCGGCTGAAGCGCCGACGCATCCCAGCCATGCTGACCGACATCACAATCGGCCAACTCACCGCCGTCTGTTCGGGTATTACGTCCTGCTTAGGCATCATTCGCTCTCAATTCGACCAATTTCAATGTTCAGGTTCTTGCGCTCCTCGAGCCGCTGTACCTTGCCATCGCGTATCCACAGAATCCGCGTCGACACATCCAACATTTTCATGTCATGCGTGGCTGAAATAATGGTAATGCCCCGTTCGTCACGCAGCTTGTTGAGCAGCTCGATAATCTCTTCGCCCGTGTGTACATCCAGGTTGGCGGTCGGCTCATCAGCCAGAATAATGACCGGATCATTGGCAATCGCCCGACCGACCGCAACGCGCTGCTGCTGCCCACCGGACATTTCGAAGGGCCGATGCAGGGCGCGGTCTCCCAGCCCCACGGTCTCAAGGATGGCCATGCCCTTCTCGCGGGCCTCATTCGGGCTATTGCCGGCAAAAACCATGGGCAGCGTCACGTTCTCAAGCGCCGTCAGTACGGGCAGAATGTTGTAGCTCTGGAAGATGTAGCCGATCTTGTGACAGCGCAGCCACGCCAATTCATAGGAATCGAGCTGGGCGACGTCAATCTCATCAATGAAGACCATCCCCTCGGTGGGCGAATCAATGCCGCCAATCATATTGAAGAGGGTGGACTTGCCCGAGCCCGACGGTCCCATAATAGAAAGGTACTCGCCGCGCAACACATCCAGGCTGATCCCGTCGAGGGCTTTGGTGACATTGCCGTCCATGCCGTGATAATGACGCTTCACGTCAATGGCGCGGATGACAATATCCTCTTCACGCTCCTCGGCATCTTTCAGGTATTCAGTCTCTGACACAAGTGGCTCCGGTCAAATACTCGGTGAATGTTGCGGAATAGAGAGAGTAGAGAGCCGTTCACGCCCTGACAAGAGGCATATGCAGAAGAATTGCGCCATTTTATGACGCAATATGCGACAAACAGGCAGAATCTCTCGCGGCCTCAATATGTCTCTGTCCGTCACTGAAAGCACGACCCCTTCCTCTCCCTGAGTGGACACACGCCTATAGCTTCTGCCTGTGAAGCATCATCGGAATCCCGCCATCGAACGCCTGCACGCAGGATACGCGCTGTGCGTACCCCCAAAGGCGGTCAACAGACCTTTCACTCATGCGCCTACAGTACCACGCTCATACAAACCGCAACATAGGGCATCTTCCAAACCTTATTCAGGATATTCCAGCACGGGAGGAGCCCGTTACGGGATAACCGGCTCTACTCCCTCACCGGCACAGCGGGTGTGCCCCACGCCTCCAGGCATCGGCTACGCCGTTGCTGCTGTTTCGGTTGAGTAGAGTACGGTGGGACAGGCAGGCAGGCCGTTGACATTTGCCTCCGGGGTCAGCAGGATCTCCGCCCGTGTGATCTCACCATCCCGCACAGGCACATTCACGGCGCGGGTCTGCAGCGAGTCAATGTCCAGCGGATCATCATCCGGATGCCATGCGATGGGCAACATGAATGTCCTGGTGGCGCCGCCCTGTACGATCCGCAGGGAGACGTCCCAGCTGCCGGCGGGCAGTTTGCGGGCGCGCTTACGATCCTCTTCACTGCTGGGCGGCCAGCTGTCTGCCGCTGAACGGTTCGCCGGTCTTGGTCAAGTATTCCTCGGCAGTGGTAATCCGGACGGAAGGATGGCCTTCGCGAGGCGGTATAATCAGCTCCGGGAAAACAATGCGCTTGAGCCGCTGGATATTCAATTCCGTAAGCGGTCTGCGGACGAAGATCTCTTCTTCATAGTCATCGGGATAGTCGACGTCTTCGTAATCGAAATAGTGGATATCGAACATAGTCATGTTCATGATAAACGGCGGACAGTATAGAGAGGAAGATGACGGCTCGACGCTCTTGAACCGCATGGCCAACGTTGATATTGACAAGCTGGTCGATTGGATCGAGCAGCATGCAGATAGTTATTGCGCCCAAAAAGATATTCCTACTTCGCTCGAAGACACGATCAAGAACTGGCGAGACTATGGCGTCTTCCATCTCCCTCACGGCGGCGGCTACGACATCAGCGTGGTCAAGGACGCATTGGCCAGCGGCGATTACGAGGATCGTTTCGGGAAACATGCACAGCGCATGGGTTGCTTCGGCCTCTTCGCCGCCCGCTGCAATCACGGAACGGTGCTCATCAATTCGAACAAGTCCTGGGGCGACTGCTATGATGTCATCGCCGAAAGCGAGCGGCGAGGGTCCCGGCATGCTTCGCGGGCAGGCAAGTTGTCAGGTAGTCGGTCGCGGAGCAGGCGTCGCGGCCGCGGTGGCAGTAAAGCAAGGCGTTGCCGTCAACGCTGTTGACGTTGCCGGGGTGCAGGATGAGCTGCGCAAACAGGATACGCTGCTGGAAATGTGATCGGCGCCGTTATCGGCAACCGATTCTGGTGTTTCGCATCGAGCCAACGGTGAACACGAGCGGCATTGACCATGCCGACGCATAGTGAAGCGGACGCACGCCCACGGAGTGCAAGACCGACTTGGCTATTTCCGGTTGTGGCGGGTCCGTCGAAGCGGTAGGTTACGGCGAATCAAATGCCAACAAAGAGGATATAGACATGGCGCGGATCAAGAATTACGAAGAGCAGGTATATGCGGGCGTGCTGGGCAAGGTTATCGGCGTCTATATGGGCAGGCCGTTCGAAGGTTGGGGGAAGCAGAGTATTGAAGAGAAGTGGGGGGTTGTGGATCGCTATATTCACGAAGATCAGAACGTCCCGCTAATCGTTCCTGACGACGACATAACCGGAACGTTCACGTTCATCAGGGCACTCGAGGACTCCGGGCTATACCAAAAGACGCCCGATGCATTCTTCGGGGAGACGTGGCTGAACTACCTGATCGAACCGAAGACCGTTCTCTGGTGGGGCGGCATGGGCCATTCCACCGAGCATACCGCCTATATCCGGCTGAAGCAGGGGCTCAAGTCGCCTGCAAGCGGCTCTATCGAGCAGAACGGCAAGATCGTTGCCGAGCAGATTGGCGCACAGATCTTCATTGATGCCTTCGGGATGGTCACTCCGGGTAAACCGGAGCTGGCGGCTGAACTCGCGCGCAAGTCGGCGCGTGTTTCACATGATGGCGAGGCCGTCCATGCCGCCGTCGTAGTGGCGGGCATGGTGAGCGCCGCGTTCGTTGAGAAGAAGATGAACAAGCTGCTCGACATCGGCGTGGGCCTCATCCCCGCGGACTGTCAGATCGCGCGGATTCATCGGGATGTTCGCGACTGGGCTAAGAAGGACAAGGACTGGCGAAAGACGTTCAACAGGATCGACAAGAAGTATGGCTACCACAAGTATGGTGGCAACTGCCACGTCGTGCCCAACCACGCGCTCATGGTCATGGCCTGGGTCTATGCTCCCGACGATTTCCAGCAGGCACAGGCGATTGTCAATACGGCCGGCTGGGATACCGACTGCAACGCAGCGAATGTGGGCTCTGTAATGGGCATCACAGTGGGGCTTGATAGAATCTGCGAGACGTACGACTTCAGGTCACCGTTCGCCGACCGGGTCATCATGCCGACGGCCGAAGGCACGCGAAGCATGTCGGACTGCGTGCTCGAGGCGGGCTACATAGCTCGCGTAGGCCGCAAGATCATGGGCTACAATCCGCTGCCGCCTGCGAAGGGCGGGGCATTGCACCATTTTGAACTGCCCGGCGCGCTGCACGGGTGGATGGCCGAGGATAAGGATTTCGAGACGCGTGGCCACGTGCGCGTGTCGAATGTGAAGGGGCACTCGCCGAAGGGCACGCGCTGCATGTCTGTGCGTTTCGACACAGGGCCCGGCAGTCCCACCAGGCTATCCACGCCCATGCTTCCTGCGGCCAACTACAAGGGCGGCTACGGCGTTATGGGTACGCCTCGCCTCTCCAGCGGACAGACGGTCACCGTGCGGGGGCTCGGCGGTGCGGGTTCGACGGGTGCCACGGCGAGACTGTTCGTCAGGCTATTCGTGCCGGGGGACGATGTCGAACTTCCGATCCTGTATTCGAGTTCGAAGAAGCTCACGCAGGGCAAGCCTTTCTCCATCCAATGGGAGATACCGTCCACTGACGGCAAGCCTGTTCTCGATCTCGGCATTGAACTCACGTCATCCGTGAAGACTGAAGGATCGCTCCTGGTCGACTCTGTGTCAATCAAGGGCACGCCGAAGGTCGCGTGGGCGTTGGAGACGCTCACGGCGCGCAACGGGCGGGAGATCGCCGGCTGGATAATCGACATCGATATGTGCCGCGGCAAGTTCTCGGACGAGAAGGAGGATGTCGTTCATTACGGCAAGAACATGAGCCGCGGTGTGGTGGTGACCGGGAATCGCGACTGGAAGGACTATTCCTTCCAGACCCGGCTCGGCGTACATCTGGCCGACAAGTGCGGCATCATGATTCGTTATCAGGGCCTCCAGCGCTACATAGCGCTCGAGAAGACAGCCGACACGCTGCGACTCGTGGAACGCTTCTACAAAGACACAGTCCTCGACGAGATCAAATGCCGCTTCAAAGTCGACGCCCTGCACGAGTTGAAGCTCGAGGCCAGCGGGAAGAAGATATCGGCTTACCTGGACGGTAAGAAGGTCCTTGAATGTGAGGACCAGCATCTCGTTTCAGGCGGATGCGGATTCTTCTTCGAGAACGGCAACATCGGCATACGTGACGCGAAGGTGTTCTGAGGCTGTTGCCGGCCCCGCCTTCTTGCGGGCATACGCCTCGAAACTCTCGCCGCTACGCTTGCCCTGGCTTTGCTTCCTGAGCGCATTGATCTCTGCCACAACCGTGCCGTAGCGGCGAAGGCGCCATCGGCGCAAGAGGGCGCCATGCCGCTGGCAAATCCGGATTGAGCCCATTTAGTGATAGTCGGAATTGTAGCGCCATTCTACCGTTGGGTCCCCTTGCTAATGGGCCAGTGCAGCTGTATTCTGGCTTCTGATGTTGAGGCAGGAGGGTATCTGCGCCCGGTTGTGGTGCGGCGTCCCCCATGGAAACAGTTCCTGTATAGGAAGAAGACGACCATGATGCTGACAAGGAGTGTTTTTGCGACGGTGATTCTGCTTAGCGGACTCTGTGCCCAGCTGGCGGGTGCAGAGAAACATCCCGGTCTTTCCATTTTCGGCCCGGAATCGCTCAAGTACAAGGCCGGGGAGAACAGAGTATTCATCAATCCCGATGCCCCCATCGCCGGGACCATGCACTACGAGGGGGAATATTTCACCAAGCTGTCGCCTTTTGGAATCACGGGACGAGGCGCCCCGGGGTTATTCAACGTGTGGGAGCCACTAGCCTCGAAATCCTGGGATGATGATGAACCCTTCGCTCTCTACGGGGTGTTGGCAAAGGATTTCGAACTGAGCGATGACAAGCTCCTGCTGACGATTCGTATGCGCGAGGAGGCTAAATTTGCTGACGGGGTGCCGGTAACGGCCGACGACGTGGTCTTCTCCTACGATCTACTCTTTGATCCGGGGGTCAATCCTGCCATGAAACTGAAGTGGCAGAAGAACGTGATTAGCGTGAAAAAGGTGGACCGGCTTACCGTGCGCATCCACTTCAAGGAGAGCCGCCGTGACACACCGCTTTCGGTACTGAGTTGGTGGAGCATCTATCCGAAGCACATCTACGGGGCGCCCGGCAAGAACCTGGAGACGGATTTCAACGACATGCTTCCTATAGGCAGCGGCCCTTGGGAGATCGAGTCCTACATCCTGGGACAGGAAGTCACATACCTGCGGCGTGATGATTACTGGGCCAAAGATATTCGAGAGCTGAAGGGCACAGAAAACTGGAAGCGCAAGAAATATGAGATCTATTTTGACGAGTTTTCCAAGATGGAGGCGCTCAAGAGCGGGCAACTCGACTGGTTGGCCGAGTTGCCGCCGGATATCTTCGCCCAGTTGGGCGGCAAATATTTTGAGCGTGGGTTCATAAAGAAGGGCGTCTTCCCGATCTCCCGCCCGGCCGCGATGTTCTGTTTAGCCTTCAACCTGCGCAGGCCGATCTGGCAGGACATTGAACTGCGCAAGGTGATCATCTCGCTCTACGACTTCGACTATATCAACAAAACATTCAAATATGGCGATCACGATAGGCTTGTCAGCTACTTCAACAATCAGAAGCATTTGCGCGCGGAGTCCGGGCCGGCAACGGGTAAGGTTCTGGAACTCCTGAAAGCGTTGGCCAAAAAACACAATGACCCCGCGGAGGGGATCGTCCACGTGCGCCCCGAAGCCTTTGCCCGCGGCCCTTACGAGATGGGGACGGATTCGCACGGCAAACGCTATCCCATTGATGAGCGGATTGTCGCGGCAGCTACGCGGCTCGACGAGCTGGGATGGGCCTATGACAAGAAGGCTGGCGTCCGGATGAAAGAGGGGGTTCCTTTGAATCTCGAGATCATCTACGACGCTCCGGAGATGTTCTACTTCTGTGAGACGCTGTCCCGCGTCGGCATCAAAGCCACACCCACCAAGCTCTCCAAGTTGGAGGATCAGGGCCGCCGGAAGAGCTTTAACTTCGATATGATGGCCGCCTGGATCGATGGTCGCAAAGCGCCCGGTCGTGAGATGGCCAGAAACTTCCTGTCGATGGATGCGGACGTCAAGGGATCGGCCAACATCATAGGACTCAAGAATCCGGCGATTGACGAGCTGTTCGAAACGCTTTCCATATCGGCATCCAAGGAGACGGTCAGTATCTATGCCAAGGCGGTGGACCGCGTGCTGAGTAGTGGCTGGTACGTCGTGCCCATGACCTGGCCACGCAGTAGTTGTGCGGTCTACTGGGACTATATGAAACAGCCCGAGGTCTACTGCTCCGGGTTGTGGGTCCAGTATAACATCATGGCACACTGGTGGATTGACCAGGCACGCTACGATGAGATCAAGCGTGCTATCAAGGAAGGGGAATAGTCCATGTGGAGCTATATTGTTAAACGTCTCCTTCTGATGGTCCCGACAGGGATCGGGATTATCACGGTATTTTTTGTCATCTCTGAGATGGTCCCCGGCGGGCCGCTGGACCAGGTGGAGAGCATGATCATCGAGCAGGCCAATATAGGACAGGGCGGCGATGGCGCCGATGCCAGTGGTCAGGGCGCGCAACGCATCAAGATCGACCCCCAGATGCGCATGCAGATCAAGCGCAAGCTAGGGTTGAATTACAACATGTTCGAGCGCTACATGCGCTCGCTGGTCTGGTGTGGCCGGGACTCGCTGATCTCATCCGTCGAACTCGACGTCGGCAAGGCTCAGAAGATCACCTTCCGCAACGAGCGCTACCAGGTCTACCGGGACGCCGACGGGTTCCATCTCTTCAAGAACGCTGCCACGGTGAACGGGGAGAGCGCCGCTATACGCTTTGACCGGACAGACAGGCACTTTGCGAGTGTGCTGGACGACACCATCCGCTTCGACCCGATCACGGGGGCGCAGCTTGATGGCCCATCGAGCCTGGAGGCCGTGGAGACAGAGCTGCTGGCACGCAACTTTCGCGAAGCGGACTACGGAAGCGATGGGAGCCGGATCACCGTCACAGAGACGCGTGATGAGCTCTACCTGAAGGCGTCGCCCTGGCGGACGCTGACCGACTGGGACAACTGGCACGGCATGTTCCTGTTGAAGTTCCCGATTTCGATCACGCAAAACAAGAAGTGTATCGAACTCATTCGCGATCGGCTGCCCATCTCGATGCGACTGGGAATCATCTCCTTCTTTCTCACCTACAGCCTCTGCCTGGTGATGGGTATTTCGAAGGCCTCCAAGAACGGCAGTACCTACGACTCGGTTACCAGCGTTATGGTCCTGATCGGCTACGGCACCCCCGGATTCGTCCTGGCGGTATTCCTGATCAGGATGTTCGGTCCGGGCAGCGATGCCATTGCGCACCTGATTCCCCTGCGCGGTATTCAGTCGCCTCCTGAGATCTACAACCAGCTCAGTTGGCTCGGAAAGCTGTGGGATAACATTCATCACTTGATCGGCCCGATTACCTGCCTGACCATCGGCAGCTTTGCTGGCTTGACCATGCTGACAAAGAACAGCGTCTTGGAGGAGTTTCATCAACTCTACGCGGTCGCGGCTCGCGCTCGCGGCCTGTCCAAACGACGCGTGCTGTACAAACATGTGTTGCGTAACTCCCTGATCCCTCTTGTCACGGGCTTCCCTGCGCGCTTCGTCATGATGTTCTTTGCGGGATCGCTGCTGATCGAGAAGATCTTCTCACTGGACGGACTCGGACTGCTGAGCTACACGGCCCTGATCGAGCGCGACTACCCCCTCATTATGAGCAACATGTTTATCTTCACGTACATAGGGCTGATCTGCAAACTATTGAGCGATATTGGCTATGTCATTGTGGATCCACGCATCACGTTTGAGGGTAGCAAGTCATGATCTTCAGTCCCGAATTCAGAGACAGAGCGCGCAAATTCAGAAAGAACAAACGTGCCTTCCGCAGCTTCATCATTCTGTGCGCTCTCTTTGCGGCCACGCTGCCTGCCGAGCTGTTTTTCAACGACCGCCCCATCGTGATCCGCATTGATGGCACCTCCTACTTCCCGGTTTTCAAGGATTATACCTACGAGGATATGGGCGGCGGTTTGAACGTGCCCGTCTCCGCGTATCGCTCCACCATGTTCAACGAGTTCCTTGCAGGCAAGACCCCGATCGTGCAGACGGCGGCCATGTACGGGGGGGGTACGGGCACTGACGACGCGGCGCCGCTCGAATTGGTGACATATGAGCAGGGGCCACCCCGGAAGGTCTGGATGCTGTGGCCTGCGATCCCGCACTCGTATAAGTCCTCCCCTCGTAGCGAGACGCTCGTGAACCAGCGCCTTGCCAGTCCTTTCGCCACCACGCGCGACGGCAAGCTGATCCCGGGAGCTTCTGAGGCACGCCACCTGCTCGGGACCGACAAGTACGGCAAGGATGTGTTGGCGCGTCTTGTCTACGGCTTCCGCCTGTCGCTGCTGTTCGGTCTTGCGCTCGCCATCACCTCCACGATCCTGGGATCTATCATTGGCGGCATCCAGGGCTACTTCGGCGGTGCCGTTGACCTGGTGGGCCAACGCGGGATGGAGATCTGGGGGGCCATTCCCCGTCTTATGCTGCTGATGATCCTGAGTGATTTCCTGTCACGCCAAGGCGAATTCACGGGGGCAACGCACCTCCTGATGCTGTTTGTCATCATGAACCTCACCTCATGGATGGGAATGGCCGGGCACATGCGCGCGCAATTTCTGCGCGCCCGGAACCTGGACTACGTCCGCGCCGCCAAATCTCTGGGTGTCTCAAATCCCATGATCATGTTTCGGCACATTCTGCCCAATTCACTGACCCCCATCATCACCTTCCTGCCTTTCTCCATCTCGGGCGCCATCATGGCACTGGTCGGCCTGGATTTCCTCGGCTTTGGCTTGAAGTACCCGGCGCCTAGCCTGGGCGATCTGCTCTCACAGGGACAGCAACACATGGAAGCATGGTGGATCATGATCCCTGCATTCGTGACGCTGACATCCCTGATGATTCTGCTCACCTTCATCGGCGACGGCGTACGCAACGCGTTCGATCCGCGGTATAAGTAGGAATGACACTCAGCGGCGAGCAGAGCTCGCCGCAATCTCCTCGGCCGTACGCGGATAGTCATAGGCCTTCAGGTCGGCGATACCCCCCTTGAACCTATACTTCGCACCTTCGGTCAGGTGCATCATGCCGCCGATATACATCGGGTAGCCGCCAATGGTGTCCATCGTCGCGAAATCGCGCTGCCCATCCAGTTTGCCATCGCGGTACACGCGCACCTCTGTTCGCGAACCGCCGTCGTACACCCATGCCAGATGCGTCCACTTGCCGGTCACATCGTTATTGGTGTTCCAGGCGACCCCCGCGCGGCTCGGCTTCACGAGCGCCTTGGTCTGCCTGCCGCCGAATCCCAGAGATACATGACGCCGCGCGACTTCCTTGTTCATTGCGAACAGCCTGGCGTCACCCTCCTCTTCGCAATAGGCCCACATCTCTATCGTGAACGGGTGATCGTCGCTCAGCCCTGCCGGCAACGTGATGTCCGACTGCAGCATCGCCTTGCCATTGAATACAACAGACTTACGCTCGCCGAGCGTCTTCACTTCCGCGCTGCGATCGACATCGGCCTGCATACCGAAGTGACCTTTCAGCTTGCCGGTGTTGGGAATGCGCCCAATCGCTTCGCCATCCTTGGCGTTCCCGACGTTGATGGCCACCTGTAGATTCCGTGTGGCAACGCGCTTACCGGCCGTCAGCTTCTTGATATCGTCGGGGCTCAACGCCTTGTCGAAGATGCGCAACTCACGCAAAAGGCCATACTCTCCGGCATCGCCAATGGTGAGCTTGCCCGCGCGTGATATACCGTAATCAACCTTCTCTTCCCGGAGGAAACGGCCGTCCAGGTAGAGCTTCGCTACGCCATTCTCGTACGTAACAGCAAACGTCATCCACTGACATACCAGTCCCGCATTTCCGATCGGGTAATTGAACGACGTCTTGCCGTGTCCCCACTTATTCTTCTGTCCCCAGCTCAAGCAGGGCCCGCCTGATGCGCCCGAGGACACGATGCCGTGGTTGTCGGGCGCCTCGCCCCACGACACAATCCGTTGGCCGCCGGCGCCGTAGCTGCTGCCGAATTCATAGTATAGGGTGAACGGACCGTTCGTCAGGCAATCCGGCGCAGCGAACGAAGACTCCAACTTGCGGCCCTTTGCGAGTTGGACGCCGGTCCTGCCCCGGAACTCCTTGGCCGTCAGTGAGAACGTGTTGCCAAGCGTCGCCGGCACAAACGTGCCGCCTGCCCTGCCCTTGTTCTTCCATTCCCCTAGCTTGCCCTCGGCCAGTTGCTCTGCTTCCAAGTCCAGGATCACGCCTGCACGGGTAGTGAAAGACCACACCGGACCGTTGCCCGCACGCCAGTAGTAGACCTTGTCCGGTGCCAGCTCAGGCCTGAACTCGCCGGGCGCGAACACTCCCACAGGTTTCACTGCATCCGTTGCATCGCCAAGATAGATTTGCTCCTTGTCGCCGCCTGCTACTCCCTTGTCCCAGCTCAATGCCGGACGTCGACTCGCAACCGCCATACCACGATCCGCCGGCACCGGCTTGTGCGGCGCGGCGATGAAATCATTCCTGCTGTTCTCGGCCAGTTGCTCGGCGGTCAGCGGAAGCTGGTGCACACGCAGCACGGCAATGGCACCATTGAACGACTTGCGCCAGTTCCAGCGCATCCTGTCGTAATGCCCGCCAAGATGCAGGTAGTCACCGTCGTCAGCCCACAAGACACCATCCTGCTCGCCAACCTTCTTGCCGTTGCGATAGATCTCTGTCTTGCCCGAAACCTGCGCCATGGCGTCCATCGTCACGCCCTTCTTCGCCTCGCCCTTGAAGACCAAGCCGATATGCTGCCATCCTGGCTGCAAGTGCTCCGCTGTGAGTTGGAAGTTGCTGCCCCACTCGAGAACCACCTCGTCACTCGACTGCGCCTCAGAATAGACCCATGCCTCAAGCGTGCCGCTGACCGGGCCCGCAGCGCCTGCGCTGCCCTTGGCATCAATCACGCCGATCATCCTGTCCATGCCGTCGAAATACGGCGCCGGGATACCCGCAACTTCCTTGAACCGCGGCGCACTGCCGGAATAGTGCCAGAAGCTGTGGATATCGTTGTGAATCCGGCCCTGCAGCGTACCATGATTCGCTGCGCTTCTCAGCCACGGCTTGTTCATGCGCTTGGAATACAGCGGACGATGGTATTCAGCGCCGACTTCGCCCAGGAAGCGCGTGTCGATATTGACGTAAAGCTTGCCGCCGACATGAGACGGAGCCCTGCGCTGGTAGAAGGCGACCTCGTCCGCGAAGTGGTTCTCCACCTGCTCGTGGTCGATGTCGTAGTTGTAGGCCCGCACATGTGCCAGTGCGCCCTTGAATCCACTCGTAACCTGCCCGTCAGCAACCGTGCCGCCAACAAACATCCGCACGTTCGGCTTCAGCGCCAGCTTGTACGTCGCCTTCTTGACCTCTTTACCGTCGACATAGACCAGGAACCTGCCTTCGGTGTCATGCAGCCCGCCGCCCTCGAACACCCAGGCAACGTGGTGCCAGCCGTCGGCCAGTGAAACACCGGACACCTCACCGGCCATCCCGCCATTCAACTGGTAGGCGATCTTGTCGGTCCCCACTTTCAACCGGGCGCCTTGTGATGCCGGACCCCAGCCCAGCACCGTCTGCGTGCCATCAGCTCCCGGGCCGCAGTTCACCCACAGCTCGACCGACCACTCGCGGTTGTCCTGGAACCCCTGCTTGGTGTCCAGGTTCCACAGCAAGGCGTCATCGCCATCGAACAGAACCGCCGTCGCCCCGTCGATCGTCTCAAGACTCGGATCGCCAACGTTCGTGAACGCGCCTGTCGACTCCGGATCCTTGACCACGCGCGTGTCCCCTTCCCGCACGGTCTCGACATTCTCGAGCCCACCGCGATTTGCCCAACGCGTCACGGTATCATTCCCGTCAAGGGCCAGCCCGTCGGCCGGATGCAGCTCCACGGCAAGCGCGCCGGGCAGATACTCAGCCAACAGGAAGTACATTGCCCGGTCTTCCGTGAGCAGATTCTCACGGCCGCTGGCCAGGACATACTGGTGCGCGCAGACTGCCATGTTTTCGCCGGTGTTGCAGGCCGCATAGTCGCCCAGCCACGCATTGTTATCACCATGCGCAATGAACACTTCGAGCAGCCGCTTCTGGAAATCATGCGTTATCGAGTTCAGCCCGTTGTGGAGCTGATGCCCCATTTCGTGGAGCTGCAGGCCCCAGTTCGGAATGCCGCCGTAGCTGCCGGTACTGAACCTGCGCGGATTGGCGTCGCCTTCGAAGGTAGAAACGGTGCTGCCCCATGGCCCGGCAATATACTGGCGTCTCAGGTCCGCGCTCTTGCGCAAGAACATGCTGACGCCATGTGTAACAGCCCAGAGGTCATCTTCGTCCGCACCGGGCGTACTGATGCTCGGATGCCCCATCCCCTCCATGACGCGCGCACCAGGGCGACCGGGCTCGATCTCGTCGAAGTATGGCTCACTTACGGGACCATCAGCTTCGGCCGTGAAGTAGTGCTTCGTTGTGAAACTCCACACGTCACCGGGTGTGACCGTGCCGTCCTGCTGAACACACTCGATCCGCCAGTAGTAGGTCCGTCCCGGCTTGAGCGCCTGGATGTTGCTGTAGCTGTCGCCGCCAACCTTTGCCAGCGGCTCGGTCGCTGCGATCACGGCTGCTCTACTCTCGGAAATGTAGAAACGACGTTCCTTGGCATCGCTGTCGTCCTTCCATCGGAAATCGCCCAACAGGTTGACCGTGCTACCGTCTTCGGGGAACGGCTCAAAGACCTGTCCCTTCGTCACCCGGAAAGACCACAGATCACCTGCAACCACGACTCCGCCTGCGGCATCGAGCTGATCGACCCGCCAGTAGTAGACGCGGCCAGGCTTCAACTCCACGTCCTCGATGGCCTCGCTTTCGACTTCCCGGAGCAGACGCTTACTGCTTTCCACCTCGGCCTTGTCCGATGACAGGTAGACGCGATACTTCGCGACCCCCTTCGAACCGGTCCTCCAGCTCAGCGCCACCTTCGTGTCGTTGTGGTCGCTGTCATTCGCCGGGCTCTCCCCGAACGCCCTGGTCAGATCCGCTTCGCGGCGGACATCCAGATCGTCGAGTGCCCGGTCATACAGGCGCGTGTCGCCGATGGTGCCGCGATACCAGCCTGAAGGCCCGTCATACGCCGTGTACCAGCGACTGCCCCAGTGGACACCCATGAACAGGTGTTGATCATCGTCGCGCGGCAGGATCCTGCCCGGCTTGCCGTCCGCCGTAGCCGTCACAAACGAGCCCACGCCATTCGCCCAGCGCCGCTGCTTGTTGCCGTAGTTGGCATAGTCCGTGTCGCCGCAGGCGAGCATACGGTAGTAGTAGCGCCTGCCCGGTTCGAGGCCCTCGATCTTGGACGAGAAGGGCCCCGGGTTCACCCACCCGACCTTGTCATAGTGCTTCCACTTCCCGATATGGCGATGCTGCATCCAGTAATGGGAATCGAACAGGCCCAGGTAGGTCACCACGTACGCTTGCTCGCCGCCCGCAGTATTCAGGTGGCCGTTGAGCGTGACTGACGTACTTGTGATTTCTGTGGGCTCACGCAACTCGGGCAAACGGTCATACTTGACGGTGTGCTTGAGCACTCCATTCTCGTACACCTTGAACGCACCCGTTATCCCGCCTGTGTAGACATAGGCCATATGCGTCCATTCGGGCAGAGCAGTCTGCAGGTCGCGGTCCGGCACATCGAAATCCCCGCCCAGCCCAGCGAGATAGCAGGATCCCCAGTTCCTCGACAGTTTCCAATCAATGCTCGTACCGTGATTGCCGCCGAGACTGTGCCAGCTCATCAGGACCTCGGGATCATCCCAATCCGGCTGCTCCGGATGACAGATCCACATGGAGAGCGTGAAGGGCTTGCCTTCAGCCAGTGACTTGGGCGCGAGTACATCCGCGGTCATCCCGTTGTACTCCGGGTCAATGTACCAGCGGCAGTAGTCGAAACGGACCCCCTTGCGCCCATTGATCTCTTCAACAACCGGAGGCTTGTTCATGGAGTGGAATGCGCCGCCAAGCGCGCCGCTGTTCTTCCAGTTCTCCAGCGGACCCAGAGGGAGGTCAGCCGTCTTCATGTCCAACAGTGGCTTCTCGTCCGGCTTGCGCTCGATCTCAACGACCTCGTCCGGAAACGTCGCCATCCTGTTCAAGATGTAGCCGAGATCGCGTGCGGTGAAATGGAACAGTGGCACTTCAACGACATCGCCGTCAGCCTCCTTGATCACTGCCCGGTTGTTGTTCTTCACGCCAAGAAAGGTGCCCTCAACCAAGGCCGCCTTGTTGTGCTCATGCCAGCCGGTATTGTCCTTGATGCTCTGGTTGAACGGCCGCGGGGCCGTATACGCCTTGGTGCTGATCCGCCGAATCACCTTCGGCGCCGCCATCGTCGGAGCCATGCCGCCGAGCAGGACCGTGGCCGCCAGCGCGGCCCTAAGTAGTAACTTCATCATCGATTCCTCTTTCTTAATCATCCCATAGGCCCTGATACCGGGCCACAACCACTCGACTTTTCTAACGCTCTTGGCATCCGATGCCCAACCTGTATTCGATAATTTGACAGAATAATTGGTGACAGAATAACTATCTCGTCGTCCCGCCTCCGCCCTTCGGGGCTCCGGCGTGGCATGCTGCTGCTCGGCTTCAGCGGGGGAGATTCTCGCGCAAAGGCGCAAAGATCGCCAAGGGAACTCGTCGTCTGCGGGGAATGACAGAATAATTGGTGACAGAATGATGGGACTCGGGTTTTGCGGGGGGAAGGCAAAATGATTCTGTCAAAAGCAGCAGAAGCCGAGTCCCGGCCGCGCAGCGGCCACCCAAACCGCAGAAGGGTGCGCATCCTCAAGAGGCTCTGACTGCCGCCCTGTCATAATGATGTTTCCCTCCAAATTATTTTTCCTCCCCCTGCAGAAGCCGAGTCCTCCCCTTGGCGATCTTTGCGCCTTGGCGCGAGAATCTCCCCCCCCAGAAGCCAAGTCCCATCATTCTGTCAATTCCCCTGCAGAAGCCGAGTCCTCCCCTTGGCGATCTTTGCGCCTTGGCGCGAGAATCTCCCCCCCCAGACGACTAGTCCCTGCGACTGATCCATCGCGTGTAACGACTCATGTCACGTGCGCTGGTGAATAATCCAGGCTAGCCAATTCGGGCTCTGAATCGCTATTCACCAGGTGGCAGGCGACACGGGTGCCCTGTTTAACTTCTAATGCCGGATACTCGCTACGGCAGCGATCCATGGCGAAGGGACAACGTGGGTGGAAATGGCAGCCTGACGGCGGATTCATGGGAGACGGGACATCGCCGGCAATCTTGCTGAATTCGCCCTGTTCTGATCCGATGCGCGGCACCGCTTCGAGCAGGGCCTTTGTGTAGGGGTGTTTCGGGTTGCTGAAGAGCTCTTTTGCGGTGGCATACTCCACGATTCGCCCCAGGTACATGACGGCCACGGAGTCGGCGATATACTCCACAACACCCAGGTCATGGGTAATGAACAGGTAGGCCAGGTTGCGTCTGATCTGGACGGCTTCAAGCAGGTTGATGATTTGTGCCTGGACGGAGACATCCAGGGCCGAGGTGGGTTCGTCCAGGACCAGCAGCTCAGGTTCGAGGATCAGTGCGCGAGCCAAGGCGATGCGCTGGCGCTGTCCTCCCGAAAACTCATGTGGGTAGCGGCTGGCGACCTCGGGCGATAGCCCGACCAGATTGAGCACCTCATTGACTTTGCCCTGACACTCGGCGGCGCTCAGCTCAGAGGAATGAATGCGCAGTCCCTCACTGATGATGTCGGAAATCTTCATGCGGGGCGACAGTGAACTGATCGGGTCTTGAAAGACGAGCTGCATCTCCTTCCGAAGACTCTTGAGCTGTTTCTTCGGCATGGACAGAACGTCGTTGCCGTTAAAAATGACCGTGCCCTTGGCTTCATCCAGGAGTCTCAGGATGCTGTGACCCACGGTGGTCTTGCCACAACCGGACTCCCCTACCAGGGCAAGTGTTTCTCCGCGTCGCAGCGAGATGCTCACCCCATCGACGGCACGCACGTGGTTGACCACGCGCTGGAGCAAGCCGCGTTTGACGGGGAAATACGTGTGCAGGTCTTTGATTTCAACAAGCGTCTCATCGCCCTGCTGTTTTTGAGGGCGGGGTTCCTTCGCTGTGGCTGAAGAACGGTCCACGCTCGCGCCGGCGCTGAGCAGGTGACAGAAGGCCTGATGCTTTCCGGAGGCATTGCACGAACTTGCGAGCGGCGTCTCGTGTTCACATTTCGGCAGTCGCTCGGTGCAGCGTTCGTAGAAACGGCAGCCCTCATCGGCAAATTCTGTAGCGCCCGGGACAAGGCCGGGAATGGTATTCAGCTTATGATTTGTATCCGCACTGTTGGGGATGGACTCCAGCAGGCGACGGGTGTAGGGGTGCTGCATGTTGCTGAAAATCTCGTCACGGGATCCGAACTCGACCACGCGTCCCGCGTACATCACGCACACATCGTCGGCAAGCTGGTTGACCACGCCCAGGTCGTGCGTAATCAGCAAGATCGCCATATCCGTCTCGGTTTGCAGGTCCTGCATCAGGCGCAGGATCTGCGCCTGGATGGTGACGTCCAATGCGGTGGTCGGCTCGTCGGCGATCAGCAGCTTGGGTTTGCAGGCCAGGGCCATGGCAATCATGACGCGCTGCTTCATGCCGCCCGACATCTCGTGGGGGTAGTTGTCGATGCGTGACTCCGGTGCGGGGATTCCCACATGGCGGAGCAGCTCAATCGCACGGGCATAGGCATCCTTCTTGCTCATGAACTGGTGCAGGCGCAGCGGCTCCGAAAGCTGGCTGCTGACGCGGTAGAGCGGGTTCAGAGACGCCATCGGTTCCTGAAAGATCATGGCGATGCGGTTGCCACGAATCTTCTGCATCTCTTCTTCCGTCTTCGCGAGCAGATCCTCGCCGTCAAACCGGATGCTGCTTCCCGGTGGGTGAAACCCGTTGCCCTCAAGCAGGCGCATGATGGAGAAGGCCGTCTGCGATTTTCCGCAGCCGGACTCGCCCACGACCGCCACGGTGCGCCCGGCCTCGACACCGAGACTAATACCGTCGACGGCCCTGGCGTAGACGCCATCGTCAACTTTGAAGTGCGTCCGTAACGAATCGATTTCTAGAAGCATAACGTGGTCCTCCCCGCAAAAGCATTGCGACTCATTCTACAGTAACCCCAACTCCTTCATCTCATCGTCAAGACCCGTCATCTCCCAGCGCAACAGCGCGATCGGGAGCATGCTGCGGTTGAGGAAGTTCCCGAAGAACTCCCCGATATCAAACGCCTCCCCCTTCATGTCCGCGTAATCGGCAATCAGCTGATCGAGCTGTAGTTTGCCGATGAGATAGCCCAGGCCGTACCCGGAGAAACGCAGGTAGCACTGCAACTCGGTCCAGGCCAGGCCATCGTCCTTTGAGTAACCCCGTGGTGTGTGCTTGACCGTGTAGGCGATCGCCTCCTTGAAGGTCAGCTCGTTGCTGACCATCTTGAGTTCGCTCATAGCACGTGCGGCACGGAAAGCCACCAGGATGTAACCCAGTTCGCGCGCGCGCGGGTTGTCATCGATCATGCCCATCTGCATGAGGATCTCCTCAATCCCCGTTGCCATCCCCTCGGCCCGGAAGAAATCCAGCCATTTTATATTGGTGCGCCGCAGCTCCTTCTCGTGGTTGCTGCGGTAGCCATCATCGGGGCTGTGCCCGAAAAGATCGTGCGCATAGAGAGGCAGGTGATCAATATCGAGGATGTCGTTGAAGAAACTCTTGCCGCGGAGCAGGCCGCCGGGAGGATCCTTCTTGACGATGTAGTTCGTTCCCGGAAACAGGTTGTGTTTTTCGGCAAAGGCGACCAGTGCGTCCTGGGCCTTGACGAAGCGCTGCTGGAACTCGGCCAGGTCCCGGGGCGGCTCACGGTGCGAGGGCAGATCCCGGTTCCCCGCCTCCGTGAGCTTGAGCGAAACCTTGGAGCGCGCCAGCTCCCGCTTGACCAGCGCACTGGCCTGGTCGTGGTCATAGGGCAGAAAGTGAATATTCTTGAGCGCCCAACTGTAGTGATCCTTCCCCACTCCCGCCGGCGCGGTGAACGAATCCAGGTTCTCGATCAGCCAGTTCTTGAAGTCCGTCACGGCGTCGAGCAGAGATGCCACTGTTGGCGCCACCTCGGGATGATGCTGCTCACACTCGGCGAGGGCCTTCGTCCAGTCCTTCTCCTGGTGTTCGCTGCGCGTAATGCCAATGTCCGCAAGATCACGCGGGACCTCGGTGAGATAGACCTTCGCCTGTTCAAGCGCTTTGGGTATTACGGAAATCCCCTCGCTGAATGTCCGCAGTGCCTCCTCGTCCAGTGGAAACGTCCCCGGGACGGGCACGGAATCCGCCATGTTCTCCTCCCAGGTGGGCGTACTGCAGTAGAAGGCCGGATCGCGGAACCAGGGGCGCAGGGCGACGTGCAGGAACTCCAGCACATTCATTTCGCCCAGCACCAGGAACGTATCCACCCGGTCCTCGATCGACCACTCCGACGTATCCAGGTCCCGCCATCGCTGCTTGAACTGCTGCAGCCCTTCGTATTGGCGCGCCATCGACTCCGGGCTGTAATCGTGAATCCCGTCCCGCTTCTCAGGCACGGTGAACTCACGAAACTCATGAAACAGACTGGTCAATTCGCCGTATGAACTCATGGCTGCACCTCTTTTTGTACGTAGGGAAACTCGGTGATCCTCAGGTTCGTACAACCATACGGGATCAGCGTGAGATCGGTAAGCGGCTCGTCGGACCGGGCGGACCAACAGCTCGGACATGGCAGCTCCGCGGCCCATCCGCTCTGTAATTCGTAGCCCGGCAATTGCCGGCCCGTGACCGTGGCCTTCATCGGCGCCCCCTCGGGGGAGAAGGGACGGTCTCCCATGGGTCGCTCCTCAAAGGTGATACTCGACGCCAGGTCTTCCTCGTCCACAACCAGTCCATAGTTCCAGTCAGTCGTGGGGTGGACCTCGTAGTCGGCGTGAGGTGCCTCGCGGCCGGGCACATCCTGATTGATCTGCCGCCACGCCTCACCGATTTTGAGGCTGTAGACAAGGGGGCCGCGCTCAAGCGCAATCGACCCATTATAGCGGCGCTGGGAGGCCGGCTGCATCGGCAACACAAGCTTCACCACCGTCTCGCCACTCCACTTACGCTCGACGCGATGAAAGCTGCCGGGTGCGGGTGCGTCAGCCCCCTCCCCCGCCACGGTCAGGGCCGCGTCTTTGGCCCAGGCGGGGATACGGAGCAGCAGGGGGAAACGAACGGAAGCATCTGCCGTGACGGTGAAGGTCAAGGTCTCGCGGAACGGATAGTCCGTCTCCAACGCAACAGTAACAGGCACCCCTCCGCTCTCAAATGTCGCCACGCTCGGAGCATAGGCCACGGCGGCGAGGCCATCGTCCTCTGTGCGCATCCAGAGGTGCGAGACAAACTTGGGCCAGCCCATGTGCATGTTGGCCGTGCAGCAACCGAAGTTCGGTTCCAGCCCATAGAGGTTGGATGCGGGACCGTTGGTCGACCACATGTGCTCCTCGTTGAGCGAGCACAGCACCTGGTTGGCCTGCTGGTCGTATTGGTGCGCCCACATGTCCGGCGAGAAGGTGGCCGGCCAGGCGTTGAAAGCAATCCGTTCGAGACGATCGCCGAGCTCCGGATCGGCCAGTACGGTCATCGCCTCGCCCAGCGAAAACATAGTGTCGGCCACGGCACACAATTCCGTGCCCTGCACCGGGTTCTTACCCGAGACACATTCATCGCCGGTAAACACACCCGTTACCTGGCCGTGATAACGGTCGAGGACCTGCATCATGGTGTATATAAAATCACGGTCCTCGTCCCGTCCGGAAACCCGTGACCAGAGCGGGTAGAACTTCATGGCCATCGCAAGGTTCACCACGTGCTTGTGCCATTTCCAGCGGCCGCGCCGAGGGGTCGGCACCGTGATATCTTCTTCCGCAAACGTCTGGTGCCAGTCGTTGCCCTGAACCTGAAGCGTCTTCGCCAACTCGAGCAACCACGCCTCACCGGTACGGTCATAGGCGTAGTAGATGCTGACCAGTCCCTCACCCCAGCGATAATAGCCCCAGCCGAAGAGAACGTTGACCTCCAGCATCTGGGCGATGCACTTGAGAAAGGCCATGAGGGCGTCGAGTACCCGCGCCTCACCGGTGACATCGTGGTACTGGGCCAGCATCTTGGCCGCAAGGAAGGAGGTCCAGGCATCGTTGGCCCGGCTGCGGTCGAGGTTACTCTCCGTCTCGCCGCGCGGACCGATCCAGCCGTCGTCGTGCTGGCGATCGAGAATGCTCTCCACGCGCTTGGTCACCTTTGCCTTGAGTGCGTCGTCGTCGAGCTGCCAGGCCAGCGGGATCACGCCGTCCAGCCAGTAAGGCGCACGCTCGGTATCAGGCAGACTTCCGCCAAACCACTTGGAGTCCATCACGGATGGCCAGAACTCATCCAGATGCCCGCTCAACCCGTCGGCCTGTATACGCAGTTGGTTCTTCAACCAGCCGCCCGGCTTGATATCCGCAATTGGCAGAAGCCGAAGTCGCGGCTCCCGCAGGGCCGACGTCCCATCACTATCGGTGTCGGATCTTGCTGATTCGCTCATATCTCTTTCTGCTCCCCAATCTCGTTTACCGCAATCGTCGCCGGTTCTGCCCGCTTCATTCCGTCAACAGTCCATCCGCATCACGCGCCCTGCCCGCTCGAGCTCAGAGCATGCACGGTCAATGGCTGCAGGGAGTCCCGTACTGCCATTGACGGCACTCCCGGCACAGACTCAAGCGGTCGGCACAGATCGTTGACACGACCCAACAAAGTCACATGACACGATACATCTCCACAGGACTCTCCACAAGGCGTCGATACTGTATAATTGAGGAACAATACCGACTATCACGATAGCCTATCGTGGGGTCTCGCTTGACGGTAAACACCTTTTCTACGCCCACCCCAATGCGCCTGATGGCGACAGGGCTGTAATTGTCGGTATTGTGCCTGAATTGTACAGTCCAATCTCCTTGTGGATCAGTCCATGCAGCTATAGAGTCTCATGCGACCTACGCGTAGCGTATAGGGGCGCACGCAAGCACCTCTCTGGATGAGGATTACTAAACATGATGAGGAGTAGCTGTGACCGCTGATGACCGGAACCTCCTTCGTGACCTGGCCACGCAGTACATGGCCATCTGTTCCAAGCCGGTCCAGGAGGATCGGCGTGCCCTTTGGCGCAACCACAACAGCCTGATCAAGACCCGGCCGCCAATCTTTGTCTACGCCTTTGCCTTCGATGAGATGCCGGAGGCGAGCTGTATGTGCGAAGACCCGTTTTTTCGCAGATGGGAATACCATTTCCGCTACATGCTGTTTTGGGATTCACTGGATGACGACACGATCTTCGAGCCCTGGTTGAATGTGGATGCGGCCAAGACGTGTACGGGATGGGGCGTAGAGTGCCCCCGCCACAACAGCGGCACAGAGGGCGGGGCGTACAAGATAGACTATCCCCTCAAGAGCCTGGATGAGCTCGACACACTGCGCATGCCCCGGCACGGAATCGACGACGTGCGCACGGCCGACACCGTCGACCGGCTCACCGATGCCATCGGTGACATCATCCCCATCAACGTGGTCCGCGCCCCTGCCTACCGCATGTGGTCGGGCGACCTTGCCACTGATCTGGGTAGCCTGCGGGGGATCGAGCACTTTATGATGGACATGTGCGACAACCCCGAGGGGCTGCACCGCCTGGTCCGTTTCTTAAGCAAGGGCGTCCTGGCAACCCATGAGCAGGCGGAAGCGGCCGGCGACTGGGGCCGGACCTCCCATCAGAATCAGGCCTTGCCCTATTGCCGTGAGTTGCCCGACCCCGCGGCCAACGTCAATCACATTCCGCGCAAGCAACTGTGGGGGTTTATGGCCGCCCAGGAGTTCACCGCCGTCTCCCCGGCAATGCACGACGAATTCCTCCTGCAGTACCAGCTACCCATCCTCAAGGAGTTCGGGCTGGTGGCCTACGGTTGCTGCGAAGATTTAAGCCGGAAGATCGAGCTCCTGCGACAGATCCCCAACCTGCGGCGAATTGCCGTTTCCCCGATGGCTGACGTCGCTAAATGTGCCGAGCAGATCCAGCAGGATTATGTCTTCGGCTATCGGCCTAGCCCGGCCGAGATGGTCAGCTTTGGCTTCGATGAAGACCGGATCCGATCGATCCTGAAACGCGACCTCACCCTGGCACGGGACTGCCATGTTGATATCACGCTGAAGAATGTCATCACCGTTGAGCATGATCCGCAGCGAATCAGAAAGTGGGTCAAGCTGACCCGTGAGGTCATCGACGAGACAGGATAGAGACCTGAATAAGTTCAGAACTTAATCATTTCTCAGAATTGCTGGTATCGATTCTGTCATCGATTCCATGATGATACAGCACGATACGGCTCCTGCATCAAGTACGCCTCTTGAGCGTTCCCCCAGCCTTGCCGACCGGCCTATACGTGCCACCATATCTTTCGTGGAATCGCGTCCCTCGCGGCCCGCTTCAAGACTTTTCATCAATGCATCCCGAAAACTGCAATGACTGATGGTCGCGGCCCTCATCGCTGAAACAGCAGGCGCAAGGGTGTCGATCATGGTTTTGTCGCCCACGTCTGCACCGCCAATCTCTTTCACCCCATCCAGAGCAGATTCGAGCATTTTCAGGACTATCTCTGCTGTAATCCTGTCGTGGTCTTTTGTTTCCCTGAAGAACCGTTTAAACAGGGTTCCGTACAGAGGTCCCATCGATCCGCCTATCTCCATCATCAGCACATTACCAAGCGTCTTTGCCGCCTCTGAAAAGGAGTGGCTCTGATTGATCCGTTCACCGGCCATGGAAAAGCCCTTATTCATGTTGATACCATGGTCGCCATCACCTATTGCACCATCAATTTCACCCAGATAGTCCCTGTTTGATCTGATTTCGTTGATGATATCCCTGACGACAACAGATCCCTCAGAATTCAGGAAGTATTCCATATAATGCTCAGTGGTTAGAATTGTTTCAATGCTACGGAGTTGGCTTTGTGATCAATCAGTGTCTTTAACTCGCTGTCAACCTTCATCAATGTCAGGGTCACGCCCATCATCTCAAGTGAGGTGAAATAGTTTCCCACGTACGATTTGAAAACAGTCATGTTCTTTGATCCCAGTATCTGATTCACCTTGCGGTAGAACACATACAACTCGGATACCGGGGTTGCCCCCAGACCTGAGACGAGAGCCACAACGTCATCGCCCGCTGCGAAAGGAAGATCGGGGAGAATCGTGTCGAGGCACATTTCGGCCATCTCATCTGCCGTTGTAAGATCGGCCACCCTTATTCCCGGTTCACCATGGTGACCGATACCAAGCTCCATCTTACCCGGCTCGATCTCGAAGTTTGGTTTGCCAACGGCAGGAATGGTACATGGGGACAGGCCAATGCCGATACTTCTGGTATTGTCTATGGCTTTCTGAGCGGCCGCAATAACGTCATCCAGATTGGCACCCATGGCGGCTTTGGCGCCTCCAACCTTCCACATCAGGATCTCGCCAGCTACCCCTCTTCTCTTATCGCGTTCAGAGGCGGGAGCCGATGGTACGTCATCATTGGCAACGACACTCTTCACCGTGATGCCATCATCTTCGGCCTCTGCCTTCGCCATTTTAACGTTCATGTTGTCGCCGGAATAATTGCCGTACAGTACCGCAACGCCCTTTCCTGAGTCGGCAGCTTTAATGGCATCATAAAAGGACCTGCCAGTGGGAGAGGAGAAGATCTCACCGACAGCCACCGCATCGATCATGTCTTCACCGATATACCCGATAAAGGCTGGTTTGTGGCCTGAACCTCCGCCGGTTACGATTCCAACCTTCCCCGCTACGGGCGCATTAATGTATTTCAGTACCCTTGGGTTTCCGGTTGGGGCCACGATGTCATGATGAGTTAATGTAAAGCCCTCAACCATTTCATCTACCAGATGATCCGGATCGTTTATAATGCGTTGCATGTCTGTATCCTTTGAATTCGTGTTATGCAGGAAATTCTATCTCTTCATGAAAGGAATAGTCGTCCAGTGTTGCCGCAGGGGTGAAGAAGCATGCCACTTTCATGGCTTCCGATCCCGAGTTTCTGACCATATGTACTGAGCCTTTGGAAAACAGGACGGCAGAGCCTGCACTGACGTCATAGACGTCCCCGTCTATGTAAGCCTCTCCTGCGCCACTGACGATATAGATCAGCTCTTCATGATTCTTATGAGAGTGGGCCGGCTTGACGGTATTGCCCGGCTCTATGATTACCACATTGAAAGTCAACCCCTCGGCTTGCTTCATGTCGGGAGTGACTAGCCATTTCAGCGACCGGCCAGGAAGGTCCTTTGCCTCCACATCATTTTCATTGATAACGTAACTCATATCCTCATTCCTTAATAGGTCCTTCCGGAATCTCCGGGTGTTTTCTCATTGGTCGTCCGCATGACTATCCTGCTCGCTCCCTGTCTCCCAAGGCGATCCGACGATGATCGAGACGAAGATCGGGACAACGATTGCTCGACAAGGATCGGGACGATGATCGAGACAAGGATGTCCAGAGGCAGAGATCATGCCGTACCGCAGACTTTGTGCTGCCGTCCGCACGGGAGTGCTGCACCTCCCAGCTATCATTGTCCCGATCGTTGTCCTGATCGTCGTCGTTCTTCATCTTCGTCCCGATCGTTGTCCTGATCGTCGTCGATGAGCGTCAGGTCTCGTATCAGTCATCTGTCGATTCCTCAATGGGAAACACCCCGCTAATCCCGGAAGCGTCTAGTAGTATAATGCTACTTCATTTCGTGTCTGATTCGAACTCAATATGTGATCAATACCTTTGTATGATACAAGCTTTGTCTGGGTTGCGCCCACATCACTCTCGATGACACTCTTTTCAATAGTGTTCAAAGCGTGAACCTTATGCAGCTCAAGGTCGCCTGAATCTCTTCGGTTTCCGACCACAACCACGCTCTGATTCTGAAACCTACCGGCGCTCAATCCGTGGCCGAACGAGAGCGGACGGGTATACTGGAGCGCCCACCCGCCACTGTTTTTGTAGATATTCAGACTGTTTCCATGAAACGGTTCAATCGTAATGAGTTCATCCTCACCGTCACCATCGAGGTCACAAAATACAAATTCGCTTACCGCGCGATCGAACAACTGAGTGACTTCCCAGTTGTTCTCATTCCCCGGTTGTATCCCGAAAATACCTTCGTCCCCTGAAATACACAGAACTTCAGCATGATTGACGATGCGCTTATTCATACCGTGATTACGGTACAAGTTGTCTATGATCAGCTCGGTTGGCCAGTTGCCATTGCCAGTATTGTCAATACTGTCAATTCGGGTGTGATAGAGTGCTCCCGGTTTTGACCAGTCGTCCGGAGTCTCCTTATAGCTGCTGCAGGTGGCTGTGAACAGGTGACTTTCGCCATTGATTGTGAGGATCTCGCAACGGTGGGCAAACGGGAGCGATATCACTTTTTCGGTTCCCCAGGTTCCTGCATGTCTAACGTGAAGGAAAACACCTGCGTCAAACCCGATAAACGGAGGGAAGAGGCCCATAACCGAAACCAGACAATCCGTCCGGCCCGGCACCGGAATTAGGCTCATCATGCCCCCGGGGCCGTCGGCCACTTTCATTACACTATTGTCTTCGGGGTCTATGAGGTAGGCGGGGTGCTCCCTCTCGGAACCGGCAGCAACGAATACCTGATTACCCAGTTCAAACTGGTTTACGGTGTAAACAAAAGGTAACTCAAACAAAACCTTCTTTTCTAACATATAAACGTTTCCGGTTTTTTCGGGTGTTTTTTCATTGATCATACAGATAACTCTTCGCAGCCCCCCACCAGCTTGCCCTGTCTTTTATACACAAAAGTCATTGTCCATCTCCCTCTCTAAGGGGTGCCAGTAGCAAGCCCTCAC
>JABGQM010000041.1 GCA_018648805.1 Verrucomicrobiota bacterium
TTGCTACTGGCACCCCTTAGAGAGGGAGATGGACAATGACTTTTGTGTATAAAAGACAGGGCAAGCTGGTGGGGGGCGCGGAGAACGGTACTGAAAAACAGCCCGGAAATTACGGCAGGGCCGTCCGTCCATTGCTTCACGGTTGCCACATGCTCTTCATGTGATTCTTGACAGAACCTTCTTCTACTTCAGGGCCACCGGCGGCAGGCGGAAGTCGGGCTCGTCTCTGTGCTTCGGGTCCCTCTTGCCGCGGTAGGTTCCGTAGAAGGGGATATTGGCGTCGTTCCAGGTGGTGATCCTTATGAGTTCTTCCTCGGTGATACCCGATGAGCATGGTTCTTTGGTGAGCCTCACAACGAGTTTGCTGCGGTTCGAGCCCCACGTCAGCGGGGGCTCAGGCCGATAATGGGCCCGTCCGTAGGCGTCGTTCATATAGCTGACCAGCCCTCTGCCCATAAGGTTCTCGTAGGACCGGTTCCGGTCGTGGGTCGGCTCACCGGTAAGGACCAGCCCCGCCTCAGCCTTGTCGCCGCTGTGACATGACTGGCAGCGCTTATCCAGAATCGGTTGCACGTCTGTCATGTAATGAATAGCGCGTGGGCCGGTATCACCGGGCAACGGAATCAGCGCCTGCGCGGGATGGTCCAAAGCCTGCGGCCGCTTCGCAACCTGGGGCGGCGCTTTTCTGCGCGACTCATGGCAGCCGATACAGGAACGGCTCTCGCCCGGTCTCAGGTTGAGGAACGTGGGCATGTGCTGCAGCATCCGGTAATTCTCGTCCAGCGCCTGGAAGAACACGTTTTCTTCGGCCGGCACCTCGAAATAGGCCGAGCCGTCCTCGTGGACCTTCGTGATGCCGTAGACTCGCTTGCGGTGCACATCAGGGCCCACCCAGCCCGTACCGTTTTCGGACCAGGGCCAGGGAAGAACGCCCATCACGCGGAGATGTTTGACGCGGCCCCGCTCAATGCCGGTCATGCCCTGGTAAACATCCTGGACAAACATCGTGCCCGGCTGTTTCCTGGCAGCCGGCGTCGGAGCCGGCTCCTGAGTCGCGGCGAGCGTCGCCGGTTTGTGGCGAGGGCGTAGCGGGAATGGCTCAAAGCATTTGATCTCCGGATTCGGATCCCGGTAGAGCAGGGCGCGATTGCCCCACCTGTCCATCACATAGAGTACGCCGTCCTTGGAGACAAGATAGAACGTCTCCGAAAGCGGATACGGGTCATAACACTGGCCAAACTCGCCCATGCTATCCATGCATTGATAACCTATCTCCGGGGTTATCGTGGTCATGGGCTCCACGCCGATGCGGGTACGGCGGTTGTCAACCAGGATGACCGAGCCGCGCGCGGTGTGGTGATGCGAGCCCCCTATGGCAATCAGAGTGCTGCTGCCCGGAATGCTACGCGCGGCGCTCATGCCCGCCGGCCAC
Source organism: Verrucomicrobiota bacterium (assembly GCA_018648805.1). GTDB lineage: Bacteria > Verrucomicrobiota > Kiritimatiellia > UBA8416 > JABMPJ01 > JABMPJ01. Next base: position 1,433 of record JABGQM010000041.1, read on the forward strand.
ACAGTGTTGTTCTTGAATATGTGGTCCGAGCCGCTGCCGTCCGGGCGAATGGCCCAGAGTGCCTGACCGTTGCCCAACCCCTTATCCACGTATTCCCATCGCGTATAGATGACCCGCCCGTCGTTCATCACCGAAGGCGAGGTCTCGTTGATGGGCCCCTGAGTTATGCGGCGCATGTTCTTGCCGTCGGCGTCCATGGTGTAGAGCGCGGTAACACTGCCGCCGGCGCAGAACACCGTTTGCTGACAGCGGCTTGAGGTGAACATGAACCTGCCATTCGGTAGGTAGATCGGGTCCATGTCATCAATGCCCTGCTGGGCATATTGCTTCGCGTTGACGTTCTCGCTGGTGGCGGTGGGGTCGTCATATGGGGTCGTGATCTGGCGCAGACTCCCAGGGGTCATCGTGCCAGTTTCCGGATCGATGCCGATCTCGTAGATGAGGTATCTGCCGTCGGGATCCTTGCTGTAGCCGAACACGACCTTCTTCGCGTCGAACGACAGGTCGAATCGATCGAAGCGACCGCCGTCCTGTTCAGGCATCAACTCGGTGACCTGGCCGCCCGGCCTTACCGGTGAGAGCACGCAAATGTTGCCGTTTGTGCCGGGGCTGTGCTGATCGGCGTAGGTATGGCCATACCTTTTCCCGGTCTTCAGAAACAGAAGCTTGTCGAAGTTCAGTTCCGGATGCGCGAACATAGCCTCGCTGCGCAACGACTGCAGCGCGCTCTCAACGCGCGCCACCTCATTGGTGCCTGCCGTCTCAGCGGCCACCTGCTCCGCCTCGAGCCTGGCCAGCCGGTCGAGATATTGCCGGCCATCGGGATACTTCGCCCCACAGGTCTTGATGGTGGCTTCAAGCGCCAGCCGCAACGTGGCGATGTTGACCGCGTCATTGGCCAGGAACGCGGTTCGCTGCATCGGGGGAACGCGCTCCATGTGCTTCATCTTGCGCTCGGCCGGCTTCCAGCCTTTGGGAAAGCGCTCGGTTGTATTGCATAGAGACAGATGCATGAAATTGGGAAGCGGACCGCGCCGGGTCAGCTTCAGCGTCTGCTTCCCCTCACTGAGCGTGAACACGATGGGCCCTTCAAAGCCACCGAAGACCTCTTCATGCCTCCGACGCGCGGCCTGGCTATGTCCACCGAGCCGTACCGGCAATTCGCCGGGCGCCGTGCCAAAGGTGGCATGATCGAAGCCTTGGCCCAGGTGCCGACCGTTCATGAACGCTTCCACCGGCCGCGCTTCCGGCGATGCATATCTGGCTTTCAAGATGTAGTCGCCGGCAACGGGAACATGGATATCGTACTCAACAACCGACTCGCCGGCCTGCCCTGCCTGCCCTGAGCTCTGTCGAGGGGAGCCCTGTCGATGGGCTTTTCCACGCCGCCCGGCATCTTCCGGCCCACCCACCAGTGGGCCTGCATTGGCATACCTGTTCACGTCCGCATAAATGTCGACATTGCCCCGATCAAATGTCCACGCGGGAATCTTGATGGTGCCCCGGGCCCCGGGTAGCTTGGGCTCCGGCACGGGCAGACGCAGTGCTGCCACGCCTGCCCTGAGCTCCGTCGAAGGGTCGGTCTGCGGCTGCGTGAAGCGCTTGTAGAATTGCTTCGGGACGCTTGCGAGGTCCTTCACCTTGTACTCGGGCGGCTGCCACTCTTCCGGAAAGGGTTCCGGCGTGGTCAGGCGCAAGGAGACCAGGTTCGGTAGCGGCGTCGTGCTGGCCAGAATGATGGTGTGCTTTCCCGCCTCCGCCTTCTGCTTACGATTTCTAGACAGGTTGTCGGGGTTACCGAAATAGCTGAGCAATATTTCAGATGTAGCGCCGCTGCTCTTCGCAGAGGGTTCCCCTGTATCCGGATCCAGGCCGATACGGGTGCAGATCTTGCTGACATTCCGGGTGTCAAACAGGACCTCGACAGGTCGCGCCTCGGTCGCCGCGTACCGTATATGCAACTGGTACTTGCCGGCCACGGGATACTCGACATCGTACTGTACACGCCAGCCCCAGGGCATCTCCTCGCCGCTGACCACAACCGGCCCTGCATCGGCGTATTTCGCCGGATCCGCGTCGATCACCACATTCCCGCGGTCAAACGCCCAGGCCGGTATCTCGATGGTCCCAGCCGGTACCGGGACGGCCAGATACAGGCAACACGAAAGAACTAAACACCATGCGGACCGCAAACGCCCGATCCGACGAGGAACATACGATTTCCGTTTCACAGTAAATCTCCCTACGTATGGCAAAATCGAACTTAATGGTAGGGCGTTGGTAGCCGAATGACAATGGCAGAGCAGAAGATTTCAGCGCTTATCCCGCGCACAGGGGAAAAGCGTAGGGGTACAGCCGATTGGCACTAACGTAAGGACTCGCACATTGCAATTGAAAAGACACGCGACGTCCTGCGGGAACCGGTGAAGTCGCTTAAACTAGCGCCATTCTGGTCTGACCCTACGGCTCCCCCGCCGATGGCCGCGTTACCTGGCCTTGATGTCGTAGCAGTACAGTTTTTCCTGGAACCTCAAGTAGAGGCGACCGCCCTCGATCACGGGGTGTGGCCTGGCGGGCCTGCCCCTTAACTCTACCTTGAACTCGCCGGTGGGCTTGAACGCTTTGGGTGTCGCCGGCACCAGCATGGTGTGCCCCTTGCTTATGCCATAGAGGTAAAGCATCCCGTCGGCGTAGCAAATGGATCCCTTCTTCACACCCTTGTCTTTCCACATCACCTCGCCGGTCTTGAAATCCAGGCAGGACCAACTGTAGTTGTTGTTCCCATACAGGTAGCCATCGTGATAGACATATCCGCCGTACTGGGTCGAGATGGCCTTCGTGCGCCAGGCTACCGTGGCCGTTACGTCTTCACCGTTCACCGACAATTTGATGCATATGCCGTTCTTGCCGTAGCCGACCGACCAGAAGACGTGCCCTTCCGCGAATATCGGCGTGGGACAGTTGGCCATGCTGCCCGCGGCGAAATCGTTGGTCCACAGAATCTTACCCGTGTCAGCGTGGACACCGGCGATGCCCTCTGCGCCACCGTTAATGATCATCGGGATGCCCTCATGTTCGGCATAGATCGGCGAGCTGTAGTGGGCGCCGCCGAACGGGCCGGACTCCCAAACGGTCTCACCGTTCTTCTTGTTGAGCGCCACCATGAAACTGTTCGTGCCGCCCGGTGTGACGATTACGCGATCATCGAGAATCATCACCGATTCGGCGAACTTCCACCTCACCTTATGTGACTTGAAATCTTTTCCTATATCGCGCTCCCACTTCGTCTCGCCGGTCTTGGCGTCGTAGCAGCCGAGAACGCCGAGACAGCGCAGCAGGTATACATTCCCATCGTCGCAGGTGGGTGTTGCGCGTGAGCCCTGGTAAACGTGATGGCCTACGTAGGCGGGCCCTACGTCCTTGCTCCACTTGATCGTGCCGTCCCTATCAAGCGCGGTCAGCCATATGTTCCCGAACGCTTCGCTGTAGTTGGTGCCCTCATGCTGGAGCCCCGTCGTATAGACCAGGCCGTCGTAGATAGACACCGAGGACTCGCCGTAGCCGATTCCATTGGTGACGACCCACAGGTTCTCGGGTCCGCCTTCCGGCCAGGCCTTCAAGAGGCCGGTTTCGGGGGATTTGCCGTCGCGATTGAGCCCGTGCCATGTCGGCCAGGTTGACGACGGGGCCGTAGCCGCAGCTGCCATGCTAACGAATGCAACGAGAAGCGCGAAGGCGACCAACGCCGGGAACCGGGTACGTATCACTGTCATGCTAATCCTCCTGTAGACCTAAAGATGCCCCATGATTTCACGGCGGCTTAGCTGTGGCAAGTCATTCATCAGGTATATGTCATTGTGTCCATGAATGACCCGATGCTACGCTTTCTGCCTTCGGACAAAGGGACGTGCAAACTATGAAACCACGCGACATCATTCTCAATCAGATCCATCATCGGGAAACCGATCCGATTCCCTACACACTGCCGATCGACAACGGGCTTGCCGAGAAACTCGACGCGCACTACGGCAACGCACTATGGCGGGATCGACTGAAGCCCTACATCAAAGACGTGAGCGTCGTGGACACCACGAAGGGCATGTGGTGGAGTAACGATGACTCCAATTTGAGTCGCGACTTGTACGGAACGCTCTGGCGCACAGACCTTCGGCCTGTCCATATGGAAGAGGCCGCCCTGAAAGAGCCAACATTCGAAGGTTACGATTGGCCTGATCCCTCCAAGTTCTGCGCAGACAAAGAGGCCGTGGCCGCACAGCGTACGATCTGTGACGCAAACAAGGACGATGTATTCATGCTCACGCGCCTGGGCTGGGGCCTGTTTGAGAGTAGCTGGGGTATGCGCGGCTTTGAGAACGTGCTCATGGATGTTGCCGCCGAGCCGGATTTCTTTGAAGAGCTGCTCGACAGAATCACCGAACAAATCCTGGCGTACATTGAGTTCACGTGCAAGTCGCTCCCTGACATCGACGCGATTTTCTTTGGCGATGACTGGGCAGATCAGCGCGGCATCATTATCGGGCCCGACCGCTGGCGCCAATTGTTCAAGCCCCGGTATGCCAGGATCTACGAGGCGGCCCACGCGCATGGCAAGATCGTGATGTCGCACTGCTGTGGCTCTACGGTTGATATCCTGGACGACATGATCGAGATCGGATTGGATGTCTACGAGAGCGTACAGCCCGAAGCACGTGGCATGAACCCCTATGAACTGAAGAAGAGATGGGGTGACAAGATTACGTTCTGGGGGTGCCTTGGTTCACAGAGCACCATACCGCGTGGAACGCCCGCCGAAATCCATGCCGAGGTCAGCAAGCTGCGGCGTGAGATGAGCAAAGGCGGGGGCTACATTCTTGCTCCGGCCAAGCCTCTCCCGACAGAGACACCCCTCGAGAATGCTGTGGCTATTGTTGAGGCCTTTGCAGACAGGGATTAGGCGCTAGGCGTTAGTTGTTAGGGAGAGGAGGCCGGAACTAGGCGGTAGGCTCTCGACGGAGCCAGGAGTTTAGCCCGGAAGCTACTAATTCCTGACGCCTAGCTGTTGAGTGCCAACACATCGTAGACACTTTTTGATGCCAACACATCGTAGACGGCGAGCGACTGTGATTGGCAGCAAGCAGAGATCGAGTAAGCTGGTCGGTTAAGTGTATGGGGAGCCACTTCTTACACTTTCTCGTACACTTCGTCGCCACCCTTAACCGGATACACTTAATCGAACTGCTTAAACGGTGAGGGTTCGAGCAATGAGAACGCATATGGAAACACCTGTCTACGATGTAATGGCACTAGAAACTGTCTACGATGTGTTGGCATTTGAGACCTAAGGCCTAACGCCTGAAATTAGCCCAAAACTGCGGCGAATTCTTGATCGAAGCCTCAAGACACATACGGAGCCCATATGAATAGCAACCTGAACGTGTTTTTATTGATCGGCCAGTCGAACATGGCCGGTCGTGGACGGCTCGACGACGTGCCCTCATTACAGCACGCCGAGGTGTCAATGTTCCGCGACGGCCGGTGGATCCCTGCGGAAGAGCCGCTGCATACGGACAAACCGGGTATTGCCGGCATTGGTTTGGGCATGAGTTTCGCCGTTCAGTTGGCCACCCGCGCCGCCATCGCGCCTATCGGCCTCATTCCCTGTGCGTTCGGCGGAACATCCCTGGCTGAATGGATGCCCTGCACCGAGCTCTACGAGAACGCCGTATCGCTTGCCCTGGCTGCCATGCTAAACGGCGGACAGCTGCGCGGCATCCTGTGGCACCAAGGTGAGAGCGATTCAGGGAACCGTGATGATGCCGGCAGCTACGGGCGCCGATTTCAGGCCATGATCCAGAAACTACGCACCGAGCTGTCGGCCGAAACCGTTCCCGTGATCACCGGCGAGCTCGGCCCCTTTCTGCAGAAGGACGACGGCACAGAGTTCTCCGCCGTGGTGAATCAGGAGCTGCGCGGATTGGAAGACGCGGTGCCCGTGTATGGCTGCGTCGGCGCACACGATCTCGGACACAACGGCGATGAACTCCATTTCGATGCCGCTTCTCTGCGGGAGTTCGGCATCCGCTACGCAACGAAATACATTGAACTGACAAGACAGCCTGCAGGAGGCAGCACCGATGAACGCTAAGGATCAGCAACGGCTCAGGAATCAGCCGGCGTCTCCGCCGAGATGTTCGACGAAGTGTGGCCGACGAAGTGTGGCCGACGAAGCGTAACCGACGAAGCGTAACCGACGAAGTGTAGCCGACTAAGTGTAACCGACTAAGTGTGGGACGAAGTGTACGACAAAGTGTAGGGAGCATACCACGCCTGGCGTGGCACACACTTCGTCGCACTCTTTGTCCCTTCACTTCGTCGGTTACACTTAGTCGAACGGCTTCGTCGTCTCGTTCGGCATGCTGACCATGATCAGTAACTCACGATTCTGCGCCTAGACACTAAAGCTGGCGTTGTGGACGGCATCCCGCATGGCGTAGATGTCCTGTTCTCCGCCTGACGGATCGATCGGGTTGAGCACGTCCACTCCCATGTCGAGCAACGTCGGCAACAGCGATTCCACGCATCCATCCATATGGCAGAGCAGCGGCTTGCCCGCATCCTTTACTGCCCGCGCCTCTTCAGCGGTCCAGCGGAACACAAACTTATCCATCATGTCGGGTGAGAGCATGGGGCCGCTCTTCGTGACAAGCCCGGAGCCGATGCCGACCCGGACCGCGTCCACCGGGTATTCAAGGATCATCAGCAGCTCGCGCATGACGTAGTCGTGCAAACGTTTCTGCACCTCTAACACGAAGTCCGGGGTGTCCATTGTGGCCATGCAGAAGTCGCTGTACCCGATTGAAGCGGTCGATGTGAAGGCCGCGCCCTGTGCCCCGACCACAAGTCCCATGCCCGTGCCTTCGACCGCGGCCAGCACCGTTTCCAGGCGCGCGCGTTTCTCGTCGAGGTCAGGGAACCAGAGACCGTCCAGGTCAGCCGGGGATTTGATCGTTCCGTCGACATAGTGAACCCGGCCCGCATCGTCGGTGTGTTCACGGCGGCCGACCCGCCAGATATGACTGAGATACACCATGTCACTGCCCATGCGCCGGTTCCACTCAACCAGCTGGTCGGCGGGCAGGTCATAGGAGCGTGTGGCGAGCGGGTAGTCGGTCCCGAGCATGCGATTGACCACTTCGATATCCGCCTCCATCTCGAAGAGCGGAATCTCGGTCTGTTCGATGTGGTGAACAGCATTCAAAAAGCGTTGTTTGTCTGGATCGCGCATGGTGTGGGGTCCCATTGTTTCAGTAATCAGTGATCAGACATGCCGTAGCATGTCCTGATTGCGCAGCTCGTCATAATGTTCCTTACAGCCAGGCCCAGACCCAATGGAGGATGCTTAGCACGAGTCCGACACAGGCTCCGGTGATATGGGAAATGAGCAGGCCTTTATGGAAGCGCTTGCGCACGATTCCTTGAAGCTCGGTTGTGACTAAGGCCCCGAAACCAATCAGGCCGAACCAGTACCACAGGACGTGCGGTGTCCCGTATTCGAAGATATAGACGGTGCCGTGAATGGCCAGCGTCACAAAAAGGCCCAATGCCAGCGCCACGTGGACGTTGCGAAAGTGCCTTTTCAGCGTTCTGCGCTTGAACCCGCTGAATAGCAGCCCGAGCAAGCAGGCCACCGCCGCGAAACCGGATACCCGGGCCCACACAAGAGCCTGCATGGAGGGATTCCATAGTCGTTTCATGGCCCTATCGGAAGGCGGCATTCCCACGTGTGGTGTGGACGCGCTGACAGGCAACGACTGCGCGGCGGCAACCACGGGTTCCGCTGCGTCGGGTGTTGCCGGCTCTACGACCTCCGCTAGCACGGGTTCTACAAGATCCGGCGTCGGCGGCAACTCGACATCAGGTACGGATGCCTGGCCGAAAGTGCCCTCGTATTCGGCACCAGTACCATCGGGCTCCGTCCCCGGTTCGCCTTCTGCATCCAGAAGAGCGCCCTGGCCCACGAAGTCGGTCAGAAAGGTGACGATACGCTCGGCCTCTTCATCAGTGAAACTCTTTCCACCCTCCGACCCATCGTCGGAGTATCCTGATGCCTCGTGCGCACGGGTCTGCATTCTGTCAACGGTCAACTCCCAGCCCTTGAACGATCGCGGCCAGAGGAACCACCCGCAGTCATGACAGCTTGTGCAGACACGTTCGAAGAGTGCTCGATCCGCCTGGTAACCCGCAGTCTGAGCCCAAAGCGACGTTGCAAGTATCGTGATAGAGATAAACGCCAGCCACTTCGTTCGCATCATCATGTCTCCTGTTCGGGGTGGGGGGTAGAAAATGGTGCTTCCGGGCTTTGCCGGATGCTGCCTAATCTGCGCGCGATTCTATTTTCCAGACAGAGCACTAGTCAAGCGCGATTTCCTGAACGACGGAAGTGGCGGCGGGGAATCCCGGCGGTGATATGCCCGCGACGACAGGGAGGGAAATTCGCGATACGGCCGGTCGGTCAGCGGCCCCGACGGCATCCCGCTTCTGAGCGATACTCGCGAGGACGATACGTACACCGCAACGATCACCGACGTAAGATTGAATATCAGTAGCGTTTCATAAGGGGCAGGGAGTGGCGCGCGTTGCGTCATGGTCTCAGGTCGAAAGCGGGTTGATCAGTCGGGTGGCGGCATGTATGGTAATGCGTCGCTGAAAGGAGACACGCTGATATGACCGAGAAATGGGGCTTTTACGAGATCGAATTGGCCGGTCCCACCGAAGGCAACCCGTTCACGGATATCCAGCTGTCGGGACGGTTCCGCCTGGGCGACAGGCGGGTTGAAGCCGAAGGGTTCTATGATGGCGATGGCGTGTATCGCATCCGGTTCATGCCCGATCAGACGGGCGAATGGTGCTACGAGACCTTCAGCAACTGCGATGCGCTGAACGGCAGGACGGGTACCTTCGCCTGCGGGGAACCGACCGAGGACAATCACGGGCCGGTAGGTGTCGCCAACACCTATCACTTCGCCTATGCCGACGGCACGCCGCATATCTCCGTGGGCACGACCTGCTATGCCTGGATTCATCAGGGCCAAGCGCTTGAAACGCAGACTCTGGCGACGCTCGAGACCGCGCCCTTCAACAAGATACGGATGTGCGTGTTCCCTAAGCACTATCTCTTCAATCAAAACGAGCCGGAACGTTATCCATTCGAGGGTGAGCCACTGACGGATTGGGATTTTGCGCGGTTCAATCCGGCCTTCTTCCAGCATGTTGAGTTGCGCGTCGGCCAGCTCTGTGAACTCGGCATTGAAGCCGATATCATTCTGTTTCATCCCTACGATCACTGGGGCTTTGCCGGCATGTCAGCCGAGCAGGATGACCGTTATCTACGCTATGTGATCGCGCGGCTTGCGGCCTATCGCAACGTATGGTGGTCACTCGCCAACGAGTATGACTATATGAAGACGAAGCAGCTGTCAGACTGGGACCGTTTCTTCGAGGTGATTGCCAAGCACGACCCCTACGATCACCTGCGTTCGATACACAATGGCAGCAAGTTCTATGACCACACGAAGCCACTGGTAACGCACGCAAGCATTCAAAGTCCGCACGTGGACAAGGGCAGGGAGTGGCGCGACGCCTACAAGAAGCCGATCATTGATGACGAACTATGCTACGAGGGCAATATTGAGCCGCCGTGGGGAAACATTACCCCCCGCGAAATGGTGCATCGGTTCTGGACGGCAACGGTCATGGGCTGCTACGCCGGTCATGGTGAAACCTATATGCATCCGGAAGAGATCCTCTGGTGGGCGAAGGGCGGTGTCTTGCACGGCGAGAGCACCCCGCGAATCGCGTTCCTCAGACAGATCCTCGAAGCGTCGGGGATTGACGGCTTGGACCCGATCAAGAACGAGAACTGGATGTGGAACAGTCGTGTTGCCGGCAAGGAAGGCGAATACTACCTCTTCTATTTTGAGCCGCACCAGCCCGCCGTATGGACATTGCCCAAGGGTGGGCCGTGGCGGGTTGATGTGGTCGACGTCTGGAACATGACCCTCACGCCAGTGGATGGAGAACAACAAGGTGAGGCAAGTATCCCGCTTCCCGGCAAAACCTTTCATGCCCTCCGCGTGCGCAAAGCGTAGGGCAGGCGCGAGTGCGGTCGCCCAGGTGGCAGGTGTGTGGGTTTGTGGGTATGTGGGGGGCAGCAGCGCAGAATTGACCCCACGCCTTTCAAGTCGTTATGCGACTCACACACGCACACACTCACGTACTCACATACCGATTCATCCTCGCACCTTGGCCTAAGCCGCACGTTCTCGCCACATCGCAGCATCCATATTCATATATTGCGAAGGAAAGCTGATTTTGAAAGAATACCTCATAAAACATAGACTCTTCACAAGATTCACAATGTCGCTCCTTAGGCTGCCATGTAGTGGGACTGTCGCCTATGCCGGCAATACTACTAATGGTTTTGGTTATCAAGCTACTGCACCAAACTGCAAATGTGCGGATGTGTCACCTTGTTCGAGTCTGGCTGTTGGTTGTATGGTTGGTGGTGCCCAACCTACTGTCAGGAGTATCGCTATGACAAAGCTGAAATATGTGGTGTTTATGACGTTGTTTGCCCTCAGCGGCCAGTCGTTCGCCGAGGAGTATGACTTCTACAAGCATCTTAGCCCACCACTGAAGCCTGTTCCCGGCATCGGTCGCAACACGGTCGAGCAGGATGGGGGGCACAGAGCCCTGGGTTACAAACGCCGTACCGTGCAGTGGTGGCCGCGTAAGGGGCAGGATATCATCGATATCCCAGAAGGCGCACCCCTGCGCACCTGGACGCGCAATACGGGTGACGATGACGGCGAAGCGCTGGAGGGCTTCTGCCGCGTCTGGAAAACCACAGACCCAAAAACCTTCAAGGCGCATCTCGTCGGATTCAGAGGGACCGGCATATCCACGCCGCATGCCGATGCCAGGTGGAACTTCAAACCGATCCCCATCGCCATTCTGCGCACAGAAGACGGCCGGCAGATATCTGTCCACAACGCGCGGTTCTACAGCTGGATGGTCAGCAAGGAGGACCATGAGTTCATTCACGCGAAGTGGGAAGAAGCGTTCCCCAAGCTCTATGCCACCACGTTGCAGGATGAGGCCTTGACCAAGAAGGGCAGTGTGCCGGGCGGCGACTTCGGCGACTTCGAGATGAAGCACTGGACGGCCGCACGCCCCAAGTTCTACGGCACGGACGGCCCCATGAACAAGACGTACCCGCGCTGGGGCCGCAACGGGTACAAGCTGGCATTCGAGACGCCCCATTTCTTCATCATCGCCCAGCCCGACATCTGGGGCGGGCCCTGGGGCACTCCCCAAAACTGGCTGCAGCCGGACAATGTCGAGCGCGAGACCCTGTACCGCAAGGGCGCCATGGAGAGCATCGAGAACCTCTGGACCTACCTGGAAGGGTGTGGCGGTTCCATGCCCTATTGGCGTTCACCCGGTCCCAACTACCGATTCATTATCCACTCCCACCGCAACCGGGCGGCCGCCGGGGCAGGTCACTGCGGCATCAGCGATGTCGATCGGGCCGGGATCGGGCACGAGTTCTGTCACAACATGCCGGTTGGCGGCTGGGACGGCATGTACTACGAGACGTGGGCCAATGCCGGACAACACATCACGATACCGGGCGAGTTTCAGATGTTCCCCGGCAACTTCTGCTATCCCTGGCGCAACGTGAATCGCCTGCAATATCAATCATCCTTCTGGGCCTTCGCACTGGGCGACAATCCCAACTGGGGACATGGGGCACCGATCTCCATCGGCTCGCTTGCCGGTGCGGCAGAACCCACGCCCTACCATTCCGTGGCCCGACTGGGAGAGAAGCGGGGTCTCTGGAAGAACGGCATCAAGGGATGGGGCGACTGGTGGGGCGAGTACGCGGCCCGCATGGTAACCGTCGACACGATCGAGAAGAACATTGTCGGCCGCTACGGCATGCCCACCCTGAGCGCTGTCTATCCGGTATATGGGCACGCGAATCGTTACCGGATCTCCGCTGCCGAGTCACCTCGATTCTGCGGCTTCAACATTATCCGCCTGCAGCCCGAAGAGGGCGCCGGGGAGATCACCGTCGACTTCCAGGGCATCCACGACCCGGCGCTGCATTCCGATTGGCGCGCTTGTATCGTGGCCGTGGACGCCGAGGGTCGGCCGCGCTACAGCTCACTGTGGAACAAGGGTGAGATGACGTTTGAACTCAAGCCTTCCGACATGAACCTGTGGCTTAGCGTCTCGGCGAGCCCCAGCGCATTCCCCGTCTTGAGCAAGGACAGCCCCCATCACAAGTTCGGGCCCTGGTTCCTCATGGGCGTCCATGCGCCGCGCTATCCCTGGGAGATCACCCTGGCCGGCTGCCAGCCGGGTGCCCCGCATCGCAGGCAGGGCGATGTCGACAGCTTCGATCATCTCTCCGGTATAACCGATTACGGCAACAAGTTCCTCGATATCCCCGTAACACAAGAAGCACCGATTCCACTTGAAGACAGATACGGCAAGCTTGCTGCCGAGAAGCTGCCTGCCATGCAAGCCCGTATCCAGGGCGCTATCGATGCGATAGACGGAAAGGTTAAAGCGGGTACCTACGCCAAAGACGGTTGGTGGAAGAACCGGAAGCTGGGGATCCTGAACGATATGGCCCGACGCGCAACGTTCCTGCAGGACAACGCCAAGGGCAAACACCATCCGAACGGTGGCGGATTCGTGGCCGGCGGCGCGCGCGTTGCGAAGAGCGCCTATGTCGGCCCGAACGCCATGGTCTTGGACGGGGCGCGTGTGAAGGACCATGCATGCATCAAGGGGTTCGCCATTGTCAGGGGACCCAAAACCGTCATTTCAGGCAACGCCAAGATCGACGGCAGGTCCTGCGTGTTCGGCGACATCGAAGTCGGCGGCAACGCCCGCATCCTGGAAGCGGCCACGGTTACCACCACCAAGCGCGGGCGTTATGGCGACGAGGTGGGCCGGGCGAAGATAGACGGTAACGCGGTCATCAAGGGCGATTCGATCGTGTGGCTCTGCGGCGAGAAGCTGACGCTCACGGGCGGCGTCGTCGTGGACTACGCATCCTTCATTAACACCAAGAGCACCGGTGTTTGTGAGAACGGCCGATTCTGCAATGAGTCCTGGCGGAGACCCCATTCGCTGACCGACGGCGCGGATGACGGGGCGCTCTACGCCAACTGGCAGTTCAATCAGCCCAAGGCCGTGACCCTGGAAGACTCCTACGTGAACAACAACGGGTTCCTCTACGGTAAGCCGGCATTCACGGAAGACGGCGACCACCAATCCATCGCCTTCAACGGCAAGGATCAGTATGCCATGGCACCGTCGTCGGTGGCCGATTTTGGTGCGCTGACCCTTGATATGATGATCAAGCGGACCGGGGGCAAGGGCGAGAAGATCTTCGACTTCGGAACCGGCGCTGATGACTGCTTCTATCTCGAGACCGCGAACAGGAAGGGCAAGCTGAGCCTGGTCGCAGCCAGCAACGGTAAGAAACAGAGCCTCAAGACTTCGGCGGCCGTGCCGGCCGACAAATGGACGCGCGTCCGTGTGGCAATGGACGGCGCAACGGCCGCTATCTATATCGACGGCAAACAGGTCGCCACCGGCACGTTCAAGTTCAAGCCACGCGACGTATTCGTCGGCGACCGCCCTGAAGGAAACTTCATCGCTTCCGGCAGGGATGGCAGCGGCTTCTTCAAGGGACGCATGGACCACTTCCGTATCTATCGCACGGTGCATCAGAATTTCAGTGCACTGGGCCCGCCACCGTCCGCACTGACCCATATGTCCGAATGGTCCGAGAAGAGCCAGGACCTTGCCGATACCTGGGAGGCACAGAAGAAGGCCACGGAAGCCGAACTGAGCGCAGGCGAGTACGGCGAGCTGCAGCAGGAGATCAAGGACCTCCACGCCCAGAGATCAACACAGCAAGAGAACCCCGACCTCAAGACGTTCGATGACCGCGTCCGTGCGGCCGACAAGGCGAAGCGCGATCTGGACCGGAAGCTTCACGACGCACTCAGAGCCGATCCGGCAAACGTAAAAGCCGAGCGGGAGGTCAAGGAACTGCGTGACAAGATCAAAGGGATCACGCAGACAATCCGGGAAAGCGCCGAATACACCAGCAGCGCCGCCGAGATTCAGGCCGCCGAACAGAAACGGGCAGAGGCTGAAAAACAGGCACGTGAGACGCCCGCGCTCACCGCACTGTCGGTCAGAATTGACGCGGCCAACGCAGAACGGGGCAAGGCCGAAGCGAGAATCAAGGAACTCCCTGAGCTGAAGACAGTCATGGAGTTGCACCAGCAGGAAGAGGACGGCAATAGGAAGAGGGACCTGCTGAAGGAGCACAATCGCCTGTTCGCCGCCCGACGCGACACCGACCTCGAGTGGCAGAAAGCGGGGATCGCCATCCAGAGGCTCAGCCGCTTGCGGGATGAGACCGTCAGGAATGCGCGCAATTCTGACACAGCCCGGAAGAAGGCCGAACAGCAGGTGCGCAAGCTCAGAGAGAAACAGAATGACCTTTTTGCCCGGCTGAAGGAATCGCATCCTGAGCTGATCAAGCTGGAGGAAACCGTCGCCGCCACACAGGGGCAGTTGAATGTCGGCAGGAAGCAGCTTGAGGAGAAGGCGCGCGCCGCGCAGGACTACACGCAAGCCGAGGCGGAACTCGACGCCGCCCGCAAGGCCCAGGCTGATGAGCGCAAACGCTTCCAGCAGGAGCCAAACAAGGCAGTTGAGCAGCTGAATGCCCGGATCGCCGCAGTGAAGAAGGACTCACAGACTCTCCGTGATACGGCACTGAGCAGCGCCCATCTTCTCGGGAAGAATCCTTATCCCGGCAAGGAGGCGGCCGCCTTGCACGACTTCCAGAAGAAACTGGAGTATCGCACCCGTGCCGACTGGGATTACAGGCTTAAGCAGGAAATCGACGGCACCGCACCGCAGAAGATGAAAGACTGGCTGAAACGGATGAGGGGGTACTAGGTTCTGTGACCCCCACGACCTTGTGTCGTGGGTGAAAGAGCTTAACAGCCAACCCAACACCGTTACGCCACCTCTTTTTTCCGTTCTGCCGCCCGCTAGCGGGCGGCAGAACGGAAAAAAGATGGTTATATGTTTCTGTATTCTGGCAGTTAAGCTCTTTCACCAGCCGGACAGCCGAGCGTAGTGAGACAGGCCGCCGCTAGGCGGCAACGGAGCGGAGCGTAGTGGCAACCCGGCTGGGGTCAAAGTTACGAAGTCAAATTAACGGTTAACCGAGAGTAATGTGAGTGATGAGCGGGAAAGCAATCAGTTAGTAAAGAAAGCCCTTCCGGAATTAGCGGGGTGTCCTATATTGATAGATGCGCCATGACTGACGACGAGCGGAGATCGAGTAAGCAGTTCGGATACACTTAATCGCCAGACTTAACCGGCCTGTCTGAGAGTGTATGTGCATATAGACCAATGGCAAACACCCCGGAAATTCCGGAAGGGCCGTAAAGAATAGGGCACATATGAAGAAGCAGTCTTTGAATGGGACGTGGCGGTTGAGCGAAGTGAACAGCACGTCATCGATTCCCGCCAAGGTGCCGGGCGATGTGCATAGAGCTTTGTTGGATGCCAAGAAAATTCCTGATCCGTTTTACCGGGACAATGAGAATGATCTGCATTGGATTGGGGAGACTGACTGGGAATACACGCGGTCGTTCAAGGTTTCCGCCCGGCTTTCAGGCATGGATAAGGTTCTATTGTGCTGCAAGGGCATTGATACCTTGGGCACGGTAATGTTGAACGGAAAGACCGTGGGCACCTGTGACAACATGTTTCGTGACTGGGAGTGGGACGTCAAAGAGTTGCTTGTGGTGGGTGAGAATCGAATCAGCATTCGTTTGGATCAGACCAAATCCTATCTCAAGAACAAGCAAAAGGAGCATCCGATTTTTCCGTATGATACGGATCGCCCTTGGAAGCATCATCAAGGCCATCTCAGAAAGCAGCCGTGCAACTATGGTTGGGATTGGGGAATTACGGCGATCACCTGTGGCATCTGGCGTGATATTGAACTGGTTGGGTTCAATCGGGCGCGTTTGCGGGATGTGCGCATTGATCAGAGCCATGTCGAGGGTCGCGTTGAACTGAGTGTTCTCGCCCAGGCAGAGAAGCTCGGCGCGGGCAAGTTGTCTGTTCACGTCACGGTTTCCAGAAAGGGCAAAGAGGTGGCGACCGGCGATGTGCCGATCAAGGGCAAGGGCGCATCCGTGGCATTGGTTGTCGAACATCCTGACGTGTGGTGGCCGGCGGGCATGGGGGATCAGCCGCTCTATGACGTGAGTGTCACATTGCGCGATGCGGCGGGTGTGGCAATCGATCAGCAGGCCCTGCGGATCGGGTTGCGCACGTTGGGTTTGGACCGGCACAAGGATCAGTGGGGCGAATCGTTTCAGTTCGTGGCCAACGGTGTGGCGTTCTTTGCCAAGGGTGCGAATTGGATTCCGGCGGACGCCATCCAGGCGCGTGTGAAGACGAGTGACTATCGTCGCCTCGTCCAGGATGCGGCTGATGTGAATATGAATATGTTACGCGTGTGGGGAGGCGGTGTTTATGAGGATGATGCCTTCTATGCGATATGTGACGAGTTGGGGATTTGTGTCTGGCAGGATTTCATGTTTGCCGGCTCGGTTGTCCCCACGTTTGACAAGGCGTATATGGCCAGCGTGACGTGCGAGGTCGAAGACAATGTCCGTCGTCTTCGGCATCATTCTTGCATCGCCCTTTGGTCTGGCAACAATGAGATGGAGCAGAGCTACGTTGGGCCGGGCAAGATGGCGTGGGAGGACTATAAGGGGTTGTTTGACACGCTGATTCCCAAGATCTTGGGCCGTTGTGATCCACAACGCGACTATTGGCCATCCAGTCCGCATACCCCGCATGGAGATCGGGCCGTCTTCAATGACCCCACGTGTGGCGATTCGCATCTCTGGGACGTATGGCATGGCAGGCAGCCATTTGAGTGGTACCGTACGAGTGAGCACCGGTTCTGCAGTGAGTTCGGCTTTCAGTCGTTTCCGGAGCCCAAGACGGCCTATACTTACACCGAGCCCCAAGATCGAAGCATTACGTCGTATATCATGGAACATCACCAGCGCAGCCCGGTGGGCAACGCGTTGATCATGCACTACATGTTGGAGTGGTTCCAGATGCCGGTGGGATTTGAAATGACGCTTTGGGCGTCTCAGATCCAGCAGGGCGAGAGCATGAAGTATGCGATTGAGCACTGGCGGCGGAATCAGCCGCGGTCCATGGGTGCCTTGTACTGGCAGCTCAATGATGTGTGGCCGGTCGCGAGCTGGGCCTCGATTGACTATCATGGCCGCTGGAAAGCGCTGCACTACATGGCCCGAAACTTCTTTGCGCCGCACCTTGTGTCCGGGGTGGAGGATCATGACAAGGGCACGGTTGAGGTCCATGTTACCAGCGACTGCATGGCGGCCACGGCCGGCACGGTTAACTGGGTGGTCACCGATGTGAGTGGCAAGCGGCTGGCGCAAGGGTCGAAAGAGGTTCGCATGGCGGCTCACGCCAGTCGCAAAGCCACCACGCTGAAGCTGAAGGATGTGCTTGCTGAGGTGGGTGTGCGCGATGTGATTGTGTGGTTGGCGTTGAAGGTAGGGCGCAGGACGGTGTCAACGAATCTGGTCACCTTTTCCAAGCCGAAGCACTTGGACCTGCTTAAGCCTCAGATCACGACACAGATCTGCGCGGGTAAGGACCCGTCATTCAAGGTGACGCTGAAAACCAAGCGTCCGGCTTTGTGGGCGTGGCTGTCGTTGGACCGTGCGGATATCCGTTGTTCGGACAACTTCGTCCACGTGCGGCCTGGCGTGGCGACGACGATCATGGTAACGCCGGGACGTCAAATGACCATGGGGCAGTTCAAGAAGCAGCTTCGGGTCCAGAGTCTGTACGACACTTACAATCAGTGAGGGGCAGGGGGAAGGATGAAGGATGAGGGGGCAGGGATCAGGAGGCAGGAATCAGGAGTCAGGAAAACAAGTACAGGGTCCCGTCCTGAAATAGGTTGTCACTGGGAAGGCAGGAGAACAGTCTAAGATCGTTTCAGTTCACGACAAAGTTCACGGAATAGTTAAGCGGGATAGTTTACGACGAAGTTCACGGAATAGTAGAATCTCTGCCTGCATCGTGAACTTTATCGTAAACTGAAACGAAACTAACTATCTCGTGAACTTTGTCGAGAACTGCTTCGAATGTGCCGTGTGCCAGCGATATGGAGCTCTTGATGGTACATGCGAGTGACAACTTAAGATCAGGACGACACCTGCTCTAGCCTAGAATGGCTCTTTTCGGTTGCGTCCGGGGTGGGGGACATACTATCAGATAAATGGAAGAATCAGGAAGCACCACGGTGGGCTGCCTGAGACGTTACGGAATACGACCAAAAGGAGACGATGTGATGAAGACGACGACGAGAAGCCAAGCCTTTCTACTGACAGCGGCGATTACACTGGGTATCACGTGCGCCGCACAGGCCGCGGAGCCGAAGATGACCGATACGTATATCTTCGAACACTCCACCGCGACCAACGAGGCAGGGAAGGCGGTTACGACGTTCTACCGCATCCCTTCCCTGGTGACCGCTAAGGACGGCACTCTGCTTGCGTTCTGCAACGGCCGCGTCGGCAACGCCAAAGATCATTGTCCCTACCAGACCATCGTACTGCGTCGCTCCAAGGACAACGGCAAGACGTGGGAACCGCTCCAGGTCATCTTCGACAAGCCTGGCTGGCTCTGCTACATGGGCGCTGCGGTTGTGGACGACGCAACGGGACACATCTTCCTGGACCTCAACCCCATGCCCCGCACGAAGGAAGCGAAGGACGCGTACGTGGCGACTCGTCCTGCCGAGGAACAGTCTGAGTACAAGGAAGGCAAGTGGGAGCTGCTCCCCGCCGAGGGACGCGGACTTATTGTCAGCAAGGACAACGGCGTCACCTGGAAGGAGCTGAAGATAGGCGAGGACTTCCAGATCGAGCCGAACGTCGCCGGCCGCTTCTCCTCGGGCTGTGGATCGGACGCCGGTTTCACCCTCCGGTACGGTCCAAAGAAAGGCCGCATCCTCTACATTGGCCGCACCCATGGCCCGGCACTGACTGAGGACGGCAAGCCTGAAGATAACGAGGACGGCACCCCCAAGTTCATCGGCCGCAACCAGGTTGTCTACAGCGACGACCACGGCAAGACCTGGAAGCACGGCGGATACGTGAATCCACACACGGGCGAAGGCTGCATCGTCGAACTGCCCGATGGTTCGCTCTACGCCAACTCGCGCACCGGCGGCCCGCGGCTGGAAGCGCGCAGCTTCGATGGTGGCGAGACGTTTGCTTTCAAGACCTTTAAGACGTCCGACACGCTACACGATATGTTGGGAGGCACCGCCGCGGCCCTGCTCGGCATTCCGGAAGCATCATGGGGTCGCGATGCCGTGATCTTCAGCAACCAGAGCTTCCACAAAGAGGGCAATACCAAATGGAGCATCTGGAACCGCAAGGAGCTGATGATCAGTCTCTCTGTTGACGGCTGCAAAACCTGGCCCGTCCGGAAACTCATCTACGAAGGCGCGACCGGCTACTCGTCGACAGCTCTCACCCAAGAAGGCGAAGTCGTCGTGCTCTACGAGAAGGGCAAAGGCCACTATCGCGACACCGGCCTCTCGGTTGTCATCTTCAACAAGGAATGGCTGCTCGACGGCAAGGATATCAGCGATCTGAAGTGAGCATTGCGATCCATAGAGCGTTCGTCGGAACGGGCGGGCTCAGCGGATGGTTACGTTGTGGACGAACGCGTTGATCTGCATCTGACTCAGGGAGTCCAGCCTTTCGTCGCCGATCGTGATGTCCTCGAAGGTGATGTCCCGGATGTGACTCTTCTCCGATGCGCCCCGGATTCCGATCATCTCGGCTGGCGAGTCAAGCAGCTCTGTATAGTAGGTTCTGTATTTGGTGGCCTCTGGGGGGAACGACTCGAGCGCCTCGGCGCTGGGCTTCTCCAGTAGATGGATATCGCGGAAGGTGACATCGTGGATACTCCCGAGATTTTTGTCCACCGTCCACCACGTCTCGCAGATACGTAGATCGACGATCGCCTTGAAGCTGCGCTCGATCCGAATGGCTTCGAAGCGCATGTGGCTAACATCGGCTTTGTCGCTGACGAGGATTCCGATAACGCCCTGATGGCAGGGATGCGTCGCGTGGATCACATCGCAGTTGCGGATGGTGACGTTGGAGATCGGCTTGCGCGTTTCGTAGGTGGTCCCAAACGCATACCCCCAGTCGCTCCAGATGACGCAGTTCTCGACGAGCACGTTGTTCACCTCGCCGCCGGGCAGTTCGCTGTCGGGCTCGACCAGAAAACAATCTCTATTGCCGGTGTCCATGGCTTTGATGGCAATGCCGTCGTCGCGATTGCGAAGGAAACAGTTGCGAATCACGACATCGCAGCTGGATATGGTGTTGATCCCGTCGGAATTGTAGAACGCGCTGATCTGCTTGATGTTCTCGACGCGGCAGTTCTGGCATCGGTAGAGGCTTAGCGTCCAGCAGGTGGCGCCGATCAGCGTGATGCCCTCGATCTGCACATCGGTGCATCGGTTCATGCTGATGGGGTTCTTGCGGACGTGGTCGGCGGCCAACGCGGTGGTGTCGATCACCCCTCGGCCCCGGATGGTTACATTCTGGGCATCCCACGCGCTGACGAAATGATGCAGGTGCCGAAGCTCGTAGTCGGGACTTGGCTCGATCCGTTCGAACGGCTCCTTCTCGCCGACGGTGGCGCGGAGCACAGCTCCAGGCGCGAGGTAGAGCGTCTGGTTGCTTTCCAGCACGATCTGCGGGGTCTCATGCACTCCCGGGCCTATGAACAGCACGTCCGGGTCGTCGGGGTCGGGGACATTCTCTTCCGGTAAGTCCGCGAAAATGTGCAACACGTGGCCCGCGTCGCCATGCGCCTCCACGGAGACCTGTTGTCCGGGGCGGATCGTGAATTCGAGGGTGTCGTCGCTGACCCTCGGACTGATGTGGTAGGAGAGGGGGCGAATCGTGGGTTCGATGATGGCGCGTTTGCACCGGACCTGGACCGTCATGGGCTGATCGGTTGTCACATGGGCGAAGGAGGCATAGTTGAGCGAGAACCGCTTGGTCACCGCAGGTCCGACGCCATAGGGGCCCGGCTGGGCTACCGTCAGGGGATCGCGCCAGTTGTAGACGTAGGAAAGGTGGCAGGGAATCGTTTCGCCGTTGACGTTCAAGTCGAAATCATCGGAGGGCACAAGCAAAGGGTTCGGTTGGGTCTTGAGTCGCATCGGTGGGTCCTTTTACCTGATCCATTCATGGAGCTCGAGTTCGACGCGTATTGGAGCACCGACCCACAGGAAACTCAACCGCGAATTTCACTACCATCCCATAAGCCATCATTCTGGCACACAAGACCCCGATTTCATTAACACTTCCGCCGACCGGCACCCAACGTGCATTCGAGAATTCAAGACTCCGTGGTTAATCTTCCCCCTTCTTATGGGACGCTACTGCGCGAATTTAACTGATGACACGGATGGTGTGGCCCTGGGAATACCCGCCTCGGTAACGATAGGTATTGTATTGCTCGCTGTGAGGGTGATGGCGTAGGCTTTGCCGCTGTTACCGTGCAGCTGCATCTATATATCCCGTTAGAGATACGTAAAGGAGACAAGCCTAGTGATGCGCGAACCAACCGATCAGCCTAATATTATTCTCATCAATTGTGACGACCTCGGGTATGGCGACGTGGGGTGCTATGGGTCCGAGATCAATGCCACACCCTTTCTGGATAGAATGGCCGCAGAGGGCATGCGGTTCACGGATTTCTATATGGCCTCGCCCGTGTGCTCGCCCAGCCGCGGTGCCATGATGACCGGCTGCTATCCACCCCGCATCGGGTTTGGCTCATTTGAGGGGGATTGTGTTCTGTTTCCTGGGCAGGGCGTCGGGTTGGCCCCCGAGGAAATCACGGTTGCCACGCTCTTGAAGGAGCGTGGCTATTCGACCATGCTCGTCGGCAAGTGGCACTGCGGTGACCAGCCGGAGTTTCTGCCGACTCGCCATGGTTTCGATCACTACTTCGGCATCCCATTCAGCAACGACATGGGGCGTCACCAGAATAGGGGAAAGCAATTCCCGCCGCTGCCGCTGCTGCACGACGAGGAGGTCGTCGAGGAGCAGCCCGAGCAGGAGGGGCTAACCGAACGCTACGTTGAACACGCCGTCCGGTTCGTCCGCAAGAACCAGACCAAGCCGTTCTTCCTCTACCTGGCGCACATGCATGTGCATCGACCGATTCTGGTCTCTCGACGCTTCACCGAGCGCGCGCAGAACGGTCGCTATGGCGCTGCGGTCGAGTGTATTGACTGGGCCGCAGGCGCACTGTTTCATGAGTTGCGTGAACTGGGACTGGATAAGAATACGCTGGTGGTATTCACCTCTGACAATGGGGCACGCGGCGGGGATCCATGCGGCTGCAATGCTCCGTTGCGCGGTGGTAAGGGCTCCACGTGGGAGGGCGGACAGCGCCTGCCCTTCATCGCCTGGTGGCCGGGCCGGATTCCGGCCGGCCAGACCTGCGGCGAGCTCACGACCTCTATGGACTTCCTGCCGACGTTTGCCGGATTGGCCGGCGCAAGGGCGCCGGATGACAGGATCCTGGACGGAAAGGATATTGATCCGCTCCTCATGGGGGAAACCGGCGCCAGCTCTCCGCATGATGCGTTTTTCTTCTACATCCGCAACAACCTTGAGGCCGTCCGGTGTGGCAAATGGAAACTGCATGTCCGCAAGCGGGACCAGGAAATGACAGAGCTCTATGATCTTGAGGCGGATATCGGCGAAACCAACGACGTGGCCGCACAGCATCCGGACGTTGTCGCTGAGTTGCAGGTACGGCTCCAGGCCTGCCGCGAGGATATCGGTGACGAAGCAACCGGTGTCACTGGCGCCAACGTCAGGCCGATTGGCAAGGTCGAGAACCCGCAGCCGCTGACGCAGTTCGATCCGAACTGCCCGTATATGTGGGCCGAGTATGATACGGACGAGGTGGGGTAGGGGGGAATGGTATGTGAGTATGTGGGTGTGAGATAGGTACCCACGTTCTGGCTAATTTCAACGCCCAACAACCAACATCCAACTCCCAACATTCAAGTTGGAGAACTCCGAAACGATCCTGTAAGTGATTCCTATATAGGATATTGCGGGCGCTCGCGCTTCTTCCTTGGGCGTTGGTTGTTGGATGTTGGTTGTTGGGTGTTGAATCTTACGATGGCACGTTCTGTCTAAGCGCCATTCCGGGCTAGGGCTCTGTCTGTTGACCGGAGAAAGTCGGAATAGTTCCGATAATATCGGGTTCTGACCCTTTGCAGAAAGTCGGGGTAGGGGATAGTATATTGGGCCGCACGAGCGCGGAATGCGTGGCTGCACATCTTTAAGAAAAGGGATAGCACTATGACAACCAAGGCCGTAACAAAACGTCAGCCGGTCCAATTTCAGCACGTGACCATCAAAGACGGTTTCTGGGGCAAGCGCATCCAGACGAATCGTGATGTGACCATGCCTATCCAGTATCAGCAGCTCAAGACAACCGGCCGGATCGACGCCATGGCGTTGAAGTGGAAGCCGGGCAAACCGAACAAGCCGCATATTTTCTGGGACTCCGATGTGGCGAAATGGCTGGAAGCGGCGGCCTACACCCTGACGGCCGAGCCGGACGCTAAGCTGGAGAAACAGGTCGACACCATCGTAGCTACGTTGGAAAAGGCCCAGGCCGAGGACGGCTACCTCAACAGCTACTACCGCACCGTGGAGCCGGACAAGCGCTGGACGAACCTGCGCGACAACCACGAACTGTACTGCTCGGGTCACTTGATGGAGGCAGCCGTCGCCTATTTCCGGGCCACCGGCAAGCGTGCATTTCTGGATGTGATGTGTCGCAATGCCGACCATATCGGCCGCGTGTTCGGACCGCGGCGCGGCCAGAAGCGCGGCTACCCCGGCCACCAGGAGATCGAGCTGGCGCTGGTGAAGCTGTTTGATGTGACGGGTAACGAGGATTACCTGGAGCTGGCCAGATTCTTCGTGGACGAACGTGGCCGCAAGGACGGCGACTACTTCAAGAAGGAAGCGCGTGCGCGCGGCCAAGCGCCTGCGGCCTACGCCCATGGCACCCCCACCTACAACCAGGCGCACGCACCTGTACGTGAACAGACCAAGGTGGTGGGGCACGCCGTACGGGCCATGTACCTCTATTGCGGTATGGCCGACGTGGCTGCCTCCACGGGCGACAAGACGTTGCTCAAAGCCTGCAAGCGTCTCTGGCACAATGCGACCCAGGAGCGGATGCATGTGACCGGCGGGATCGGACCCACTGCCGCCAATGAAGGGTTCACCATGGATTACGATCTGCCGACGGAAGGGGCCTACCTGGAAACCTGCGCGGCGATCGGACTTGTGTTCTGGGCCCACCGCATGTTGCAGGCCGAATTGGACGGGAACTACGGCGACGTGATGGAGTTGGCCCTCTACAACGGTGTGATCAGCGGGGTCTCACAGGAAGGCGACCATTTCTTCTACGGCAACCCGCTGGCGGTGCATCCGGAGATGAATGGGACTAGACATCAGGGCCCGGATTATCACTACCGCCGCAGCGAATGGTTCGGCTGCGCCTGCTGTCCGCCCAATGTGGCACGTCTGTTGGCCTCGCTCGGCAGCTACATCTATTCCTCCACCCGCAGCGAGCTGAGCGTGCACCTCTACATCAATGGCCAGGCCGAGGTCGAGCTCGCCGGTCAGCCGGTGACGGTGGTCCAAAACACCGCCTACCCCGATAAGGATACGGTGCGCCTGACGGTCAGTCCCGCGAAGCCAGCCGCCTTCACCGTGGCGCTGCGCATTCCTGCCTGGTGCCGGAAACCCGCCTTGCAGGTGAATGGCAAGGCCGTTGCGATCGGCCCCATCACGCGCAAGGGCTACGCCCGTATCAAGCGCACCTGGCAAGCCAGCGATAAGGTTCTCCTCACGCTGCCCATGCCGGTGGAACGCATCGTGGCGCCGCCGCAAGCGCGCCAGACCTGCGGCCGCGTGGCGCTGAAACGTGGCCCCGTGGTGTATTGTCTCGAGGAGGTCGATAACGGCAAGGCGCTTAACGATATCCGCTTGCCGCGCGATGCGAAGCTCACCGCCGCGATGGACCGTTCGCTGTTCGACGGCACCGTGGTGGTTCGTGGCGCCGCCGTGCGCCGTAAGGCGGGCCGGTCGAAGGCTGCACTCTACAGCAGTGAGGCGCCTGCTTTCGAAAAGGCCCGGATCACCGCCATTCCCTATAGTCTCTGGGCCCACCGTGCAGCGGGCGAGATGCAGGTCTGGGTGCGCGAATAGAAGTGGCGCTTCCGGGATTAGCGGGGGGGGTGGTGTTGATGAATCGTACTGTGTGAAGAAGCAGGGATGGATCGTGTAAGCAGTTCGGTTAAGTGTATCCGAGTAAGGGTGGGGACGAAGTGTACGCTTAAGAGTGCGAGTAAGTGTAGGGAGCGCGAAGCGCACACTTAAACGCACACTTCGTCGCACTCTTAACCGACACACTTACTTGGATACACTTAACCGCCCGACTTCACCGGCCCGTCAGTGAGTGTAACTGCATATAGGCCAATAAGAAAACACCCGGAAAGCCCGGAATCGCCATAAAAGGTATGAAAACGGAAATCGGTTGACGACTACGGCGACGACTACGGATTACGAGGGAACCTTCCCGGTCGTCCATCGTAATTGTCGCCCGTAATCGTCAACCACAAAAAAGAGGGGGATCCAAACATGACACAGCTACGATGGGGCTTGCTTGCCGCCGGAAACATCGCCCACGCTTTCGCCCACGGATTGACCCAGACCGACTCGGGCGTCTGTGCCGCCGTCGCCAGCCGAAGTCTCGCCAAGGCCGAGGCCTTCGCCAAAGAATTCGATATCCCCACGGCCTACGGCAGCTATGAAGAGATGCTCGCCGACCCCGCCATAGACGCGGTCTATATCTCCACGCCCCACCCGATGCACGCCGAATGGGCCATCAAGAGCGCCGATGCCGGCAAACATATCCTCTGCGAAAAGCCCATGACCATGAGCTGGGCCGACACGATGAGCGTGATCGAGGCCGCCCGGCGCAACGACGTCTTCTTTATGGAAGCACTCATGTACCGCTGCACGCCCCAGACGGCCAAGCTCGTTGAACTCATACGCGATGGCGCCATCGGTGAGGTGCGCACGATCGACGCTACGTTCGCTTTTTCCTGCGGCTGGGACCCCGAGAGCCGGCTGCTGAATGCCGAACTCGGTGGAGGCGGCATTCTCGACGTCGGCTGCTATACGATGTCAATGGCCCGCCTGATCGCCGGGGCTGCTCTGGGCAAAGATGTCGCCGAACCCATTGAAGTGCTCGGGGCCGGGCACATCGGCGAAACCGGTGTCGACGAGTGGGCGGCCGGGACACTGAAGTTTGAAAACGACATCATCGCACGCCTTGCGACCGGTATTCGGTGCAGCCAGGACAACAAGGTCATCGTCCACGGAACCGAGGGTCGTATCGAGGTGAGCCAGCCCTGGTTCTGCCAGAACCGTGAAGCTGGCGAGACGACGCTGATCGTTAACGGCGAAGACATCGTTGTCACAGCCGATCGGGGCATCTACGCCTGCGAAGCCGACAGGGCCGCCGCGAACGTCCCGCATCGACAGGCCGCCAGCCCCGCGATGACCTGGGCCGACTCGATCGGGCAGGCCAAGGCGGTCGAAGCATGGCTCAAGGCCGTCGGTGTCGATTACCCGAGCTGGGCTCCCCAAGCCTACGCGATGCCCGTGGACAAGCGTCCGCTCGCTGTTCGCGAGCCCAACCAGATGCCCTATGGCGACGTGCCCGGCCTCGACAAGAGGATTTCGCGCATGGTCATGGGCACGATGATCCCGCAGTCGATCGGACACGCCACAGCCCTGTACGACGACTTCTTCGCACGCGGCGGAACCGCCTGGGACACCGCCCACATCTACGGCGAACCGCTCCTGGGCCAGTGGCTCCCGAACCGCGGCATCCGCGATGAGGTCACCCTCATCGTCAAGGGTGCACACCCGCCGGCGTGCTTCCCCAAGCCGCTTGTCGCGGAGTTCAACGAGAGCCTCGAACGGCTACAGACCGATTATGCGGACATCTACTTCATGCACCGCGACAACGTGGACGTGCCAGTCGGTGAGTTTGTCGACGTGTTGAACGACCTGAAGGACGCCGGCAAGATTCGCGTCTTTGGTGGCTCGAACTGGACGCTTGCCCGCGTGCAGGAGGCCAACGCCTACGCCGCCGCCAACGGCAAGACCGGCTTCGGTGCGCTCAGCAACAACTTCTCGCTGGCGCGTATGGTCAACCCCCTGTGGGGCATCTCCGTCACCAGCAGCCAGTCCGACTACCGCGCCTGGCACGAAGAAACCCAGACCCCCTGCTTCGCCTGGAGCGCGCAGGCCCGTGGATTCTTCGATCCCGCCCGCTCCGGACCGACGATCGAGAACCCCGCGCTGGCTGCGGTCTGGTACGCCGAGGACAACTTCAAACGCCAGGAGCGTTGCATCGAGCTTGCCGCGAAGAAGAAGTGCCACCCGATGGCGATTGCGTCAGCCTATGTGATGTCCCAGGCCTTCCCCACGTTCGCCCTGGTAGGCCCGGCCACGCTCGAAGAGTCGGCCCGCACCTTCGCGGCACCTGATGTCACTCTCACCAACGACGAAGTGAAATGGTTGAATCTGGAAATGTAGAAAAGGAGATTACGATGAACAAGATAGTGATCAATACGGATACGGGTAAGCACAAGATCGATCGGCATATTTACGGTCATTTTTCCGAGCATCTCGGACGGTGTATTTATGATGGATACTGGGTCGGCGAGGATTCGCCTATCCCGAACGAGCGCGGGATCCGGAAAGATATCGTCAAGGCTCTCAAGAAGGCCAAGACCCCCAATATGCGCTGGCCCGGTGGCTGCTTCGCCGACGAATACCACTGGAAGGATGGCATTGGTCCGCGAGAAGAACGCCCAACCATGATCAATACCCACTGGGGTGGCGTCACAGAAAACAACCACTTCGGCACCCACGAATTTCTCGACCTCTGCGAGCAGATCGGCTGCGAACCCTACATCTGCGGGAATGTCGGGAGCGGTACCGTCCAGGAAATGTCGCAATGGGTAGAGTACGTCAACTTCGACGGCGTCTCGCCGATGGCGAACCTGCGCCGCGAGAACGGGCGCGATAAGCCGTGGAACGTGACCTTCTGGGGTGTCGGCAACGAGAACTGGGGCTGCGGCGGCAATATGCGCCCAGAGTATTATGCCGACCTCGTGCGTCGCTACGGTTGTTACTGCCGCAACTATCCCAACCGGAAGCTGTACAAGATCGCCTGCGGCCCTAACGGTGCGGACTACGAATGGACCGATGTACTCATGCGTCAGATGGCCAAAACCCCGGGCGACTGGACCTTTGATATAGACGCACTCACGCTGCATTACTACTGTGTGTCAGGCAAGGAGTCGCGTTCCGCCACGAAGTTCAAGGAAAGCGACTGGTTCGCCCAGCTCCAGCGGGCGCTGGTCATGGATGAGCTTCTGGTGAAACACGGGGCCATCATGGATCGGCATGATCCGGAGAAGCGCGTCGCCATGATCGTCGACGAATGGGGCACCTGGCATCATGTTGAGCCGGGCACGAATCCGGGATTCCTCTACCAGCAGAACAGTCTGCGCGACGCGCTGGTCGCCGCCCTGAATCTGGACATCTTCAACCGCCACTGTGAACGTGTGCGCATGTGCAACATCGCGCAGACCGTCAATGTGCTTCAGGCCATGATCCTCACCGAGGGCGAGAAGATGCTTCTCACCCCGACCTACCATGTCTTCGAGATGTATGCGGTGCACCAGGACGCGACACTGTTGCCCATGGATATCGAAACTGAACAATACAAGTTCGGCGATGAGTCCATCCCCGCCGTCAGCGGCTCGGCTTCGCTCGACGGTGCCGGCAAGGTCCACATCACACTCTCCAACACGAACCCGAAGAAGGCGGTGGAGGTGTCAATCGACGTGCGTGGCTCCAAGGTGGCCAAGGTCAGCGGTCGCATTCTAACGGCCGCGAAGATGACCGCGCATAATACGTTCACGAAGGCGGACACGGTAAAGCCCGAGAAGTTCACCGGCACCCGGCGTAGGGGCAACACGCTCTCGGTCACGATGCCGTCGAAATCGGTGGTGGTCCTGGAACTTTCCTGAGAAGGATCAAGCACGCTATGCGTGAATCCGGATGCAAAGGCTGCAGCGCCAGCGTCAGGCTGAAACAGAGTGAGGTCGACAGGATTCTTGCGGACTATCTGCGCGAGAATCCTGCCCCGCTCGTTTCCGACGTGACGTATGCCGATCGGCTACGCGTGTGTCGGGATTGCAGCCAACTGCAATACGGCACGACCTGTAGCCACTGTGGCTGCCTGGTTCAGGTGATGGCCAAACTCAGAGACAAACACTGCCCTGCACCGCAGGCGCCGGCGTGGTGACAGAGGGTAGGGCGGCCCCCGGCGTTGTTCCTCCGCCGGAGCATTCAGGGTGGAAACTTAAGGAGGTTTTGAGAAGATTAGGTAATGAGATTAAGTAAAGAGATTAAGTATCACAATCGGCATCCCTACTTCGTCTCATTACCTAATCTCGTTACTTAATCTCTCCCTGCCAAAGGGGCGAAAGCGCCAAGAAGAACGTGAAGTTTCAGGCCATGGCGGGCCATTGCACCTGAAGACCGACCTGAAGCATCATTGTTGCAGCTCGTGGACATCGAGAACGCTGCATCGTTTGGCCCAGGCCAGAAAAGCGTCGAGCATCGTGCGGACACGGTCGGGTGCTTGCGCGGCCAGGTCGTGTAGCTCCGTACGGTCTTCATCGATATTGTACAATTCCCAGGCCGCCGGATCCGTCATCAGAAGCGAGCTATCCCGCGGGTAGTTGCGTACCAGCTTCCAGCGCCCAGCGCGGACCGCCGCATTGCCTTCATGTTCCCAGAACAGGGGAGCAGGCCGCTCGGTTGCCTGTCCGTCGAGGACTGAGGCAAAACTGTGTCCTTCCAGCGGTTTGACGTCGCGTCCCGCATAGTCGACAGGATATGGCGCGCCTGCAACGTCGAGCACGGTAGCCATCACGTCGGGAAGTTGCCAGGGCGAATGGTGCAGTGATCCAGGTTGAGCCTGCATGCCGGCGGGCCAGTGCGCGATAAAGGGCGTCGAAATACCACCTTCATGTATCCAGCCCTTGTAGAGCCTGAAGGGCGTGTTCGAAAGGTTGGCCCAGGGGACGCCGTAGCTGCAATAGGTGTCCTGTGCGCCGGGCTGAATGTCCGGTGTATTGCCGAAACGCACGGGCTTGCCCTTTTTTGTTTCGTGTTGAATGATCGATAACTCGTCCATCCATCCTTGCTTCAGCCACGCCGCCGATACCTCTTC
This sequence comes from Verrucomicrobiota bacterium, assembly GCA_018648805.1. Taxonomy (GTDB): domain Bacteria; phylum Verrucomicrobiota; class Kiritimatiellia; order UBA8416; family JABMPJ01; genus JABMPJ01. Next base: position 32,081 of record JABGQM010000041.1, read on the forward strand.
GGCGGCGCCGCCGTTATCCGCGAGAAAGAGGATTAGCGTGTTGTCCAGCTGCCCTTGTGCTTCAAGCGCGGCCGTGATCCGCCCGATGCCCTGATCCATAACATCAATCTGGGCCGCGTAGACCTCCATACGCCGCTGCTGCCATTCCTTGTCCCCGGCTTGCTCCCAGGCGGGTTGGCTCTCATCGCGGGCGCTGAGCGCCCATTCAGCATCGACCACGCCGAGCGCCAGCATGCGTTTCATGCGTGCTGCGCGCAGGGCGTCCCATCCTTCAGCAAAACGGCCCTTGTATCGCGCGATCTCCTTTTGCGGGGCATGCAGCGGCCAGTGGGGCGCGGTGTAGGCCACGTACTGAAACAACGGGTTGGGGTCAGGTTCGGCAAAATGCCGATTGATGCAGTCGACCGCATCGTCACTGATCGCGTCCGTAAAGTAGTACTCCGGATCCTCAAGGGCCTCATGTTCTACGTCACGCCCATTCCGTTTCAGCGTACGCGGCGCATAGTAGTCGGCCGCGCCGGTAATGATGCCATAGTGATGGTCAAAACCGCGCGCGTTGGGCCAACACGTGTTCTCGTGCTCGTGATCGCCGGCCACGTGCCACTTCCCGCTCATGGCTGTGGCATACCCCTCGGCGCGCAGGGCTTCGGCGATGGTCACGCAGCGATCGTTGATCGTCCCCTCGTAGCCTTCCGGTCCTCCTGCGGCGCCGACCATGCCGCCCACCCCCGTCTGGTGCGGATGCAGCCCGGTCAGCAGAGATGCCCGTGACGGACAGCAGCGGGCCGTGTTGTAGAACTGCGTGAACCTCAGCCCGCCCGCTGCGAGTCGATCCAGATTCGGCGTTTCGATTTCGCCGCCGTAGCACCCCAAATCGGAATAACCCATATCGTCGTTCAGGATCAGCAGAATATTCGGCCGTTGAGCGTGTTGCATGGATAAGGGGCCTTAGAACCAATAATCCGGCAGCACATCCTTCTCGGCTTCGAGCAGGTCGTCGATGAGGAGACGGGTATCGGCGAGGCTGACGGTGAGGGGGTCGCACGCGAAAGCGGCATAGAGCAGGTCGCGGTCACCGCTCTGGGCGGCGCGCGCGGTTAGCTCGTGCGTGTCGAGCACCTGTTGCCACAGGCCACGCAGTCCGACCGGGGCGGGTCCAACCGCGCGCGGCGTGACCGCATCCATACTGACGTCGCTCAGCAGCTCCAGGAAGGCATCCGCGGGCATGTTGGGCAGGGTGGAGCCATTGGGCGTATTGATATAGAACGGCTTGTCCAGCCCGGCCCACATGGTCTCGATGATATCGGTGGCATGGTCCGGCTTCGTATTGGCGAAGAAGTCGGCCATCGGCTTGGCGCCGTAGTTGTAGCCATCGATCTCGTTCCAGGCACCCCAGTGCCACTCGTAACGCGGAATATGATCCCACAGCGCCAGCGCGGGGATGGGGTCATCGCTCGCGCCATGCCCCTGCCAGAATCGGACATACTCTTTGGTGTGGGCGGTGCAGGCGGGGAGGCTGCCGAAGGCCTTGTAGAGTTCGTAGGTGATCGTGTTGTTGAACGCGGCCTTGGCGCCCTGTGACTGGCCGTCGGTCTCCGTGGCGGCTTGCTTCCGCAGGCGCTCGGCAATCTGTGGCGTGACGTCTTCGCCCTTGTACTCGGCTTTGACAATCCATGTGAAGTGATTGGGACCGGCGACTCGGAAATCGAAATCGGCATCCTGTGCGGGGGAGAGTGTGGCCTCCTCCTCAATAATTCCGGCGCGCCGGGCATAGTTGTTCTTCACGTGGGGCATGTGCAGGCCATCGCACAGGGCGAAGGTCTTCAGCTTGGGGGCAAAGGTCTGGAGTCCGATACCGTTGGCGGCGGTGGGGTTGATGTAGTTGATCACCCATGCGTTGGGGCAGAGCTCCTCCACATCGCGGCAACAGTCCAGGATGTGCGGAAACTCGCGCAGCGTGCGCATGATGCCGCCCGGCCCGATCGTGTCGCCGCTGCACATGCGGATGCCGTATTTTGCCGAAATCTCACAATCCATCGCGCGATGCTTGACCGACTTGTAGGCAAAGGAGTAGACCACGAAATCGGCGTCTTTAAGCACCTCACGCCGGTCGGTTGAGGATTCCAGTGAGAGCGCCACGCCCTTCTCGTCAATCGCCTTGCGCGCCAGATTGGTCATGCGCGCCAAGTGCGTGGGGTCCGTATCGACCAATGCCAGTGTCCCCGTATTGAGCACCTCGCTGGTGACCATCTGCCAGATCGCCTGCCGCCCGAAAAAGAGGCTTCCCGCCCCGATGACGACTACTTTGGGTCCCTTCATGAATGCATCTCCTTTATTGATTTGGGAATAGACTATATGGTCCTGGCGACTGCATGGCGAGCGCAAGATATCAACATTATTGACCTCGAACATTCAGTGTCTTACGCGGGTGGCTGATTGCCTCAAGTGCAGCTGATTCACTTGGCCTCACAGTAGCGCGGGGTCGTCCCGCCCCGGGGCTGCTTTAGGTCCCATGAAGTCGGGAATGTGCCGTAAATTGACGGGACGGACCCCTTGTTGAATACAGCGGGATGGTGCTATCGTTGGCTTTTGAGGCGCTTCGGGGATTGAGAGAAAGGTGAGATAATGAATGCTGAGTTTCATCGATCACGCAGGCAGCAGTTCTACGGGACTATGCGCGATAATGAAGCCCTGATTCTCTTCGCTGGATCTGCGCCCCGCAAGACGGCTGATGCGAGCTATCGCTTCTTCGCCAACCGAAACTTCTACTATATGACGGGTATCCTTCAGAAGGAGAGTGTGCTGCTCGCTGTGAAGCGTGACGGCGATGTTGAGGAGACGCTTTTCGTGCTGCCGAAAGATCAAAAGGCTGAACGGTGGCAGGGCCGCAGGCTTGCGGCCGATGACGCGTCGGAGCTGTCCGGTATTGAAGCGGTAAAGGACCAGGCCCAATTCGAGTTGGATCTGAAGGCCGCGATCAACAGAGGGCAGATCGACACGGTCTGGTACGACTTCGACCCGTTTGATGTTGGCCGGAAAGATGCACCACAGAACCGGCACTGCGAAACGGTCAGGGCCGACTACCCGGCGATTGCCTTCAAGAACGCCTACCTCTCTATCAGTCGCGCGCGAGCGATAAAGACGCCGGACGAGATCGACACGATCAGGGAGGCCATGTGCATAACCCGTGATGGAATCCACGCCATGATGAAGGCCGCAAAGCCGGGTATGTATGAGTACCAGCTTGAGGCGGTGTTCAACAAAGTTCTGGCCGATGCGGGTGTGCGCGAACCGGCTTTTGAGAACATCGTCTCATCGGGTCGTAACAACTTCTGCATCCATTACGATGAGCCGATGGATATGCTCAACGACGGCGACTTGATCCTGGTGGATGTGGGTGCGCGAAAGAACGAGTATTCGAATGACATATCGCGGGCTTTTCCTGTGAACGGCACGTTCGGTGAGGAGCAGAAGACGGTCTACTCGATTGCGCTCAAGATCAATAAGGAGCTGATGGCGATGCTGGTACCGCACGAGGTAACGTTTGCTGATATCGAAGCTCGCTGCAGGAAGCGCGTGGGCGAGGAGCTCACGCGGGCCGGCTACCTTGCCGAGGGTGAGGATGTGAAAAAGTATCACTGGCATGGTGGCACCCATCACGTTGGCCTCGATGTCCACGATGTCGGCACTCAGCCGGTTCCGATAGAGCCGGGCATGGTCTTCACCATCGATGTGGGTATCTATATTGAGGAAAGGAACATCGGGTTCCGCGTTGAAGATGATGTTGTCGTTACGGAGACGGGATACGAGCACTTGTCGGCGGGCATCGTGCGCGAGATGGACGACATAGAGGCCATGATGTGTTGAACGTTCAAATGTTGAGGCCCGGCCCCCTGCCAGCTTGTCTGGCAGGAGCCAAGAGCTTATCAGCCAATACATAGCTGACACACCAGCCCAGAGGCTGGCAAAGCGCGAGAAGAGGCCCGTGGGCCAGGGCTCGCGCTCGCCAGCCGCGGTTCCTTGTGAGCCCTTTTTGGCTGTTAAGCTTCTTCACCTGCCAGCAAGCTGGCAGGGGTCGGGAGAGAGAAGTCGTCAACTGGTTTGGCGGGTTAAGCTGATTCACCTGCCATGCGAGCTGGCAGGGGCCGAAACGCCTAGGCATCAACATTTGAATGTTATCGAGTTTTTAGATGAAAATGGAACAGGATAGCCGGAGAGAATTATGTACGTAGACGAACTGCAGGACACGCGTGAAGCGGGATGGTACAAGCAGGAGCAGGGGCAGCAGGTTGAGAACAACCGGCATTATGAATCGCTCTTTGCTCTGGGTACTGGCTACATGACCGTGCGATCCAGCGTCGAAGAAGGCTTTTATGATGACGATCAGTCGCGTGAATATATGCGCCTGCCTGTTAATGTGACGCTGGAAAAACAGGCTGAGTCGAAAAGCCGCTACGGCACGTTCTTGCCGGTTGTTGAGGGCACGCACCCGTTCCTGCGCGTTGGCATGGTTAACCTGCCGTGGTTTCTGGGCCTGGTCATATATGCGGACGGCGAAAAGCTGGACATGGAGACCGGCCGCCTCTCGGACTACCATCGCTGGCTCGACATCAAGAACGCCACGCTCTACCGCACCTTTATCTGGGAGACCCGCGACGGCAAGAAGCTGAACATCCTTTTCAAGCGATTCATGAATCCTGAACTGCGCTTTACCTGCATACAGGAATGCAAGATCAGACTGCTGTCAGGCCGTTGTGATATCCGTATCGTCAGCGCCGTGGACAATAATGTGCGAACGAACGGATACGAGACATTCACCGCCCACCAAACCGGTCATGGCGATGAGATCGTCTACTCGGATGTTACCACGAACAGGGACAACCGGATCGTGACGGCCACCGCGGCAAGGGTCTCAACAACATCCAACTACCTGATCGAGCAGGAGGCACGCAAGGCCGCAGCCGTCTATGCGATGACACTGCAGGAAGGTGAAGAGGCCACCGTGCACAAAGCCTCTGTCGTGATCTCCGACATGTATTACCCGAAGGACGCCCTGCTTGACGTTGCCATGACGACTGTGCGCGAGCAGATCGCGCAGGATCCGAACAGCCTGCACCAGGCGCATTGCGATGTCTGGGCCGCCAAATGGGACATAGCCGACATCGCCATTGAAGCCAACGATTCGAAGGGCTACGACTCTCAACTGGCGGCACGCCTGGCCGTTTACCACCTGCTGCGCGCCAAGGGTGAAGACGAAGATCGCGCCCTGATCTGCCCCAAGGGATTAACTTCTGAAGTCTATTTTGGCGTGGTCTTCTGGGATATGGATATCTTCATTCAGCCGTTCTACCTGTATACAAATCACCGTACCGCCAGGACGGCGGCCATGTTCCGCTACCACGGGCTCCAGGGCGCACGCAGGATCGCCGAGGCCGCCGGCTATAGGGGTGCCAGATATCCGTGGAACGCTGATGTCGAAGGCAACGAAACCTGCCCTCTCTTCGAATACGCCGAACACCAGGTCCACGTCACCTCAGATGTGGTCATTGGCCTGTGGCACTACTTCAAGGAAACCAACGACACCGAATTTCTCTTCAACTACGGTGCTGAGGTCATCATGGAGACCTCACGCTATTGGGCGGAACGCGCCGACAAACGCAAGGGCAAACCCGGCTACCACATCCTGGGAGTCATGGGTCCGGATGAGTACACCCACTTCTGCAACAATAACGCCTACACCAACCATTCGGTAACGTTTGGACTGAACCTGGCCGGCGAAGTGGCCGCCATGATGAAGCAGGAAGCCCCGTCGCAATACCAGGCGCTCTGTGACAAAATCGGGCTGCAGCAGGATGAGCTCGACCGTTTTGCGGAAGTGGCCGACGGCCTCGATATCCCGGTCGATCAGGAACGCAACATCGTCTGGCAATGTGAGGACTACGACACCAACTACGCCGAGATCGATATCGAGGGTATCTGGAAAGACAAAACGAAACCGTTCGGCGATTATATTCTGCAGGAGAAGCGGTATCGTTCGAAGGTTATGAAGCAGTCCGATGTCGCCGCACTGCTCTGTCTGTTCTCTGAGGAGTTCACCCTCGACCAGAAGCGCGCCTCGCTTGAATACTACGCGCCATTCAACACCAATGAGTCGTCAAACTCCATGTGTCACAATATGATCCTCGCGGCACACAGCGGGAACGCCACGATCGCTTACGACTCCTGGAAGGCATCTATCGACATTGACTTCGGGCCGCTGCCTCGATCGAAAGACGGCATACATTGCGCCAATGTGGGCGGCATGTGGCAACAGATCGTACACGGCTTTGCCGGCATGATCAGCGCCCTGCAAGCCGATACACTCACATTTCGGCCATGCCTGCCGGAGGAGATTTCCTCGATCACCTTCAAAGTCTACTGGAAGCAAGATCTGGTCCGCGTCACCGTCGCCACGAACGCGCTCGAGGTCGAAAACCTCTCAGCCCACAAGATTGAGTTTGTCGTCCACGACAAGCAGGCGACCGTAGAAGCGGGCGCCACAAGCCGTATCGCCTACTAGTTCGACGTTGTCCGAAAAGGGTCTGGCCGCAGCAAGGAACTGAATATCCAACAGCCAACAAGGAATATCCAATGTCCAAATGGGAGACTTCTCGCAATACATACAAAAATGGGGTCCTTCCAGAATTAGCGGGGTGTTTCTCAGTACCGTTCTCCGCGCCCCCCACCAGGTTGCCACTACGCTACGCTCCGTTGCCGCCTGGCGGCAGCCCGTCTCGCTTCGCTCGGCTGCCTGGTGGGAGCGACAGCTTAGCAGCCAACCGCGGGTCCCTTCCCCCCGCCTTTCCCGCCTCTCGCCGCTTTGCGGCGAGAGGCGGGAAAGGAATGGCGTGGGCGGTCTCTTTGGCCACTAAGCTCATTCACCCACCAGGCAAGCTCTGTCTTTTATACACAAAAGATAGCTGGACTTTCAGTCTCCGGGCGCGTATGTTTTGGGCATGGAT
>JABGQM010000042.1 GCA_018648805.1 Verrucomicrobiota bacterium
CCAAAACATGTTGATGTGGCGTTACGCCTGGTCCCGGTCGCCCGCGACAAGATCGCCGTACCGGCGGCGATCTGAAAACCAGTGGCGGGTTCGGAGACTCCGTGCCGGGCTCGCCATTTTCGGCCGTGGCCCACGAAACAGTCAGGCAATACCGGCCACGTGCCCACGATCTAAACAGAGACTATCCCCACGCCAGAGCGTGGCGCGCCACACGCATATTTTCCTGTTAAATCAAACCCTTTACTAGGTGTACCGCTGGATGACATGTGCCCTGCCTGGAGCGTCCCACCTGCTGTCCGGATGCCCTGTGGGTTCGCTTTGGACGCCGCTACAAATCCAAGACCCGTCCCTGTGTAGGTTATTCTTAGGTCTCCGAGACCGTCCGTCCAACTCGTCTGGCCAGCGATATAGAAGTTCTGGTCATCATTAAAGGTCTGCGCAGCGATCGTCTCAGCATTAACGCTGGTGCAGGCGAACCCCAGCGCCATCGCCACGACGGCGAGTGTGCAACCATTTGTGATTCTCATTGCTCTCCTCATCTTCTCTCCTCCGGTTGTGTTCCGCAGTTCCCGTTCAGGCAACCCGCTCATGCGTTCCTCGCAGTTCTCGCGTCAACTACAGCGGTGACCTATTGAAGAGCATGATCTCTACACCCCACTGACGGCAACGGAATACTCCTTGCTTTTCTTCCGTTATGTATTAAGTTTCTTCCGGAGGTCGGTTTTCATGACAGACAGAGCGATAAAGCGAGTGTTGTATGCGAATGCCTGGTGGAATCAGGAGATTCTTAACGGGACGATGAAGCATGCTGCGGAGCACGGATGGCATCTTAACATCCAGCCATGCCTTACCGGCGAGCTCCCGCGTCGCTGGAATGGGGATGGCATCATTACCCTATTGGGAGATACGGAGGGTCTTGGCCAACTCATTGAGTCCTCCGGTTGTCCGGTCGTTTCGCTCAATGCAAATTACCCCGAATTGCATCTCCCCACGGTCTCTCAGGACAGCAGCATCGCGGGCTCCATGGCCGCCGAGCATTTCCTCGAACGAGGGTTCACATCATTTGTGTACTATTCTGCAAAACCGCTCACGAGCCACACCGAGACGCGCTTTGTGGCTTTCCAGAAGAGGCTGCACGAAGCGGGCAAAGAGGTCCTTACTCTCATTCCGCCGCCCGCGGCGAAGAATGACCCCAGCGTCGGGTGGGAGCACCGAGGGCGGTGGCTGGAAGAGATGCTGCCCTCCCTCCCGAAACCAGTGGCGATCTTTGCGTATAACGACCAGGATGCGGTCGAGCTGATTGAAGTATGCATAGCCAGATCAATCAGCGTGCCGGATGAAATCGCCGTCCTCGGCATGCACGACATGCCTCTATTTCGTCATAGCGCCGGAATATCGCTCTCGAGCGTCTCGACGGACCGCGACCAGATGACAAAGACAGCCTGCGACCTCCTGGCCGATCTGATGGACGGCTCGCCAGCTCCAGACCGTCCCATTCTCTTGCCGCCAACGGGAGTGGCGGCCAGGGCCAGTACCGACACGCTCGCCGCCAGTGATCCACGCGTGGCCAAAACCTTACGATTCATGATTGATCACCACGCCGACACCATCGGCCTGACTGATTTCGTTCGGGTTTCCGGCGTATGCAAGACGGTACTCTACGAGGCCTTCAACAGGGAACTCGGCCGTTCACCCTACGCCGTGCTCTCCGCGATCCGTTTCGAAAGGGCCAAGCGGATGCTGAGACACTCAAACGAGAAGCTCCGAGCGGTGGCCTATAGCTGCGGTTTCGGGACCCCGGAAAACCTGTTCCGCTGCTTCAAGCTGGAGCTTAGCATCAGCCCGGGTGAATACAGGAAGCGCAGCGCGAGATAGAACCCTAGGGGTCAGGCTGGTTTGCAGGTTGGGTCGGCGGTAGGCGGCACGCCCCTACAGCTCTATTGTGATGGTCCATGAACGCGTCCCGCCTTGGCCTTTGGCATCCGAGCCGGGCAGAAAAGCGATACCAGACCAGCGTTGAAGGATATCGCGGCCAAGCAGTCCAATCTGTGTGTCCATCTTGTCGATAAACAGTACCGGAAGTTTCGGGGAGCGCCATGGAGAAACGAGCTTCGCCCATGTCTTGGCTTGGGGGTCGATCAGCTCGACGCGGAGAGTGTGAATGTATGCGAGAGACTTTCCGCCGATACCATTGACTTCGGTAGTGGCTACGTCTGGTGCGGTGTTGTCGTGGCCGAAGGAAGATGCGAAGCTTGCGGGAATGGAGGTGTGGGAAGCTCCCGTGTCCACAAGCATCTGGAAGAGTTGCTTGCGCTTGGATCGGGCGTTGATAACGTTGATGAACAGAGCGGGAACGTCTCCGAGGCAAGGATAACTGAGACGTTTCGGCACCATCACAGAATCCAGGTCTCAGGATGGCGGGGCTTCTCGAGTATCACAGGCGTGCGGCCTTGAGCGACAGCGGCATCCATCTTCGGAACGACCTTCGAGATATCCTTGCTTCGCCCTATGACTTCAAATGTCTCCGCATCCAGTGCAATCGTGCTGCGCGGGTGGCGATCCATTGCGTCAGCTGCGTGCTGCACAAGCTGTTCATAGTAGGTCACAGGAGTCTCCTTGTTCTTGTTGCCAAGCGTCAATTTGAAATATAGCACGCGCCCTGTACGGGTCAACGACTATCGGATTGCCGACCTCAGGCGTCACAAAGCTGTGATGTCGGGCATCGTAGATGCCGTGTGGATCATGCTCGCGCCAGCGCGAAGTCGAGTTTGCGGCCTTCCATGTCCACGTTGTTGATCACCACCTGCAGGCGGGTTTCAACGACGTAGCGCTTCTTACCGGCGCGCAACGACTGGTTGGTGCGGTCATGCCGCACAAAGCCGCTCGAGAGCTCGCGCACATGCACCAGGCCCTGCACCTGCAGGGCCGGAATCTCCACAAAGAGCCCGAAGTTCATCACGCTGACCACGACCGCCTCGTAGGTCTGCTGGGTGCCTTCATCGAGCTGGCGCTTCAGGTAGCGGTACTTCTTGATTTCAATGACGGCCCGCTCGGCTTCATCCGCACGCCGTTCCGTGTCCGAACAGATGGCCGACACCTTCACCAGCTCAGCCGTCTTATACATCGTTGGCTTGCGCTTGGCGTCCGGCTTGGCCTGCTGCAGGAGCAGCGCCGCCAGCTGGCGGTGCACGATCAGGTCGGGATAGCGCCGGATCGGTGAGGTGAAGTGACCGTAGTACTGCTTGGCCAGGCCGAAGTGCTCGGCCCGTTCGGGGGTGTATTCAGCGCGGTTCATGCTCTTCAACACGGCCAGGCGCACGTAGTCGGCCCGTGCCTCGCCCTTGACGCTGCGCAGGAAGGTGGCCAGGTTCTTACGGTTGGTCAGGTCGCCGGGCGTATAGCCCAGCCCGGCCAACTCGGCCATCAGGTCCTGCATCTTCTCAGCACTGGGCGGCGCATGCACACGGTAGATCGAGGGAACGTTCCGCTCCGACAGCTCGCGTGCTGTGGCCTCATTCGCGGCCACCATGCACTCCTCCACGAGCTGATGGGTCTCGTCATTGGGCACCATGCGAATACCGGTCGTGACACCATGCTCATCCACCACTACCTCCGGCTCGGGGGCGTCCAACTCGAGGGCATACGTGGCAAAGCGGCGTTTACGGAACTGCTGAGCCAGGCGGTGCAGTTCGCGTAGCTGGGCGATGGCCTGCTTGCCCACCCCGGCCGGCTTCTGGCCCTGCAGGACGGGTAGGACGTCTTCGTAGGTGAAACGCCGCCGCGAGCGGATGCGTGTGCGCGCAAAGGTGCTGCTCAAAACCTGGCCGCGATCATCAATCGTCATGAAGACGGAGAAGGCCAGGCGGTCGACATCAGGCACCAGGCTGCAGACCCCGTTGGAGAGCTGCTCGGGCAGCATCGGGATGACGCGATCGGGCAGGTAGACGCTGTTGCCGCGCACACGCGCCTCCTTGTCGAGGGCCGAGCGCGGCCGCACGAAATGGCTGACATCAGCAATATGCACCCCCAACACGCGGCGCCCCTGTTCATCCCGCTCGAGCGAGAGCGCGTCATCAAAGTCGCGCGCCCGCGCGGGGTCAATCGTCAGGATAAAGAGATCGCGGCAGTCCAGGCGCCGGCCGGGACGATCAATCAGGCTACTCACGGTCTCGGCCTCGGAGAGCACCTCACCCGGGAAGTCGTCCGGCAGGCCGTAGTGGCGGATCGCCGCGATGGTATCCTGTGAGGGCGTATCGGCCGGACCGAGCGACTCCACGATCTCGGCTTCGGGATTGATATGCGGATCGGCCCAGCCGGCAAAGCGGATGATGACGCGATCCCCGATCTCAGCCCCGGCCATCTCCGGCACATAGAAATCCTTCTTGTAACGCGGATCCATTGGCACCACGTAGAGAAAGCGGTCGGTCTTCTTGAGCGTACCCACAATCTCGCGCTGCGCGCGGGTCAGGATGCGAATGACCCGCCCCACCCTAACGCGGTCGTCCGTGATGCGATCGGCAATCTCGCGTCCCAGCCGCACCACAACCGTGTCGCCCGGCAGGGCCGTCTCGAGCGCGTGGCGCGGCACAAAGGCCACGCAGCTCCCGCCCGGCCCCTGTACGTAACCATCCCCACGCTTACTGACATCCAGGCGGCCCGTGACGAGATCCGCCTCGGCCCCGATCGAGTAGCGGTTGCCGCGAATACGCACGATTTCGCCGGCCAGCAGCAGCTCATTCAAGAGCTTTTGCAGACGTTTCTTCTGCCCACCACGCAGCTCCAGCGCCGCGCTGATTTCGTGGGCCGAAGGCGGCGTGCGGTGCTCCGCATGCAGATGCTCGAGGACCGCCTGTTTCAACTCTCCACTTTTCATTTTATGCTATCCATCTTCAAAGGTTTCTGACCGCCGACCGCCGACTTCCGACTTCTGATCTCCGACTCCCCCGCATCTGCTGCCAGGCAGATGCGCTCCCAGCCATCGTAGTTCCACTCCCGCGGGAAGGCGCGGCACTGGTAGGGCTTGGCTTTCTGGATGCGGCAGCCATCGGGGGCAAGCATGGAACAGCTATCATCCGGCCGCTCCACAATACTGAGCCCCAACCGGTCGCGGGTCAAGCGCGTGTGCACCTCTATAAACGCATCGGTCGACATGCCCAGCTCCGCCGCGATCGCCTCGGGTTCGCCCTTGAGCAGGCGAACTTCGCCCGGGATGCGGCAACAGCTGCCGCAGCGTTGGCATTCAAACGGGGCACCCTTATTCATCCACAGGCTCAGCCGGAAGCGCAATACGCGCGGCCATGTAGGTGCGCACCGTCATCGCGTCGGCGGGGACCTCATCCGAACGGGTCGGCAGATCGGCCAGGGCGTCAATCACCTCGTGCCGTGCCAGGTCTTTCCCGGTGGCCTGCTCTATCGCGGCAGGAAACTTGGCCGGATGGGCCGTGGCCAGGCAGATCATCGGCTCACCGTCCTGCATAAACTGGCGTCCCACGCTCACCCCCACGGCCGAATGCGGATCGAGCAGGTAGTTATGCTCGGCTTGCATCTCCCGAATCGTGGCCAGGGTCGCTTCCGTGTTGCCCGTGCCGGCCACGATCAGGTCGTCGATTGAGGCGTCCTCTTCCTGTGGCAACAGCAGCTTCCCGGTCGTGGCAAAGCTCTTCATCAGGACACGCACCGTCTCGGCCGACGCGCCCAGGCGGTAGTAGAGGTAGCGCTCGAAGTTACTGGCCACCTGGATATCCATGGAGGGACTCAGGGTGGCATGCACGTCGCCCAGGCTGTAGTCGCCCGCCGTGAAACAGCGTGCCAGAATATTGTTCTCGTTGGTGGCCAGGACCAGGCGGCCGATGGGCAGTCCCATGCGCGCGGCGAGGTAGCCGGCAAAGATGTCACCGAAGTTCCCGGTCGGCACCGCGAAGCGTACCCGCTTGGCATCGGTCTGCTCCATGACGCGCAAGGCGGCATAGAAGTAGTAAACCACCTGCGCCAGAAGGCGGGCCCAGTTGATCGAGTTGACCGAGCCGAGCTCGAACTGATCCTTGAACTCAAGGTCACCAAAGACCGACTTCATAATCTCCTGGCAGTCATCGAACGTTCCTTCGACGGCCAGGTTGTAGACATTCTCGTCCAGCACAGAGGTCATCTGCCGCTCCTGGATGGGGCTGACGCGTCCCTTGGGATGCATCACAAAGATCCGGATGCGCTCGCGGCCGCGCACGCCGTAGATGGCCGCGCTGCCAGTATCGCCGCTGGTGGCCGCCAGGATATTGAGATCTTGCTCGCGGTCCTTCAGAATGTACTCGAAGAGGTTCCCCAGGAACTGCAACGCCACATCCTTGAAGGCCAGGGTGGGCCCGTGAAAGAGCTCCAGCACGTGCACGTCGCCCACGGCCACGACCGGGGTCACCTCGGGCGTGCGGAACGTGGCGTAGCTCCTGTCAACGAGCTGCCTCAGGTCGTCCTCCGGAATATCGACAAAGGGCCGCATGACCTCAAGGGCGAGCTCCGCGTAGGAAAGCGAGGCCCAGGCCTCGAGGTGGTCTGAGACGTCCGGAATGGTTTCGGGCAAGAGCAGGCCGCCATCGCGCGCCAGGCCCATCATCACGGCATCACTGAACCCAATCGGCTCGATACCCCCGCGTGTACTTATATATCGCATAGTCATTCCCTGATGATTACAGAATGGCGGGGAAAAGACAAAGATGGAATGAGAGTCCAATATAGTTCCCCTGCGACCTCGTGTCGCAGGAAACAGAGATCTCGCCCTCCCGCGACACGAGGTCGCGGGGGAGCCAAGATGGCCACGCGGCCTCGCACGGGCCGCAAGTCCTCACGCCCCCTTCCGCTCACACATCCACACCCCGATCAGCATGACAACGCCGCCGGCCAGGAGGCGCACCAGATCGGCTTCCTCATGGAAGCATACGATCGTGGCGAAGACGGCCAGCGGAATCTTGATGTTGTTCATGACGGCCAGGGTGCCGTGATTAACGATCCGGGCACCGCGGTTCCAGAGGAAGAATCCAATTCCTGAGGGCACCAGGCCGAGATAGAGCAGGACCCGGATCTGCGTGGCCGAGAACGAGACCTGTGACCAGCCACCCGTGGCCGTACAGGCCGCTGCGGCAAACAGCATGCCTCCGCCAAACAGGATCGCGAAGACATCCTCATCGCGCACCCGCCCGGCCGACTGCTGCATCACGCGCCGATAGGCCACCTGCCCGAAGGCAAACGCCACGTTGGCCAGCTGCAGAAGCAGGATCCCCCGCAGGGCCACATCCCCGCCGGGTTGCTGAAAACGGATCACCGCCGCACCCAGTACGGCCAGCAGGGCCGCCAGAATGACACGCCGCTGGAGCATCCGCTTGCCGATGGCGTGGATGAGCGCCACGTAGAGCGGCGTAAAGATGGTGAAGAGGGCCACTTCGTGTCCCTTGAGATAGCGAAACGACTCGATGTAAGCCACGTACATCAGGCCATATTGGACCGCCCCTATGCCAAGCAGCTGCAGGCTAAGGCGCCAGCTCAGCTGTCGGACCCGCAGCAACGGCAGGAAGAGCAGGAGCGAAAGAGTCAGGCGAATCCAGGCCACCATGACCGCATCCACCCCTTTGAGGTGGGTCGCGATCAACCCGAATGAGAAAGCCCACAGCAGCGAAGCCCCCAGCAGCGAGGCGATGCCACTAGTAAAGGATTTCGAACGCATCGTGGCGCGCCTCCCGCTCACAGTAGTCTTCGCTCACAGCCAGCACGCGTGCGGTCGAGGGTCCTTTTCGCAGCCAGGCATAGAGGGCCGCCAGCTGCGCCTCAATGCCCTCAGCGGTTACCTCGACACGCCCGTCGGCCAGGTTGCGCACCCAGCCGGTCAGGCCGAGGCGAACCGCTTCGTCGCGGCAGGCCCATCGAAAACAGACGCCCTGTACGCGCCCCTTCACAAAGAAATGTCCACATCGTGTTTTCAAACCGGTAGATCCTTGATTGACTCACCGTCGGTCGGCTGGCAGAGTGTCACGCGTTCCTCAACTGGAAAACAACGGCATTAGCGGAGACTATCATGGAAGAGCAGATCAGAGCCAAGCTGGAAGAAATTCGTCCCATGTTGCAGGCCGACGGCGGCGACCTCGAGGTCGCCACGATCGAAGGCACTGACGTCACCTTGCGCCTCAAGGGCGCCTGCGGCGGCTGCCCCCACGCCACCATGACGATCAAACAGGGCATCCAGCGCATCCTGCGCGAGCAAGTCGACGAAAACATCGTCGTCGAACAGGCGTAAAGCACATACCGTTACCCGCAAAGGTCCGCCTTCGCGACCCTCGCAGAGCTCGGGTCGGCTACGGCGTGACGGCATGCTTCGCGCTACGCGCTTAGCATGCCGGGGGAGGGAGTCGAACCCTCACGGTGTTACCACCGCTGGATTTTGAATCCAGTGCGTCTGCCATTTCGCCACCCCGGCACATCGGTATCGGCCTGTCCGCGCCGAACAAACCAAGGCGAAAAGCTACGCCAACGTTCTTGGGATGTCTAGCCATTTCGAGACGTTCAGACTTCAACACCCACGATCCGACGGGTAACTGCTGCCCCACCCCACCCCGCCAGCGTCTGCGGCGTGGTCGGTCACCACGTCTCGCACCACCTGCGGTTGCAGGTTGGCGTCTGCCAGGCTTTCGAGCGGTGCCCAGCGAAAGTCCAGCCACTCCTCGGCGACAGGGATCTCGGTACCCGGCTTCAGTCCCGGAATCTCCAGGCGGAAGAGCAGGTTGATCTCGTGGACCGGACGGCCCTTCTGCACAAACTGGTTCTCCACGGCGCCCAGGAATCTTCCGGTCGACGCGGCCACGCCCAACTCCTCCTTGATCTCGCGTGCGAGCGCTGACGCGGCGGACTCCCCCACCTCGATATGCCCCCCGGGCAGGTAGGTGTTGTCATGCCCCCGTCCGTGGCAGAGCAGCACGCAGCCCTCCACGATGCAGACGCCGCGCGTAATCACCTCAATACCGTGTGCCTTCATAGTGCTCCCTCTTTCCACGCCGCCAGGGCTTCGCCTGCCAGGAAGAGCGATCCGGCAATACAGACCACCCCACCGCTCGCCGCCGCCCATGTCATGGCCGCGTGCAGGGCTTCCGGCAGGCGGTCACACGCCTGCGCCTCTAAACCGGCCGCCAGGGCCACCTGCTTCAAATCGGCGGCAGGCAGTCCGCGCGCCGTGGCCAGCGGAACGGTCCAGACCGGCCCCCTGAAGACCGCCAGCTCATGCAACGTGGCGCTGATATTCTTGTCGGCACACATCCCGAGGACCAGCCCGACCGGCTGATGCCGGCAGACGCCCCGCAGCGACTTCACCAGCGCCCGCGCCGCGCCGGGGTTGTGGGCCCCGTCGACCACCAGGGGCGGGTCGCGCTGCAGGATCTGCAGGCGCCCCTCCCACTGTGTGGCCGTCAGCCCGGCCACGAGGGCCGCATCGGGCAGCGGCAGCTGTACCTGGTCGCGCAGCACTTCACAGGCCGCCACGACCGTGGCCAGATTCTCGACCTGGTGCGCCCCGATGAGCGGGAGGGTCAGAGGCGGGTAACTGTCACTATCGCTGCTGATCTTGACCCGCTGGCCGTCCAGTCCGACCTCCCGCACGCTAATCCCCACGCTGGATGCCGCATCGCGCAGGGGGGCGCCCCGCTCCGCCGCCGTGCGGATCATTACGTCACGCGCTTCGGGCGGCATCGCGCCGATGACGACCGGCCGGCCGGGCTTAATGATGCCCGCCTTCTCGGCCGCAATGCTCGCCAGATCCTCGCCCAGGTAGGCCGTATGATCGAGGTCGATGCGGGTGATGATCGACAGGGCCGGATCGACCACGTTGGTGGCATCCAGTCGCCCCCCCATCCCGGTCTCAAGCAGGGCCAGCTGGACGCCCTGCGCGCGAAAGTGCTCGAACGCCATCGCGGCGCAGCACTCAAAGAAGGTGATCGCGTGCTCGGCCGCCTGGTCAACCGACTCGGCCGCCGCCTCGACCCGTTCCATCAGCTGCTTCAAGCTGTCGTCATCAATCATGACCCCATCCACACGGAATCGCTCATTGAAGCAGACCAGGTGCGGCGAGGTGAAGAGGCCGGTGCGGAGACCGGCCGCCGTCAGAATCGATGCCAGCATGGCACACACCGACCCCTTGCCGTTGGTGCCGGCCACATGCACCGCCGCCACGCTCTGCTCAGGGTGATCCAGCGATTCGAGCAGGCAGCGCTCGGCGGCCAACCCGGGCTTGATCCCGAAACTGCGACGCTCAAACAATCGCTCCACCTGTGCGGTCACTTCCATCCCTACACTCCCCGCCCCACGGTCGCCACCCAGACGCGATGGGCGCCCGCACCCTTGAGCGTGCGTGCGACCGCATCTACCGTAGCACCGGTGGTCATGATGTCGTCAATAAGAAGTAGGCTGCGGCCGCGCGCCCAGCCGTTGGGTTTAACCGCAAAAGCACCCTCAACATTCCGCCGCCGCGCCTTGGCATTGAGCAGTGCCTGGGTATCGGTGTGGCGCGTGCGGTAGAGTCCCGCATCGGTAAGCTTCACGCCCAAATCGCGCGCCACGAAACCGGCCAACAGGTGGGCTTGGTTGAAGGTGCGCTCGCGGCGGCGGCGGCGGTGCAGCGGCACATAGGTCACGGCATCCACAATCTCATCGGCATAATGCACCCGCGCACAGCTGCTCAACAGGGCGCCCAGCTCGCGCGCCAGGTGGGTGCGCTTGCCGTACTTGAAGGCCTTGACACAGTGCTGCACGGGTCCGTCGTAGAGGGCCGCCGAGCGAGCGCGATCGAAGCTGGGCGGACGGCGCCGGCACCAGGCACAGACGTAGTGGTTATCAACCTGGCCCGCGACGGGATCGCCGCACCAGCTGCAGAAAGGGAATTCAATCAAGCCGACATCGCGCCAGCACTCCCAGCAGAGATGGCGGCCACGTTCGATCACCCCGGCCCCGCAGACCGCACAGGGACGCGGGTAGACAAAGTCGAGAAGCAGCGAGAGTGCGTTCGCGAGGGGCATCGCCACTATCCATCCAAATGCCGTGCCAGGATCAAGCCCAGGCGATCTCTATCCCCGTCGCGCAGCGACGCCGCTGGTGTCAGGATGGCATTCTGCATGGCACTGCGGCAGCTACACGCTCGTTCGTCACGGATGCGCGTGGCCAAGGCCACCACGATCGCCTTGGCCAGCTTGGTGTTGGCGACCAGGTGCCCGATAACCATCTCAACCGTGACATTGCCGGCCTCGGCATGCCAGCAGTCATAATCGGTCACCATGGCCATGGGCTGGTAGCAGATTTCGGCCTCACGGCAGAGCTTGGCTTCCCCCAGGCTGGTCATCCCGATCACGTCGAACCCGTGGCTGCGATAGGCATTCGACTCGGCACGCGTCGAGAAGGCCGGGCCCTCCATATTGACATACGTGCCCCCCACGTGCACCGCGTGGGGCAGGCCCTCGGCCGCAATGACTTCGCGCGCCGTCTGCGCCATGACGTCGCGCAGGCTGGGACAGGTCGGGTCCGCCACAGAGACATGGGCCACCACGCCGTTCCCGAAGAACGTGTGTTCAAATGACTTCTTGGTGCGGTCATAGTACTGATCCGGCAGCACAATGTCGCGCGGATGCATAGTCTCTTTGAGGCTGCCCACGGCACTGATGGAGAGGACGCAATCGCATCCCAGCGCTTTGAACCCGTAGATGTTGGCGCGGTGGTTGATCTCGGAGGGCATGATACGGTGCTCGCGGCCGTGACGCGGCAGGAAGATCAGCTCAACCCCGTCTTGCTCCGCACAGCAGTAGGCATCCGACGGCTCACCAAAGGGCGTCTGCGGCGACTCGTGGTGCACGTTCTGCAGTCCCTCGATCTCGTAAACGCCACTCCCGCCAATGATGCCTAGCTTCATTACGTCGCCCCCATGAAACAGAGTAGGATAGGCCGTGTCGGACTTGAACCGACGACCCGCGCATTAAAAGTGCGCTGCTCTACCAACTGAGCTAACGGCCCACAAAAGTGAGCGCATAGGATAGGCCACTGTCCGAACAGGTGTCAACCTATTCGCTTACCCATTAAGGCGTCTGTTGCCGCCTTGACCTCGGCGTCTTGCTTGCTGCGTCCCTTGCCGACACCGCGGACGTCGTCTCCGAGCGTGACTTCCACAGTGAAGCGCCGGTCGTGCCCGGGCCCATCCTCGGCCACAACGCGATAGATTGGACTGGCCTTGTACTTGCGCTGGCAGCGCTCCTGCAGAGCCCCCTTGGGGTTGTCGGTCCAGCGCTGTTCATCCTCCCGGTCCAGCAGCGGCTCGATCAGCCGCGCGAACACCTTGCGCGCCGCCGAAACGCCCCCATCCAGAAAACAAGCCCCCAGAATCGATTCAAAAGCATCCGCCAGGTTGGAGTCGCGCTCGCGGCCGCCCGACTTCAGCTCACCTCGTCCCAGTTTGAGATGCGCCCCCACCCCTATTTCACCGGCCAGGCGTGCAAATGCCCGGCCACTCGTCACCTGGCTGCGCGCCGAGGTCAGGTACCCCTCCTCCTTGGAGGGATTGTTGCGATAGAGTGTTTCGGCCGCAAGGAACCCGAGTACAGCGTCGCCCAGGAACTCCAGACGCTGATTGTCATAGGTCTCCCCGCTGTTCTCGAATCGGTACGAGCGATGCGTCATCGCCATATCGAGCAATACCTGGTCACGAAACCGGTAGCCAATGGTCTTCTCCAACTCACGGTAGACTCTCTTCTTTCCCAACATCTGATCTTCTCCTGCTCGTCGCACGGTTCACTTGTTCTTGAGCATACCACGTGGGCCTCGCTCTCGGCGAGAGCGGGCTACAGGGATGCGGCTTCCCTGTAGCCCGCGCTCGCCGAGCGCGAGGCCGGACTGCTCACTGCCCACTGCCCTGTCCTCCATAGCCCACAGGGCGACGGAGGATCACTTCCCCCGTCCCGTCCCCCTCACGCCCGCGGGTGAAACTGCGCATGTACCGAGCGCAGCCGCCCCTGATCGATATGTGTATAGATCTGCGTGGTCCCGATATCGGCATGCCCCAGCATCTCCTGGATCACGCGCAGTGGCGCGCCGTTCTTCAAAAGATGGCTGGCGAAAGAGTGACGCAAGGTGTGCGGCGAGATCGACTTGCTGATGCCGGCCAGGCGGGCGTAGTCCTTGAGCATTTTCCAAAGCCCCTTGCGCGAAAAGGCCCGCCCGCGATAGGTCAGAAAGACGTGGTCATCCGTGCCCTCACGCACGAAGGCCACACGTCCCTCCTCCAGGTAGCGATCGACCGCCACGCGGGCCTGGCCGCTGAACGGCACCACGCGCACCCGATTGCCCTTGCCGCGACAGCGGATATAGCCTGAGTCAAAATGAATATCCCCGCTGCGCAGATCGCCCAGCTCCGAGACGCGCATGCCGGTACCGTAGAAACACTCGAGGATGGCGCGGTCACGCAGGGCGTAGCGCGTGGTGCCGACCGGTGCCCCCAGCAGTCGCTCCACTTCACGTTCGGTCAGCACGCTGGGTAGGATGCGCCACAGCCGCGGCGACTCCATCACCCCGGTCACGTTGACATCCAGGATCCCCTCCTGGTGCAGATAGGTAAAGAAGACCTTGATCGCAACCAGGCGACGCGAGACGGAGTTGACACTCAGCCCGCGGTCGCGCTCGCCCATCAGGTAGTCGAGAATCTGGTCGCGCTTGACCGCGTTGAACGACGTCACACCGGTGGAGGCCAAGTAGTCCGAAAAGCTGCGCAGATCAGCCAGATAGGCCTCGCGCGTATTGGCGCTCAGGCCACGCTCGAGACAGATAAAGTCCAGAAACTGCTCAACCAAAGCGTGCATGGTCTAGCGGCAACCCTCGGGCAGCTCGGCACGGGCTTTTTCGTCGGCCGGAATATTGTTGGCCTGAAAGCCCGCCTTGGCCAGCGCATACTCGATGTTCTTGAGGGAGAGCTTGAGACTGTCGTACGGCACAGCAATGTCGCGCCGATCACGGTCGGCCACCACCTGGTCGCCCCGCACCCCCGGTATACGACGTACCACCGAGACCGCGCGGTCCACGCAGAGCTGGCTCCCCATCTGGGGCACGTGAATGCGCGCCATCCGAATATCCTGTTTGCGGCATCCCGCACTCAGTAAGACCGCCACCGCCACCACCAAGAAACAATGCCATTTCATGAAGCAGACCCTACCAATGGTGAACCCACAGCTGCAAGACATATCGATTCAGGGCAACTTCTCACTGCTTACTGCTTACTGCTCACTGCTCACTTCTCACTGCTCACTGCTTACTTGAACTTCCCGCCAGTTTCAACTAGGGTGCATTCGCAAAACCAAAAGGAGATGGCTATGTCTACGATTATCGATATATGTGCACGTGAAATCATTGATTCCCGCGGCAACCCCACCGTGGAAGCGGATGTTTACCTTGAGAGCGGTGCGGTGGGCCGCGCCGCGGTTCCCTCCGGCGCCTCAACCGGCGAAAACGAGGCCGTTGAGCTGCGTGATGGCGACAAGAGTCGTTATCTCGGCAAAGGCGTCGAGAACGCCGTGAAGAACGTCAACGACATCATCGCCCCCGAAATCTGCGGCTACGAGGCCGTTGATCAGGTCGGCATCGACAAGGCCATGCTGGCCCTCGATGGCACGCCTACCAAGCAAAAACTCGGCGCCAACGCCATCTTGGCGGTCTCGCTGGCTTCCGCACGCGCTGCGGCCGAATACACAGGATTGCCCCTCTTCCGCTATATCGGCGGCGTCAATGCCAAGACACTGCCGGTTCCGATGATGAACATCATCAACGGCGGCTCACACTCCGACGCCCCGATCGCCTTCCAGGAATTCATGATCCGCCCCGTGGGCGCACCGACCTTCCGTGAGGCCATTCGCATGGGCGCCGAGACCTTCCACAGTCTCAAGAAGGTCCTGCACGATCGCGGCCTGAGCACAGCGGTAGGCGACGAAGGTGGATTCGCCCCGGCCCTGGACGGCACCGAGGATGCGCTCGAGAGCATCCTGAAAGCCATTGAACTGGCCGGCTACACCCCCGGCAAGGACATCACCATCGCCCTCGACTGCGCCGCCAGCGAGTTCTACGCCGATGGCGTCTACGACTACAAGAAGTTCGAGGGCGACAAGGGCGCCAGCCGCTCGCGCGAAGAGCAGGTCGCTTATCTGGCCGAGCTGATCGACAAGTACCCGATCGACTCCATCGAAGATGGCTGCGATGAGGGCGACTGGGAAGGCTGGGCCTTGCTGACGGCCAAGATTGGCGACCGCTGCCAGGTCGTCGGCGACGATCTCTTCGTAACAAACGTCGACTACCTCGCCCGCGGCATCAAAGAACAGTCGGCCAACTCGATCCTGATCAAGGTCAACCAGATCGGGACGCTGACCGAAACGCTGGATGCGATCGAGATGGCTCACAAGGCCGGCTTCACGGCCGTCGTCAGCCATCGCTCCGGCGAGACCGAGGACAACACGATTGCCGACATCGCCGTGGCCGTCAATGCCGGCCAGATCAAGACCGGTTCAATGTCGCGCACCGACCGCATCTGCAAGTACAACCAGCTTCTGCGCATCGAGGAAATGCTCGGTGACGAGGCCGTGTACGGCGGATGAAGAAACAGGTATGAGGTGGCAGGTAGTAGCGAAACACGTACACCTGTCACCTCCCACCTGATACCGAAGACCTTGACATGGGGGAGGCAGCCTTTTGAATGGCTGGGCAGCAGTATACCGATCAGCGTGGGTGGTGTTGTTCATTCTCTTCACCATTGGGCTGGTCTGTATCTTTCTCCCCAAGTGCCACCACTTGCGCCAGCTCCAGGAGCGCAAGGCTGAACTGCAGGCCGAAAACCGCGAGACCGAAGCGATGACCCGCGCCCTGCAGGCCAGTCAGAATCGTTTCAGCACCGATCCTGCCTACGTCGAACGGATTGCGCGTGAGACCGGCATGGTCAAACCTGACGAAGTTGTTTTTCAGTACACCAATGCACCCGCCCACTCACCCGCGTCAACGAGGAGGTCACCATGAAGCTGCTTCGACTGGTCATGATCCTTGCACTGGCCTTCTCGGCCGGATGTATCAAGCTAACCCAAACCCTCACGCTTGAAGCCGATGGCTCGGGCACGATAGAAATCGACTACAGCATCCCCGAAGAAACCGTGACCCAGGTCAGCGGGATGATCAAGCTGGCCACCGAATTGGCCAAGGCGTCTGGCGAGCCCGCGCCGCACGATGAACACAGTTATCTCGGCCTGCTCCTGAACCCATCCGAGAACCGCATCCGCCAGAAGGTGACCAGCTACAAGATCGATGGGCTTGCGCTCAAGGAGGTCAAGGTCGAGTCACGCGACGGAAGCCGCGACGTCAACATGCTGCTCTCCTTCCAGCGCATCACCGATTTAGCCCAGACCGACTTTTTTGCCGAGCAGGGCTTTGCCCTGACCCGTCTCCCGAATGGCAAACACTATCGGTTGACCCGCAAGGGCGCCGGGGCCCCGGCCGAGTCGCCCGTTGATCTGAACGACCCGGACGTGGTGCGCATGCTCAGCCCCGTCCTGGGCGGCTTCGAAGCCACCGTGGGCGTCAAGACGCCCGGCAACATTCTGCAAGCCAACACCACGCGGCGCTCACGGCGGCAGGCCGTGTGGAATTTTGACTTCAACCGCGATCCCAAGGCTTTCCGCGACTTCTATGGCAAGCAGCTCATCGTCGTCTTCGACGGTGTCGGGCTGTCCTTACCCGCGGAATAGGGGTCAGGAGTCTCGGGGGTCAGGGGCTGGACTCGATAAGGGCATGCAGGCGGTCACGCCACTCGACGGCGGCTGTCGCCAATGCACGACCCCGATGCGAAATCGCATTCTTGGCCTCGGCCGTCATCTCGGCAAACGTGGTAGCGTGCCCCTCGGGGATAAAGAGTGGATCATAACCAAAGCCCCCGATCCCTCGTTCTGCCGTTGCAATGCGCCCTTCACAGCAACCTTCAACCGTACGCACCGCGCCTGCGGGCGTGCATAGTGCTATGACGCAGCGGAACCGTGCGCTACGCGTTGTGTCGCCGCTTAGCTCACGGAGCAGTTTAACATTGTTGGCCGCATAGTCGGCCGGCTCACCTGCGTAGCGCGCTGAGTAAATCCCCGGTGCACCGCCAAGGGCGTCGACCTCGAGGCCGGAGTCGTCGGCCATCGTCCATGCCCCGCTAAATGCAGCCAACGTGGCCGCCTTCTTGATCGCGTTGCTTTCGAACGTGTCGCGATCCTCTTCCACCTCCGGCGCACCCGGCACACCGTCCAAACCGACCAGCACCAGCCCCGGTGAACTAAAGATCTCCCGGATCTCTTTTAGCTTGTGAAGATTGCCTGTTGCGATAATCAACTGTGCTGCCATAACCTCTTCCTTTCCCGGTGCACCACGATCGCACCCGCCCCACACTTGTGTCGATGGACATGAGTGACCTGTTCCCTTTTGCGATTTTATGCTTGTGCTTTGTACACAGTGTGCGTATTTAACATCAAGTTACAAAACAAAACATAATATAGAGGAGTTCACCATGCCCAATCTTGCCCAAGTTATGAAAGAAGAAATCAGTCGCCTCGCCCGCAAAGAGGTACGCGCGGCACAGGTCGTCACACGCAAAGAGACCGCCCGTCTGCGCAAAGCCAACGCCGATCTTCGCGCCCGTGTCGATCAACTCGAGAAGAACGCCAAGCAGATCGCCAAATCGGTTGAAGCCATTCCCGTTCCTGAAGCGGTCGTCGCCGCGCCTGCCTCCAAGCAGCGCATCTCCGGCAAGGGCGTACGCAGCCTGCGCAAGCGCCTCAAGCTGACACGCGCCCAGTTCGCCCAGCTGGCCAATACGACCGGCCAGACCGTCTACAACTGGGAAAAGCAGAACGGCGTTCTGACCATGCGTAGTCGCACCCGCGACGCACTCCTCGCCCTGCGCGGCATCGGCATCAAGGACGTCAAGGCCCGCCTCGACTCGGCACCGGCCCCCAAGGCCACACCCAAGAAGAAGGTAGCCAAGAAGAAGGCCGCTAAGAAAGCCCCGGCGAAGAAGAAAGCTGCCGCCAAGAAGAAGACCAAGAAGAAGGCGTAGGTTCGCGCGTTTGCTTTGCAGCGCAGGCGGCATCGTCCGCCTCCGCATGCTCGCTTCGCTTCGCATGACTACGGCGTGACAGTCTTCGCTCTGCGTTGCGAGCGAAGACTGGTGGAGGCGGGGGGAATCGAACCCCCGTCCGAGATAGAGTCACTATAGCTTCTACGCGTGTAGTCTGCCTTTAATTTCTCGTACCTGTGACTGCCGGCAAACAGGGCCACCACAAGCACCAGCGTTCTGTTAGTTCTTGTCCGTCGCCCCGAGCGCACGGGTTTCGGACCAGCCTGCTGTCGTCGCCCCGACCCGCCTAACAGGCATCAACGGCGGGACGTCGCGGTATCTAAGCCGCGAGAGCTAACTGAGAGTCAGCATTTAATGTTTTTCCCGGAGGATTAACGAGGCCAACCGAGATCCTCGACGCGCAACCATAGCTTCAACCACCCCGTCGAAACCTTGGCGCCCCCAAAAGGAAGTGCTAGACAGCATCCCGGAGTGCAGATGAAACTGCAATCACAGGGGAAGTATGCACCCCCGGCCGCGGGACGTAAAGAAGCATCTTTGAGGCCAAGACGGTTGACAGCGGCGCGCGACCTGCCGATACTCGCCGTTCAACTGGAGAGAGTATCATGCGCAATATCGTGTTGGTGGGCTTCATGGGGACAGGTAAAACCAGCGTGGGCCATGCCCTCGCCGCGGAGCTGAACCTGAACTTTGTCGATATGGACGCCATGATCGAGGCGCGTGAGGAGCGCCCCATCAGCGACATATTTGCCACGGATGGCGAACCCTATTTTCGCAGCGTCGAACGCCAGGTGGCACAGGAGTTGGCCGCGCGGGACGGCCTCGTTATCGGCACGGGCGGCGGCGTGGTGCTCGACCCGAAGAACATCAGCGATTTCAGTGCATCCGGGCTGGTGGTCTGTCTGCAGGCATCCCCCCAAACCATCCTCGACCGCGTCGCCCACGACAGCACACGTCCGCTTCTGGCCGGCGATGACAAGCTGCAGAGCATCCTCGCCATCCTGGCCAAGCGCCAACATCTTTACGCCGCCCTGCCCCACCAAGTCGACACCAACGGGCGCAGCATCGACCAGGTAGTCGACGCGGTCCGTCACCTATACCGCGCCAGTTGACCGCCGCCTCAGCGCGGTTCCACGATGGTGGGTGTTATAAAGATCAGCAGGCTCTGACGCTCCTCGTCCAATCCGGTGCTACGGAATAGAGTGCCAAGGATCGGTATATCGCCCATGACCGGCACGCCTGACTCAGTCAACTCAGAGCCACGACGCCGCAATCCGCCCAGCACCACCGTGCCACCGCCGGCCACCGTCACGGTAGCCACATCACGGCCGGGTTGAACCATCGGTACGTTCATATCCGACGCCACGCCGCCCACATCGAACGGGGTCGAGAGCGACGCGGAGACACCCTCTGTCCCGAGGCGCACAGAGAGCTCAACGCGGCCGTCGTCTGCGATCGTCGGGGTCACGTCCAGCACAAGGCCCGTCGAAAGCTGAAAAGGCGCTTCCGAAACGCGGGCAACCGCGCTACGGAAGTCGGGCCTCAACTGATCCATGGTCGGCTGATACTCGCTCACGATGCAGGCCGCGCGCTGTCCACTGTGCAGCGATAGCCTGGGGGCCGCAATGATGACATTTCCAGCCGATCGCCGCACCGCCTCCAAGGCCGCGTTGACGGCCGCCGCCGTCGGCGTCGCGAAGGCGATCGACCCGCCGCCGTAACCGCCGTCCCGGGACGATAGGCTCAGATTCGAGGGCAACCCCGCAAAACCTACCGGCTCAGAGACCGTCCCATCCAGAAAAGCCACGCAGGAGTCGAACGGGAGCTGTACGAAGGGCTTCATGTCCCAGTAGGGATCCGTGAACCCAACGGTCGCATAACCGCTGAAATCACCGGAGGCCTGTAGGCGCGGGACGATATACTGCAACCCGTCGGCGCCACCGAGGATCGTGGAGGGCACCACGAGGTCGCGACGGTCGTCACTGGAAGAGCCCATGCTCCCCCCACTGTCGCTGCTGATCGCCGCCAGCTGACTGAAGTCGATCCCGAGGGACGCCACGTTATCATCGCGGACCGCCACAATACGGGCCTCGATTGATACCTGCCGCACCACCGTATCGATCACCCGCTCGTTGGCGGAAACAGCTTCGCGCCCAAGCGTCACACACGCCTGATCGCCACCGCCGCCGCCACTGTCACATCCGACCACGGCCAGACATGCCACGCAGACCATCCACACCACCCATCCTGTTTTCATTCGCTGCCACCTTTCCTGATTGGACGCAACTGCACGTCCAGCACAGCGTGCTTACCATCCGGGGGGAGAGCTGTCACGCATCAATCGCGGCGAAGGATCGCTGGATTTCCGGCCAGAAAAGAAAGAAGGCTTGTATTCTCATGGCCATAGTCTAGTATGCAGCCACGTCATTGAGCGGGAGTAATTCAGTGGTAGAATGTCAGCTTCCCAAGCTGACTACGGGGGTTCGATTCCCCTCTCCCGCTCCACTTTTCCCTGCTACACCGCCACCATCGCTTTCAGCTCAGCGAAACGGGTGTCGATGTCCTCGGCGGTGAGGGAGGCCAGACGGTCGAGACTGAAGGCTTCGACGCCGTGTGAGGCCACTACGGCTCCGTGCAGGAGGGCGGCACGCATGGTCCCATCGCTGACCCCGCCGTTCTGCGCCAAGTGGCCCATCATAGCCCCGGCAAAGGTGTCCCCGGCCCCGGTGGGGTCGGTCACCGCATCCACCGGATAGGCAGGGACAAGAAAGAGTCCGTCCGGACCGAAGAGCATGGCGCCGTGCTCGCCCTTCTTGATCACGACATACTCCGGGCCCATGGCTCGGATCGTCTCGGCGCAACGGCGCAGATGATATTGGTCGGTCAAGAGGCGCGCCTCGCTGTCGTTCAACATCAGCATGTCCACCCGGCCAATGACTTCCACGAGCTTATCGCGGGCGATATTGATCCAGAGATCCATCGTATCGGCCACCACAAACTCGGGGGCGTCCACCTGGTCGAGCACGTGCAGCTGCAGCTCCGGCGCAATGTTTCCCAGCAGAATATAGCGCGCCGCGCGGTAGCGCGGCGGCATAACCGGCATGAACTGCTCAAACACGTTGAGCTCAGTTGAGAGCGTCTTACGATTGATCATGTCGGCATCGTAGACCCCGCTCCAGCGAAAGGTACGTCCCTCGACGCACTGCAGCCCCTCGAGATCGATACCGAATTGCTTGTAAAGAGCCATGTAGTCATCGTGAAAATCACTGCCGACGACCCCGACCATGCCTACCCCGGTGTAGAATGATGCCGCCGCACAGGCGTAGCTGACCGATCCACCCAGCAACTCCTCGCGCTTCTCAAACGGGGTTTCGATGGTGTCCAACCCGATCGATCCGACAATGACTACTTGTACGTTCTCAGCTTCACTCATTCTCGTCCCCCTTACGAAGGTGTTAGGTGTTAGGGGTTAGGGGTTAGGGGTTAGGGAATCAGGACAGCCACGTTGCCGTCCCTCCTCTGCATGCTCCCCTGACCTGACCTCTGCACTTATGATGGTTTATGTTCCGACACAATATCCCGTACGTTCACTTCAACCCGGCGTACCTCCGAAATTCCCAGCCCCTCCACGACCTGCTCGCGCACGCGTTGCTGCAGCAGCTCGCATACCTCGTGAACCTGTGAGCCGGCCTTGACCCGCACATCCACCAGGAGATCGACCCCGTTACGGGTCGGCTTCACGACGGGGCGCATGCGCACCACCGAGGGAAACTCGGTGATCAGCTTGGAAATATAGTCGGCCATCGCCTCGGTGCTGATACTCACCGCTCCGCCTTCGTTGGAAAAAGAGAGGAAGCGCTCACGCCGGCGCGTACGCAGTTCGCTCAACGCAAACAGGATGGCCATGACCAGAAGGCCGGCCCCCATCCATCCCCAGATCTCTCGGCCGCTGCGGCCCATCATCTGGATGTCGGCCCACCACTGAGGTGAAACCGCCGCCACCAACAGGCTGATCCCGATGGACAGCAATGTCAAAAGAACCAACAGCCGTATGACGCGTCTCAGAACGTTCATTGCGCATCCTTCCGCCGCAGGTAGTCAACCACGGCTTCCAATCCCAACAGATAACTCATGCCCCTGAATCCGCTGATCTGCCCCAGGCAGGCCCCGGCGGTCAGGCTGGCATGCCGAAAGCTCTCGCGCGACTGAATGTTGGAGAGGTGGACCTCTACACAGGGCACCCCGCAGGCCTTGATGGCATCACACAGCGCCACACTGGTATGGGTGTAAGCCGCCGGGTTGATCACGACCCCATCGATCTCACCACCGCAATGGCCGATCCGGGTGACCAGCGTTCCCTCATCATTGCTCTGTTCACAGACCACCTCAACGCCCAGGTCATTCGCCCGTGCCCTGACCGCATCCATCATCTCCGTCAGCGTGGCGTGACCATAAATGTCGGGCTCACGCTTCCCGAGAAGGTCCAGGTTGGGGCCGTTCAGAATGAGAATCTTCATCGTGATTCCTCCCACAATTCCCGCACCCGTACACGGGGCGGATATCATCTGCATCATATTCGAGGTAGCGGTCGTCATCGAGCCGCACTTTCACCTTCTGCAAGAGCACGTTCACAGCCACCACGCGGCCGCTGCCACCGGGGCACTCCACCGGGGCACCGGTGCGGGGCAGGCCGCGCCCCATCTCGAGATAGTTATCATACTCATAGCGCAAGCAACACTTCAACCGCCCGCAGTTGCCGCTGATGGCACCCGGGTTGAGCGAGAGTTTCTGCACCTTGGCCATCTTAACGTTGACCGAGTCAAACTCGCGCAGCCATGTGCAGCAACACAACTTGCGGCCGCAAGGGCCGATGCCGCCAATAATCCCGGCCTCATCACGCACACCGATCTGGCGCAGGTCCACTCGGCACTTCAACTCGTGCGCCAGCTCGCGCGCCAGCTCACGCTCATCCAGCCCGGTCTCGCAGGAATAGAGCACACGCAGGTGCGAGCGGTCAAAACTGTAACGCCCGCGGACGATGTGAATCTCCGCGCCGCCCTCCTTCGCCATCGACGCCACTGTGGCGAGTGCCATCTTGCTGCGCACCGCATTCTCGCTGGCGCGGGCGTGATCCTGCAGCGTGGCCATACGCAACACGCGCGGCGGATCCGCCCCCTCCTCGGGCGGCACCGGCGCCTCGACCAGTTTGGCCACATGGCCGACCTCCTGCACGTCACCGATGGCGATGATGCACTCGTCACCCACGTGCACGGCCACCCCATCCGGGGCCTCGCAGATCAGGCGCGGCCCGTCCTCAATCTCTACATATGCCGAACGCACCATGTTTCCCTCACACTCATCCTAAACGGTGAAATGTATCAGCAATCACCAACCGCTCCGGCAGGTTCTGCTCAAGTTTCCTGTTCATCGTCTCAATCGCCACGACGTTGGCCATGGCCTGTGGGTAGCTCAACGTCCCCGCCCGCGCGGTCAAGACCTCCAGCTGTTCTGCGAAGTATACCAGAGATGGCGCCCCGCCACAAAGCAAGAGCAGTATATCCCTCTGCCAGCTCAACAAGGCGCGCAGAACTCCGCTGCGCAGCTCGCGATAGCGCGCCGCGATACGCGCTTCGAGCGTCTCGTCACTCTCCTCAGTGCTCTCGGCCTCGGCCAGTTCGCCCTCATGCAGAGCGGCGGCCTGTTTGACCTCCTTGAGCAGCGCTTCCAGCCGTGCCGTGCTGCGCTCAATCGCGACGATGCGTCCCCCCTCAACCCGACCATCCCCGCTCTCGACGAGCAGCTCGACCAGCTGAGTGCGCCACGTGTCGGGCAGGCGCAGCTCATCGCGTCCGACTGCGAGACGCTGGCATCGTGAGCGTATGGTCGGCAGCAGGAACTGGGGGGCCTCACTGAGCAACAGGAAGAGGCTCTCTCCGGGTGGCTCCTCGAGGACTTTGAGAAATGCGTTGCCGGCCGAGAGGTTGAGACGGTCGGCCCCCACGATCACGCCGGCCTTCCACCCACCGCCATAGGAGGTCTGGTACATACGTGACTGCAGGTCACGGATCTGCTCTACCGAAATTTGGCGTGACTTCTTCTGGGGTTCGAGCCACAGAATATCGGGGTGGGTGTGTTCGACCACCTGGCGGCAACCGCGGCAGCGGCCACAGGGCGCCCCGGAGGTCTCGACCTTCTCGCAGAAGAGAAGCGACAGGAGCCGCACGGCCAACTCCATGCCCTCCCCCCGCAACGGGCCTTCCACGATGTAGCCTTGCGCCAGGCGCCCCGCCTGAAGCGCCCCACCCAGGCAGGCGAACGCTTCGTCAACCTTCATGGCGTCCCCCTTCGGGAAGCGCCGGCAGTAGCCCGGCAATCGCATCCCAGGCCGCCGCCTGTACAACGCTCACGGGCTGATCGGACGGGATAATCCTGAAACGCTCCGGCCAGCGCGCCGCCAGGGCCAGGTAGCCATCCCGTACCCGTTGGTGGAACTCCAGCGTCTCGCGTTCAAACCGGTCTTCGCCGTGCCCCGCCTCGAGGTTGCGTTGGTGAATGCGCTCAAACCCCAGCGCGACATCCAGATCCATCAGAAGGGTCACATCCGGGACGACGCGGCCGGTGGCCCAGTCGTTCAAACTCAATACACGTTCCACATCAAACCCGCGCCCATACCCCTGGTAGGCCGTGGTCGAGTCGGCAAAACGATCACAAATCACAATGGCGCCCCGTGCCAGGGCCGGCTTGATCACGCGCTGCACCAGCTGGGCCCGACTCGATGCGAAGAGCAACAGCTCGGTCTGCGGCGCCACCGGCTCCCCCGCCGCGTCATGCTGTAGAATCTCGCGTATGGCCTCCCCGGTCGGCGTGCCCCCCGGTTCGCGTGCCGGCACCACCTCGTACCCGCAGGCGGTCAACCGTTCGGCCACACGGTGGGCATGCGTGGACTTACCACTGCCCTCCGGTCCCTCAAAGGTTATGAACAGCCCATGCGTCAAGAGAGGCACCTCAGCTTTTGACCTTCGGGGGTATCGCGCACCTCCCAGCCCATACCGGCTAACGCATCACGGAGGCGGTCGGAATCTGCCCACTGTTTCGCCTCGCGTGCCGCAGCCCGCTCATTCAACAGCGTCTGCACCGCCTCATCCGGTCCATCGCCGGCCGTGTCAGGCTTCAGCCCCAGCACCGTGTCCATCGCGTCCAGAACGGCCAGCGCGCCCGCCGCCGCAGGCGCATCCACGCCCCCCGCATCAAGCGCCCGATTGCCCTGGTGCACCATATCGAACAGGGCTGCCAATGCCTGGGGCAGGCCCAAATCCTCCTCGACCCCCTGACGAAACCCGTCGCGCCCGGCCGCCGCCCATGCCGGCGCCTCGCCCGCCGCGTCGCCCGCGGCGCGCTCCCCCAGTCGGGCACGGAACTCATCCAGGCGCCCCAGCGCGGTACGGGCACCATCCAGGGCCGAGAGCGTAAAATTCAACTCCTGGCGGTAGTGTGCCGACAGCAGGAGGTAGCGAATCTCACGCCCGGTGTAGCCCTTTTCAATAAGGTCGCGTAGCGTGAAGAAGTTCCCGAGCGACTTGGCCATCTTCTTGCCGTTCACGCGCAGGTGTTCGCAATGGAGCCAGGTCTGCACAAACGGCTTGCCTGTGGCCGCCTGGGCCTGGGCAATCTCGTTCTCGTGATGAGGAAAGAGGTTGTCGACCCCCCCCGTGTGAATATCGAAGCTCTCGCCCAGGTATTTCATGCTCATGGCCGAGCACTCAATATGCCACCCGGGTCGGCCACGCCCCCAGGGGGAGTCCCACACCACATCCCCGTCGTCCTCACCCCACGCCTTCCACAGCGCGAAATCCGCCACGTTATCCTTCTCGTACTCATCCTGTGCGACGCGCGCACCGGAGAGCAATCCGGATATATCCAGGCGGGCCAGCTTGCCGTAGGCGTCATAGGCCCCCACGTTGAAGTAGATCGAGCCGTCATCCGACCGATAGGCCACCCCGTTCTCAAACAGCCGCTCAATAAGCGCGATCATCTCGGGCACGTGCTCGGTCGCGGCCGGATAATGCTCCGCCGGCTCGATGCGCAAGGTCTTGAGGTCCTCGAAGAAAGCCTCCTTGTAGGTGCGCGTGTAGTCGTCCAGCGAGAGACCCGCCTCACGTGCACCGCGAATCGTTTTGTCATCCACGTCGGTCAGGTTCATGACCTGCGTGACATCGTAGCCCGCAAACGTGAGGACGCGCCGCAGGATATCCTCAAAGATATAGGCGCGGTAATTACCGATGTGAGCGTAGTTATAGACCGTCGGCCCGCAGGTATAGAGTCCTACATGCGGTCCTTTGAGCGGCGTAAAGGGCACCACACTGCGTTCCATTGTGTTGTAAAGCTTCATAGTAGTAGTTAGACCTCGTCCGAAAAGGTATTCGAGCTCCGGGAGATTTCAATATCCAACAGCCAACACTCAAATCCAATTTCCAAGGAGGGACACTTCGGCCAAGTGCTACGAGACCATGTGCCATTTCTGTGTGTATTGCGAGAAGTCTCCCACTTGGTCATTGGACATTCCTTGTTGGCTGTTGGATATTCCATCCCAGTCGTGGTTCAAACCCTTTCCGAATGCCCTCTAGTCAGTTAGCCTGGAGAGCACGTCTCCCCTTTATCATGGCTCAATCTCTCGATACACTCCTGCGGTTGCCATCACGGCTATTCCCTCGCCACGGCCCAGGGCGCCCATACGTTCTACCGTGGTTCCCTTCACCGACACCTGGCCCACATCCAGCCCCAGTGCCTCCGCCAGGTTGGCCCGCATCGCCGCGACATAAGGGGCAACCTTCGGCGCCTCCGCGATGACGGTGGCATCCACATTGCCGACCGTCCATCCCGTTGTGGCCAGTCGGCGGCCGACCTCCCGCAACAGCCCAATGCTGTCGGCATCCTTCCAGCGCGCATCGCTATCCGGAAAATGCTGCCCAATATCCCCATCCGCTACTGCCCCAAGCAGGGCATCGGCCACGGCGTGGCTCAACACATCGGCATCCGAATGCCCTGCAAGTCCCTCCGGATGAGGTATTTCCACCCCTCCCAGAACCAGGCGGCGCCCCGGGGCAAAGCGGTGCGCATCAAACCCCGTTCCAGTTCGGTAACCAAGCATGTTTGACAGCATACGGAAGGTGGGTAACACTGACAACAGGAATCCCCCCGTCGCCCTCCGGGCTATGGGGGGCAAGCAGGTGTCGGGTGTCGGGTGTCGGGTGTCAGGAAGAAGCAAGGAGAGTATGAATATCCAACATCCAACAAGGAATATCCAATGTCCAAGTGCGAGCCGTGAGCGAATGGCACGACAGCAGACGCGCCATTCGCGGCTTTCGCTCACTTGGAAGTTGGGTGTTGGGTGTTGGGTGTTGGGTGTTCATCTCCTCCTTGTTGGCCTTCCCGCCAGCGCCGGCCCCATCCCCAAGGGACTCCGGGCGACGACCTTTGTGGCCTTTGATGTGGAAACCACCGGCCTGAGTGCCGCACGCCACCGCGTCATCGAGATCGGGGCGGTTAAACTGCGCGCCGGCCGCATCATGGCGCGCCAGGTGTGGCTGATCAATCCGGGCCAGCCCATTCCCCCGTTTACCACGCGTATACATGGGATCAAGGACGAAGACGTGGCCGAAGCGCCGACCTTCCCGGAGATCTATCCGAAGTTCGTTGCTTTCGTGAAGGGGACGATTCTGATTGCGCACAATGCCGCGTTCGACGTGCGTTTCATGGCGCATGAGGCCGAACGACATCACTTGGAGTTCCCGCCCGAACCGGTCCTCGACAACCTGCGACTGGCACGAAAATGGCATCCCGAGTTGAAGAGTCACGGGCTCAAGGCCGTGGCCGACTATCTCAAGATCGAACCCGGCCGCTACCACCGCGCCCTGGACGACTCCGAAGCGCTGGCCAAGGTATTCATCGACGGTCTGCGCCGCATGCCGCCCGATTCAACCGTCAGCAACCTGCTTGTGACCGCGGGTGACGCGCTATACATCAAGCCCGCTGTTACGCTGAATAGCACACCCACAAAGCCCACGCGTTGACGCCTCGATAAAGGCAACAAACTCCCGCGCCGGCCCGCTCTCGAACAGCTCTGCGATGCGATCCTTAGCCTGGGTCGCATTCAAGCCCGAGAGAAAGAGTATCTTGAAGGCCCGCTGCACGGCTTTACGATCCTCGAGCGACATTCCTGAGCGGCGCATCCCGACCACGTTGAGCCCTATCACCGTATTGAGCTCGGCGTTCTGGAGCATACAGAAGGGCGGCACATCCTTGGTGGCAATTGACGCACCCCCCATCATGGCTAAGCGACCGATTTTGACGAACTGGTGCGCACCGCATAGTCCACTGATAAAGACACGTTCCCCCACCTCAACGTACCCACCCAGCACGGCGCCGTTGGCCATGATCACATGGTCGCCCAACACCACGTTGTGAGCCAGGTGCGAAAAAGCCATCAGAAAACAGGAGTCGCCCACAACCGTCGAACTCCCCTCAGCGGTGCCGCGGTGAATGGTCACGCCTTCACGCATCGTGCAGTTGTCCCCGATACGGACGAAGGACGGCCCGCCTTTGAAGGAAAGGTCCTGCGGAACGTCGCCAATGACGGCGCCACTGTGCACGCGGCACTCACGTCCCATCTCGACACAGCCGAAGATCGTGGCATGCGGCCCCACCCGGGAGCCATCCCCCACCTTGGCCCCCGCCTCAATATAGGCGAAGGGTCCGACCTCCACGCCCTCGCCCAGCTCTGCTCCCGCTTCAACCACTGCCGTCTTGTGAATCATGATCTCTCCTTTGGGTCCGCGCTCCTAAATAGGCCTGCATTGGATGGGCCCATCCAGGAACAGAACACTAAAACTTTACCAGCCCCTCTTCACGCATACTCGTGAAGGGGCGTCCCGCCGTCAGGCCCGGTCGACCCAGCACGACATGATCCAACACCTTGATATCCACGATCTTGCCTGCATCAATCAACTGGCGCGTGATGCGAATGTCCTCCGCCGACGGCGTAGGGTCGCCCGACGGATGATTATGCGCCAACACCACCGCCGCCGCCGATGACCGGATCGCCTCCCTGAAGATCTCGCGCGGATGCACCAGACTCGCATCCAGCAATCCGTGCGTCACGGCCTTGGGCTCTCCACGGGACACGTTCTTTGAGTTGAGATGGATCACCCAGAACACTTCCGATTCCAGCACCCGTGCGCGTGGTCCCAGCAGGGCTGACACATCTTCGGGGGTACGTACCACCGCATCCCCCGGCAAGGCCTCATCATGCAGGCGCTTGCCGATCTCCAGTGCGGCCTTGAGCATCTTGGCCTTGGCCGGCCCCATACCACGGAACCCCTCCAACTCATTAACCGATGCGCCGGCCATAGCCGTCAACGAGCCGTAATGCTTCAGCATCCCGCGCGTCAGGTCGACCACGTTGAGGCCCTTCACCCCGCTACCCAGAATCGCGGACAGCAGGACGTCATCGCCCACGTTCTCAACACCGACACGATCCATCATCTCGCGCGGCCGCAGTTGCGCCGGAATATCGCGTACCTGCCACCGGCTAGGCTCGATCAAGTAGGGCAAGCTCTCTTCTTCCATCATCTCTCATCCTGCAATCGCTGTCGGTCCACTCGCATCCCAGTGCGCCTGCACATCCGCGGCAATCTCATCCCGTGAGCGCGTCACCCCGGCATCAATCCACACCGCCTCCGCTTGCGTGCGCAGCCAACTGCGCTGCCGCTTCGCGAGGCGCCGCGTACGCGCCGCGGTGCGGTCAATCGCCGCAGCCTCATCACAACGTCCCGCGATCAGGTCAATCGCCTCGGCATACCCGATCGCCTGCTGCGCCGTCGGTGAAAGGCCCACCTCCGCGGCCAGCAGCCCTCGGACCTCGCCGAGCAGACCCTGACCATACATGGCTCGCACGCGCTGCTCAATCCTCGACTTCAATAGCTCGGGATCCACCGCCAGCGCCGCCATGGGTGCCCCTGTGCCCCGGGCTTGCCATCCGCGCGGCGGCGTGGTCAGGCCCGCCGCGGCCCACTCGAGAAAGCGAATCAAGCGTCGGCCGTTGCAGGGATCGTCAATCGCTTCGTAGAGCGCCGGACTCTGTGTGCGCAGGGCCGTGGCCAGCGCGGTGGCGCCATCGCGTGCCAGCACGGTTTCCCAGCGAGCCCGCACCTCCGGATCAGGACCCGGCACATCTGAGAGACCGTGCGTCAGAAACTTGAGATAGAGCCCCGTCCCCCCCACCACCACGGCGTGCTTGCCGCGCCGCTCTATGTCGGCCAGGGCCTCACAGGCGTGCCGATGAAAGTGCCACGCGTTGAAGCTTTCGTGGGGGGCCACAAGGTCGATCCCGAAATAACGCACCTCGGTGCGCTCCCGGGCCGTCGGTTTGGCTGTACCGATGTCCATGCCGCGGTAAATCAGCATCGAGTCGGCCGAGAGGATCTCGTAACCGTTGTGCAAGGCCAGCTGATGCGCAACAGCGGTTTTGCCCGAGGCTGTCGGTCCCGCCAAGAAATACGCCTGCATGATCCCCCTCAGTCGCCACCCCCGGCAGCCGTGGCCTCTGCCTCCTGCACCGGCGTCACGCCAGCGGCCGCCCGCGCGGCCTGGCCCGGCCAAAGCTGCGTCAGAATATAGAGGCCCACGCCCACGCAAATGGCCGAATCCGCCACATTGAATGCCGGGAAATGGTGTGGCCCGATGCGCTCAAGCCAATAGAAATCAAGGAAGTCGACCACGTAGCCCAGGCGCACGCGGTCCACCAGGTTGCCCACGATCCCACCTATCATGAGCGCCGCGGCGCAGCGATGAACGGTAGAATCCGTCATGATCCAGCGGCGGAAGACCACCAGCACCACCAGCATCACCACCGATACCAGCACCAGCCAGTGGCTGAAGCCAGAGAACATACCCCATGCCGCACCCGTATTGCGCACGTAGTGTAGGTCGAACAGGCGGGGGATCACGGGGACGAAATCACCCACGTGAAATCGGCTCTGGATCAAATACTTGGTCGCCTGGTCCAGCACCGCAATCGCGAAACTCAACCACAGGATCAGCATTCAGACTCCTCAGCGTCAGTCGATGAGCAAGGGCGGACGGTAGCCAGGCCGGTGCTTCTCGACATCGGACTGGCAGGCAATGCAGTTGCGCGCAAACGGGATGGCCTTCAGGCGCGGTGTCTCAATGCCGCCGCCACACTCCGCGCACTTCCCAAAGCTTCGTTCCTCGATTCGCTTGAGAGCCGCATCGATCTCGATCAAGGCCTCGTTCTCGGAGCTGGCCAGGTTGAGTGCAAACTGGCGGTCGAAGGCATCCGTCCCGTCCTCCTCAATGTTGACCTCATCCACACGCGTCAGCGACTCCTTTTTAAGGGAGCTGATCTGCCCTGAGATCCGCTCGCGCATCTCCAACAGTGCGATACGGTAGTGCTCCCGCTGCTTGGGTGTCATAGCGCGGTAGCTCTTCGGCTTAAGCAGTTTCCGGCGAACCTTCTTGCGTCCCGGCCGGAGGACCTCGAATTTCTGAGGGGTCTTTTTCTTGGGCCGCGGGGTAAGCGGGTCATTGATGACAGGCTTCTTCTTGCGAGGGGGGCGCTTATAGGGCCGCGGAGCCTCAGGCACCGCCACAACGGGCTTAGCAGCTTCCTGTTTGGAACCGCCCTTCTGCGGGGACACCTTCGTGTCAGCCTTCTTCGGGGTGGCCTTCTTAGGCGCGACCT
The DNA here is from genome assembly GCA_018648805.1 of Verrucomicrobiota bacterium. Taxonomy (GTDB): domain Bacteria; phylum Verrucomicrobiota; class Kiritimatiellia; order UBA8416; family JABMPJ01; genus JABMPJ01. The sequence goes on from JABGQM010000042.1 coordinate 31,902, forward strand.
TCTTGGCAATCTTCTTGGGGGTGGCCTGCTTCGCGACACGCTTCTTCGCAACCTTCTTAGGTGCTGTCTTCTTCGCAACCTTCTTCGCGGCTTTCTTGGGCGCAGCCTTCTTTGCGGCCTTCTTGGGTGCAGCTTTCTTCGGGGCGGCCCTCTTGGCCGGGGCTTTCTTTACCGGGGCCTTCTTGGCCGTCTTCTTTGGAGCGACTTTCTTGACGGCCTTCTTCGCAGCCTTCTTTGCGGCCGGCTTACGAGGTGCCTTCTTGGAGGCATTCGTCGCCTTTTGTTTGGCCGCTGAACGCTTTACTGTGGTCTGCTTGGATGCCATTCGATACTCCCGGGCTAAAAATTAAGGTGCGGAAGCTATCATAGCCACGGCAGGCTGTCAACACCTGCCCGCACGTTCACGGCAACATGTTTTGTCGTATTCGGTGGCCCAATTTTCTTGTCCCCGCCAAAACGCAGGTGATAGGGTTCCCTCTTTCCCGAAACCACGGAGAAACCGACTCATGCAACACGACGACTGGATCGCCATTCTTGATTTTGGATCGCAGTATAGCCAGCTCATTGCGCGGCGTATCCGCGAACAGAAGGTTTACTCGGAACTCCTCCGCTTCGACACCACCGCGGCCGACCTGGCACAGCGCAAGCCGGCTGGCATCATTCTCTCGGGGGGGCCATCCAGCGTGTTTGACGACGGCGCACCGCAGTGCGACCCAGCCCTCTTTGATATGGGTATCCCGATCCTCGGCATCTGCTACGGCATGCAGCTCACGGCCCGCACACTCGGCGGAGACGTCCAGCCGGGCGAAGCGCGCGAGTACGGCAAGGCCGAGATCGAGGTCATCGACCACGCCTCCCTCTTTCACGGCCTACCCGACGAGTTGGCCGTCTGGATGAGCCATGGTGACCAGGTGGCCGCCCTGCCCGAGGGCTTCACGGCCCTGGCCCAAACCGGCACCTGTCCCTACGCCGCCATGGGCAACGACGCGCGCCGTATCTACGGCCTGCAGTTTCACCCCGAGGTGGTTCATACCCCGCGCGGCACCGATATCCTGCGCCACTTCATCTTTGATGCCTGCGGCTGTGCCGGCGACTGGGAGATGGCACAGTTCATCAAGAGCAGCGTGGACTCGATCCGGGCCCAGGTAGGCACGCAGCATGTCGTACTGGGGCTCAGCGGCGGGGTGGACTCTTCCGTCGTGGCCGCCCTGCTGCATAAGGCCATCGGCGATCAACTGCACTGCATCTTTGTCGATAACGGCGTGCTGCGCTATCGCGAAGCGGAGCAAGTCGAGAAGACTTTCGGCAACGCCTTCGGGATCGACCTGCATGTTATCGATGCGGCCGACCTCTTTCTCGGCAAGCTGGCCGGGGTGGAAGACCCCGAGAAGAAACGCAAGATTATCGGCAACACGTTTATTGACGTCTTTGCCGAAGAGGCCCGCAAGCTCGGCAATGTCAAATACCTCGCGCAAGGCACCCTCTACCCCGACGTGATCGAGAGCATCTCACCGATCGGCGGCCCTTCGGCCACGATCAAGAGCCACCACAACGTCGGCGGCCTGCCCGATGATCTCCAGTTCGAACTGATCGAGCCGGTGCGTGAACTCTTCAAGGACGAGGTCCGCGAACTGGGCCGCGAGCTGGGACTCTCCGACGAGCTGGTCGAGCGGCAGCCCTTCCCAGGGCCCGGCCTGGCCGTACGCATCCTTGGCGAAGTCACGGCCGAACGCGTGGCCCTGCTGCAGCAGGCGGATGTACGCATTCTCGAAGAGCTGGCCACCCTCCCCGATCACAAGGATATCTGGCAGTCGTTCGGGGTCTTGCTGCCGGTGCAGAGCGTGGGCGTCATGGGCGACAGCCGCACCTACGAGAACGTACTCGCCGTGCGCGCCGTCTCCAGTCGCGACGGCATGACGGCGGACTGGTTCAAAGTCTCCTACGACTGTCTGGGACGCATCTCCAACCGCATCATCAACGAGGTGCGCGGCATCAACCGCGTCGTCTACGACATCAGCTCCAAACCCCCCGCCACGATTGAGTGGGAGTAGGGAGAGCCTGGAATGGCACGAGCTTAAGCCATTCCCCCAACTATTCCGTGAACTTTGTCGTGAACTGTTCCGAAACTAACTATTCCGTGAACCTTGTCGTTAACTGCACCGAAAGGGCTCTGACTTACGAGCAGACTTTCGAGTTCACGACAACGTTCACGAAGTAGTTTGCCGGTGTAGTTCACGACAAAGTTCAGGGGCCAGTTTCTTTCTGACCATCCCAAACTCTGCTTATCTGAGTGCCATTCCAGACTAGATCCCATGCAGCGGGAAGAGGGTGCGCTTAACCTCGGCGATCGTCGCGTCCACGGCGGCGTCGACCTCGTCGCGTCGCCCGGCGTCGGAGAGCAGCATGCGGTCGCGCAGACCGCCAAACCAATCCGTATTGCCCATCATCACACCGCCCATGCCCAACATCGCCATCTCGTGTTCGGCATGGTCGCCGCACAACACCCCCCAGCAGAGCGCCCAGGCCCGCACCGTGTGCTCAACGTGATAGCCGCCCCCACCGGTTGCCAGGAGCGGTTTTCCCAACCCGACCACGCGGTCGACCAGGTCGGCGGGTGTGTTGTTGGTCAGGTGCAGGTGTGCCAGGGGATCGCCCGAGAGCGTGTCCATGCCCAGCTCCATGATAATCACGTCGGGGTCGTAGGCCCCGATCAGCGGCAGCACAACCTGCTCGAAGGCCCGTTCATAGGCGGCGTCGTAGGTTCCCACCGGCAGAGGGACGTTGACCGAATAACCCAGCCCCTCCCCTTCGCCCATCTCACTCACAAACCCCGTGCCGGGAAAGAGCGTATGCCCGCTCTCGTGCATCGAGATGGTCATAACATCTTTGCGTGCGTAGAACGCCTTCTGCACCCCGTCGCCATGATGGACGTCGATATCGAGGAAGAGGACGCGCCGGCCGGCGGCCCGGAACGCATTGGCCGCCAAAACCAGATCATTCAGGTAACAGAACCCGGAGGCCTGTCCGGCATGAGCATGGTGCAGGCCACCGGAAGGATTAAAGGCTACCGAGGCCTTGCCCTCGATAATCCAACGCGCACCAGTCACCGACCCCCCCGCTGCCAGCGTGAGGTACGACACCATCTCGGGCCAGACCGGGCAGTCGGGCGTACCGAGCCCCAGCAGCATCCCGGCATAGGGATCCAGCTTCCCCGCCGCGGCAGCTTCAAGGCCATCCAGGTATTCCGCGGTGTGAAAGCCCTCAAGCTCGTTGCGCTCCACGCGCACGGGCGCCACGATCTCGCGGTCACTGCCCTCCAGCAAGCCCATAGAACCAGCCGTCTCGAGCGTGCGCGAGGCCCGGCTCGTATTAAACGGGCACTCCGCCGGATAGCCGCCTACGTTCAACGCGTCACTGTGAATGATGATCTTCTTCGCCTGCACGTTCTGATCCTTCCCGGCCCGACCGGAGGTCGGGCCCTACCTGAGCTATAGCCTGTCTGGCCCTGAATTCGTTATGGAAACACCGCCCGTGGCATGGCCACAGTGGGCGTCTTGCCCAGCCGGATCGCCTCCAGCGTGGCCGCATGCACCGAGCGTTTCAAGAAGAGTACGGCCGGTCCGTCCGCATGCGCCAGTTGCCAGTCGGATCGCGCCCCCAAATGCCTGGCTAGCGGATTGCCATAGTGCAGCAGCGCCATATCGGTCGGATACTCTGTCAGGCATCGCTCCCACCCCGCCTGGCCGTACAGCCCCGCCAAATAATCATCAATCACCGGTGCACCATACGCCGACAGGAATCGGCCATCCATGAAGACCCGGCAATCGGGATAGAGATGCCAGATGCAATACTCGGCCCAGTCGAAGAAGACAAACACGTTCCCCTTCAACCCATGCGCCTTCATGAACGCCACCGTCCGCAGCGGATAATCCGCGGCCGACACCTCAATCGTACACGGATCGCTCTTGTTGAATGTGGCCGCATTGTAGAGCGACAGTGGCATGAACAGCAGCAGCAGCACCACCCACACCCAGGCCGGCAGACGTTGCACCACCCGGTCGATCACAGCACCCGCCATGCTCTCCACATGCCGCCCCACCGTGAACCCCGCCACAATAGCGAAAAGTGGAATATTGCGCCGCAGCACAATCGCGGCCACCAGTGACAGGTAGAGCAAAGCGGTCCACGTGATATCCTTCTCCGTTTTCGAGAACGGCAAGGCACAACACGCCAGGAGTGCCAGGACTACAAAATCGAGATGGGTCATGCCGTGCCGTAGCGGGCTAAACGGTTCCCACTCGCTGAGGTAGGGCCGCGCACTGGCGCCCGACTCGGCTATGAACGCCCACAACCGCAGGCCGAACGGATTGATGAAACTCGCCCCCACAAAGAGGACCACCCCGCCCAGCAAGACCCACGGCCGCCGGCGCGACGGCGGTCCTGCGCGCCGGGGCTTAATCGTATCGGTCACGGCATGCACGAGCAACACGATGGCCCCGATAAAGAAAGCCCCGTGCAAGTTAGCCCACAGCACGGCGAGTGCAGGCACGAGCAGCAGATGCAGCCAGACCCGCCCGCCGAACCGTTTCAGGAGCGCCAGGAACACCGCCAGCAGCAGGTAGGTGAAATGGTGCGGCCGTGTTGAGAAGCCGTAACTCATGGTTGAGATCATGAGCAGCAGGAGCAGGAATCGGAGCGCACCCGAGCGGCACTCGCTGCGTAGCGTAGGGTACATCAGCACCAGCACTGCCAGCCCAAGAAGCACCTTGAGCAGCAACAGCCCCCCGTTCCCCAGGCCACGCCAGGTCCAATGCAGGATATACTCAGCCAACCACTCGTGGTTCACCCACGGGGCATCCGGCGTCGTATAGGAATAGGTATTGGTGGTATGGAATGCATCAGACCCCGGCAGCGCCCGCACAAACCCGATGTTCCCCCACAGGTCAACGTCGGCCTTGTTGTCCGAGAATACCTGCAGGGCAAAACAGACCACGGCCGCAGCGGCCAGCCAGGGGAGTAGACGAGTCAGGGGCAAGACACGCATGCGGGTCAGATCTCCAGGATCCGGCTCTGCTCGCCTTCATCGTTCTCGTCGCCGAGATAATGCGTCGTCTTGTACTCATTGACCGCATTGAGCTTGCGCAGGATCTGGCCGAGGGTCTTGACCGCTTCAATACTACTGTCCACCAGTTGGGGCACGACGGCATCCCCGCCGGCCAGCTTCTTCTGAATGATTCCCAGGTTGGCCAGCAAGACCGTGGCGGGTTGTCCCAGGTGGTGACAGGCCGCCCCCAGGCTTTCGAGCATAACGCGGTGTTGCTCATTCTCCCGTTGCGCCGCCTCGGCCGCCTTGCGGTCGCTGACATCCGCCAACGAGAACACCATGCCCACGATATCGCCGTCCGAATTGCGGTTACACACCGCCGAAACGGCCACGTCAAACTCCTGTCCGTCCCGCCCCGTGGCGAGCATCTCTCCGGTCCAGTCCTCGCCATCGCCCATAACCGAACCGATCATCTCGCTGGCCTTGTCCACATCGCACAGCAGGTCGCGCACATCGGTCTCGAGCAAATCCGCCGGTCCGTCATAGCCCCACATACGCGCCACGGCCGGATTCACATACTCCAACTTGGCTTCAATATCGGCCACCGCGATACCGTTGTAGGCATTCTGGATCGCATTGTGCTCCGTGCGCAGCATCGCCTCAGCCTGTCGCCGCCACGTGATATCGCGAAGGAAGAAACAGAGATGGATCTCGCCCAAGTTGAGCTTGTTGACCGCAATTTCGGCGGGGAAGAGCGTGGCGTTCTTACGGCGACAGTAGGCCTGGATGAGCGTGTAGCGTTCATCTTCAAGGTTGTCACAGAGGGTATGGATCAGTGACTCATCTGCCCCCGAGATCACATTGAAGACGGTCATGTCGACCAATTCCGTCCGCTTGTAGAGCAGGAATTCAATCGCGCGGGCGTTGGCATCCACGATGTTGCCCTCAAGATCACAGATCAAGGCCGCATCATAGATGCTCTGAAGCAATTCGTTGTAGCGCGAGTCGGAATCCAGCCCCGCCGTGCGCGCCTTGGCGCGACGCATCCGGTTGGGTGAGGTGATAACCAGCCGCCGCTTTTTGCCGACCTGCGGCTCGGCAGGGGTATCAGGGATCAGGTCGATCCGCATCGTCTGAGACATTTTTTCTTTATGAGGCACCTGTGCTAGCTCCCCTCTCTCGCTCAATCCACGTGCACGCTCCGTGCGCTACCCAACTGCTCGCATTATCTATCATCCGGCCCACAGCGTCAAGCTATCGAGGATCTCGAGGATTTTGCGATGTCGCATGGTGTGGAGGGTTCGTGTCCGGATTGTCTGGCGAATCAGTGTGTGAGTGTGCGGTATGTGAGTGTGGGGGAGACTTAAGCCCATGCCAAAGGAGGGGTCAATGTTGGTGCCGTCCTGATCTTAAGCTGTCACTCGCATGGACCGTCAAGAGCTACATATGGCTGCCTGCACGGCAGATTCGATGCAGTTCTCGACAAAGTTGACGAGATAGTTAGAGCCTGTCCGAAAAGCCCCAACGGGGCGAGATATACCAGCCCAGGGCAACGCCCTGGGGACAAACAGGAAATGTATTTAGCCCTGAAAGGGCGGGATATATGGACGTACCATCAGTAATTTCACTATATCTCGCCCTTTCAGGGCTTGTTTATCTTCTTCTTCGGTTCCCAGGGCGTTGCCCTGGGCTAGTATATCAAGCCCTTTCAGGGCAAAGACCCTTTTCGGATAGCGTCTAGTTAGCATTACTGATCTACGCTCCGGCCTCAGGAGATCACGCGCCGCAGAATCGAGCGCGCGATGCGTCGCCCGGCCTCACGATACTGCTTGGGTGTCATCACCGTCTTGCCGCACAACGCGTACGGCACCTCGAGTGTCAGAGCACCGACCTCCAGCACCTGGCGCGCATAGGCTCCCAGTGAGTGGCCCGCAGAGGGGGTGCCCCCATCCGACGCGTGCCTGAAATCGGTGGCGGCATACTCTTCACCCAGGGCTTCAAAGAATACGTTGGCCCACTTGACGGAATCACGAGCCGCCGCACTATCCTCATCG